>PBGL02000028.1 GCA_002718995.2 Methanobacteriota archaeon
CAGAAGCCATCGAATCGACTTTAATTGAAGTAGTATTTGCGAACTGTCCATCTGCTGTATAGATATGACCAGAAAGTGTGTAAGTCACATCTTCATGGTTATCTGCAGATGCGATATTCAGAGGTACAGTTATTGACAGCATGAATATCGAAAATAAAAATATTCCCGAACTCATTTCGGAAAGGGCAATGCGGTAGTTCCTCATGCTGTCGGACATTTTCATTTTCTACGGGCAGGGAACGGTATTTGAAAATTTAGGGAGCCCTAAATCAAGTGGACTGGGGTTTCAAATCCTCCAGCGTCTACATAACCTCGAATGGCACTATTGACCAGAACTCGTTTCCAGCATCCGATTCAGTATCTTCAGAAGTCCCCTGAGAGTAACCTCGCTGATTCCGGCAACTTTGCAGACGTCGCTTTGAGTTCTCGGTGAGCTGCTATCTTGGGACGATTTGTAAAGAAGGACCCCAGCAATCCCCGATGGTTTCTTTCCTTGCCATGAAAGATCATCTTTCACCAGATCCCAGATTCCTCTCACATTCCCAAGTACAACCGGCGGAAGGCCGAGATCAGAATGAAACTTCTCAAAGTACTCTTCAGGGCCCGTGATGTGGTGTGCTCCAAGTGTTCTTGCTACGAGCCGTATTGTTCTCTTCAGCTCCTTGATTTCGACTTCCTTTGTCATGTCAAAGGACTGGGCCACCTCCTCTATTTTCCTGGGGATTTCAGCCTCTCTAGCTGCAACATATACGCATGCAGCAGACACTCCCCGAATACTCCTCCCAGTCACTAGGCCCCTGTCCACGGCATGCCTGTATAGTCCCGCAGCTTGCTGCTCAATTTGCGGGGGCAGGTCGCCCCTGTCCCTGATGAACTGCATAGCCTTCGATAGGTTCCGGCTGCGACTGTCCCGAGTTTTGCTTCTCTGATCGATACGTTGCCTCCTCCTCCAGTCTCGAAGTGCCTTCCCTGACATCCCATGTCTCTTGGCCGAGCCTGAGGTTAGGTCAGAACGTCTAATCTCGGTTGATAGGCCCTTATCGGAAAGTGTGAGCGTAGTTGGGGCACCAACCCTGCTTCTATCGTCCCCTCCTGAATGATTAGTCCACTCGGCACCTGGGTCGATCATATTCTCCGCAGCAACGTAGCCGCAGTCCGAACAGGATGTCTCCCCTCGAATGTCATCATTGTCCCACGAGTTGGATCCACAAATCTTGCAAGGTCCTGTCACCGACTCCGTCCCTCGGCTCTTGGAAGGCCTTTGGGCCGGCACTATCGAGCGTCCACTAGTAGTCTTACTAGAGGTGCTCTTCTTCACTCCGGCATGCCTCGCAGTCTCCTTTTCCATCTTCTCAACTCGCAGTTGTATAGTCAACACCGTATTATTTAAAGTTAACTATCATATGTTTACTCTACTATGGATGCTTCCAATTGGTAATTTCCAGTACATGCCCAATCTGATTATGTACTTCCCGAAACTTATTGCCTCTCCTCTCCTTGCTAACGTCATGGGAAGTAAGCCCCCCGTACGAACCGCCCTTTTTGAGCAGCACATTGAGTCAGGGGCGAATATTGTCGACTTCCATGGTTTCGAACTTCCGATTTGGTATACTTCGATCCAAGAGGAGCACCTCGCAACTCGGAGCCATGCCGGGCTTTTCGATGTCTCCCACATGGGCTTCTTCCGCTTTCATGGTAGTGATGTATTATCATGGCTACAGTCCATCGGTACTCAGGAGTTTATGAACTTCGCAAGTGGCAGGTGCGGCTACACGCATTTCCTAGATTTAGATGGTAATATCATCGATGATATGATTTTCGCAGTCAACACAGAAGATGAGGTATTCGGAGTTCCTAATGCATCGATGGTAGGCACCATGTTCGAATGGCTCTCATCCCATTTGCCATCAGACGGTTCTGTTTCATTGGAGGATTTGTCTAGCAAGACCAGCATCCTGGCATTACAGGGGCCCGAGTCATCGCAGATAGTTTCTGAAACCCTCGGGCCTGCAAACTCCGTGGGAAGGTTCCGCTGTCAGGAAATAGCAGCTAATGATTTAGGAATTACAGGTTGGATCCAGGGAACTGGATACACCGGGGAGTCGGGAGTGGAGATTTTCGTCACCAACGAACACGCCCCAAAACTTTGGTCGGCCCTGCTAGAAATTGGCTCTGAAAACGGAATCGTCCCTGTTGGACTGGGTGCCCGTGATACTCTGAGGTTGGAGATGGGGTATCTCCTCTCAGGGCAGGACTTCCTATGGCCGGGCCTCGGAGAAACCACTGACTCCCCTCTTCCAGATAGTTTCCTCGCCAGGGACACCGTCGAAACTGCAGTCCCCTTTGGTTTGAGCTTGAATCATGATTTCATAGGTAGAGACAGGTTGGTTTCTTCGTTAGAAAGCGAAGAAAGATGGCACGCACTGCTGTGTCAGGAAAGGGGGCCTTCCCCTAGGCCGGGACACATGGTCCTGGACGGGCCCGGAGAAGATGCTCGGCTAATCGGCTACGTGACTAGCGGGGCACCCGCACCATCACTGGGCGGAACGGGAATTGCCATGGCATATCTCAATGGATCGGCCGTTGGCGATGAGGTATGGATTCAAGCCAGTCGTAGGCGCAGGGTCAGGGCTGAGATAGTTAGGCCACCGTTCAATTCCAGATAGCAACAGGGTGCAAAATTCGCATCTCGCCGCGACAAACCTCATTGCTGAATGCCCTCTGTCCTAGTCCGAGGCGTCAGCATGAGCAGTGGGATAGAAGCCATAGCAATAAAGAATCTACAGGCCCTTCTAATTTCTAAAGGGCTGTCCGCAGAATCACTATTTTCTAAGTATGATATCGATGGGAATGGCTCATTGAGTTATGAGGAGTTCTCATCCGCACTCTCTTCCATCACAGGGCAGACGGCCCCTGAGGCAATTGTGAGGGCGATTGTAGAGGCACTAGATTCAGATGGCGATGGCTCATTGAGTCTCCCCGAAATGATTTCACTAATCGAGTCAGATACGACAAATGATCAATACTCTGCAGGCTCCAAGATTGTCATTAGTGACCATCCAAACCCCCTCTATAACGGAATTTACTCCCCGCAAGACGAGATTAATGGCAAACCCTCGTTTAGAAATGGGGAAGGAGCGATCCTTTACTACTACAACGCTGGCTCCGGAGGGGCCCCATCATGGAGCTTGGATGACAGGGAACAAGAAGGCATGAATGACTGGTACAGGGGAGGTTGGACCCGTGTCCCTAGCTCAGGGGGATTGCCCACCGGAACTAGGAGGTGGGTGGGCGTTGGAAAGATCACTATCCTCCCTTCCCGGGAACCAGCAACTCCGATATCGGATAGCAGTAATGAAGCGGTGACCGAAGAGGTCACAGAGATAGAGATCACCCTCGCGAAGTCCAGATTCTTTCCCGAAGAGGCCATTAGCTTCGCGTTCACGGCCCCCGAATTGCCGCCTAGCGCATGGATAGGGATCGTACCCTCGGATATCCCCCACGGCGACGAGGCTCTCAACGATATGCACGATACTAGCTACAGATATCTCGAAGGAAGAACTAGAGGCGGTTTCGACCTCCCCAATCCCGGTACCGGTGAATGGACACTGAGGTTGCATGATGACGACGAAAATGGCACGGAGATCGCATATGTTCCCTTCTCAGTCAGTGGAATCGAAAACAGCCCTTCTCCAGATCCCGTCGAGGAAGTCAACTTGGACGACGTCACCAGTCAATTCTCAGAGGTTCTTGCATTAATTGACCCCCAGTCCACCAGCGTTGAAGCCGTCGAGGCAGGGAGGTCCAAAGCCGATGCCGAGGTCAGCTCGCTGATCTCCAAGCTACCGTTCACCCTACAATCTACCGCAGGGAGGCTCTGGGATGCAAGGGCAGATGCTTACCAGGCAGCCGTCATTGCGAGGATACCTCCTGCCGAAACCCTAGCAGNCGGCCTAGCCGCTGCTGGGATAGCGGCCGCTGCTGCCTCGTCTATCTCGACAGAATCGGAAACCCCTCCCCATCCCCCTTCTGGATTCGAGGACGCCCCCTCCTCGGAGGAATCCGAATTCACCCCGGTGACTGAAACTCCTCAGTCACCCACAGAAACACCCCCGGAGGTGTCGGACAAAGAATCACTATCCGGAGTAGTCCAATCATTCCTTGAAGCAAGATTGATGTCGGACCAGAGGCGTGTAGTAGAAACTCACAGGGGTACGCCCTACGCTTTGTCGATCAGGATATCGTCATTGGAGAAGACCTTCGGAATCGGAATTCCCGATGAATACAGGGGAGGCAGCACGATAATCGCCGAAGTTTCGTCTGTCGATGATCCATCTTTCTCCTGCGGATCGGAAATTAGACTTCCAGCTTCTGCTGATTTGAGCGATTTCAGAGTGGGATACGAGAGCACCATTGACGCCTCTGTCGAAGGTTGGAACTCAATCAGAAAGAGGATAATANTGGGCGTTTAGAGGTCCGCGACCTCGAAAGCCTCTCCAATCATCTCCTCGAGGCTTATTTGTGGCCTAAATCCGCATCGATGTTCCAAGTACCAAGCATCAACTATCCCCCACACTTCGTTATCCGAGTTCTGGTTTAATTCAGCTGTTGCACCTGTCTTCTGATTGTAAATATCGGACAAGTCACTCATGGTAATTCCCTTGCCAGAGCCCACCGCAAAACTCTCNCTGGTCAAGGGNGGATCCTGCAAAACAGTTTCAATNACTCGAACCAAATCTTCCACATGGATGAAGTCTTTGACGTCNTCGCCAGAACCAGGGACATTGACCCATCCCATCTGACTTTCAANAGCCCATCTGTGAAGTATCCCATTCCCNGGAGGTCCATCGAGTGGAACTCCCTGAACGTTCGATGCCCTGATTACGCTAACCGGCCTTCCGGCCTCCGCTCTCTCCAATGCGTTCTCTTCAATCCAGAGCTGACCTTCCGCAGCGGTGTCCCGAGGGGACAGGGTCGACTCAGGGCCATAGTAGTCGTCACCAGGGTACCATTGGGGATGGACTCTGAGCGTCCCNAGGATGACCAAGTGCAACTCGCCATGCCTGTCAACGGCGTCTAAAACTGGTCTAGCAGCCTCCCTCATCACGATCTTTGCCTCTCTTTCATTTCGAGCTACTGAGGTATCTAGNGGCCGTGAATTAATGTGAATCAGTGCAGTGCAAGGAGTGAGCATAACGTCAATGGAAGTCTGGTCTTGCAGGGCCTCGTCCGGAATGACAACCGCCCTATCTCCAAGCGCTTCCACAATGTATGGAGCGACAAATGAATCAGATGCAGTAATCGCGACCCTCATGCTATCATACGGCTCTCAGTCCGAAGCAATAAGAGTGTGTCGGTGGAATGATAGACAATTTGCAGGCTTCCGACTGATGAAAATCATATACTCCCTCGACGGGCATTCGTTCCGAGGGGACAGAATGGACCAACTTCCAAACCTTGGCAGGGAGCGAGAAATGCTCAAGGAGATTGGCCTGGAGACAATGGACGACTTATTTTCCGATATNCCTGAGGAGGTAAGAAGAAATGAGCCCCTGCCGCTCCGTGGGCCCCAGTCAGAGGAGGAGATATGGGCCGATGCACAGCATCTTCTAGGAGCTAACGTAAACCTCGACTCTCGCCCATCTTTCCTTGCTGCAGGNTTGGCTCGCAACTTCGTCCCAACAATGGTCCCTATGATAGCCACAAGGGGCGAATTCCTCACATCATACACTCCTTACCAGCCCGAGGTAAGTCAGGGAATGCTTCAGGCCATGTGGGAATTCCAGACAATGGTCTCGGAACTAGTCGGATTACCAGTATCTAACGTCTCTATGTACGATGCGAGTACGGCCGCAGCAGAAGCCATCACCTGTGCAGTCAGGGTGAAGGGCCGGAAGGCCTCACAGAAGGGCGTTGTTTACGTTTCACAATTCGTTCCACCACACCGGCTTTCTGTTATCGAAAATTATGCTCAGGGGAGCGGGATAGAATTACGAGTTCTCAAACACGGCTCGGATGGAAGGGTGGATCTCAGTGAGGCCACCTCTGCTGCAGGATCGTGTGCGGTGTATGTCGAGCAACCGAATGCATTCGGCGAACTAGATGAGGGAATAGCGAAATTGAAGGAGGTTATCGGTGAACATACTGCTCTCATNGTGGGCGTCGACGCGGTTTCACTGGGAATNGTGGAGGCGCCAGGAAATTATGGTGCTGACATCGTCGTAGGGGAAGGTCAACCATTTGGAATCGGCCCTACTGCAGGTGGCCCAATCTACGGTCTGTTCGCCTGNAAGAAAGAATACCTCCGTTTGATGCCTGGANGAATAGTCGGAAAGACCGTAGACGAAGATGGTCGTGATGCCTTCACACTCACACTTTCCACCCGGGAGCAGCACATACGCCGACACCGAGCAACGTCAAACATCTGTTCCAATGAAACTCTCATAGCTCTCATGGGGGCCATGCACATGGCTCTCCTNGGNCCTGAGGGGTTGCAGAAGTTGGCACTTCGAGTAGCCGCNACCACCGAAGCAACCAAGCAGTCTATATGTCAGATTTCGGGAGTTGAACCAATCAATCCAGGATCTCACAATTTCCGGGAATTCGCCGTAAAACTTCCAGGCGAAGCAGCTGATGCTCTTGCCCACATGGACAGCGAAGGGGTACTTGGTGGACTCTCACTGGGGGAATGGTGGGACGATTTGTCAGATTGCCTACTTATCGGCTGCGATGAGAGAACAAGCCATGCCGATATCAAAGCACTCGCTTCCTCTTTGGAATCATGGATCGGGAGGGCCGGGGAATGAGTGATATCTTCGAGTTCAATGGGGCCGAAGGAACTGGCTGGTCCCAGCCTGAGCCCATAATTAGTGAAGCACATGGCACCATCCCCAAATCATTGGCTCGAGCCGAACTGCCGAAATGGCCCCGAGCAAGTGAGCCAGAACTGGTCCGGCATTACACGTGGCTTTCCCAGAGGAACTTTGGCATCGATACAGGATTNTACCCGCTCGGCTCTTGCACAATGAAACACAACCCTAGGGTCAATGAGCGCATTGTCCAGCTACCTGGAATAGACAGGATCCATCCACTACAGCCCGAGCATCAAATCCAAGGGCTACTCTCGATATTCTATGAGATGCAGGAAATGCTTGAGATATGTTCCGGNATGGACCAGGTCACTCTTCAACCAGTCGCAGGAGCGCAGGGCGAATTTACAGCAATCAGGTGCATTCAGGAATATCACAGGGCTAACGGCGAGAGCCATCGGGACAAGGTAATCGTCCCCGACTCAGCTCATGGAACAAACCCGGCATCTGCAGCAATGTGCGGGTACGAAATTATTGAGATACCAAGCGGCGGCGACGGAAGGCTCGACTTNGATGCCCTTAGGGCGGCGGTTGGGGNGGATACGGCCGCGATGATGATCACCAATCCGAGCACACTGGGGATATTTGAGCCAGAGATAGCTAAGGCGGCAGAAATAGTCCATTCTGCGGGCGGACAAATGTACTATGACGGTGCCAACTTCAATGCAATTCTAGGTAAGACCGACCCCGGAAGAATGGGATTCGATGCTGTCCATTATAATCTGCATAAAACATTCAGCCAGCCTCACGGAGGGGGAGGTCCTGGAAGTGGCCCTATAGGAGTCAAATCTCACCTCTCCGAGTTCCTCCCCTCTCCACTCGCGGATCGCGAACCCTCGGAAGACGAGGGAGCCACAGGGGACGGCTATCGATACTTCTGGAGAACCCCGAGTAGAACAATCGGAAAGGTTCAGCAGTGGCACGGAAATTCCGGAGCAGTAGTCCGAGCGTGGGCCTTCTACAGGCGCTATGGGCGGGAGCTGGAACTAATGAGCGAGCATGCAGTGCTGAATGCAAACTACCTACGCCACCGGATATTGAATCCCGACCCAGAATCTCGTGACCTTCAGGACATTCATGCAATGCCCGTCGATGGCGCCCCTGCTGAGGTAGTCAAACATGAATTCACATTGAGTATGGCCCCCCTCAAGGAGGCTACAGGCGTGACCGGGAAGGATGTCGCCAAGCGCCTTCTAGACTATGGGTACATGTCTCCGACACTTTACTTCCCCATGATCGTCCCAGAATGTCTAATGATAGAGCCAACAGAGACCGAGAGCCGCGAGGTCCTAGACAAGTTCGCCGACGTCTTCTTGGACATCCTAGCAGAGGATCCCGAGCTAGTCTCGTCCGCTCCGCATAGTACTGACGTAAGACGCGTCGACGAGGTTCTCGCCGCACGAAATCTTGTGTTGCGGCACCCATGCGAAGACTGATTTAGCCGCCGAAGGCGATAATGCCAAGCGCCCCCTCCGAGGGNCATGGAGGCTACCGAGGACAGATTCTGGCTTGTAGGCAACCCAGCCTGGTGGAAACTCGGCGAAGGAGAGACTCCACCCGCTCTAAGGGACGGTGAAATCCCCCTCTCGGAAGCATGGGCCAATTCGAGCTCAAACAAGGCACATTGGTCGAGGCAAAGGCTCAGGCCTTTGGCATGGAGCCTACTCAAACCCTCTGCTTGGGCCCCATTCTTTCTGATTNCCAGCTCCTTTCCCTTGGCATTTCCCGGTAAGACGCCAGATGACCAAGCCGTAGCCGCNATTCTATTCGTGGTCTCGTGGAGTCTATTGATTATCCCTCAAATGTTGGAGAGAAATTCGCAGCCATCATCCGGGGGCTCAATCCTTTCCCTCCCAATAGATTGGAAACTCCTCCTAGTGGGNTTNGTCATTTTCCCGCTTCATATTGAGGTGGATCCGAAAATTGGGTGGATATCTTACTCACTCTTCATAGCTTCAATGTTGAGNTCTATCGGATTGATTTCAGAATCCTTTGAAATCCCCCCTGCTAGGCTAGTAGCCCCAGTGAATCCCACGGCATTGGATGGACTCGTGATTGATGGACAGTGGACGGTTTTGTCGGATAGGTGGCACAGAGGCCCAATAGCCACCCTTGCTACTGAAAACGGGTCCCTTCTGATTAGCGGGAGCAGTCGTTCCGGATTCGATTTTATTTCATTGGCATATAGGCACCAAACCGGATTTGTTCAGGACTGCCTCTTCGAGGGCCATCCAGAATCGGAGGCCCTATCGGAAATCCTGTTGTCACCCCCCGTCGTTTTCGAGGGAGCGGAATGGCCAAGCTCNTTCATTCTCCCAGTGGTCGAAGAGTAATTTTAGACGGCAGGCATTTGAACCTCCTTACTTCCCGATGTGCATGGACATATGCGTCGTATTGGGTTCCAAGTCGGACCTGCCAGTTGCCGAGAAATGCAAAANAGTGCTAGACAGGTTCGATGTTTCATACGAAATCAGGGTTGCCTCGGCACACAGGGCCCCGAAGTACCTCGAAGGAATCATTGAATCCGCTGAAGAGTCGGGTTGCAAGGTTTTCATTGGTATGGCAGGAGTTGCAGCAGCACTTCCGGGCGTCATTGCATCCATGACTACTATGCCAGTTATTGGCGTCCCAGTCGGAGGAAAGGTCCCTCTAGACTCACTACTCTCGATAGTTCAGATGCCTCCGGGGATGCCAGTAGCTACAGTCGGAGTAGACAGGGGCGATAACGCCGGTGCCTTGGCCGTACAGATTCTCGCTACAACCGACGAGGAACTCGCCTCCGCATACTCCGANTACCGTTCGGCCATGACTGCGAAGGTCATCGCCGACGACGAGTCGATTCAGGGGTGAGTCCTTTGATGAATACCCAAATGTTGGTCGATGAGGCAGTAGAGGCCCTCCAGTCTCAAATTGATGATACTGCAATAATCGCTTGTTCAGGCGGGATAGATAGCTCAGTGGCTGCTGTTCTCGCTCACCGCGCAGTCGGAAGCCTACTGCATTGCGTGTATGTCGATACTGGTTTCATGCGCAAGCATGAGACCGAGGAAGTTATGGAAATGTTCTCTGAGATGGGAATTGATCTGAAGGTTGTAGACGCTTCAGAACGCTTCTTCAAGAATTTGGAAGGAGTCACTGATCCTGAGCATAAGCGTAAGGTGATAGGAGAGCAATTCATCAGGGTCTTTGAGGAGGAGCAATCATCATGTGGGGCGAAATACCTCGTCCAAGGAACCATAGCACCGGATTGGATAGAGTCTGGTGGCGGAGATAGAGACGTCATCAAGAGCCACCACAACGTTGGCGGCTTACCGGATGATGTCGATTTGGAAATTGTTGAGCCTCTGCACGAGTTCTACAAGGACGAAGTCAGATCAATAGCGAGAGAGCTTGGAATCAAATCTAGCGAGAGGCAACCTTTCCCCGGCCCGGGACTGGCGGTTCGTGTCCTTGGGGAACTCACNCCAGAGAGGGTCGAAGCATGCAGGGAAGCATGTCACATAGTCGAGAAACGCCTGATAGAAGCGGCCGAAGAAGGGAGGTGCGACCTCCCNTGGCAATANTTCGCAGCTCTGTTGCCAGTTAGGAGCGTGGGGGTGCACGGCGANGCACGTGTTCACGGAGAGACTGTAGTCGTGCGTGCTGTGACCAGCCTCGATGGAATGAGTGCAAAGTACTCCCCTATACCGCATGACGTACTCTCCTCAATTAGCACCGAAATTACAAACACCCTGAAGGGACATGTAAACCGTGTTGTCTACGATATTACCCACAAGCCACCAGGCACAATAGAGTGGGAATGATTCCGATTAATTGATGAATGGGTGAGCCAGCGGGCCACTAAGGCCGACATAGCTTAGTTGGTGGAGCGGTGGACTGTTAATCCACAGGTCGCAGGTTCAAGTCCTGCTGTCGGCGCCATCAATCCCTTCGTGCGAATGCTGCTATGGCGAGCATCGCAAGAGCCGAAATAAGGCCGAAACCAGGGGTTTCATCGCTTTCCGCTATGTCATTAAAGTCATCCAGTGGATCACAAATATCATCGGAGTCGATATCACTTGGGATGGAATCAGGGTCGAGAGAATCACTCTCACACTCTAGTTCGAAGTCATCAGAGAATTGGTCACCATCATCGTCTGTGTCGGCATTGTTCCCGACACCATCCCCGTCGGTGTCAACCCATTCCGTGCCATCTCCTGGGAAGGCGTCATCGACATCCGCCACACCATCCCCATCGTCATCTGGGTCCAGATCGTCGCAGGCACCGTCGGAGTCGATATCATCAGGCACAGAACCGCCATCCATCGGATCGGTACCGCAGTCGCCTTCTGTGCTGTCAGACCAACTGTCTCCGTCATCATCGACATCATAGTTATCGCCAATTCCATCTCCATCGGTATCATACCACTCAGCAGGATTGTCAGGGAATGCATCTTCCACATCGTCCACGCCGTCCCCATCATCGTCCGAATCAATGCCGTCGCATTCGCCATCACCGTCTAAGTCCGCAGGAACAGAAGCTGCATCCATCCCGTCGCTACCACAATCACCCTCCTCATCATCCGACCAACCATCGCCATCATCGTCGGTGTCGGCTACGTCTCCGATACCATCATCGTCGGTGTCTAACCACTCTGAGTTATCGTCAGGAAATGCATCCTCGGCATCGTCGACTCCGTCATTATCTGAGTCATTGTCCATGGTATCGCAATCGCCATCACCGTCCGAATCAATAGGTATTGAATTGTCATCTAGTGGGTCAGAGCCGCACCAACCTTCCACTTGGTCCGTGTATCCATCGTTGTCATCGTCGTAGTCTATTGGATCACAATCCCCGTCACCATCGGTGTCGGTTGGCAATGAGAGTGGGTCCAGAGGGTCGGAGAAGCACCTCTCNTCCATAAGGTCAGGAACACCATCGTTGTCATCGTCGTCATCTACGTTGTCCCCCTTGCCATCTCCATCAGCATCACCCCACTCTGTGGGGTCATTAGGGAACGCGTCATCGACATCCGCCACCCCATCTCCATCAGTATCCTCATCAAGTGCGTCGCAGGTCCCGTCTGAATCTGTGTCAATCGGAACAGAGGAGGAATCGAGTGGATCTGAGCCACAATCAATCTCTGCCGCGTCCGGCCAACCATCGTTGTCGTCGTCCTCGTCGGCATTATCTCCAATCCCATCCATGTCCGTGTCAGTGGTCTCATTCGGATTTAGTGGGAAGTCATCATCCACATCCTCTACGCCATCGTTGTCATCATCGGAGTCTGTATCATTCGGAATCCCGTCGCCATCGAAATCATCGCCTTCTAGGGCGTCGCAGATGCCGTTTGAGTCAGCATCGATCGGGACATCCGATGAGTCCAAGTGATTAGTTCCGCATGCAGCTTCATCTGAGTCCGACCAACCATCGTTATCGTCATCATCATCCTCAACGAGTTGTGACGATGAGGTAAACTGAATATTGTCTAGGTATAGCGCCTCCATCGCCGAGTTCGAACTGAACTCCACCTCTAGGAACCCCTGTCCCGCAGCGGAAATGCTTACAGTGGTGGAGGTCCAAGTCCCCAAGTACGACGAGAAGGAGGAATCGATGTCATATCCAGTCGTGTTCAATATTGAGATATCTGAGTTAGAGCCCCTGAATGTGACGATGAGGTAATCCACTGGCGTGGAGGTCTCATACGCGGTATCTTGCAGGAACATGTCGAAGGTAAGCATCTCGGCTGTGACGTTGTCCAACTGCAGAGTAGTGATGCCATCTACATCCGACATCTGGTAGCCATTGTCCCCGTCAGTGAAGTTTCCAACAGTGCCAGTATAGTCTATGGTTCCAAAGTAGTCCCCGTCAGTGAGTCCAACTCCCCCGTTAGATTCGTAGTAGAGTGAGAAGCCCATCTCTGATCCAGTGGTTTGGTTATGCGCCACGTGTGGCTCATTGGCGTTATTCCACAGGTACCTGTCAACACTCTCATTCCCGGTGTCAGTATACTTGACACTAGAGATGGTGAATGGATCCTCGAATGAGGTATGGGCGACGACGTAATCCCCAGAGCAACCGCTGGCCAGGGTGTCCGGCATCCCGTCGCCATCTGTATCTGTATCCGCACAAGGATCGTTTGGGAACGCATCATTCGCGTCATCGGTCCCATCTCCATCGGAATCTGTCGCTGACACGTTGTATGTCGAGGTTAGCATCAGTATGGCAATCAGTAGTGGAGTCAGCACTCGGCGGCGGCTCATGAAGCGCAGAGGGGGAACGATTCAATTAACGCTTGGGTGGAATTCCCAAGTGATACTGTATCACTGCACTCTCCGTTAACATCTTTGACCTGTTTTCGATGCATCGTCATGAGTCCAAGAGCGGCCGCCGAGCGGGTTCTCGATGCTGTCGCCCAATCTGGTCGACACTACCGAGACAGTCTACCGATGATAGCCAGTGAGAATATACTCAGTCCATTAGTGCGCAAAGCATGTGATTCTGACCTACATGGGAGATATGCAGAGGGGCTTCCGGGAAAGAGGTACTATCAGGGATGCGATGATTTCGATACCATCGAGGAGATAGGAATATCCCTGGCTAAGAGGGTGTTCAATTGTGGCTTCGCCAACATCCAGTCTACTTCGGGAACCGTCTCCAACATAGGCGCACTGAAGGCACTCGCCAAGCCAGGCGATAAGATCACAGCAGTATCAACAGCTGATGGAGGGCATATCTCCCACGCAAGGATGGGAGCAGTTGGCCTGAGAGGTCTAGATCTAGTGACATACCCATGGGATGAGGAAAGAATGGAGCCGGACATAGACGCATCATGCGCGCTGATACGCGAGACGGAACCAGAACTAGCACTCTTCGGGCAGTCAGTCTTCCTATTTCCGACACCTCTTTCTGAACTCTCGGATGCAGCACATGAGGTCGGAGCCAGAGTTATGTACGATGGTGCCCATGTCTTGGGTTTGATTGCAGGAGGACTGTTCCAAGACCCGCTCCAAGAGGGTGCAGACGTAATGACAGGGTCCAGTCACAAGACCTTCCCTGGCCCCCAAGGAGGCTTCCTCCTCTCAAATTCCGAAGATCAGTCTCTACAGAAGAAACTCAATAACTCAATTTTCCCAGGGACATGCTCATCATACCACTTGCATCACGTCGCTGGAAAGGTAGTTGCTCTGGCCGAGTTTGAGGAGTTCGGTGAAGACTATGCCAGGGACATCGTTTCAAACGCTCAGGCATTAGGGGCAGCCCTCTCGTCAGAGGGTTTCGACGTCCTCGCGGAGGAGAGGGGTTTCACGGAGAGCCATCAGGTCCTCACTCGTCACGGAGGCCCTGATTCGGGAGCGGGAATGAGAGCCGCCCAGACTCTCGAGGACTGTGGAATAATCACCAACATGAACATGCTACCAGGCGACACAAAGGCAATGTCCGGCCCTAGTGGGCTAAGGCTGGGGGTTCCGGAATTGACTCGCGTGGGAATGGGTGTCGACGAGATGCAAGACGTAGCACGCTTCTTCGCAAGAGCCCTAATCCACCAGGAAGACCCATCGACCGTATGTTCAGAAGTATCGGGCTTCAAGTCTGATTTCCAGACCGTCAAATACTGCTTCGAGGAAGGGCCCGCATATCCCGGGATATGACAAGTTATTCACGTCCCCCCTTTATCGAGGCACATGCGCAGCGTGCGTGCATCATCTCTGATGCTAACCTTTCTGATGCTATCATCAGGCTGCCTAGGTATCTTTGGTCAGGGAGGGGAATCGGAAATAGCCGTTGACTGCGATGAACAGCCCTCCCATCAGGATTGCTTCGTCCCAGTCATCACCGAGGATGACTGCACCTACTCTCAGATTTTCACAGGCGATTACTGCAGGGCCATGATGATGCCGGCCTCGCTCTCCTACGGTGTCGAAGAAATGACCGTGATCGTGGGTGAAGAAATTCAGCCACTAACCCCTAGCTTTCTTGGTGACGGGCCACAGAATTGGCTGGTCAACCCCCGTCTGCCAGATGGGCTTTCATTGGATCCCCAATCAGGGGTAATAAGCGGGACTCCACAATTACAGAAAATTCAGACAGGCTACACCATCATTGCCTCTAATGCCGCTGGGCAGTCAACTTCGTTAATTG
>PBGL02000018.1 GCA_002718995.2 Methanobacteriota archaeon
TGGCTCTGGCTCGGGCTCTGGCTCTGGCTCTGGCTCTGGCTCTGGCTCTGGCTCGGGCTCTGGCTCTGGCTTCTCAATAGCACCATTTGAGTCTGGAATATCGCTGGCAGCTACGATGTCAACTTCGTCGGCAGACTCGGAGGTTGGTTGTATTAATTCGACGTGCTGAGGCGCTATCTCCTCCATGGGTTCGGGCTCTGAATCGGGGACTTCGAACTTGGTAACAAACTCAGGTGCGTCCTCGGGTTTCAATTCGTAGCTCTCTTCCTCCTGTCCTTCGCTAGGTTCTGGGAGGTCAACGGTGAACGCAAAGCTGGGCTTCTGCTTCGTGACTACCGAGTCATCCTTGCCATACTGCTTGACATCGATAGTGACATCATCCATGGTGAACGTGGTCTTTGACCAGTCGACTACCTCCTCATTCTCATCCTCCTCGAAGTCCCCCAGCAACTCGTCGAAGAGGTCTGATGCTTCGCCGTCGTCGACGGTTGCTTCTTGTTGGTGTGTGGCTTTCTGGAGCTGGTAAGAGCATCTGGAACAGCTATCTGCCTCTGGGGGATTTTTCTGCTGGCACAGTGGGCATTCTATGCCCTCATCCTCCTTCTTACGATTGAATTTGAATCTGTCAAACACCGGTATGCCCCCCACCCGTAGGCGGCTTCCCAGAAACTCATCGTATAATCCTCACGGGAAGGTGTTCGGGATGAATCACGGGAAATGAGGTATTCACGCTCGGGGAATGGTGATGAGGTGCCTTCTACGCGCCGTATTGTGGAAGAGGAGGCCGGGAGACTACCATCCAGGTTCAAGAGGAGCCAGGATCATCACGAGGCCTATCAGAAGCTAATCAGATGGGAATTGGACGATGAGCTCGCATCTACTGAAAGAAGGCTCAGAAACTGGTCTAAAGATAGGCTTGTCTCAAATGGGGTTGCGTTATTTGACTTGGTTGCAAAACCAGATGGCTGGCTATTCGATCAAAGGGTCGTGAAACTAGGAAAGAGAGGCAGGGGGGATCTGGGGCCTCACCGATTCAGGCAAGGGGATATCGTGATGCTCAGCCGTGGGGACCCTCTGTCCGAGAAGCCGATTGAGGCGATAATTAGTGAGAGGAGGCGAAACTCCATCAAAATCGTCTTACCTGAGCTTCCTTCTGATATTAGGAAAGATAGTTGGAGAATGGATAGAGGGGCCAATAGGGTCGCTTATGACAGAATGAGGGATGCGCTTAATTCCATCTTCCAGGAAGAGGGTGGTGCTCCACTAAGAGAGCTGATTCTTGGCCTTGTCCATGACCCATCTGGAACTGCTTCTCTTCCTCCACAACTGGGAGGAGTCAGGGGCAGAAGTTTCTCTCTCGATTTGAACCTAAACGAAGCGCAGAGAAATGCTGCAAAGGCGGCGGTGGAGCAAAGAATGACTCTGATTCAAGGCCCCCCCGGAACTGGAAAGACCCATACTGCGGTTAGGATCCTCGAGGCTTGGGCACAGCAGGACATGGGGACAGTTCTGGCCGTAGCTGACTCGAATGTAGCCGTGGATAACCTCCTGGAGGGGCTGTTGAAGCTTGGAGTAAGGGCAGTGAGGTTGGGTCAGCCAGTCAAGGTGAGGGAGGCGCTTAGGGAAGCAACGATGGACGCATTGATGGAGAAACACCCACTGAGGCGGGATCTCGTTGAGCATTTGGAGTTGAATGAGAAATTAGGAAGGAAAATCAAAGGAATGAGAGGGGGGAAGGAGAAGGGGCTCGCCCATAGGGACCTCAGCAGGGGCTGGAAGGAAGTCCGCAGAATTGAGGGTCAGATGCGTGACGATATTCTTGACAAGGCTCAGGTTCTTTGTTGCACTTGCATAGGATCCGGTCACGAATTACTAGATGGTAGGCGTTTCCCTCAGGTCTTGTTGGATGAGTCGACGCAGGCTACGGAGCCTGCGTCCCTCGTTCCGATAGTTCGTGGGGCTAGGCAGTTAGTACTAGTTGGTGATCACAAGCAACTCCCTCCAACTGTAATATCTCGAAGAGCGGAGGAGGGCGGCCTGTCAAAGTCGCTATTCGAGAGAATGATGGGGATGGGCATAGAGGCTCATCTATTGACTACCCAGTATAGAATGCACCCGGCTATCTCGGAGTTTCCGAATGGAGCTTTCTACGATGGCCTCTTGATTGACGGAGTAGATAGCTCACAGAGACCCACGCCAGCTGGAATGCTATGGCCTGATTGGGATTCTCCGATTGCATTCGTCCCGGTAGAGGGAGGTGAGGTGGTCACGACTGATAGTGAGTCAAAGGAGAATGCCGCTGAGGCTTCTTGGGTTTCGAAAATTGTCGAGGGGCTATTGGATACGGGCGACGTGGGGATAGCCGATATCGGAGTAATTACTCCCTACGCTGCACAGGTGAGGGCAATCAGGGATGTCCTTCCTGAATCTATACAGGACGTAGAGGTAAAGACTGTTGATGGCTACCAAGGAAGAGAGAAGGAAGTTATCGTATTCTCCTGCGTGAGGTCGAACAGCGATGGCAAGGTCGGGTTCCTCTCTGACCCAAGGAGGCTGAATGTGGCTCTGACTCGCGCTAAGAGGGGACTAATCGTGATAGGGGACCCGTCAACATTGAGATTCGATGAGAATTGGGAAGGGTGGCTTGGACATGTCAGGGAACGTAACCTTGAGGCTTGGCACATCCTCGGAATGTCCTGAGGGAGCAGCATGATAGACCACGATTCTCCGATCTCGCTGACTCCAGTAAGCGGTGTTACACTTGCAAAATCAATAGTTTCAGAGCAGGAGAACGAGCATTGGAATCTCCCAGAGGGGACTATTTTAGCCTCTGGAGTTAGAAGAGGGACTTCACTGATAATTGACATCGTTATTGTAACAACTTTGCTCATGTTAGCTACTAGGTGGGAGCTGTTGCATGTGTGGGTAATCGAGACATGGAAGACCCAGCCCCAATACTCTCTGGCATACACATTTGTCCTTCTCGCCTCTCACTGGTTGTACTGGAGAATAACCGGCCTATGGTACTCTAGATCCCTTGGGCAGAAAATGATGGGGCTCGCTATTGTCTGTACGGATGGAAGCGCAGTAACTAGTGAGATGTGGGACAGGCGAGCCATTCGGAAGCTGATCTATCTAGTTCCGCTGGTGAATGTTGCAGTTGCTGCTTACGAGGTAGCTAGGATATTCCAACGTCACACACATCAAACCAATCTAGATCTGAAAATTGGAACGATAGTGGCTCATGCCAACTCCTTGCCCCCGGCAAATCGGAAGCATATCAGGTAGGTTCGAGATGGAAAGAGCAGTGAAGGCAGCTTTGGAAGGGAAGTGCATTGTCTACCCTACCTCGACTCAGCCCGCCTTGGGGTGCATCCCAAACTCGGACTCCCTGGACCTACTGTTTTCACTCAAGGGGAGGCTTTCTGATCAGCCCGTGAGCTTGGGAGTAGCAAATATTGAGCAGGCTAGAGAGTTGGTGCAGGTTCCAGAAGTTGCTATGGAAATCCTAAGTGACTTCCCCCTCGGATCTCTGACTCTTCTTCTAGAGGCTAATGCCCCCTTGGATAGCAGGCTGGGAGGGAATATGGTTGCGGTCAGGGTGATGAGCCATCCCTCTGCTGTTGCCCTTCTGGAGGAAACGGGACCTCTTACCGCGACCAGTGCGAATGTGAGCGGGCAAATTCCCGTAGACGATTGTGACGAGGCGGCAGAGCTTCTTTCTCGCTTCGGCGAGGAGATAGAGTTCGTTTATGGTGTGTGCGAGGGGGGTTTGCCCAGTACCTTGATATCGTGGGATTACTCCTATGGGCCATCCGACATGTCTGAGATTGAGGTCATTAGAGAAGGAATTGTTGGCAAGGAGGAGATTCTAGAGTGGTCGAAGAGTCGGACTTGAAGCAATGGAAAGACGCCGGCCACGTGGCTAGACGGACTCTAGAAGGGATAGAAGGAGAGATAGTTGCTGGCAAATCGTGGAACGAAGTTATTGACTCCGCTGAACGGTTCATTCGAAGGCATGGGGGCCAGGCAGCCTTTCCGGTTACCATTTCAGTTAACGACTTCGCGGCACATTACACTACCAACAGCCAACAGACCCCGCCAGAGGGATGGGATGATGAGATGGTTTTCCAGAAGGGCGACCTAGTGAAACTGGACGTCGGAGTGCACATCAAAGGAGCTCTTGGGGACAATGCGATGACGATCGAAGTCGGTAATGGAGGTAAGCATACGGAACAAATCAAGGCTGCTAGAGAGGCACGGGACGCTGCCATTGAGAATATGCATCCTGGTACACCTTGGCACAAAGTCGGGGCAGCTGCTGAGCAAGTTGCAAAAGACGCTGGATTCTCACCTATTTCCAATCTCTGCGGCCATCAGATGGAAAGATGGAGCCTTCACAACGGGGTTTCAATTCCGATGTATGCTTGCGGAACGAAAAATCCCGGTTTCAAGGGGGCTGTCGAGGAAGGGGGCGTCTATGCCGTTGAGCCATTCAATACGACCGGCAAGAGTGGGATGGTTGACAATGTGAGTCCGGCAGACTCGTCAAATATACTCAGAGTGACGGGGGATGTGAAAATCAGGAAGGCTCTTGACAAGGGCAAATTGAAGCCACTGGGGGCGACCATGGCTCGATATATCGAAGAGCGTTACAGCACGCTACCATTTGCCGAGAGATGGGCGTACCCTCTACTCGAGAAGCCTTTCCCGGAAGCGGATGAGGAGTCTCTTCGTAGGAAATGGAATGCTCTAGTGAAGAAGCTGACCTCTATCAGATTCATCGAGGTCTACTCGGCCCTGAAGGACAGGGACGGAGGGAACGTAGGACAGTTCGAACACTCGGTATATGTCACCGAGGGTGGTCCTGAGGTGCTAACAGTAGCATAATTTGGCAAAAAAATCAGAAAAATGGTCGTAAATGAGGATTAATCCAACAACGATTATCTATCTCCGGCTCTCACAACGGCCTGTACAGGGTCGTTAGGTTCTCGCTAAGTGCATCCCATCCCTTCGCAACTATCTCTCGCCCTGTACACCTACTTCGGAGCCAGAGTTAGCCTTGGCCTCTCCAAATATCGTCACTGAAATTATCGAAGCGAGTATCAGCGCCATTCCAGCGGATTGCTGTAGTGATGGGTCCTCTCCCAGTATGATCGTCCCCCATACTATCGTCAGAACGGGTTGTGTCAGAACTGCGAACGAAGTATGGGCCCCGGGAAGTCTCGGCAATGCATGGGTGATTGCGAGCCACCCCGTGACCTGGCAAGAGATGGCTAGTAACAGCAGCCATGCGTGCCCAGGCCATGAAATGACGAAGTCGATTTGTTCGATTCCGATGGTTCCAAGAGGCATCAGTCCGACGATAAGTAGTCCAGTCGCTGCACCCAATGTAGCGTCGAACTGTAGGCTCGACGAAGGTGCCATTTCCCTGTTTGAGTATCTGTAAACAAGAAGGAAGGATGAGTAGAATATCGCTGCGAATATCGATGCTACTACGCCCTTGAAGGGATCGGCACCATACGGCTCATCGTCCCAGATTCCTGAAATCAATGCTAACCCTATCATCACCAGGGGGAGAGCGAAAAGTATCGATCTGTTTGGCCTCTCGCCAAGTAGCCACCAGCTTACCAGAGTGACGATGATTACCTGAGAGTTTCCTATCAGCGTAGAGATTCCCGTTCCAACGTAGTCAATGGCGCTGTGATACCCAACGAAGTCCAATGCCAACAGGAGGCCAGCGGCGAAAGCAATGGCCCTCGTCTTTGAGGACCTCTTATCTTCTGATTTTACACGATACGCTAAGACTGCCAATATTGGAACTGCATACAGCATCCTGAAGAAAGCCCCAGTGACTGGACTGGCGTCTGAATATTGGTAAAGGAGGGGTGCGAAGGAGAGGACTGCGGCGCCAAAGAGTGCTGTCGCCATAGCTAGGCGCCTACTGGCGACTTCCTCGCTCATGCCATCCCGGATTCAAACATCTCCTTGAGGCTACCATCCTGGTACATCTCGAGGACGATGTCGCTCCCCCCAATGAGTTCCCCGTGGACAAATACCTGCGGGATAGTGGGGAATTCGGACCATTCCTTCAGGGCAGACCTCGCCCTTTGGTCAGAAAGAACGTTGACACATGCAAACTGCTCCAGACCGACCTCTTTGGCAAAGGAGCTGACAATCTGGGCCCCTCTGCTGGAGAAACCACACTGTGGTTGTGCCGGAGTTCCTTTCATAAAAATGACAATCGGGTTGCTGTCAACTACTTCTTGTAATTCTTCGGGGCTCCAATTGAATTCGCTCATAAGTTCACTTCCTATCCTCTCGTCTAACATGCACACCAAAGAACTCTTGCTTTCCTGAGTGTGGATCAAATGTGGTGCTCCCTGAGTTCTTTGCCTGCTCTGGAGTCATGCATTTTAGATCCAAGGCATGGACAAGATTACTCTCCAGGTGCTGTTTGAAATGCCTGAGTATCGGCATTTGCCTCTGCAGGGGCCTTACTCCCTCATAGCCCTCTGAAATTATTCTGACGTGAAAATGGTCGCCCGTTCCATGAAGATCCGTGGCCTCTACAATTGCATCTGGAACAATCTTCGAAACCTCGCTCGCCACCCAGCTCTCGGTCACCATGAATGTGAATAGAGGGAGAGGGATTTGAATGCTATTGTCTGCTACTTTGCTAGGGCCGAGTGTATTGATTCCAAATTCTCTGCGATTGACCCATTGTCATTAATTAGGCCACTGCCAACCACCGCTATGTCAATCCCCCATTCCGAGACAGTGGCTGCATTGTGGTCCTTTATTCCGCCATCAATCATGAGTATGGGTGACTTTCCTCCTGCTTCTTCTTGGGAATCTATGGCGGCACGAAACGCCCTGACCTTGTCTTCGACTTCCGGCATGAATGATTGGCCCCCCTTTCCAGGAACTACAGACATCACTAGAACGAGATCGAGGTCGGGGAGAAGCGGCATGACTTCTTCTGCAGGAGTATCGGGATTGAGAACGCAGCCGGCCTGAACGCCAGATGAATGGAGATTATCTATGAGAGTAGGAAAATCATCCACGGCCTCGATGTGTGCAATTACCATATCGACGCCTGCATCGACATACTGATCCCAAGATTCCTCAGCATTATTGACCATGAGGTGGCAATCGATGAATGCCTCGGGACCTAGTCTCTCCCGTGCAGAACGAATCAGTGCAGGACCGAATGTAATCGTTTTATTGACCACCCAGTTACCGTCCATGACGTCCATATGGAACCAATTTATCCCTGCTGCGGCCGCCTCGTCTAGCGTTCTACCAAGTTCGCAGAAATCGACGGTGAGGATGCTGGGTGTAACTTCCAATTGGCTCCCCGGTTATCCCGTGGAGGGTCGGGTTCTCATACCTATTGTTGCGATTGATATAGCCGCATATTGATATGGGAGCCCCGCTCACGTCGCTTTGGTGCGTATATGGGAAAAGTAGTCGATACCAGTGATGCCGATTTTGATGTTGTAACGAGGAGTGACGAATGGGTCCTAGTGGATTTCTGGGCGCCGTGGTGTGGCCCTTGCAAAATGATAGGTCCCGTGCTCAAGCAGATATCTGAAGAAAGGGAGATCACGATTGCAAAGGTGAACACGGACGTGAACCCACTAAGTGCCGGGAGATTTGGTGTTAGGGGGATACCAGCTTTGCTACTCTTCAAGAATGGAGAGTTGGTGGATAGGGAAACCGGAGCTAGGCCTAAGCCAATGATGGATTCTTGGTTAGACAGGCACATGGCGTCTTAGAGCAATGCGTCTTTCAGCCTTCTTAGTCGATCTTCGTGAGGTTCTCCAACATCTCTCAGTAGCCTGGCTCTCAGAGCCTCGTGAAGCCACATTCCGTCTGATAATTCTAACATCAGCCCCCTCTCGATGAGATCACTTGGAGGGAGTCCGTCGTATCCTGCAGCGTTGGCTAGGGAATCCCATGGTATTGGCCTCTCGGCTACAGCCAATAGGGCGAGCATTTCCCTTCTGTCGTCTGGCAGAACATCTAGGATCTCTTCGTCCAGGAATCTTAGCCAATCCTCATGTAGTGTCTGCCCATAGAGTTCCAGAAGTTCAACAGCCAGAGGATGGCCGCCTGTGGCTTTGTGAATTTCATCTATAGGAGCAGAGCCAGGAACTTCAAGAGAAGAAATCCACTCTCTGACTTCCTCTATTGTTAGTCCTGTGAGTGAAAGCTCACGCACCTTCCCCCTGGTATGCACGTCTCTCCTATCGTAGAATGCCAGATTGGTTCTGGAAATCATTAGTAGTCTGAGGCTTGTCGCTTCCGCGACCTGCAGAAGGGCCCCGAATAGGTGATTGCCCTCGGTACCTATGTTATGGACATCATCCAGGACAAGGAGGAGTTGAGGGGGTTTAGTACCCAGTTTTCCTGAGTCATCCAGCAGGTGCGCATTGAGTCTTCTTCGATATGCATCCAAGTCAATCCTTGCACCTGGCTTCAACGGGAGAGCTTCCAGGACCTCATACGGATCACTACCACTTCCGTCGGCCCCTATCCCCAGTCTGTGGAGAAGACTGGTGGCAATTCCCAATGAGGAGTCCCATGGTTGGCACGGATAGTACATTACTTGTCGATTGAGTCCAGTAGATATTGCCCCCTCAAGCCAATAAGAGGCGAGTGTTGTCTTTCCGCAGCCAGCTATTCCCGAAATCACGAACAGGGGGGTTTCGGATTTAATCCAGTCATCTAATTGGGCCTTTTCAGAGTCCCTTCCATGGACGCTTCTGGTCTTAGGAGGAAGTGTGTCGTATGTTGAGTGTGCCCCAGCTAGGAGCGTTATCGAGCCGGGCTCTTGTTGTTCTTCACCGGATGATACAATTGCGCCGAATCTGATATCTCCAAAGTTTAGTACTCCTTCATGCTGAGCATGCATTAGCACTTGTAGCAATGAGAGGTTTGTCTCCAGCTTGGATGGGACTTGATCGGCCCTGACCTCCAACAGGGTGCCGTCTCTTCCTCTGATCAATATTGGAGTCGACCTTAGTGATTCTATCCTCTCTCTGGCATCCTCCCTACCATCCTGCGTTAACTGCCACGTTTTCTGTCTCCTATCTTCTCCCCTTATGCTTCTGGTATGCTCAGAGACCAAACCTTCGGACATTAGTTCGCGCATTGACCTGGATACATTAGGGGGGTGCATTGCACACACTTCTGCAATGCCGGGACGGGTTACTTCCTGCGTTACGATGTAGTGGTCAGCCTGATGGTCGTGCTCCCACAAATGGAGCATGATTCGGTCAACGACGGGGACGTTGACCCTTGGAACCCCGTTCGACATGTGCCCATCCGAGAGATGGTGTGCGCATCAAGCGTTCGGGGCCATGATACATCGTATTCTAGGTGCACTGTGGGTATGGCTCTTGCATCGGAGGGAGGAAAAGTTCCGCACACGTCCTTTCCACGGTATGGAGGGTAAGGACGCTTTGAGGGCCCATGGATAGGGAAACGGGCATTGCCGATACTGGGCTAGGTAGGTAGTCCTCTCCTGTCTGTGTGATTATCAATTGAATTGCGTCTCCCTCAGGAACAACAACGTCCATCCCAAAGAATTCCATCTTAGCAATTATAGTTGAGCCTGGGGCCAAGGGACTACCCTCTCTACCGCCTTCATGGAATCTCAAATCCATCACTGCATGTCCCAGGTGCATTCCCGTGCTAGATTGAACCATTTCGACGAACAGGTGTCCACTGGTTGAGAGTATAGAAATCGTAGCCTCGATATGGAATGTTGGGGTCCCCGCTATCCTTGTCTCAGTATCGAATTCGGGGCATTCGACGACTAGGCTAGAAGTGGGTGTGATCGTATCGCTTCCCCCTATTATTGAGCACTGATCCATTCCATAGGGTATCCATACGGAGTCCAGGGGAGGATAAGTCTCCTCAACCCTCCAGCCGCCCATATTATCTTGCACCTCTGCGATTAGTCGGGGCTTTGGGCCCTTTTCCTTCAGATAGAAGTCGAACCACTCAAGCATATCATCGGCCCAGTCCCATCTCAGAGTGTAGGGGAAGGCCTCAGCTCCTCTTCCACTAGAGAGGCCCTCGTGTCCGCCCCTTCTGTCTGGGTAATCATGACCCCATTGACCGTAAAGCCCCTTGACATCAAGTCCTGCGTCCCTGACCATGTTGTGGACAGGGAATGCCATGTGGGGGTCGACGTTCCAATCTTGGAGGCCGTGTATGATGTACACTGATCCATTGTAATTCTGAATTGCTCCAGTGAGGAAGTGCCTCTCCTCCCAGTAGTCGCTTCCAGTCCAAGCCAGATTGTCCCCTGTGAGATAGGCGCCTACGCCCGCGTAGTATCCCTCCATGTATCCTTCACATGCGTTCTGGGCATCTTCGAGATCGCCATCTAGGCCGAAGCTTCCGTAAACGCCGTTGTGCATGATTGCGCCACGTAACTCCATGCTGCCATTCCTCCACATCAGATCATGTAAGCCGATAAGTCCTGACATTGGGACTATGGTCTTCAGGTGAGGGGAGCCCATCTTTGCTGCCTCCCAGGGTGTTGAGCCGTCATATGACTTGCCGATGATTCCGACGTTCCCATTTGAGAATGGGGCTTTTCCGAGGTACTCCACTGCTGCATGTATTCCTTCCTGCTCATCATCTCCCATCAAGTCCATACAGTGGTTTGACTCACCCGTACCGAACACTGATACTTGGGCCACTCCGTATCCATGTGGAACGAAGTTCTCTATCAGAAAACGCCCCAGACGGTCTGCTGGAGTTAATGCATCGACGTCTCCATCGTCGTAGTATGGCCCAATTTCCGCAATTATTGGAACTCTGCACCTATCCTCGAGCATCTCGGAGCCCATTTCGCACCCATCAATCAAGGGGAGCCACAGGCCCATATGGACCTCCGCCCCTCCAGTGACGCCGGCCCCTCCATCAGCAACGGAGATTGATGTCACTGGGACATAGACTGACATGACTTCCCCTATCTGATAGGATCCGTTTTCCGAGACTCTGCTGAAGTCATCGTCGTCTCTGTAGGTCAATTCAGAGCGTTCCTCGACAGGAGGGAGCCAATGATTTTCTTCAGGTACAGCATCATTACTTTCCTCCGCTCCGAAGCATCCCGAAAGGGTAGGGACCAGTAATAGAAGGACCAAGGTCGCTGCTACAGTACGTCGGTGCATGTCATAATCGGGAATGGAGGGACACATGATGAATTCGGTCAGTTGGCCAGGTGTTCTCCTTAATATTGACATGATTCAAGTTATGAGGCGGTTGCCTCCCCGGATACCCATGGACGAGTATGAAGAACTGATGGAGAGGCTGAAGGATATAGCTCTCGTCAGGCAGGTTGGGGGACTCCTAAGTTGGGACCAAGAGGTTCTGATGCCACCCAAGGCAGCAGCACTCAGGGCCGAGCAACTAGCTTGGGTTTCGAAAGAGGGACATGTCAGACAGACTGATCCGAAAATAGGGGAGTTGCTTGAAAAACTGGAAGGGGAGAGGGGGCTTGATGAAGTGCAAATGGCGAACGTCAGGCTAGCTCGTGAGTCTTATGACAAGGCTACAAAGCTGCCAACGGAATTTGTCACAGAGCTGGCCAAACATAACTCCAAGTCCGTGATTTCCTGGACCGAGGCCAGAGAGAAGAACGATTTCTCAATATTCAGGGACGATCTTGCCAAGTCAATAGAGCTAGCAAGGAAGAAGGCAGACTACCTGGGTTATGAGACGCTCAGATATGACGCACTTCTCGATCTCTACGAATCTGGCCTATCCGTATCGAGGCTAGACCCTCTATTCCAGGGATTGAGAGATAACGTTGCTCCGCTGATCAAAGCGGTAAACGAAAGGGGAGAAAGACCTGATATGTCATGGGTGGAAAATAATCGGTGGAGCCAGGAGGGGCAGGAGGCTTTGAGCCAAAGGGTCTCGGAGGCAATAGGATTCGACTTTGAGGCAGGTAGGAGGGATGCGTCCACGCATCCTTTCTGTGGGGGTCCAAATCCAGATGACGTGAGGTGGACTACTCGGTACAGTGAAATTGATCCATTTGGTTCTCTCTATGGGTCGATGCATGAAACTGGTCACGGAACCTACGAACAGGGAAGACCCCGGAATCTCGATTTTCAACCGGCAGGAACCGCTAACGGCCTGGGGGTGCACGAGAGCCAGAGCAGGCTCTGGGAGAATCAGATTGGTCGATCTCTAGAGTTCTGCGAGTGGTCACTGCCGATGTGGAAGGAGCATTTTCCGGAGAATATGTCAGGAGTCACCGCTGAACAGCTCTGGAAATCTGTCAATCTATTGGAGCCCAGCCTGATTAGGGTAGAAGCCGACGAGGCGACTTACAACATCCACATAATGATCAGATACGAGATAGAGAAGATGATGATTTCCGGTGATTTAGAGGTGGATGATCTCCCTGACAAGTGGGATGACATGTATGAAGAGTACTTGGGCGTAAGAGCCCCGAACAGGAGCCTTGGAGTACTGCAGGATATCCACTGGTCTATGGGGGCCATCGGCTACTTCCCGACCTACACACTTGGCAATCTATACTCGGCGCAGCTACTCGCTGCAGCACGCAGGGACCTTCCCGATCACGATGAACAGGTTAGGAATGGAGAGTTCGGGCCTCTCCTGGAGTGGATGAGAACGAGGGTGCACCGCAGGGGGAGTATCCTAGAGCCTGCCGATCTGATAGAGGAGGCAACTGGAACACCTCCGTCTCCCGAAGCCTTTGTGGAGTACCTTGAGAAGAAGGTTGAGCGTCTTTATGGCATTACAGCTTAGTCTGGATAAGGGATAGGCAGGGGCACGAAAGCACGATATCAATGAATGCCCGACGAGGGGTATGGCCGTGTTGGCGCTGGAGGCCGTATCGTCATTCACACGAGGCCTGCATGGGGCATGCACAGCTCTTGCGCTAGACGGTGATTCCCTTGTTGGTGGATCTCATGATGGGCAGATAGTCCGCTGGTCCCCCCTGACTGGGGAGAAAAAATGGGGTTTGGATGTTGAAGGCCCAATTTCTGACATGCACCTGGCGGAGTCGTTGTTATTCGTTTCGTCATCATCCATGCTGTCTTGCCTTTCCGTGGAAACTGGTGAAGTTCTCTGGAAGTCGAATCTGGAGGGGGCGAGTGATTATGTCGTCCAAACGGGGAATGTGGTCTGGGCCACTTCATCTGTCTATGAGATAGAAGTATCTGACTACGTGGAGTCTACTCTCTGGGCCTTTGATTTGGATGGTTCCATACTGAATAGTTGGAGCTTTGAGGAGAGGTGCTGGTTTCTGGCACCCCATCCAGAAGAAGGAGTCGTAATGGGGCTAGGAAGGCCGAGATGTGGTTATCTCTGGGCTAGGGCTGGCGTGGATTTATCTCATATCGACTTGGCTGTTGAGTCTCCTGTGACAACAGGAGCCGAAGGTTCCAATGGGATACTTTTCGGACACAGNAACGGNNCAATCAGTGATCTTAGTGGGATGTCCTTGATCGATTCGGAGGCTTCGATACGNTCGTTGGCCATCTTTGATGGAGGTTCATGGGCATATGGGACGGATGAAGGAACAGTGGGGGGGGAGGGCTGGAAAGCATCCGCCGGAGGGTTGGTGGATGCCATAGTCCCAAAACCAGGAAAAAGTGGCGCATGGGCGATTTCATGGAGTGGAAGTTCTTCTTTCCACTCTATTGGGGATTCGTTTGGGGATTCGGAAATTACGCATCGGCAAAGGATTTCTTCCTTCGCACACGAAGGAGATAGAATCGCTATGGGTGATGAAAATGGACGAATATTCTCAATTAACGCGGATTTTCTCGAGCGTCGAATGTCGGACGGACCGTCTGAGGGTCCAGACGATGGGCGGTCTTCTCACTTGAGAGACCGTCTGAGGAGGCTCCGAGAGTGATAATTTTCAGTGGAAATTATCGTTTTGCGACCCTAATTTCCACTGTACTGCGCTGATATAACGAAAGGTTTAATTGCCGCCGCTTGCCCTGTTGACTTTGCCGCTCCGGGGGAGTGGTGTGGGAGGCCTTNGGGCCAACCGCGGGCCACAACAACTGATCCGCAAAGTCGGAGAGGTAGAACCGGGATCCGAAAGGTGAACGGGGAAATGTCGAATCGTCTGTGGACGAGGAGGCAGCAGTAGAACCAACGTGGGGATAACCGGACGCAAGGAAGGGGAAGGAAGCGAGGGGGGAAGCTGGGGAAAACGGAACCGAACCCTTCGGGGGGAAAACACAAACCGTACCAGAAGACCATGCTGCGAAGGTACACGAAGGAAGGGNGAAAGCCAGAGATGGCGGGAACCTGGAGCACGGGTGTGGGGAACGAAGGTGGAGAGAACCGGACGCAAGGAAGGGGAAGGAAGCCCGAGGGAAACACACCGGGAACAAGAGCAGGGAGACCTGTGGAGGACCGGTACCGATCGAGAAACAAAATGGTGAGAATAGCCATGGAGGGAATCGAGAAGGGCGACGGAGGAGCGATCCTCTGGGGGGATATTACCCAAACGTCCAGAAAAATGGCGAAGGGACCCCAGTGGTTCCAGAGTCGTCTACCCGGGAAATCCTAGTCTGACTAGGAGGAACCGGACCCTGCGGAGTACGCAGGGGGGAAGCTTCCCCAAGCTGAACCCCTGCTGCTCCCACCCTACTTTGGCCCATTCAAACAAATTTTTCTGGGAACTAGGTCACTCTATGTGTGCCCTATCATCGACTCTGGCCTTACCCACTCGTCAAACTGCTCGTCGGTTAGCATCTCAAGCTCCAGAGCACTCTGCCTGAGTGTGAGGCCCTTCTGATGTGCGTTCTTCGCTATCTTTGCCGAGTTATCATAGCCTATGTGGGGATTTAGCGCAGTGACAAGCATCAGGGAGTTCTCCAAATGAGAGGCGATCTTTTCCTGATTAGCATCCAAACCGACGACGCACTTGTCAGTGAATGATCTGCATGTGTCCGAGAGGATCCTGACCGAGTGAAGGAGATTGTGGATCATCATTGGCTTGTACACATTCAATTCGAAGTTCCCTTGACTCCCTCCTATCGATATTGCAGTGTGATTTCCCATGACTTGGCAGCACACCATAGTCATGGCCTCTGATTGGGTCGGATTCACCTTGCCTGGCATTATGCTCGATCCTGGCTCATTGGCGGGAAGNGACAANTCTCCGAAACCACACCTAGGTCCGGAACCCAGCCATCTGATGTCATTGGCTATTTTCATGAGGGACGCTGCTAGTGTGTTTAGGCTGCCAGATGCCGCGACTAATGCGTCATGGGCCGCTAATTGGGCGAACTTGTTGTCCGCACTGACGAAGGGGAGCCCCGTCTTATCTGCAATTCTGCTCGCGACTCGATCGGAGAAGTCNGGGTGTGTGTTCAGGCCCGTTCCCACCGCAGTTCCACCGAGGGCCAATTCGAAGAGGTCGGGCAGCGAGTCCTCTATCCTGCGAATATCGGAGTCCATCATTGAGACATAGCCAGAAAACTCCTGGCCAAGTGTAAGTGGTACTGCATCCATCAAATGGGTCCTACCAATTTTAACTATCGAGGAGAACTCGCTTGACTTGTCCGATAGTGCCTCTCTCATGTGAGAGAGCGCAGGGAGAAGCCTATGGGTGATTTCCTCGGCTGCTGCGATATGCATTGCAGTGGGAAATGTGTCATTGCTGGACTGGGCCCGATTCACGTGATCGTTTGGATGAACTGGTGATTTACTCCCCAGCTCTCCCCCAGCGAGCTCTATCGCTCTGTTNGCAATAACCTCGTTCGAGTTCATATTCGTCTGCGTACCGGAGCCGGTCTGCCATACTCGCAATGGGAAGTGATCGTCCAGTGACCCAGAAATTACCTCCTCGCATGCAGCAGAAACCAACGCCCCTACCTCTTGATCGAGTTGGCTGAGATCTACATTCGTCTGGGCAGCCGCCTGCTTGAGTATCCCAAAGGCCCGGATTATCGATCTCGGCATCGTGTCTTCCCCGATATCGAAATTGATCAGGGAGCGGGCGGTCTGAGCGCCATAGTACCTGTCAGACGCCACCTCGACATCCCCCATCGTGTCCTTTTCTACCCTGAAGGAGTCAGTCTCGGCCCTTGCCCGTCTCTGAGGGGGAGTCTCGTCGNNAGGGGGCGTGGTGTCGTGGGAGAGTCCCNGCTCAATCATCCTGGTGATCGTAGCGGANCTTCCGTCCTTCATTCCCTTGCCGACCTTCCTGTCTAGCTTGCGCGCTGTCTCCTCTGGTATGCTGATGCTGATTATCCTGCGGTCTCCCGCACGGTGCTTTGCCATGATATATGGCATTAATTAGTTATTAATAAACTCTATGATTACCCATCAGTGAGCTGTTTTATTAAAACCTCTCGACCTTGATTATCTTCTGGGGGTCGTATGGCCTGTCTCCTGGCTGAGTATCGCAGTTCTCAATCTTGTAGACGTGATCCATGCCTTTCACAACTTCTCCGAATACGGCGTGATTGCCGTCGAGCCAGGGAGTAGGGACGGTAGTCAGGAAGAACTGCGAGCCGCCTGTGTTTGGGCCGGCGTTTGCCATAGAGAATAGTCCCGGTCTGTCGTGTTTTTTTGCCAACGCAGATGGCTCACAGGGAATCTTCCATCCAGGGCCACCTGTTCCGGCTCTGCCGTTGTTGGCGTCTCTCGAGTGGGGGCATCCACCTTGGATCATGAAGTTCTTGATGACTCTGTGGAAGTGCAGTCCGTTGTAGAACCCCTCATCCACCAGTTTGAGGAAGTTCCCCGTGGTGTCTGGGCAGTCTTCGGTGAAGAGCTCGATATCTATCTCTCCTGCGCTTGTCGTCATTCTAACTATGGTGGACATGAATTGAGCGAGTGGAAACCAGTCCAATAGTGTAACTGCCGTAGCAAGAGTAATGTTCTATCCTGAACATGGGTGATTGATGGGTCTCTGCAGGGGAGTCGACGAGGACCGAACGGGGGCTCCCGAGTGTGGGAAGCATGTAAAGTTCGGATCCGAGTATTGCTGGAAGCATCAGGACCAGGATCCTGGGATCATGATTTGCATTGGCAAGCATAAGGACGGGGGTCCGTGCAAACGAAATGCCATCAGGGGCGAGCTCTTCTGCAGGCCCCATAGAAGGCAGGTGGCGGATCTTGAGAGGCTCGAGTGCCCACGNGGCTGTGGCATTCTATCATACCACATAAGCAACGATAGGGGCTACTTCGAATGTGGAAAGTGCAAGGGGACATTGCTCAACGCCAAGAACATCGGCACCATCCTCAAGGATACGACAGACAAGGTTGCGACCCTGGATGGTCTACTTGGACAAGGGGTGCCATGTGAATTGGATTGCCCGACATGCGAGGGCAAGATGGTTGAGATAGAGGTAGGATACGAACGGCCCGAGAAAGGCGGCGGTGGGGGTCTCGGAGGAGATTTTGGGATGGGCGCTGTTGATCATCCNATAGTTCTGGTATTCGCGCTGGTGGTGATTGTTGGGGCATTGGCGATTGAAGCATCCAAGGAGAAGGCCGGAGATGTGGGTAAATTGGGTTCACTGATTCTCGATGGGTGTAGCGCCTGCGGATCATTCTGGTTCGATAAGGGCGAGCTGGACAAAATCAAGAGAAGCTCATCTGTGATAGATGGAGAGCGTGTGACAGACGGNGGCAGNGAGGTTTCCCCCGAGNCAACGAGCCCTCTCGCGAAACCAGACCTCGGCACGGACAGGAGGCCTGAGTTGAAGACGGCGTACTGCACCCACGTAGACGAGGTTACGGGGAAGAGGTGCAGAACCATATCGTTCAGAGGGGGTTCCCTTTGCTGGAGGCACAAGTGACCTCTAAGCAACCATTGACCCGGGAAGAACCCCTTCCGGAAGCTCGAGGAGCCTTACTGTTCCGTCTGGATCCAGCGCTCCGAGAACCAGGAACTGGGATACGAACCCAGTTGGAAGNGTCTTGTCGCCCAAGTTTACGGCGCCTACCACCGTCCTTCCAATCAACTCATGGCGAGGGTAGTTGGTTATCTGGGCGGAGCTCCACATCTTTCCAATGACTGGCCCGAAGTCGACTTGTATCTTGTAGGATGGTTTCCTCATCTCAGGGAAATGCTCGACCTCGAGAATAACACCTGCTCTGAGATCAAGGTCGAAGTATGCCGATGCTCCGACGTACTCCTTCCTTTCCAGAATATCCGGGTGGTATGGTTCCCCTTCGGAGTCGATCACGTGCTGGCCCATTCAATCACCGGCCACATCGGACCTCAGAATAAGCGGTCTGAGGTCTATTCCGGCCTCACTGAACGCATCCGCTCCCCCCTCCTCCCTATCCAGGATGGTTATGCATGCCGCTACGTCGCAACCCATCTGAATCAGCATCTGTGCGGCCTTNAGNGCCGATCCTCCAGTGGTTGTGACATCCTCCAATAACACAATACGATCGCCCGACTTAATCGTGGCTCCCTCTATCCCCGGGGGGTTTCCTGTCTTGCGACCGCCTCTGCCTTTGGGCTCCTTACGGACCATGAATCCTCTGAGAGTGGAGCCCCTGCCGGCCTTCGCTATGGCGATGGCGGCCAGAGGGACTGCGCCTAGCTCGAGCCCTCCCACTGCATCTACCCCGCCCAGAATATCCAATTGATCATGGATCAGAACTCCTAGAAGATGCGCGCAGTCGGGGTCCATCATTACTGGTTTCATATCGAAGAAGTGTGGACTCTTACGCCCACTGGCAAGGGTGAAGAGATCGTCTGGAGAATGCAGATATGCTAGATCTCTGACCCTGTCAATTAAGCGGCTCTTCGCCTCCTCTGCGCTGATGGACTGCATCTTCTTCCCCCTCTACGGGGCAATAGAGTCGCATGAAGGTTCGCAATGGTAAACGGCCCAAAGGGCCGAGATTACGGTCAATGTTCTTGGACGGCCTAGTCCGGTAAGGAGATATTCGCAGCGGAGCGTTTGGTGATGAGCAGAGAAAACGGGACGCATGCCGTCTATGATTCGACCCGCTTGAGTGGCGAAATTGCCGCCTACCAGAAGTGGCTCGATGAGAAGGCAGAGGTTGAGTACCAACTGGCTTCCAAAGCGAAATCTATGGGTCTGGACTTCAGCAGGGAAATTGAGATACCCAGAGCTGCGGATCTGGCAAGTAGAACCGAGAAGCTACTCGAGGACTANCTCAAGGGGCTGAAGATTGAGGATGATCTTCGTGAACTGCTGGAGTCTACAGATAGGGAGAGTGCTTCAATTCAGATTGCAGTTGATGTCGCCAAGAAGATGCACGTCAGGGATGGTGACCTAAGAGATGCAATAGACTGTGGTTTGAGAGTGGGCCTCGCAGTACTCACGGAGGCTGTTCTTGTTGCCCCCCTGGATGGAATTGGAGCGGTACGTATACTGAACAACGGCGATGGTTCGGAGTTTCTGTCTATCGACTTCTGTGGGCCAATAAGGGCGGCTGGTGGCACCGCTCAGGCACTGTGTGTCCTGATAGGGGATATGATCAGGAGAGAGCTAGGCATTGGAAGGTACGTTCCATCGACTCCAGAAGTGGAGAGGGTGAAGGAAGAGTTTGGGCTATACAGGGTAGGGCTGCAGTACAAACCGCCCCCCGAAGAGATCGAGACGATTGTCAGGGCGTGTCCTGTGATGGTCAATGGAGAGGAGACGGAAAGGCAGGAGTGTGCCGGATACAAGGAGATTCGCAATGTGCAGAACGAGAATGGATCATTCAGAACGCGTGTGAGAGGAGGAGTCCTGTTGGTAATTGGGGAGGGGCTCTGCCTAAAGGCGCCCAAGATAGTCAAGCATACCGAGAGGATGGATATCCCTGGTTGGGATTTCATCTCGCAATTTGCAGAGAAAGGGAAGCCGAAGGAAGGCAAAACTAGCGACTTCAAGAGTCGCACGATACCAAAAATATCTCGCTACATGGAAGATGTGATAGCCGGGAGGCCGATTTTTGGTGAGCCAGGTGAGCCAGGGGGCTTCAGACTGAGGTACGGGCGTAGTCGTGCTACTGGTCTGGCCGCTGCAGGCATGAATCCAATTTCGATGGAAGCGGCAGGAGGCTTCATTTCGGTTGGGACGCAGATGAAGATAGAGAGGCCGGGGAAGGCCTGTGCAGTGACTCCTTGCATAGACATAGACGGGCCGACGGTTCTGTTGGCCGACGGTGAATACCGGATGATTTCTTCATTGGACGAATGGGATGCAATCAGGAACGAAGTGATCTCCATATGGGACAATGGAGAGATTCTGATGGGGTTGGGCGAGTTCTTGGAGAACAACAAGGAGCTCGTGCCCTCGGCATACAACAGGGATTGGTGGGCTGCGGACCTCGTGGACTCAATCGACCATCCAGAAAAGGTACTGAAGTTAGCAGAAATAATTGGCCGGGAAAGGGGCGCTCTTCCTCCTGGAATTCCCTTCAATGGGGCGATAAATAGGGGAGGGGAAAGCGACCTTGAGAGGAGTTGGCGTCGTAGGGATTGGTATGCTTTCCTCAGAGACATGGATCTTACTTGGGACCAGTGTAAGGGAATTTGCGAAAATTTTGGAACTGCTGTCCCTCCTCCTTGGAACCTCTGGTGGGCGGATCTTCCGATATCATTCACTCCGCACCTTATCGAAGCTTTGGTTAGTTCCGAGGCGAGGGGTGGTGGTCTCAGAATTAGGGGAGCTGCAAAGGGCTGGAGCCCTGATGGGAGGACCGAGGAATTGGGGATGGAAGAGCATGGTCATGAAAGATGGCCTAGATGGACATCGGTCCGGATGCACGGTGTTACCAAGTCATCCCTGATGACATTGGGAATACAGCATTATCACGAGGGTGATGATATTCTAATTCCAAAAAATTGGGAAAGTCTTCTTGATGGCCTGGGCCTAGAGTGCAGGGAAGGAGTAATTGTTCCAATAGTTGAGGCTGGTTCACACATCTCAAGTAGGATTGAAATGATCAAGGAATCTATCCAAATTATTTCAGAAGAGGAAGATCGGCTGGAGAGCCTAGAGGCCAAGCGTGCTGTGGCTAGGCTTGAAGCCACGACAGCGGCAATGCAGGCTGGAAAGGNTACATTGGAAACTGAAGCCATCGGAGACGAGGCAGCGGAGAAGATTAGCGATAGTGGGTCGAGAGATTCTAGCGCTCTGAGGAATTCAAAGAAGCTTCTTGATGACCATGAGGTGGAAAGGAGTCTGTGGCTGGTTCGGAATCTTTCTCAGATGAGGTGGGAGAACTCGGTCCCCTGTCGGGTTGGAGCTAGGATGGGGAGACCTGAGAAGTCCGGAGTCAGAGAAATGAAGCCCTTGGTTCATGCACTATATCCAATCGCAGAGAACGGTGGACCTCAGAGGCTTCTTGGACACGCTTCAGCCAAGGGAAATCTCAGGGTCCAACTCGGACCCAGGATTTGCGAGGATTGTGGTAAGGAGTCGCCTCACATAAGGTGCCACAATCGTCCTGACCCACATGTCGCTGTTGAGTGCGGAGGAAGAACGATTGAGAGAAGAGGGAGGAGCACCCGACGGCGAAGGCGCGGAGAGTTGACGAATATGCCCCTCTCATCGATTCTAGAGGTAAAGAGGCGTGCCTTGGGGATGGATAGGCTCCCGAGGAAGGTAAAAGCTGTGAAGGGACTAATATCAGTGGGACAAACCCCTGAGCCGTTGGAGAAGGGGCTCCTCCGGGCAAAGCATGGTGTGTCGGTATTTCGGGACGGCACTGCGAGATACGATATGAGTGACGTACCCATTACTCACTTCAAGCCGAGTGAGATTGGGACTCCCTGGAAGGTTCTCTCGGACCTTGGTTATACCCACGACATGTACGGAGAGGAGGTTTCGTCAGATGATCAGATACTGGAGCTTCTGCCACAGGACTTCGTTCCGTCTACCAAATCCATAGAGCATCTCCTTTCAACGTGCAACTTCGTTGATGACCTACTAGGGAGGTTCTATCACATGGAGCCATTCTACAACGCGTCTACGGAAGCCGACTTGGTGGGGCAACTGGCCATAGGGCTCGCACCACACACATCAGGCGGGGTTCTCTGCAGGATAATAGGTTGGACTTCTTCATCCGCAGGCTACGCCCATCCGCTGTTTCATGCTGCGAAGAGAAGGAACTGCGATGGAGATGAGGACAGCATAATGCTGCTCCTAGACGGACTGCTGAACTTCTCCAAGGAGATACTTCCAGCAGGGAGGGGCGGTAGAATGGATGCACCTCTGGTTCTGACAACAAGATTGAACCCGAAAGAAATCGATAAGGAGGCCCTCAATGTCGATTGCTCGTGGGGTTACCCTAGATCATTCTACGAGGCGACTCTTTCCCAGCCCCACCCCAATGAGGCTTCTGGCTTGGTAGACCTGGTTAGCGACAGGCTCGGGAGCATAGGGGACATCAGGGGGTATGGGTGGACTCATGACTCGGGGGAGCTCGATTCCGGACCGGTCAATTCAGCTTACAAGACGCTGGAAACTATGAACGACAAGATGACGGAGCAGCTCGCTCTTGGAAGTCGTCTGCGGGCCGTCAGCGTGAGGAGGGTAGCATCTCAGGTAATCGAATCTCACTTCCTACCTGATATGCGAGGGAACCTGATGGCTTTCACGAGGCAGAAGGTGCGCTGTGTAAAATGTGGTCACTCATACAGAAGGATGCCATTGGCGGGCAAATGTGTCCAGAGGGTGGCGGGATCTGTTGGCTTCTCTGGCTCTGAGGACGGGGAGTCGTCCTGCAAAGGAAACGTGGTTCTGACGGTTTCCGAGGGTGCTGTCCGGAAGTACATCAAAGTGACCAAGGAAGTTATGGAAAGCTACGGAGTGGACGACTACACGAAACAGAGGGTTGAATGGATGTCAGAAAGTGTCGATTCACTATTCAGCAATGACTCGGTAACAGTGATGACCCTGGAAGACTTCATCTAATCAGAAGGGCAATTCGAGCATGTCCAGTATCTTCTTCATCCACCCTAGCTTCACAATTTTTTGTTTCGGGTCAGTTTCCCCAGACCACATCCCTACGATATCCGTTCGAGTCCCAAGCATCCTGATCCTCTCGATGGGGACGCCCAGTGATCTGACAATACACGCGGCTCTGTCACCATCGGTAAATCCGCCTGGATTATGCATCCCCTCTATTTTCCCTGGAGTCTGGTGCGTAAGGATGAGAGGAGGGGGTGTGGGCGATAAAGCTGCTATTTCCAGTAACTCTCGCCAATCCTCGAAATTATCTCCATGGGCGTGTAGGAAGACGGGTATCCCCCTCTTCACCGCTGTAACCGTCCCAATGCCGCCATCCGCGTCGCTAACAAGGAAAGCCAGTCTGGACCAGGCCCTCTCAGAGGTTGTTTCCGGAAGAAGTGATAGAACCCCAGTAGCCCCATCAGCAGCCACTAGAAGGGTTGGTTCATCGAGGATAGNGATCAACTCATCGACCTCTATGGCGGCACCCAAAATAGCGACTTCTTGCTCACGAAGAACCATTCTCCTTTGGATTCCAGCAACCGTGGATGACCTCTGGAATCTGGACCAAGTATCAATCTCCGATGACTCCACTGCGGCGAGCAGATCGTTGGCACTCCTCTCATCGTCCTCCAGACTCCACTCGAAATGCGCGCGGATTTCGTCTTGCATTGGAACGAGCGCGTCGTTGATTGGAGTAAGATCGGTCGGCCTCTCTTTCATGTGCTCTCCAGTGGAAGGGCTCGGTGAGTGTTGAAGAACCCTCTTTGCCGACTGAGTACTGTGCCGATACCCCTTAACCCCCCTGAGATTGGTGATTTGGGGCTCCTCTCGAGGTACCCAATGCTTCCACAGGGAAGGGAACATATGAGATCCGTACTGAGTGAAAATGGAATTACTGTGGAGGATCTGATTGAAGCTCCTTGGTTAGAAGACGTGAGGAACAGAGGCAGGCTGCGNCTACTCGAGTCGGTGATGCACANGGACGGGGTAGACGCTGCCACGGTTGTTGATCTCTCTACCGATTTGGGGAGGATGACTGAGTCTCTCTCGTTCCTGCATGCCATGCTTGTAGTATGTGCATCATTCGATGAGCGCCTACTTGCCCGTTGGATCGAAGGAGAGGCAAGCAGAGCCGACCAATTGTTTGGCATGGACACAGGGAATTTCGACAAAATAGCCACCTCATACCTCTCCGGTTTGAAAGAGGAGCAATCTAGCGGATCAAGGGAGGTTGAGTATTGGGTCCCAATGTCTGATTTCATCGAGTTATGCCCTCGAATTTCCGGCAACTACTGGAGGCTCGCAAATCGTCCTCTGAGGGAAGGTTGGGTTTGCATGAATGCATCTGCGGGCGAAGACAGCAGGCAGAGGACCTCGAGGCTTCTGAAGGAACGTGTAAGGGAGNACTTGGATAGATCCTGCAGAGAGAGGATGGAAAGGATGGACGATGAGTTTGCGGCCCTCTTCTCNGAGCCCGTTGAGAGGATTACTGGACTCCTCTCAGAAAGGGTAAGTGCCGAGATGCCAATGTCAGCAGCGGTCAGAGAGGATTGGCCCCCCTGCTTCGAATCCGCGGTTTCTGAATTAAATCAGGGCATTAACGTGAATCATGTTGGCAGGGTTTTTCTTGCGTCCTTCTCGAGATCACTGGGCCACTCACAGGAGCAGACTTGCGCCTTTTTCTCTGGTGCCCCCGACTACAATGCCGAAACGACTTCCTACCAAGTGGCCCATGTATACGATAGGGAATACACACCGCATGGCTGCGCCTCNCTGAAGACATCGGCTAGGTGTCCGGTAAACGTCGGTGACGATAGGCTATGTGATCAGGAATGGATGACTCACCCTCTGAAATACCTGAGAGCGAAGCAAAGACGCAGATTTCAGGACGNCCCCGATGCAGGGACGTCACAGGAATCAGAGGCAAAAGGGAGCGTTTCAGGCAATTCTTCATAGCGTCATTGATGATATCAACAAGCGAGGAGGAGTGGTCAGATGGTCCGGACACTGGTTCTAACCGTTGACAGAGACAATGACCTCGGGGTCAAGGCCGGCATTCGAGGGCCCGTGATCGGAAGAAAGGCTACTCTGGCTGCAGCTCTGAGACTGGGGCTGGCTGATCCTGAAGAGTCGGATACCAATGCAATACTGGGAGCTCTCCATCGCCACGATAAGCTGAACGAAGAGGCCGTAGGCGATGATGAGGTTCAGATTGCTCTTCTGACGGGGGATGTAAGAGTAGGGGCGCGTAGTGACAGGGCGATTGCCATACAACTTGATGAGGTGATCCAGGAGTTCCAGCCAGACAGGGCCATCCTAATCACGGACGGGGCTGACGACGAGGCCGCCCTTCCCATAATCACATCTAGAGTTAGGGTTGATCATGTTGAGAAGATCATCGTAAGACAGTCGAAGGGAATTGAGAGCACTTACTACTATGTTGTCAAGGCGATTGAGGATCCACGTTGGCGGGCTCGATTGCTAGTACCCATTGCAGCGGTGATGATCATCCTTGGGCTTGGGCTTATACTCCCCAATGGAGCCAAGTTGATTGGGGCAATGCCTCTTATTTTCGGAATCTGGGTACTAGCAAAGGGACTCGGTTGGGAGCAGCAACTGGAAAGGCTGCTTGTGGACATGCGTTCTGCGGCCAGTGGGAGTCTGCTGACGTCACTCCTGTGGGCTTTGGCCTTGGTATCTCTGATGATAGCCGCGGTTACCGTAATCCAAGTGCTGTACGGTACATCGATAGAAATCCAGGAGTGGGCGGCGGCGATTCTTCCTGACTCCACCAACTTTGAAGTCGGGGCAGTCAATAACGACATCGCGGTTTGGGTTATCGCCATAGACAACGCANTATCCTGGTTCCTTGTCGCATTCTTCTCACTGTTCCTGTCACTGGGTGTTCTTAGGTGGAAGGAAGGGTCATTCACCGGCCAGAGCGTAATGCTACTTGCCACTGGAGCTGTGGCTTACTTCGTGATATCGGCAATCAACGAGGTTGCTTTGGGAATGCTTGGCGGTCTAGGTTTGGATCTAAGCGTGAAAACAGTCTCGGATACTTGGTCGATTCCGGTATTGGCAATACTTGGAAGATATCTTCTTAGCGTCATGGTGGCATCATTGTCAGAGGACGAAGAGGGTTCAATGGAGAACCAATTCTACGGGGTCTAGCTTTCGAAGGTTGAGTCCATCATACAAGATGGGCATGTCACCCTAATAGGACGAGTGGCAGGTATTCCGAGAGCGGCGCTACAATGGGGGCAGAGTATGGCCTGCTCCACTCCTTCTTGCCTCCTTTTCCCAGCTTGGCTAGGATCATATGTGAATCTGTATTTGTGCGTATCTTGTAGGAAGTTTGGCGAGCCCTCCCCTTCATTCTCGGATGGTTTGAACTTAGACTCCCTCTCTGGCATTGTAACTGGCTGATTTGGGGCCTGAGGAGGCTTTTGTGGCCCATTCTCAAACTCCTTGAGTTCGGATAGTATCTCGGAAACTGGCATATTGAGTTCCCTGGATGCTCTGTCTATTGCCAGAGTCCTCTCATAATCGCCCATCCCTACGAATTGCTGAAGGATAACGGCGGGTATCTTTGCCATGGTCCTGCGACGAATGAAGCCCCTTTCAATCTCGTCCCACACCTGCTCACCTAACGCTATCCCTAAGAGCGTCCGATTTGATTGGCAATCGATGTTTCCCGAGTGCATAGAGTGCAGAGGGACCAAGGGGATGTGTGGGATAGCCCCCTGCCCGCTGCTTGCCGAAGTGAGAAGCAGGCTACCTGTCTCAGAGTCTTCAAGAGTTTTAGAGATGGCAGGACCGAGCCCCCCATCGGTTTTTGTCGGGAGATATGGATATCCTGATGTGAGGGCTGGCCTAACTGCTTCATTGAGTCCGGATGAAGGGTTTTCAGATAGCTCAAATGGAGATCCAGCAGAGTTGTTCGGGAGGCCATTGGAAGAAGTTGCTGCTAGACATGCCTGTCTTATTACTGGAGGAAAAAGGATGGGTGTTTCAAGCGCAGTTTCTCCTGGTTTGGTTCTGGAGGCTACCCAATTGGTTGCCAAGTCTTCATCCAGCGTTGAGGTCGAGCTCGACTTCTCCAAGCCTGTTTCAGTAGGACGGAGCCCTACATTCGACAGTATGAGTACTCCACTCGGCCCTACGGGGGAAGTTCTCAGAGCTGAGGTGATAGGCAATGCAAGGGTTTCGAGGAAGATAGACTCGATTTCAGAGGAGGTTGACGTTCTTGCTTCAGAGGCAATGGGTGAGCTTGTAGACTCTGGTACGGGAGAGGCCCAAATTTCCAGGATGCTGTCTTCGGGCCTACTGGGCAAGGGCGAAAACCGTAGACTCGTACCAACTAGGTGGGGAATCACAGCAACGGACGACGCCCTCGGAAAGAGGTTGTGGGATAGAGTGAGATTGCTTCCTTCGTTGGATAAGGTGCTGGTCTTCGAAGCCAGTTATCTGGACAATAAGTTCCACATCATTCTCGCCCCTGGAAACTGGGCCTTCCACATGATGGAAGCTTGGACTGGGGGCTCTCTGTGGTCAGAAAGCGGTAAAATTGTTGAGGACTGGGAGGAAGGTGCTCCAAGAGTAAAATATGCAAGTAGGGTAACTGGCGCATATTACTCTGCGAGATTGGGGGTGTTGGAATACCTAGAGNCGCTCGGGAGATCCGGCGCATGCCTGGTGTGGAGGGACATTGGGCCTGGTTACTGGGCGCCTGTCGGGGTTTGGCTAATTCGTGAGACTGTCAGGGAGGCCCTGAAGGGGAGGGGGAGAAGCTTCGACTCGCTCGAGGAGGCGATTGGTTTCGTAGGAACTATNGTTTCATCGCCAAATAAGCTACGGAAGTCCTGGTTCGTGAATAGGAGCATTCAGATGCGATTGGACGCATTCTAGTCTGACTTGCCGAGAAAGTCCCCCACTATCTCACTCTCTGCCTTGATTAGTTGCTCTGCAACTGTCGATTTGGATAGTCCTAACTTACTTGCCAGGCCCCTTATTGAGACCTTCTTTGGAACTTCATACCAGCCACTCTTGTATGCTAATTTCACTATTCTGTACTGCTGGAGAGTTGGGCCATTCTGAGCTATTCCCTCTGAGTTCCTAGCCTTNGTTACCCTTTCGATCGGAATAGCTTCCCTAATCGACCTCAGGAAGGACACCATGGAAGACTGTCTTCCAGCAACTTGGACTACTAGTCCGTTGGCGGTCAGATTTGTGCCAGCCAAAATCGTAAGATCTCCATTCTCGAAGAACCTTCCAATGAAGTCCCTTGAGAATTCCAGCGTAATCAGGTGGTGAGTAAGATAGTCGGTCTGCCATTCCTCGAGTATCTCCACTATTTTCACACCGGGCATACTGAAGCCTGCTTGGGGGCATTCTCCGTCCGCAGTGATGCACTCGCACATTATTCGCAAGTTACCCTCGTCTAAGCCCAGAGTCCCCCTGTAGTCCCAGCTTATGCTATTCATGGCAGCAGCAGCGCGTGAATCATGTATTATCGAGGGGGCCGCGCACTCGACTCTGACTGCCCTCATGGAAATCCTCATCACCCCAGTGTATTGTTGAGGTTATCAAATTGATTCATAGTTGCTGAACCGGGATTAGTTACGTCTCCTTCGTGCCTCTTCCTCAGCATCCAGTATGGCCTTGGCCACCTCTGGAGAATACCCAATGTCGGATAGTTTCCTTACTCCATCTTCCTTCTCACTCTCCTGCTGAACCTCTAAACTACCTGCCTCGGACATAGTAGATTCGACTTCCAATGTTCCATCTGAGTAGGTACGTGGTGATATGCTTCTGCTCCTTCTTGCCATTACCGCTGCTGCTACAAGTAGGATTCCTACGCTGGCCCCCATTAGAGTGGTGAATGCACTACCTGTTATGGTGTTCAATAGTGCGTTGGGAACACTTTCGTCTTCAGCAGAATCCATGCATCCGTCCCCATCAATATCGGTTGATTTGTCCGATTTCCAGTTCGTTATTCCTGTCGGACAGAGATCTCTAGAATCGGGGACGCCGTCGTTGTCATCGTCTTCATCTTCGGTGTCGTCCATGCATCCGTCCCTGTCAATGTCGATTGTCAGGAATTGTGTGTACGGGCATTCATCGATGGCGTCGGATATGCCGTCGTTGTCGTCATCCCAATCATCCGTATCTACGCACCCGTCCTGATCTATATCGTTCCAAACGGTGGATACCCAATCCGAGGTGCGATCTTCTTCACAATTGTCGGAGGGGGTATTGATTCCGTCGTTATCCAAGTCTTTGTCCTCCGTGGAATCATTGCACCCATCAAGGTCCAAGTCTATTCCCGGCCCTATTGGGGTGCTCCTCTGGCATTCGTCCGAGTGGTCCGAGACGCCGTCGTTGTCGTCGTCTGCGTCTTCCATCTCATCATGACAGCCATCGGAATCCCAGTCTGTAATCAGGGTAGATTGCCAATTTGATACTCCCATCAGGCATTGATCGTTGTCATCCGGGACACCGTCGTTGTCATCGTCTTCATCCTCAACAACATCATGGCATCCATCGCCATCGAAATCCCCTGTTGGCTCTGAGAACCAAACCGTCATACCCTGGGGGCACAAGTCGTCCCGGTCTAGGATGCCGTCATTGTCATCATCCCTGTCTTCCTTTAGGTCGTGACATCCATCACCATCATTGTCGAAAATCATGTCAGACCATCCNATCTCCCCCTTGGGGCAATCATCTTCAGTGTCGACGAATGGATCGTTGTCGTCATTGTCGTCTTCGTCACCATCACGGCACCCGTCTCCGTCATGGTCCTCGGCAAAGTCCCCCCAGTACTGGGCTCCATCGGGGCACAGGTCTAGGTGATTCTCGACACCGTCTCCGTCGTTGTCTGGGTCTTCGGAGGTGTCATCGCAGCCATCATTGTCGGCATCTAGGAAGTGTCCTTGGACGCCCGACGGGCAATTATCATCTGAGTCTAGGAATCCGTCGTTGTCGTCGTCTGGATCCTCTGTCGAGTCCTGGCATCCATCTGAGTCGTGATCTGTCTGGAAGTTGGACGTCCAGTCCGTGTCCCCGAACTGGCAATCGTCTTCCGAGTCAGGGATTCCGTCGTTGTCGTCGTCATTCCAATCTCCTTCGTTTACCAGATTTACCAGAATTATGACACTAGTGGTCGCTTGTGACATTGTCGAGGAAGTCACTGTGATTGTTACCTCGAAGGACTGGTCTTGATTCGCCTCTCTCAGACTAGGTGCCCTGAGGAATAATTCCAATTCGGAATTGACGTCCTCAACAAGGGTGGTGGTAGGTTGGTAGTTACCGGAAAAGCCCAGATCAGAGAACCAATTGGGCATGATCTCGGAAGAGGATGCTATGACTATGTCACTGCCTCCGGGGACTCTCGGGCCCCTCAAAACGAGGTCTATGGTTGTCGCCTCTCCGGGATTGAGTGTTATTTCATCACCTTGNTTTTCGGCTAGTACTAGATCCATCTGGTATACATTCTCTGACCACATGCACACGTCCCATTGGTCCTCTGTAACGGTCTCTGATTCCTCACATTCAGGGGTTGTCCATACAATGTCCCTATTTGGCCAATCGAAATTGACTATGGGTTGTGAGCCAGAGCTGATTCCATCCCCAAATACGCCCATTAGATTGGTTGTGCTCTGGGCGATGACCCTGGTATTGATGACTGCATATGCTTCACTCAAGCTCTGTCCTAGCGGAAGCTGNCCGTCTTGGTCGAGCTGCGGAGTAGTAATCCTAGTCCAGCGTAGCTCTACCACCCCTTGGCCGTCAGCAGCGTCAGGAGAGGACTCGAACCATGTTACATGAACAGAGCCATCATTGTCGAAGTCCACCCTTGGGTTGGCCCCCCATGTCATATCGGATCCTGGGACAAGAGAGTCTGAGACCACTGAAACCGTACTGAGGTCGAGTCCGTCTGCCTCTCCGTCGAATGGTCCGGCTCGGGACAGGTCTAACTGCATGTAGTGCAATTGGGAGGGGGCAGTACGGCTGTGCTCCTCAGAGCGACCGTCGACCCAGACGATGTGTACGTTTCCGTCATCGTCGCTGTTCACCTCCGGGCTAACGCTCCAACCGTGCCCATTGGTAAGTCGGGTGTCGTTCACTATCACTAGGTGTCCAATAGTGCTCCACCCTATCCCATCCTGCCATACGTAGTCAACGGATGGCCCTGTGTCCTCGATGTACTCCCCTGTTTCGGGGTCCACGCTATGCCCGGGGTCGCCCATACTCCAAGTGCTTCTTGGATTGCTAATCATAGAGTATGGGTCTAGGACGGATAGGTATGTCTCGGTTGAGCCGCTACTGGTAGTCAGCGCTATGATGGATTGGACTAGTGCGTTAACCTCATCCGTGTAGTTCGCGACAGGTATGACCACGTCATCTATCCATGCTGCGTCATTTCCTGAGCTGACGCTGCCGTCCTTGGCGTAGGTCCACTTCAGCGTGTGCTGGCCGAGGGAAACCGGTGTCGAGAAGTTCCCGTTCTGGGTCCCAGACCACTGGGCCAGTTGGATTCCATCGAGGTAGAACTTGAGGAAGTCGTAGCCTGCTTCGGATGATACGTTGTAGGAGAAGCTGACGGTTCCATTGGCTAGGACGCCTGTGAACTCGAGATTCGTGCTCTCGCTATGTGTGATTGACCCAGATTGCGCAGAGTAAGATCCTGAAATTGGCGTTGATGACGGGTTTGTGGATGAAACATAGGTGTAATCAGCTGATACCGATGTTCCTCCGTCCCCATAGGTGTCATTCAGGAAGATTGTGTAGTTCCCTGCGCCGGTAAAGCTCACCAGGACACCGCTGTATTGGTTGTATACTGAACTGCTATTGAAAGATGCGACTGTGCCATCGGGCAGGATGACATCCATGCTGAACTCGGAAGCCCAGCTATCCACGTTCACAGTCAGGTCTACCGTCTGACCGGCTGGTTGTGTGTAATTGCAGGAAACCGAGTAGAAAGATGGGTTGCCTGTTGTTCCCCCTATGTCACAGAGATTAGCCTGTGAATAGACTAGTCCGTTGTCAGCTGCTTCCACCGACCAAATATCCGAGGAGCCAGATGCACCCCACCCATTTGTGAGATATCCTGACTCAAAGTCTCCCTCGAAGTTGGCCATGTTGTCTGATGGGTATAGGAACATCTCGCCTCCCGCGTCCTTTGTAGCCGTTGTTAGTCCGTCGCAGGTTCTGTCTGCGAGACCGGTGAAATTTCCATTGCATTGTGCCAGATCCATCATATGGGATCGTACATGGGTGTCATTGGCCCATATGGTGTTGGCACCATAGGATGTTGTCCCTGCCACGGGAATCGGGATTATTCCCGCATTGACGCAGGCGTCATGGGCCTCTCTGATACTCTGGTTGTCATCGGCATCCTGTGCCTCATAGCCATTGCCAGAGCCGCCATATGGCCCTTCGTCGGAAACGGGGATGATCAGCTTGGTCGCATTTGGGTTCCAAGAGTGGTCGGCTGACGAGGGCGGGTTACCGGGAGTCATTGATGAGTAGTCTCTCCATGAGGTGCAGGCCCATGTCGAGCCTGGGCCCCACATCTCGCTGTAATACCCCCAGTCAGTNGGGATGCTGAGNGCGGATCCATTGTAGACCACCTCAGTGAGNGCCCTGATTCCACCGGANTTGTCNGTTGNGATTTGGCCGAGATAGTCTGTTCTTGGTCCTGCAGTGCCATTTCCACCAGCGGCATAACCATCCTCGCAGTTCTTGTGGTTTGATGCGTGGGCCATCTGCCCGCTCAAGGCGTAAAGTGTCTCTAGTACAGTGATGCTTGCCGACTCCAGAAGCGGCTTAACTCCTTGGAAATACTCCCCACTGGTCAGATTACCCCCATAGAAGACTGCGCACATGTCCTCCCACTCGGCGGTCATAGAACCCGATGTGTCCAGTAGTCCGACGTACTCAATCAAGCTTCCACGGGTATCCTCCCATACTACGATTACAGTGTTGTTTACCCCTATCGAAACTGCTGGATTGCCCTTGTAACCCAATGCGGGAGTAACAAGCGTGTTGTTGATGACGACCTCAACCCCTCCTGTGGAGTTCATTGCCACCATCTTGTAGTAGATCAACGGGGTTCCAAAGTAGAGTCCCTGAGGGTCGTAGGTGTCGACCCAAACGATATGCATGGCGTCATTCGAATCGACTGCTATGTCGGGATCGTTCCTGATACCAGTTCCCTCGGCGATGATGTATTCGCTGGTGAGGGTCATGTTGTACACATCGCCCGTTGAGCCGTCTTGGTCGTCTTCCGACGGGTCTAGTATCGAGTAAAGTATCTCGACATCGGTAATCGCCCAAACGATGTGCGCATTGCTATCGGAGTCGAGGACCATCGAGGGGCTCGATACCTCCGTGTAGTTGCTCTGGCCCACTAGGGTGTTTGCAATCAACACGGTATCTATCCCATTAGTGGAAATCAGAGCATACTGCAGCATTGGAGATGTGCCATTCTCTATCCAGACCAAGTGGACCCTTCCCTGATCGTCCATTATTCCAGTGACCTCGATCGGATTGGATGTGTTTAGGTTCGAGAGAAGCGCTTGGGTGGCGGCTTCATCGGTGGTGTTATTCGCGGTGAAGCTCCTAGGTTGATCAGGTTCGAGGGAGATCATTCCAAGGGACATCGAAGGTGCGAAAAGAGAGGTTACTAGTATTGCTGTGATCAATACTGACATCTGAGATTTGGCAGTTTTTTCATTGGCTGCTATTCTATTGCTTGCGTCTTGATTGGCCCGAACCATGCCTTGCCAAGTCCCAATTAAACCAAAGTAGGGCTACCGGACATGTCCAAGAACCCTAGAAAATAGCTCATTGGTGTTTCCTTAGAGCGTTGATCCTGTCATCGTGTATCCTCTCCCATGAGAAGTGCCCCTCGGTCGTCGGTGATCTTCCGAAATGCCCTCCAGAGGCCGTCCTTCGGTAGATGGGTCGTTTCAACCCTAGATCCCTTATCATCGCGGCTGGCCTCCAATCGAATGCTTCTAGAATCCTGTGAGAGAGTTCTTCGTCCGATATCGTTCCTGTTCCGAAGGTGTCTGCGAGTAGGCTGATGGGTCGTGGGACCCCTATGGCATACGAAACCTGGATCTCGCATCGATCGGCAAGCCCTGCTGCTACCACGTGCTTTGCGGCCCACCTTGCATGATAGGCGGCCGTTCTATCGACCTTTGATGGGTCCTTGCCGCTGAATGCCCCACCTCCATGCATCCCCCCTCCATATGTGTCGACTATGATCTTTCGACCGGTGAGCCCGGCATCCGAGTATGGGCCACCGGGGTCAGCGAACCTTCCCGTTCCATTGACGATGAGTTTGTAATCGGAAGACAGCCACCTAGGCGGCACCGCATGCTCTACTACATGCTCTCGGATCTGCTCCTTGACGAATTTTTGTTCCGCTTCTATATCTCCTGCGAACTTGTCCTTGAGCGCATCGTCATGCTGGACGGCAACCACAATGGTTTGTACGTTATTCGGATTTCCATCGGAGTCATACTCCACGGTGACTTGGCTCTTTCCATCGGGTCGGACCCAGGGGATCTCGCCGCTCTCGACTATCGCATCTAGGCGTCTGCAGATTCTTTGGGCCAATGCTGCCGGGAGCGGGAAAAGCCTGCCTTCCATACCAGGAGTTCCTTCTGTTTCCTTGCATGCGTATCCGAACATTACGCCTTGGTCACCGGCCCCCTGTGAGTCCATGTCGCCATCCACGCCCTGACTGATGAACTGAGACTGTGTCGTAATTAGAACGGTCACTTCGCACATTTCTGGGTTAGTTGCGTCCATCCCTATGGAATGATCAGTGTACCCTATTTTGCTGGCGGCCCCTCTTGCTATGGCCTCGTACTCTCCATCGTCGATTTCGCCCGCTAGGGTAACTTCCCCCGCAAGAACGATGAAGGCTTTCTCCTCAGTTCCTTTGACTAGTGTCTCGACTGCAACCCTGGCATTCTGATCTATAGCCAGGCAGGCATCCAGTATTGCATCTGAAATGGAGTCGCACAACTTATCCGGGTGTCCTGCAGAAACAGATTCAGCTGTCTTAGCAGGAGTTAGCCGCTCTGCCATGCTGAGGGAGGCGGGCGTTTCACTCAAGAGTGTTGTTGGGGAATAGTGAACATCAGTATATATGCAGAGGTTCGCTTGTCTGGTCTATGCAGAAGGACGGAGCTGACAACCTGTGGAAGAGGCTGGAGACACAACTTGAGTCTTGGATGGTTGAGGCTACTTTCCTCGAAGAAGGCTAGGTAGAAACGTGAAATCTTACCTCATAGTGGGCGGCAGTAGCGACATCGGTGGTATCCTTTGTCGAAATCTACTGGATGAGGGCGCAGCTGTCACTCTCCTAGCCAGAGATAGTTCGAGACTGGCGGAGTTCTCTGAAGATGAAGTTAGCAAATTCATCGGTGATGCGAATGACGCAGAGCTGGTCAAGGAAGCCGTTCTCTCGGCTATTTCAGCGGGTAATGGGAGATTGGAGGGAGTTGTCCACCTCGTGGGTTCCTTCGCAGTGAGGCCCCCTCATGCGATGAGTCCGGAGTCTTTCGAGGAAGTCATCAAGACCAATCTCAGTAGTGCATTCGTCACACTGTCCGTCGCATGCAAACAGATGCTAAGAAATGGAGGGGGGAGGGTGGTTTTCACCTCGAGCGTCGCGGGTAGCCTTGGATTGGCTAATCATGAGGCGATTGCTGCGGCGAAGGGCGGCGTGGAGTCCATGGTTAGGTCCGCTGCGGCTACTTACAGTAAGAGGGGTATCAGAGTTAACGCGGTTGCTCCCGGCCTTACGGACACCAAACTTTCTCATCCCATAACATCATCCAGCGCAACAAAGGAGGCGGCCGTAGAGATGATTCCATTGAGGAGGATCAACCAACCAGAGGAGGTGGCATCAACTATCCACTGGCTACTGACTGGCGCCCCAGACAACATTACCGGACAGGTTTTCCATCTGGACGGGGGGATGTCGAACGTGAGGGGTTAGTGTGGAGTGGAGGAACGCTGTTCTTCTCGCCAAGCTCAAGCCGAGTAAGCCAAAAATGGTCAATATAGGAATGAAGACACTGATGGTGGTTGAAGATGAAGGCGTGGTCCATGCTACAGAGGGGCTTTGCAGGCACATGAGGTGGCCACTGGGGCTCGGCGGGAAGGTAGAGGACGGGTGTGTTACATGCCCCCTTCATCAGACGAGACACAGGATGGATGATGGGTCCCTGGAAGAATGGTCTCCATTCCCACTCTTCCCTCCCTATGGCAAGTTGGTTGGGAAGATGTCCAAGAAAAAGGATCTGCCGATCTACGATACACGCATCCAAGACGGCTATGTTCAGGTCAGAATGTGACTGTGGTTCAGTTATGAGTGATGGGTTCCTCGACGGCTCGTGCAGACCGGTAGACCCGACTGGTGGGCAGATGCGGTGTTACATCTGTCGACCGATCCCCTGATCGGGAGAATTGTTGAGAAGTATAGTGGAGAGGCTCTTTCTGGACGGGGTGAGATCTTCCAGACCCTCGTACGCAGCATAGTCGGTCAGCAAATCTCTGTGAAGGCGGCTGATTCGGTGCACGCCAGATTGGAGGAGGCATGTGGGGCCATAGACAGGGAGTCCATTAGCAGGCTGACTCTCGAGGAGTTGTCTGGGTGTGGCCTGTCCAGATCCAAGAGCCAGTACATCCAGGGAATCGCTACAAGCGATACGCCTCTTCTGCCGGACGGTTACGAGCAGATGGATGATGATTCTATCATTAAGCATCTAGTCGGTTTCAGAGGAGTGGGGCCTTGGACCGCTGAAATGATGCTTATCTTCTCCGTTATGCGCCCCGATGTACTTAGCCTGGGCGATCTTGGTGTTGTTAAGGGGATTCAGGGACTAGTCCCGGAGGCAGAGACAAATGAACAGATGGAGGCAGTAGCAGAAGCTTGGCGGCCCTACAGAAGCGCGGCATGTTGGTTCCTATGGAGATCCCTAGATCCTGTCCCTGTCGAGTATTGACTTGAACGATACTTCAGTGGCTAAGTGATGTTGTGCTATCACTCGGCCAGTGGTCCGAAACTGAGTATCACATAAATCGCTTGGACCATCATCAGCATACCTATCAATGAGAGTACCAATCCAGTCGGTCTTGGAAGGTATTCCTGTAGATGATTCCCGGAAAACCAAGCGATCCCCATGACCGCGATGCCCGCCAGCAATTCCTTTCTCGCGGAGTCCGGTGGATCGGCCCACATATCAGTCCAAGGCACCAGGCCCCTTCTCCGGAATGTTAGACGGAACCATGAGATATACAACAGGGAGATTCCGAAAATACCAACTACCCCAAGAGTGAACGAGGGGGAGTCCCATGGGCCTCCGAATGAAATTTTGAAAAGAATCGTGTTGGAGAGCAGTAGCAGGCCGACTATTGCTGGAGCTCTCCAATCGGGCGGGTTGGCGTCCGTCATGGTCGTGCCAAGAGGGTAGTGGGCTTGAAATCGACTAAGAAGAATAGTTCTTCTCCCAAGCCCCTTTAGGATTGCTCATGAAGCAAGGACTGATCTGGGAGGATTCTGTTGATCCCCCTCATCTGAATCTCAGATATGAGGTTCTCAGGGAAGGGTTACCGCGTGGCTCTGAACACTATCCGGGGATTGACGAGGATCGACGTACAAGATTCCTATGTGCGTATGAGAGGGGGATTCTGATTGGCTGCTCAACACTGCAGGTAGACAATAGGGGTGGCTGTGACTACAGGATTAGGGGCATGGCAGTGGCACCTGAGTTCCGCAATATGGGGATTGGAACTGGGATTGTGAGAGAATTGCAGCGATATGCCGCAGATAGGGGGTCTGGGATTTGGTGCAATGCCAGAATAAAAGCAGTGACGATGTACGAAAGATGTGGTTTCGAAATAGTTTCAGAGGTATTCGAAATAGAGGGGATTGGGTTACACTATGACATGGAGTGGAAAATCAATGAGGTCGAATAGTGCGTGTTGTGAGGTTTCGAAACACGAGTATATATCATGAGTCTGAAATCATAAACGGCTCTTAATATCCCCAACCCCCATCCCAGTAATATGAACGTAGGACAGATACTAGTATTCCTGATAGGAAGCTATGCCTCTATCGCGATTGCCATAATGACAACTGTACCATTTTTGGCTTAGTGAATGGGAAAGCTCAGATTGATGGAACATGGGTAGCAGACGTAAGGCTACGCACGCTGTGAGAAAATGGAGCACGGGCCGGGATTTGCACCCGGGTCCACGGATCTGCAGTCCGTTGCATAGCTGCTCTGCCACCCGTGCAGCAACCTTGCGACTCGCAATCCTCTCTTGAAGGCTATCCGAGGCCCTGCATACCTTGAAGGTCGTCCTGCCCCTCGTCGGGTGCATGCCGGAGATATCCTCGCGGTTCGAGGGTCTGGGCGTTGGTTTCGCCCCGTATCTGCAGCCGCCAGGTCCCGAAGTCGTTAGGTGGACTGTTGGTGAGCCAGGCTTCTCTACCCCGGAAGAAATACTCAATGCGACCATCGAGGAGTTAAGGAATGGGAATACGAAGTACACGAGAGGCCCTGGTTCCATGGAGCTTTGCCAAGCAGTGGCCGACTATGTCTCAAAGCATCACGGCATAGGGGTGTCAGCAGAGGACGTGGTAGTCACCCCAGGTGCCAAGCAGGCCATGCTATACTCATTTCTGATCACCACGATGCCAGGGGACGAGGCCATACTTCTCGCTCCATCATGGGCTTCCTATGAGCCGATGCTTGAGTTCATTGGAGCGGTTCCGGTTCACGTACCAGTCAGAAAGGACAATTTCCACCCTGACCTTCAAGCGATACGTGATGCCATCACCGAAAGAACGCGTGTGATAATACTGAATTCACCTTGCAACCCAACAGGGGCCGTTTTTACACCGGAGGAGATTCAAGGAATTTTGGACATCGCCACAGAGCACGACCTCTGGATAGTATCAGATGAGATATACTCGAGAATGGTATGGGTAGACTGGCCTCATGTTTCTCCAGCTGCCCTTCCTGGCGGAATAGATCGGACCATAGTAGTGAATGGATGGTCTAAGTCATGGGCGATGACAGGGATGAGGCTCGGCTTCCTAACCGGCCCCCCGAACGCAGTCAAGGCTGCGATGAAGAGCCAGGCGAACTCAGCTTCCCATGTCCCTACCTTCATGATGGAGGCAGCCAGGGTCGCGCTCTCATGCGAGGATTCTGTACATGAGTTCAATCACGAATACAGGAAGAGGCGCGATATCATGAAAGATGGGTTGTCCAAGCTACCCGGAATCAGGGTTATCGAGCCGGAGGGAGCATTCTACATATTCGCGGACATCACAGAGACAGGGATGACTGACACAGAATTCGCAGATGGGGCCCTGGAGGCCGGGGTTCAACTGATACCAGCATCTCTGGTTACCGGAGGGGACGGTTTCATCAGAGTATCATACGCTACTGACGAGGAGGCCATAAGAGAGGGGCTGAGCAGGCTCGGAAATTGGCTATTGGATGAGTGAGCTTGAAATTGTCGTATGTGCCCAGTCCGCTCATGAGCGACGAAGTGGGGAGGGGGCGTCACGTCCTACTGGACTATGTCGGATACTCTTCTCCCGTTCCCGAAGACGGGGAGTGGATGCTAGCTGTCCTGAGGGAGGCAGTGGAGGCTTCGGGCATTAGGGAGGTACATTCGCACGTTGTGAACTTCGATGGTTCAGAGAGCCCCCCTGGCTTCGCTTCCGTGGTATTGATTGATGAAAGTCATGTAACCGCTCACTGCTACTCCGATTCAGGGCTTCTAGCGATAGATGTGTTCACCTGCGGGGAGAATTCGCCTCTGGCTGTGGCCGAGCACATTCAAGATGCTCTGGAGGCCGAGATCGTCGGTATTGAGCTGATCAGGAGGGAAATTATCCCTCGTTTCATTTCGGGTGATTAGGTGAGTATCAGGGACTTCATTGAGGATCATTATTTGCACTTCAATGCTGGCGAATTATCGAGATGTTCGTCTTCCCTCAGGGAATTCCTCGATGAGGGGGGGAGGCTCATGATGACTCTAGCAGGCGCAATGTCTACTGCAGAAATAGGGAGAAGCTTGGCACCGGCGATTAGAACACAGAAAGTTCACGCGATTTGCTGTACTGGGGCGAATCTCGAAGAAGAGCTGTTCGGACTAATCTCAAGATCCAGCTACGAAGAAGTTAGCAATTGGAGGGATTTGTCCCCCCATGACGATGCCGCTCTCCGAGACAGGGGGATGAACAGGATTACTGATGTAGCAATTCCCGAGGAAGTGTTCAGGGATGTCGAGGGGGCATTGATGGCGCTTTGGGGGGACGCTGAGGCTGCTGGAGATAGTCGGTTCCCCCACGAGTACCTGTATGACCTCCTTCTGCACGGCGGATTGGAATTCGATGCTCCGCCGGAGAACTCGTGGCTGATGGCCGCAGCCGATGCCAATCTTCCAATCTTCACGCCTGGTTGGGAAGACTCGACGCTTGGAAGCATATTGGCTGCAAGGGTCCTTGATCGATCCCTGAAGGACGCTTCGATAGTTAGGAGCGGACTGGAGGCGATGCAGTCCTTGGCGGATTGGTACAGGGAGGACGACTCCCCTACGGGTATCCTTCAGGTCGGGGGAGGCATCTCTGGGGACTTCGCAATATCTGTGGTCCCAATGCTGAGGCAGGACGTTGGGATTGATGTCCCCCTTTGGTCGTGGTTCGCGCAGATTTCGGAGTCCAGCGCCTCCTACGGGGGCTATTCTGGTGCCCCTCCCAATGAGAAAATCAGCTGGGAGAAGATAGATGTCGAAACACCGAGGTTTGTTATCGAATCTGATGCAACAATCGTTCTGCCCCTTCTACTAGCAAGCCTAAGCTAGTCATTATAGAAATCTGCGTAATCGTTGCATTGCTCGCTTATTCTTAGTAGTTGGTTATACTTCGAGGTGCGGTCCGAGCGAGCAGGGGCGCCCGTCTTGATCTGGCCTGCATTTGTCCCGACTGCGATATCGGAAATTATGGAATCGGCGGTTTCTCCCGAGCGATGGCTGATGATTGTACCATAGCCAGCAGCCTTAGCCATCGCAATGACCACCAGGGTTTCAGTTACTGTCCCAATCTGATTGAGTTTGATTAGAATCGCATTTGAAGCTCCAATCTCGATTCCATGAGCAAGCCGTTCTGGATTGGTGACATAGAGGTCGTCGCCCACGACTTGCACCCTGTGACCCTCGCGCTGAGTGAATTCAACCCAGGAATCCCAGTCATCCTCGCCAAATGGATCTTCTATTGAGACGATTGGATAATCATCAAGCCAAGATGAGTAGAGTTGACCGAGTTCTGAACCGCTAATCACCTTACCATCAATGTGGTAGCCATCGTCATGCAAGAATTCCTGGCTTGCTACGTCTAATGCAATCGATACTTGCTTACCAGGAGTATATCCCGCTCCGGCAATTGCCTCGACAACATAGCGCAGACCTTCTTCGTTACGGGGCAGATTTGGTGCAAAGCCGCCCTCATCGCCGACTCCGCCGAGTAGTCCTGCTTCCTTCAGTACGGCTCGCAGTGAATGGTATATCTCTACACCTGCGCGTAGCGCTTCTGGGTATGAGTCGAAGCCGTGTGGAACGACCATGAATTCCTGTACATCGACATTTGAGTTTGCATGAGCCCCTCCGTTGAGGATGTTCATCAGAGGAACTGGGATTGAGGCACTTCCATCCGAGAGGTGTTGCCAAATCTCACCCGTTCCAACTGTAGCACGTAGGCAGGCCATCGAGGCCCCTAGCATTGCATTGGCTCCGATCCTACCCTTGTTCGGGGTTGAGTCGAGAGTCATCATTGCTGCATCTATTACACCTTGATCGCTGGCATCCATTCCTACAAGGGCATCTGCGATTGGTCCGTTGACATTTGCAACTGCTTGGTCAACTCCTTTGCCGGCCCAGCGGTCTCCGCCATCACGCAATTCGACCGCTTCGTGACGGCCGGTACTAGCTCCGGAAGGAACCATTGCCCGGCCCAATGTTCCACCTTCAGTGACACAGTCTACCTCGACTGTTGGGTTACCTCGAGAATCCAGAACCATTCGTCCATGGACGCGCGCAATGCGTGTTCCCATTGTTCGGCCGACTATACGGTCTGTTCTCAAGATTGCGATGGTCTCGTCTACTGATTCAGCCAACTGAGCCAACGAGATACCTTTGTTTGAACCCCAGGGACCTCCATCTCTGAACGACAGTTTGCCTCCCAGCAAAGCTGCTCGCCTGTTGGGGATATGGAAAACAGCTCTGCGCGGAATAAGACGCCGTCTTGCTCTGCGCAATCGCACCTGTTGTCGTCCACGAAGCAGTGTAGAAGGTGCTTGGGGTAATGGTGCATCCTACCTGATTCAGGACAGCACAGCATCAGGCTTCGATCGAAGAAAACCAGGGACTGTCCTGTTTCGTCATCGACCTCATGACCGACGATCCTGGTGCTCGTCAATAGAGTGGCCACATCCACGTTATACCATGTAGCATACGAAGCCGGGAGGTCGAGCGAGGAGACCTCGTCCAGGTACTCTTGCTTCCGAAGCATGTGTACCGGCTCCTCGGCTACCATGTCACTCCAAGTGAGGGCGTCCCATTTGAACACAACTTTTTCTTTCTTCATCAAGACTAGTCGAATCATGGTAATAATTTAGATTTGAAATACGATATAGTGTAGAAAAGTTACAAGTATTATTCACTCTCCGGAAGAAAAACGTATGGAAGCCGATTCCCTTGACAGAGCTATAATGAACGTACTAAGAGAGTCTTCGAGATCTTCATTCGTAGAGATCGCGTCGCGTGTTGGGGTCACTGAGAGGACGGTTAGGACTCGTGTTCGTAGGCTCGAAGAGGATGGGATAATCAGGGGCTATACAATCAGGGAGGCAGGTATTGGCCTCACGGCACTAATCAGGCTGAAAGTAGGTCCGGGGACAGAAATTGGGACGCTCGCGGGAGAATTCTCAACTTGGAAGGGGGTTGAATGTGTCTACGAGATTAGTGGGGATGCGGACCTCATCGCAATAGTGCATGTTGACGACACTGTTGGCCTTAGGGAGATGCTTGACAGGATGTGGCTAACTGCGCCCGCAGAGATCAGCTCAACACAGACCGAGCTGGTTCTGGAGCAGTACTAGTCAATTTTTCCACTTGACTGAGCACCCTATGCTTTCGGTCCTGGGAGTCCTGACATTGGATCCTGAGACTAGGTCATCAATCGCATCTGACAGTTCGCTCGTTCTCGCATGCGATGGATCTCTTGGGGAATCATCCAACCTGCCCCTGTATTCTATTTTGGAATCAGGTCCGATGAGGTAGAACTCTGGTGTTCTCTCTGCGCCAAACGAGGTTGCAACCTCTTGGGAATCGTCGTGCAAGTATGGGTAGGTCATCCCCTTTGCCGCTCTCTTCACCATGTTGTCCCATGAGTCGGCTTCGTACATTACTGGATCATTTGAGTTGATGCCCACAAACCCCATTCCATTGCCTCTTGCTTTTTCCGCGATACCCTCTATCCTAGGCTCGGAGCCGACCACGTAAGGACAATGGTTGCAGGTGAATGCGACGATAAGTCCGTTCTTGCCCATGGCATCAGCGAGGGAAACGGAGTCTTGACCAACTCCCGCGTTTGCATTAGGGAGATTGAATGTCGGGGCTACTGAACCGGGCTCCATCGGGGGGCTCATACTGGCTCGGGGTGAGAGGGGGTGATTCAATCCTCCGGCTGGAGGATTCCTCCTCTGGCCGTGCCCTGGTCCTTGCATTCCTCCAGCCTCCTCCTGGCTATTCGGTGTTGAGGGTCTATGTCCAGGACTTTTCTCCAAGACGCTGCCGCAAGTTCAGAGCTGTCCCCCTCATGATGAATGGCAGCAATCATCAGTCTCGCATCGATGTGCTTGGTATCGTGTTTGGCCGCGCTCTCGAAGTCCGAGAGGGCTTCATCGCCCCTTCCAAAGTCAAGGTAGAGTAGTCCCCTCTGGTACCAGGCATCGGAGTTTCTAGGATCTATCTGCAATGCCTTATTCAATGGCCTCTCAGCCTGCTCAGCCTTTTCCATGGCGTTGAGGCAGGTCCCTAGGTGCACGAGCGCCATTACGTGCTCTTGTCTTCTCTCTAGGAGCCTTCGAAGCTCTGCCTCCGCCTCTTCCCAGTCCCCGATGTTCATCAGAATCTCTGCTCTTCTCTGCCTAGCTAGAAGGAAATCGGGTGCTCGGGCTAGTATGTAGTCGGCATCGTCTAGGGCAATTTCCAGATCCTCCTTCAGCAAAGACGCGGAGCATCTGTTGAGTCTCGCTCTGATGTGGTCTGGCTCCATTTCAAGAACCTTCGAGAACAGTGTCTGTGATTCTGCAAGCCTTCCCTGCTTGGCGGCTATCAGCCCTCTGACAAATGGTACGGCTGAGTGATTATGGAGTAATGTCGCGGCCTCGGCGATATGCGTATTGGCTTGATCGAGTTTCCCGTTTTCGACACAGAGAAGGGCCTCCTCAAGTGCTATAGACGGATGGTTCGGTATCAGCCTCCTAGCCCTCACCAGAGCCACTTCTGCCTCATTGTATGACTCTTGGTAGCGTAGGGCCTTTGCCCTACCCAACCAGGCCAGGCCACTTTCTCTGTCATGCTCTATTGCTGCATCGAAGGAGACCAGTGCGTCGAGTATCATTATCTGATCATGGACACCATGGGCATCTCTGTGATATTCAGCGTCATGCAGGTGGAGCCTTCCTTCCATGACATGCATCGAGGAGCTTTCCCAACATATGGGAGGGGCCTCTTCCAATACCTTCCTTGACCAGTCTATAGCCCCCGCCTTTAGCATAACGAGGCTGAGTCTGGACCTTGCCTCTGCATCTTCGGGGTTGGTTTCGAGCCATTCCTCAAGAACTGCTCTTGATGCGTCCAAGCGACCCTCGTTCTCCAAAATCTCTGACTCTAGTATGACTGTGTATTCACCTAGTGCGTGTGCTCCCCTTATGCTTTGGAGAGCTTCCTTCGACCTGCCTTCCCCTGCAGCCAGAATCTTGGCGTGCAATAGTCTAGCAGCCCCATTTTCTTCATCGGCCTTTATTGCCAGGGTGGCTGCCTCGAGGGCAGCTCCTGCCTCTCCCATCATGAACAGTTTCGCTGACTTCTCGACCAGTCTAGCAGCATCTGAGGGATCAAGTTCCCTTGGATCGGTAGACAGTCTGGCCTCGTGCGCTCTGACCGCTATTTCCGAGAGTTCCGATTCCTCCTCAGTCTCGCCAACCTCCTCACCTAGAGCCATAAGGCGGGTTTTGTTCCTCCTCAGCCTTTCTGGGTCAGCCCCTACCAATAGGACTGACTGCTCTGCGAGGACTGCGATGTCATCGGGGTCAATTGCTAGTAGCCTCTCCAGTGTTCGATCCAATGAGTCCAGATCCCCCGAATCCCTCTGAATTAGTGAAAGGGACCTCAAGGAGGAGGCGTCCTCTGGATCTAGGGAGTTTGCCATTCGATAGGAGTCAGCGGCCCTCTCCCCCCTTTCGATGGCATGGAACAATTCGCCTAACAACCGGTGTTCATTCCCATTCAACTCGAGGTCCTCTGCCTTCATCTCGGCTTCTGTGAGTATAGCATCAAGACGCTCGACGAGAGGCAATAGGCCCGGAAGGCTTCCAGCATCGGCTTCATCGGCATCCAACCCCGGGTGCTTCTCGAGGATGGCCTTGGCTGCGTGAGTTGCTATGGCGCAGGATTCACTGGAGCTTACAGCGACGCCTTGGTCGAAGAGGAGGTTCTCAGCGCTCTCCAACTTCCGGTGAACACCTAGGAGGTTGTGCACCTGGGGGGTCTCTCCGAGAATCGTGTCGACACCCCTGGAGAGGAGATCGAGTCTTTGCGTTGTGACGGAGAGGTCGGTCTGTAGATTTCCCATCTTGTTCATCATTTTGTCCCTCTGCCTGAGGACGGACTGGTGTCTGAGCCAGAGGGCTAGGATGGTAAGCCCGAGTAGTGCGTAGAGGGCTAGGATGCCTGCGGTAGCCTGCTCCATCGCCCTCAGCGGACCTGCGAGACTTTTGATGCCTTCTGCTGATGGGCATGGCCAAGGGTGCGTTCTAGGCGGGACTACGTCCCGCCGCGAATACTGCTTTCAGATTCAGATATCTTCTACTGAATAGGCCTGTACGTTGCCCTTGCGGGTTACGCCACCGACCGAGTTTCCTAGGACATTCTCAATGCCTGCCCCGGAGGCCAAGTCAAATATTCTATCATTGACCTTTCCAGCGAAAACTAGGCCTGTTGCGCCTTCTGCCTCTGCCATTGCGTTTGCTAGTCCCCTAGCGCCAATTGGATCTGTCCCAGAGCCATCCTCCATGATGATGATGGCATTGTTCTTCTTGAGTCCCTCGAGGTGCGAAGCCCATTCCTTGACGTGGTCCGGGGCCACTAGGGACTCAGTTCCTCTGCCGACTGACTTGTCGTCTTCCCTATTCAGTTCAGACTGTATGCGGGATACGGCCTTGCTTGCCGGCTCCTTCTGCTGCAGATGCTTCGTTATGACCTTCCCCTCAAGATGCTCGACCTCTCTGCTCTGGGGAGCAAGTGCTACGTGTGTCAGAGCCTTACCAAGCTGGCCGCTGATCTCCATCAGAAGCAGCTTGCCGCCTCGGTCACCGTCGATGAATGCGGTAACGCCTTTCTTCTTCTTGGCAAGGTCAACGAGCTCCGGCTTTATTCCGGAGCCCATAGTAGCGATTGCGTTCTTGATTCCGAACTTCAAGAGGTTTCGAACATCGTTCCTCCCCTCTACTATGATGATTGCATCCGATTCTTCGACCATCGGTCCTGCGGTCATTCCTTTGAAGTCTGTTTCAGTATCGAGAGTCAGGACTGCCCTGACCTCTTCTAGGATGTTCTTCGAATCGTCGACTCCTGAGTTGACCATGTTCATGAGAAGCTGCTTGCCCCTCTCTATTACGTGGTCCCTCTTCGCGGACTGCTGGTTCTCGATCAGTTTTACTTTGATTACCGACTTGCATGGGCCGATCCTGTCTATGGTCTCCAATGCCGCACCGATTACAGCGGTACTGACTTGGTCCAAGGACGAGGATACCAGTATTTCTCCCTGGACCTTGCCCTTATTCTGGTGAAGAACCACATCGACGTGTCCTATTCTTCCAGTTCTCTGTAGCTTCCTAAGTTGAAGCGCCTCTCCGAGCAGACCCTCTGTCTGCCCGAATATAGCGCCTACAACGTCCTTCCGCTGGACGTTCCCGTCCGTGCGGATAGTCGCGTGTATGACGTACTTTCCTTCTTTTGACATATTTTCATTTCTCCTTTCGCTGTCGGCCCCACTTTCGGGGCCTCGTTCCAAATCCCGCAAAAACGCGGTGGTGATGGGTGCGGTGCACCCTCGAGTGGGCCTAAGCTTGAATCGCCGACATGCGTACCCTTCATGAACGCTCCTGATGGGATGATGCGCCCCGAAACGGTTCTGATGGGTATCAAAATCAGCGAAATGGACGTTTTTTCGGGGCAGGAGTAATTTGGTTAGTTGGATGCGGCGAGTATGTGTCGAGTCGCCTTCTGCCATCGGAAGACCCGGTTTCTGAGAGCGTTCTGGAATGGACGATCAGAAGGAACTCAAAGGACATAAGACAGCTCATGCGTTGGCTGGAGGAGTCTGAAGGCAGGAAGGAGCGTATTATTTTCATGAACAGAGCCTTGGATTTGATGGATGAAATTCAGCACGCGCTCGGCCGTCTGGACGAGCTGAGGTGATTGTATGCGTTCTCTCATCCTCGCAGGGGGAAGGTCTTCTCGGATGGGTATGGACAAGGCTCTGCTGGAAATCGACGGGGCCCCATGCATCAACAGGGTCGCAATGGCTCTCGCAGAGGCAGGACTGGAGCCGATCAGGGTGGCAGTAGCTAGTGCGGAGCATATCGAAAGGTACGGGGAACAAATGGACGATTCATTGCAGTTGGAGTGGGTAGTTGACTCGTTTCCCCACTCAGGACCAATCGAGGCTGTCCTTGAGGCCCTGAATGACCCCCTGTGTGGCAACACCCTTCAGCTGGCGCCCGTCGACGTGCCCTGGTTGGAATCAAGTCTGCTCTCCGACCTGGAAAGGGAAATTGGAGAGGAGCCTCTTGCAATCCCTTTCTCCGAGGGACGGTGGCACCCACTCTTGGCGCTTGTGAGGCCGGAGGTAGCAGGACTGATTGGTGAGGACCGTCGTCCTCTACACGTTCAGATGACTGAGATTCGGCATTCGGTGGTGGAGGCCCCTCCCCATGTGGTGAGGAACGTGAACCGCCCCACTGACCTAGAATGAGTATCCTCCGTTGGAGAGCCGGTCCAATGCTAGGGGGTAGAGATCATGCTCGACCCTCTTGATCCTCTCTTGGAGGGTCGCCTCGGTGTCGTCTCTGAGCACCGGAACGGATCTCTGCTCGAGGATGTATCCCGAGTCGACCCCCTCGTCTACGAGGTGGACGGTGCAGCCAGAAACCGTTACCCCGGCTTCGAGCGCGTCGCGGTGAGCATGGGCTCCCGGGAAGTCCGGGAGCAAGGAGGGGTGGATGTTAACCAGCCTCCCCTTCCAAATAGATACGAACTCGGGGGTGAGTATCCTCATGTATCCGCTCAGTACCACGAGCTCGATGCCTTCGGCCTCTAGCTCCCTCTGAATCAATTTCTCGTGCTCTCTCCTCCTCGATGGGCCTTCAGGGATCGGTATCCCCACTGTCTTGATTCCCGCGGCACGGCCGTGGTCTAGCCCTGCTGCTTCAGTGGATTCCGAAATCACGAGAGCGGTTCTGTGGGAGCGGGGATTCGTACTCTGGTGCCTCAGGAGGGCGGCAAGGCCCGAACCTCCGCCAGAAATCAGGACCGCTGTCCTGAGGGGGTCGGAGGGACTAGCGGGCCTGGGCGCAACATAGCCTCCGCCCATGTCATGCGGAGTGAGGCTTAGGGCTTCATGGTTGGGAAGCCTACCCATTCTCAAAGGATATTAATTCGTCATCATTCCGGGGGACATGGAGGGTCGTCTTCAGAGTGTGGACGATATCTTAGAAACGTACTCTGTTTCGAGCAGTCCAACGAAAAGTCGCCTCTACAGCATTCTCGGGTGTATCTTCATAGCTTTCGCCATTATCGGAATATGGGTTCCGGGCTGGCCCACGGTTTCGTGGGCGGTTCCCGCTGCTTACTTCTTCTCCATCTCGAGCGAGAAGCTGTTCAGGTGGACTCTCACAAACCAGTACTTCGGGAGTTCCATATTCGAGTACTACGCCACTGGAAAGACCCTGCCCAGGCACGCGAAGTACGGCATAGCCTCACTGATAGCGGTAATGACCAGCAGCTCGGCATACTTCGTCTGGCTGGTCTCGACAAAGGGGGATGGTGTTCTTTCGGATCCCTCGTCCTGGAACGGGGCAGACCCGGGGTTCGGGGCCGGTGTGACCATTCTCGTGGGGATAGTTGGCGTTTGGTACGTCGGAATCAAGGTACCGACTAGGCCCTAGATTCGGTGTCGCGGACATGAACACTCGTTTAATAGCGAACTGGATTGGTGCATAACATGGAATTGGAATGCAACATAGACGCTAGAGGGAAGGCGGTCCGACTGCTCGGTGGGTTTGTCTCACTCATGGGTGGGCTCGGTCTGGCCATTGTGGCATACACGGGATTGGTTGAGGGGTCTTACCTCTGGTACGGTTCGGCCGCAATGCTGGCAGGCGGTGCCCTAGGGATTTTCGAAGGCCGATCTGGTTGGTGTGTGGCCAGAGCGATGGGGATATGGACACCTATCTGATTCGGACTCATTCCCTGTGCGATTGAATGGGCGATATTCGCCATGAGATGGGGAATGCCGGGACTAGGTTTTTCCCTGAATTGTATATTCCTTGCCACATGAGAACCCTATTGATGACTGTAATGATGCTGTGCGCCTGTCTGTTTACACCCGGCTGTACAGGAGCTGATGAAGAGATCATTTGTGAGGATACTACTACATTGACTCAATACGAGGTTTTCGAATGCGAGTTCACTGGAACGGGGTGGACTCAGGCCGATATCTATGTGCAAAGTACAGAATCTAGTAGCGAATCTGGAGCTAAAATCTGGATGTATATCTTCCCACTCGAACAATATGATAGTTGGGCCAACTGTGAGGATTTCGAGATGAAAAGCCCGCAGTACTATTGGTCGGGGGATGGAGTTGGTAATGGTGGCCTAAGTATTCCAGCGAGAGAAATCAATCTGGAGAATTTTGAATGGGAGACTTTCTATGTGGTGTTCGAGCGTGGTCCTGATTCTTGTGATGAAGAAGATGATTCCCTTCCGGTTGCAGAATTCAGTTTCAAAGTCGTTGTGACTTACTAGTGAAGGAACAACCTGGTCCCTGTGAATAGCATCGACATGCCGTGCTCGTTGGCTGCGTCTATTGAATCCTGATCCCTGACCGAACCCCCTGGCTGGACGATGCTCGAGACCCCTATCGCGTTGGCCGAGTCTATGCCATCCCTGAACGGGAAGAAGGCATCTGACACCATCATCGATCCCCTCGCCCTGCCGCCCGCTCTGCGGGCGGCTATCCTGACTGCCTCGACCCTGCTGGTCTGGCCCGGGCCCACTCCGACGGTGCAGCACCCCGCATCACTCTTGGAGACGAGCAGTATTGCGTTGGACTTAACCTCGGAGAGTATGGCCGAGCCGAACCTGGCGAGTGCCATGTCCTGGGGATCCATCTTCCTCTCAGTGACGCACCTAGCCTCATCCCAGTCGATAGCTGGGGGGCCCTGTACCTGGGCCAGCCAGCCCCCTTCGACCTGCCTGAGCCTGACCTGGTCCTCACGAGGGCTCATTGACTCCAGCGTGAGCATCCTCCTGTTCTTCTTCTCGGAGAGGATCTCGAGGGCCTCCTGCTCGTAGCTAGGGGCTACCATGCACTCGAAGAAGTGCCCGCCGATCGCTCTGGCGGTACCCGCCTCCACCTCCTTGGTGAATGCTATCACGCACCCGAACGCGCTCTCGGGGTCGCTTGCCAATGCGTTGTTCCAAGCCATCTCCTGAGACTCGTCGATCGCGGCGCCGCAGGGGTTTGTGTGCTTGATCACCACGCACCCATGGCTGTGGTCCGAGCACGAGTGGATCAGATTGCTCGCTAGCCGGAGAGCTCCATCGAGGTCGAGGTAGTTGTTGTACGAAAGGGGCTTGCCCCCATGCTGGATGGCCTCTCCAAGGCCATGCGGGGCTCCCGCGGAGGGGTAGAAGGAGGCCGGCTGGTGGGGATTCTCGCCGTACCTGAGGCTTGTGCCCCCTCTCGAGGAGGCATGTATCTCGGAGGGAACGGGGGCTGGTGCGAATCGTCTCTCGAGCTCGTTGGAAACGGAGGCGTCGTAGGAGGAAGTACTCTGGTATGCAGAAAGGGCAAGGGCCTGCCTGGTCTCCATGTCGACTCCCGAGGGGTCGCCCCCTGAGTCAGCCAGGGATGCTGTGACTGCCGCATACTGCCCTGGGTCCGTCAGGATGATCACGTCTGAGTGGTTCTTCGCTGCGGAGCGAACCATGGTAGGACCGCCTATGTCGATCATCTCGATTAGCTCGTCGTTTGACGCCGGTGGATCCCTGGCAGCGGTATCCTCGAACGGGTAGAGGTTCACGCAGACGAGGTCTATGGTCCCGTAGCCGAGCTCGTCGAGGGTTTCCATGTCGTCTTCCCTATCGCGCCTGACCAGTATCCCGCCGTGGATGGCGGGGTGGAGGGTCTTGACCCTGCCATCAAAAACCTCCGGGTGCCCCGTTGCCTCACTGACATCGATGACGTCGATCCCTGCCTCCCTGAGCCTCTGGGAGGTTCCGCCGGTGGACAAAATCTGCCACCCCAGTCCGGAGAGGGCGGTCCCTAGGGCCTCGATGCCCTCCTTGTCCCAGACACTGATGAGGGCACGTGGCGACGCCATGACTAGGGATTAGTGGGCGGGACTTGAAGGATTCGACTGCCTAGTCGCCTCGCGAAGAAATGACCTGATCTATCCTGAGCATGCTCATCGCGGTCTCGGTCGCTGATTCGAGACCGGCCTGAATGACTGCCCGCGGATGCCATGCGTCATCGACGCCCCCCACGCTTCCATCGGCCGCAATGCCGACTAGGTCACCGCCATCGCGCGATGCGGCCCTAAGCTCAAGGACGTGATCAAGTGGGTTTCCTCCCGCATTCTCGACCAATGTAGAGGGGATCACCTCAAGTGCACGGGCAAACGCCTCCATGGCTAGGCGAGCCCTTCCTGGCTCTGCCTCTGCTTCCCTACGGACCGCGTCTGCCATCCTAGAGTGCGTACAGCCTCCTCCGGGGAGGACCTGGTTCTCCTCCAACGCCAGCGAAGTTGCCCTCAGTGAGTCGTGAATACCTCTGATTACCTCCTCTGTTGCTTCCTTTCCATCTCCGCCGACCTCTATGGTTACCACTCCAGGAGTGTGGCATCCGTCGATTCTGATTATGTCCTCCACCATGTCAGTGGCCTCGTTCCGCTCCCAAGCAATGAGACCGCATATACCGAGATCCTCTGGGGATATGTCCAGTACCGAGTCGTTCACCTCAGCACCCGTCGCCTCGGATGCGTTGCGAATCTCCGATTCATCCAGCTCGGCTATGATTAGGATGTCCTCGTCGGCCAGCCTGTGGAGTATCTCCTTGTCGACTTCACCGCCGCATAGGACTACTCGTGCCCCTGTTGCGATGAGGGCATCTGATATGGCATCCTTCCTGGACTTCTCGGCACCGATGAATTCGTCTAGCTGATCGGCACTCGAAATCTGGATCTGCGCGTCCCTGGTCATGGAGCGAATCTTGAGCTCGCCACCCATGATTGCTACCGGAGCGTCCTCCAGGTTGTTGGGGAGTCCGTCCAATGGGACCCTTCTCCTGAACGCGACGCCCCTGATCAGCCTAGACGCCCTCAAGCTACCCTTGCCTGATTTGAACATGGAAACCTTGTCTGCGCGGGGCTCACCCCCGCTCGAGGAGACGGCGGTCAGTGCCTCTACTACCAATGATGAGAAGAGGTCCAATGCGACTTCTGCTCCCTTGCCCCTGAGAGCCGTCTCGGCGACTGCTACGACCCTGTCTTCGGAGACCTCTTGGGCATCTTCATCCATCTGGCTAATTGCGGCCGAGAGTGAGGCTCTGTAACCATCGACCAGCGTGAGTGGGTGCAGCCCCTTCCTCAGAAGCGTGCTGGCCTCTTGCAAAAGAGACCCGCATAGTAGCATGGTAGTGGTCACGCCATCGCCGCAGGCCTCCTCCTGTGACTCACACATTGAGACTAGCATCTTGGCGGCTGGGTGCTTGACGAGGAGCTCTGAAACTATCTTGGCGCCATCGTTGGTTATGGCGGTGTTCCCGTCTGTCTTGTAGAGCATCTTATCGAGCCCTCTTGGCCCGTAAGTGGGCTTGAGTAGGTTAGAGAAAACCTGGGAGGCGCTGATTAGCTTCTCTTGGACATCAGTGCCACTGGTGACGCTCGTTTGCTCGGAGGCAATTACCACGGGGGGCTTGCCGGCTCCGTCGCTCATGGTCTCGGGCGACCCAAGGGGTCGGCATGAATGCTTTGAGTCGAATTATTAGAGAAAAATGAGGGGGGGATGGAGAATATCTATCCGTTCGATGGGGGGTCTGGCATCATGAGAAGTGCCTCTATCGTGCTGGCTCTAATCATCTTGGCCGGCCCTCTGGGGGTGTTCGCCCCAGTCTCCTCGGCACAGACCAATGTTGTCCCAGAGATCAACATCTCCTGTGATGACCCACCTGAAATGCACGTCTACGAAGGAGCGATTAGGACTGTCATCTCCAGTTGCGTTTTGGAGAATCCTACGATATACACCGAGAAAGTGGACATTACCGTCCAAGCAGGCGGTTTCGTCTACGCGGCTCCGGCGAGCGTAACGGTGGGGGCTGGTTCGGAAGTCGACTTCGAGGTTGTGTTCAGGGGAGATCTAGATCACACCCCGGGCTCGTACGTAGCCAACATCACCGCCGACGTCACAGAGGCAAATGGCATACAAGTTGGATTCATCACCTCGCCTGAGTCATCGGAGGTTACCATTGTGGTAGCGGAATACTCTGGCTGCACCCATAGTGTTGGACAGGGGGGAGGGTCTTTCGAAGCTGGAGAGATCGTTTCCTTCTCGGTATCGATTTCCTGTGAGAGCAATTCGGACAGCAAGGCCTCTTACCAAGCGATGATGGTCGAGGAGGGGTCTAGCTCTAGCTCATGGCCCTCCGGATTCGATGACCAGAGCCCTGACTGCGAGGTTATTGTTGAGGGAGGGGGTGCCTCCGAAAACTGTCAGTTCCAGATCATGACTCCATCGAACCTGGGGAGTACTTGGGAAGGATGTGTGTTCGTAATCGAGGTGGGCAGCCTTGTACCAGCATGCCCGGATGTAGACCAAACCGGGTGGGGCCTGGAGATCAAGGTGGATCCAAAGGGAATAGGACTCGACTCACTGGGCCTAGGCGATAATCAATCCATCTCAGATATCGTGGTTGAGAACAAGGAGATAGTTGCAGGTGGTGCTGGAGTACTGGTGCTGCTGGCTGTGATAGTAAGCTTGCTCAGGAGGTCTCGTAGGAATCGCTACGAGGACTGAGTCTATTCGAGGACGAGCACCATCCACCTGAGCGAGAGTGCGCCCAGTATTCCAAGTACTAGTGAGGTAGTGGTGGGAAAATCAAGGGAGTTGGTATAGATGACGTATTGGACTCCAGTTAGGGCTACCACTACCACGGCATCTGCCATGTCTGACCTCCCAAAGCCTGACTCCGTCATAATGTGATGCCTATTCCTGACCATCAATACAAAAAGCGCTGCTATGGAGAGGACTATGGCGTGGCCGGCCACCCAGCCCCAATCGGAGCCGAAAGCTGCCTCGAGGCTGTCTTGGAAGCCTCCGAGTATCGGTGAGGCAAGGTCGACCATGGCCCTTGGAAGAGAGATCCGTTCTTGAATACAATCTACGAAGACTGCTGATGTGGCCGCTTACCTAATTACACGGTGCCCCATCGAGATACTGTGCCGATAGGAGTGGATGTGGTGATTCCCACCTTCAAGAGGCCAGAGGCACTAGCTCGATGCTTGGAGGCGTTGGAGATGCAGACCGTTCCTCCAGAATCAGTCGAAGTGGTTGATGACTCTGAGGAGGACAGGGGGCCCGCCTACTCGAGAAACCTCGGTTGGAGGAGGGGGTCTGCGCCCATCGTTGCGTTCACGGACGACGATTGCGTACCTTCGGAAGACTGGATATACTCCATTCAGAAACGATTCGAAGACGATGCCGTCCACGGAATGGAGGGGAGTGTGACTACCATCGGCGAGGAAGGTGGCTTGGGGGACATGAATCCCAACCCAAGAGACAGGTGGAATCGCTTCAAGACCGCTAACATGGCTTACAGGCGCGAGGTTATGGAGGCGGTGGGGGGGTTCGACGAGAGGTACTACATCCACAGGGAGGACACGGATTTGGCATGGAGGGTGATCAACAACGGATACAGTATAGTGTGGTCGTCGGAATGCGTGGTACATCACCCTGATAGGGGAGGAGTGCCACGAATAGCCTATGATAGCGAGCAGTTGCTCTACAGGTGTGACCCTTCGAAGTATCTCGAGGTTGCAGCCGCTTCCATATCCTTCTCCAGCATCAATGAAGGCACGTTGGGGGATATTCGTCGAGGAATGCGCTCCGACCAAGGTAACGGGGTTGCCCCCCTGACTAGNTTTGAGTCTCTTTCTCTCTGGTCTCGCGCTCTTGCTAAGGCTGCGATCAGGAAGATTTCTGGCGGTTAGTCTCGATCGACTGGGCCCAATGACTCGTATCGAATCCCGTAATTGACTCGAAGTTCTCGAGNTCGGGGNGAAGCGANTCNGCNCATATCGAGTAATGCTCTGGNCCTGCTGAGAGCTTCACGGCCCTCCTNCTGACTATCGGCGCGGCGTAGATGTTTATGTCACGAGCCTGGAGCCTGTTGACTATCGGCCTCTTGATGATATTCGGTATCAATGAGAACACGGAACGAACCACTCTGCCCACGTTGGTGATTGGCCTTCGGTCCGTTGCGCTGTTTGCATGTCTAGATGGATCGAGGTCGTATGGGTGGTTTTGTAGGCCTAGGAACCCTTCTACCTCCTNCAGTACCCCTTCGGGGTCGTTCCTCATCCTCTGGCTATCTATGATCAGGAACTGCTCGAGCGGGAAGTGTTCTAGCCATCTCCGCATGGCTCTGCCGTAATGGGAGTCCCCACTGAGTCTGTCGTCCTGCCATGCGACTGAGAAGTCCGACCAATCCGCACCGTTCCTGGAGTCCTCCTCGGTGTCGATGATCATCTTCCAGTGGCTGAAGGCCCTGGATACTGGCTCTCGGAGACACAGTATCATCGGGGCTCCCGGAATCTTGGAGGATATCCTAGACGGGGCGAGGGGGCAAGCGAAGGCGTGAATCGAGGCGTCGACTCTCAGTCCTTCTGAAGAGAAGCATTCGTGGTATCTAGACCAATCTGGCTCCCCATCNTCCCTGCCAAAGGTGCCTTGGTGCGATGCTACGATGTTTGGCTCCTTTGGATCTGAAAGTATGATGCCCGGGTTCTGGCTAATGACATTGGCGAGCCATGTCGTACCGGCTTTTGGTACTCCGATGATGAAGGCGTCTACCTCGCTCACTCAATCCTCNCCCNTGCTCAAACTGGCTATTCAGCAGCATTGCGGCGCCGACCGCCTGTATGAAAAGTACGGCCCGTGGTGAAATCCCATGAAGGGGGCTTCCGACGGGTATCGGCTAGTCTGGTTCCACCACTTGCATAAGTCCGCAGGAACACTAATCGTGAATATGGCACTGAGGAACGGGGAGGTTCCGTACCCATCTCACGGAAACGGCAATCCAAAGAGCGAGTCGGGAGAGCTCCTACGCCTCTGGGAGTACGANGAGGGGNGTCTGCGAGAATTCATTGACCAGTGCGAGGGGNNGGGGGTGACCTTCGTGGCCACGGAGCACGGGGCGCCGGATTTCTCTGTGCTGGCAGNGGACTCGCGGGTNATTCTGATGACNTGCCTCAGGGACCCCCTGAAGAGGTGNGCCTCCAATTTCAACTATGCATACTACTCTGGATACACCGATGCCCGCTCCATGGTGGAGTTCGCGAGTGAGCCGAACGTCCATATGTCGGACAACTACTACACCCGGATGTTCTCNAGGAAAGAGCAGNTTCCATTGGTTGGGGTCGACGAGGGTGACCTNTCCTCTGCGTTGGAGGCTGTTTCGGGATTCGACTTGGTGCTTAGCACGGACCCATCCCACATGGACCTCGGCTCCAAGATGCAGGGGGCCCTCGGCTGGACCGGAATGGATGACGTCGATAGGCACTCGACCTTTGGTGACGGGNGGAGGATGCTGAACATGCTGAAAAAAGGTCAGTTTGCTAGGTTTTTCAGATACATCTCGAAGAAGGACATGTCAGATGGAGTTGAGTCCCTGAGACAGGATTACGACCTTGACTACAGGATGTTCTCAGAACTATTCGGTTCTCCCTAGNATCTCATCCAGTGCCTCGAATAGGAACTCTATCTGCTCTATCGAATTATCGATATGAGGGGAAACCCTGACCATCCCAGANCGGTTTGTTACGAGTATNCCGTACTCGTCCTGGAGCCTCCTTACTATCTCNGAGCANTCCGANCCCNGNGGTGGGAATATGCTGACGATGGCNCTCCTCTCCCTCTCGTTGGTTGGAGAGGANATCCTCAGGCCCCTGGACAGTGCTGCGTCGATGATCGCGTCTGCAAGGCTCATGTCATGCTCCCATACCTCTTTCGTTCCGATGGAAACCAGCTCCTGGATGGAGGCGGCCAGTCCCTGCGAAACACCGAAGTGGAGCGTTGTGAACTCGAATCTACTCGCATCATCGGGAAGNGTTAGCCTGTCCGACTTCATGTCCCATATGTCCTTGTGACTCCTGAAACCGATTAGTCCGGGGTTGAGTTTCGCCCTGACTCTCTGCGAGATGAAGCCAACTGCTGCGCCGTAGGATCCCCGAAGCCACTTGTAGCCGGATGCCACGATGACATCAGCGCCGGNGGCATTGGCATCGATTGGGACCATTCCCATTGACTGGGTCGCGTCGACGACGAGCATAGCCCCCACAGCGTGGGCGGCATCGGCCAGAACGGNCANGTCNTACCTCTGTCCATTGGCATACTCAACATGGGACACGGTTACAACTGCGGTGTTCTCATCGATCAGGGAAATTATCTCGTCGGGGTCTGTGTAGTAATTTTCATCGTACTGGGCCAGTCTAATCTCCGCNCCTGTCTCCTCNGAGACCCTGCTCCACGGGTAAACCGTGGAGGGGAANGACGCGCGCGTGGAAACTACGTTCTGTCCGTCCNTTGGCATCNCGGCCCAAGCAATGGAGCATAGCAACCCCGTTGCGCTTGAGCCGCAGCACACGTCCTCGATTTCACAGGAGAGAAGCGATGCCGCGGCTGACCTGAGTGGGAGCATTCCGTTCTTCTCGGCTTCAGCATCGAACTCAGCTGCCCCTCCCCTAGCCAAGGAGTCGGCCCATTCGGTTGCAATCCTATGCGCAGCGGGGGACGTCGTGGCGACGTTCGCGTAGGATAGGTTGGTCCACTTGACGCTCATGCCGCACCTCGCGGCNGGGTCTGCACACTTCAAACCAAGGACACCGATGGGGCCTTATGCGCAACTGCCTGCGTTTGTGNATGGANAGGGAGAGNCGCGCAGTTCTGGCCATTTTCGGGATTTCGTTCCTCTGGGGCATGACATTCATCTGGATGAAGCAGGGGTTGGATGCGGCTGAAGAAGCGGTTCCAGACTTGGAAGCAAACTGGGTCGCCATCTTGTTCTTCTCAGCGCGATTCGTAGTTGCAAGCGCACTGACTCTCGCACTCCTGCCCAAGGCTCGCANGGGGCTAACGGACCCNGCCGCAGTCAGNGGGGGNGTCTGGCTCGGAGTGATCCTTTCGGTCGGCTACCTCAGTCAGAATATCGGAATCACGACCGTGACACCGGGGGTCTCTGCTTTCCTAACGAGCCTGTACGTGGTTTTCACGGCACTGATCGCCATATCCCTAGGCAGGCAGAGTATCACCAAATCAACTGTAATAGGAGTTCTCCTAGCGACCTTCGGGGCCGGGTGGATAGGTGGTCCCCCTCAGGTCTCTCTGGGCTTCGGAGAGTTCCTCACCATATTCAGCGCATACATGTTCGGAGCCCACATAATCGCCACTGATAGAATCACNAAGGAGAACGACCCTATCGAAGTCACGGGTCCGATGATGCTCACCGTCATGGCGCTTGGCGCAGTGACTCTGGTTGCGCTGCCCCTCCGAGTCGAGGGGTCGTCGATTCTATCTGAGTTCCAGATCCTCCTCTCAACATGGGGCTTCTTGATTCCACTGTTTCTCTGCGCAGCTTTCGGAACCCTGGTCGCTCTACTTGTCCTCAACATATACCAGAGGGAGCTTTCTCCGATCAGGGCGGCGATAATTTACGCCTTCGAGCCGGTATGGGCGGGTGCTGCAAGCCTCGCTCTCGGCTATGACGAGATCGGCCTCTGGTTCTTCGTGGGCGCCGTAGCACTTCTAGCGGGGAACCTAGTCGTTGAGCTTGAGGGGCTTGGGAGCGGAGAGCCCCCTGAAGAGGAGACAGCAGCATGAACGGGGTCATCCACTCAGTCAACGTCAGCCAGAACGGCGGGGTTCCCAAGCTGCCCGTAAGGGCGGCGATAGTCCGCTACGAGGGAGTTGAGGGTGACCACAATAGGTTCCGGACCGAGAGGAAGGAGGGAGACCCAGGGAGGGCGGTGAACATCTTCTCCCTTGAGAGGATACGCCAGCTGCGCGAAGAAGGGCACTCAATCGAAGTCGGGTCTACTGGTGAGAACCTGACTATCGAGGGGATGGACTGGGACTCTCTCGAGGTTGGCATGACCCTGAAGGTCGGTGAGGCTTCCATATCCCTGAGCGAGCCCTGTGCCCCCTGTTCAAAGATCGGGGGCTCATTCGTAGGGATGGACTTCTCCAGGATAGACCATGACAAGGAGGTCGGTTGGTCGAGGTGGTCGGCCGAGGTCATCGAGGAGGGGGCCGTAAGCGTCGGAGACCCCGTTTCCATAATTCCGTGAGTGTGAAATACGGATTGCTACGCCATCCAACTGCGCGGGGGTAGCCCAGCTTGGTCAACGGCGATAGGATGAGGTCCTATTCCTTAGTGGTTCGCAGGTTCAAATCCTGCCCCCCGCACCATCACTAGCTTGCTCAGACCAAGTGCTGCGAAACGCCTCGGCCGCGACCTCGCTGGCCTCCAGGGCATCGTGCTCGTGGTCAACTATCAGGTGTCGGATGAGGAGGTGCTGCTCGATTCTGTAGTCACAGTCTGGACATGCGACCATTCTCGGCGCGCGGTAGCCCACGAACTCGGCCCTCCCCCTGGATGTGGACAGCCTTCTCGCGGTCCTGGCGATTATCATCCCAGCTGCTAGGGAGAAAATCATGATGCCGCAGCCGATACCGCTGAACACAGGGGAGGGAGGGGCTGCTCGGTCGATCGAGATGTCCTGGATGACCGTTCCGACGGGGGGCTCGTCCATCTTGGCGGTATCGACAATGTGGCTGGTGTTCTCGCCCATCAGGGAAAGCAGGAGTTCGGCGCCATCATATG
>PBGL02000019.1 GCA_002718995.2 Methanobacteriota archaeon
CAAGGAGCGACCGTTCTACGGCGGGCTCATCGAGGTCATCACATCCGGGCCAGTTGTCGCAATGGCATGGACCGGGGTGGACGCGATCAGCGTCGCACGCAACCTCATCGGGCCGACCGACGGTCGGACAGCCGCACCAGGCACCATCAGGGGCGACTTCGCAATGGACATCGGTCACAACGTGATCCACGGCTCCGACGGCGAGGACACCGCGTCCTTCGAGCTGGGGCTTTGGTTCCCAGAGGGACTGGTCGACTGGACCCGCGACGAAGAGTCGCACATATACGAGTGAGCAATCAATTCAGCAGGGGAAGGAGCATGAGGTGGATGGGATGTCAGAACGCAGGCAACCCATCGTCGCTGTCCTAGGTCACGTCGACCACGGCAAGACGTCCCTCCTCGACCACATCAGGGGCCTCGGGTCCAACTCCCGTGCCTCGGTCATGGATCGCGAGGCTGGCGGCATAACCCAGCACATAGGCGCCACCGAGGTGCCAGCGGACATCCTCAACGAGCTGTGCTCCCCCCTGATGGGCGGGAACACGTTCGACTCNCCAGGGCTCCTGTTCATCGACACNCCNGGCCACCACTCNTTCTCCACCCTNCGCTCCCGCGGNGGCTCCCTCGCTGACATCGCTATACTGATCGTCGACGTCATGGAGGGCTGCAGGCCNCAGACGCTCGAGTCTCTCAGGGTCCTNAAGAACGCCAAGACCCCGTTCGTGATCGCNGCCAACAAGGTCGACAGGATATACGGCTGGGAAGCNCAGCCCGGCCGCGCGATGGCCCTCTCCATGAGGAACCAGACNCAGGACTCCATGGGGCTGTTCGAGAAGCAGTACTGGAGCCTAGTCGGCCAGTTCGCCGAGGAGGGGCTCAACATAGAGCGCTACGACCGAGTCAAGGACTTCACCAAGGACATCGCAATGGTGCCCATCTCAGCTCGAGAGGGCGAGGGNATNCAGGACCTCCTGGCAGTCGTCATCGGCCTCGCCGAGAGGTACCTCACCGACCAGCTGACCGACGTCGAGGGCTCGGGAGAGGGNACGGTCCTCGAGATGAAGGAGGAGAGGGGGCTCGGCAAGACTCTCGACGTCATCCTCCACCGCGGCTCCATCAAGAAGGGAGACGAGATCGTGCTCGTGACCACCGAGGGAGGNCTGTCCACCCGCGTGAAGGGGCTCTTCAGCCCACGCGGCATGAGCGAGATGAGGGACGCCGGCGACCGCTGGGACGATACCGAGGTCGCGCACGCTGCGTCCGGGCTCAAGATATCGGCACCGGACCTAGACAACGTTCTCGCTGGNACCACGCTGCGCGTGGTCCACACGGACTCCGAGAGGGACGATGCGATGGACGCGGCCAAGGCCGAGTCCGAGCTCTCCATCGAGCTCGAGGAGGAAGGTGTCGCGATAAAGGCCGACACCGTAGGAGGCCTGGAGGCGCTCGCCAAGGAGCTACAGGCTCTCGATGTCCCGATTCGCAGTGCCACGATAGGCAAGGTCAGCCGAAGGGACGTCAGATCCGCCGAGGCGGCCGTTGACCCCCTCCACAGGGTGATAATGGCCTTCAGCACCGAGATACTGCCGGACGCGGAGGCAGAGATAGAGTCCTCCGATACCGGGGTCCACCACATCGGGTCCGACATCATCTACAGGATACTCGAGGAGAGGGAGGAGTGGATCGAGAGGAGGAACCGCGAGATTGAGGAGGCGAACCGAGAGCAGATCGTCTACCCGGGCAGGATCCTGCTGCTACCCGACCACACGTTCCGCATCTCCAAGCCGGCAGTCGTCGGCGTGAGGGTCCTCGCAGGGAGGATCCACGTCGGCCAGAGGCTGCTCAAGGACGGGAACCGCGTCGGCCGCATCAAGTCCATCCGCTCCGGCGAGGAGTCGATGAAGGAGGCGATGCAGGGCGCAGAGGTCGCCCTGGCCATNGAGGGAGTCACGGTCGGNAGGCAGATCGACGAGGAGGACATCCTCCTNGTGGACGTCCCGGAGTCCCATGCCAGGAAGCTCAGGAGGATGGACCTGAGCGCCGCCGAGGAGGAGGTCCTGGAGGAGCTTCAGGAAATCCATCGCAAGGATGACCACTTCTGGGGACGATAGCCCCAATGAAGTGTGCCCGTCCCACGAGAACCGAACACTCAAGTAGTGAGTGAGAGGGCCTGAGTTCAGTTAGGTGAGCATGAAATGACGATGTCTAAGACTGGTGACGCTAAGTCCCGAGAGCTAATTCAGACGGTTTCCCAGATTTCGAACGGCTTGATGAACGAGGTAAGCAAGGTCATCATCGGCAAGCAGGAGAACCTGCGCCGTGTGACCATAGGCATCCTGTCCAACGGAAACATGCTCATCGAGGACTTCCCCGGACTGGCCAAGACGCTGATGGCGAACACCTTCTCGTCGGCCCTCGGATGCAAGTTCAAGCGCGTACAGTTCACCCCCGATCTGCTCCCAGCAGACGTCATGGGGACCTACATGTACGACCAGCAGGCTGGGGAGTTCAAGCTACGACCAGGGCCGCTNTTCACCAACCTACTTCTGGCTGACGAGATCAACAGGGCNCCGCCCAAGACNCAGGCAGCGCTGCTCGAGGCGATGGAGGAGAAGCAGGTCACAATCGAGGGCATAACCCACAAGCTACCGGCGCCGTTCATCACCATGGCGACCCAGAACCCGATCGAGCAGGAGGGTACGTACCCGCTCCCAGAGGCTCAGATGGACAGATTCCTGATGAAGATGTCAATGGGTTACCCGGACAGGCAGGAGGAGAAGGCCATCCTACAGCGAAGGAAGCTCCGAGGCAAGGACGACTACGATATCGAGCAGGTCACAAGCCCGAAGAAGGTCGTCGCCATGCAGAAGGCCCTNGAGACGGTACACGTCGATCCAGCGATCATGTCCTATATCGTCGAGCTAGTCCAGAGAACCAGGGAGGACCACAGGATCATCACAGGGGCATCTCCCCGTGCCAGCCAGTCCCTCTTCAAGACCAGCCGCGCCAGCGCTGCTATCGACGGCCGCGACTACGTCATCCCAGACGACATCAAGGCGGTCGCACTCCAAGTAGTAAGCCACAGGATCATGCTCAAGCCCGAATCCAAGATTCGAGGCGTTACGGGACACCACATCGTGAGGAAGATCCTCTCTGAGGTCCCTGTCCCAGTGATCCAGTGATTCGGAATATTCACGGGTCTGGTAGCACTCTTGCGGTCCGAGGGAGCGGAGCGGATGTCACAAGGGCCGGTTGTCATTGCCGTGGTTAACCACAAGGGAGGCACTGCCAAGACCACCACGTCTGTGAACCTGGCAGTGGCACTCGCCAAGGGCGACACCGACATGGGAATCCCTGCTAGGCGAGTACTGCTGGTGGACCTGGACCCCCAGGGAAACGTCGCCACCACCTTCGGAATCGACAAGAGCACTCTGGGCCCGACNATGAACGAGCTGTTCAAGGGNGGCATAGACAGCGACCCAGTGCCACTTTCCGAGTGCCTCCTTAGCCCACCGCAGCTGACTTCCTCTATGAGACTGGCTTGGAAGAGGCACAACCCGGACAGGAAGAGAGGCCCTCCCAAATCGATCGAGGTCCGTAACCTGTGGGTTCTACCCGCCGACCTCGACCTGTCTGGCGTCGAGATAGATCTAGCCACTAGGATAGGCAGGGAGCACAGGCTAAGGCTCGCACTNAGGGAGGCCACGGGGANGTTCGACGTGGTAATCGTCGATACCCCCCCATCACTCGGACTGCTCACCATAAACGGACTATCTGCGGCCGAGTGGGTTCTGATACCCATCCAGGCAGAGTTCTACTCGTTGGAGGGGATGAGCCAGCTCCTAGGGCTGATCAGGAACGTCCAGGGGTCGATCAACCCCGCGCTCAAGCTGTTCGGTATCGCCCTGACCCTCGTGCAGTCCAACAGCAGGCTCGGCGAGACGGTGGCCGAGCAAGCGAGACGCCACTTCGGCGACAGGGTGTTCGAGACGGAGATCCCGAGACTGGTCGCTATCGCGGAGGCCCCCCTCGAGGGGGCACCGATAGTGATAGCGAGCAAGCCGAACAAGTCCAATCCAGGCAGCTCTGCCTACTGGGAACTGGCAAGAGAGGCGAATGAAAGGATAAATCGCATCATTGGAAGCTAGTCCTCGGCCCCGACGCGCTCCATAGCGGACTGCCTCGCATCAAGTAGCGCGGACTCCCACCTAACCTTCAGCTCGGCCTTCAGGGACTTCAAGATCTCCTTGACCTCTTTCTTCGACAGGTCTCCCCTCTTCGAGAGCTGTTCATCCAGCTTCGATAGCATCTCCGACTCCCTCTCCTTGGCGAACTCCGCCACTGACTGCTCCATCTCCACTTCCTTTTCGAGTGCCATCTCCTGCCTCTTCAGTGCCAGGGCGGCCTCCATGGTCTCCCTCTCTGAGCGGAATCTCCTGTCGAGCTCCGAGAGTGCGTTCCTCTCGGCCTCCTCCTCAAGGGATTTCACCCTGACCTCGACGTCTGAGCGCATCTCCGCCTCCAAGGAAGCTCGCTCCTCATCGAGATGCTTCTGGAACTTCGCTTCGTGCTCCCTTCTGGATTCTGCGAGCCTCTCTCTCATCTGGATCTCCTGCTCGAGNCNATGAGCCTCCACTTTGCGGTGTATCTGGGACTCGGACAACTCACGTAGGTCCATCTCGACTCGCCTCTGCATCCTTTCGGCCTCCTGCGAAGCTTCCAGCTCGAGACGTTCCTTCAGAAACGCCTTTCTCCTACCCAGCTCTATCTCCATCTCTTCCTTCAGCCTATTCCTAAGCTTCGCCGTGTGGGCCTCCAGTCTCCTGTCCCTCTCGAGGTCTAATTGCTCCCTGAGGCGATTCTCCTCTCTCCTGAGGCGGTGTAGCATCTCTTCCCTGAGCAANCGCTCCTCCCTCTCGAGAGCNTCACTCTCCAGNCTCTCCATNTCGTCCTCGAGCTCGGCCCTCAGGTCGGCCTCNAGTTGCTGGAGCTGCTCGTCGAATAGTATGTCGTACCCCTTTCGCATGGCCCCCTGCACCCCNGATAGCCGCTCAGTCATCTCTGCGATCCTCATCCTGCGCTCCCTCCTGATNCCGCTNCGGACCCTGGACTCCTCATCCAGAAGGTCCCTCGCTCGGGCCATCGACTCCATGCTGGGGGANGTGGCGAGACGATGCTGAGCGCGTAGTGCCGCCAGCTCATCAGCCCCATCGGGCTCTTCTTTGCTCGGTGACTTGCTCTCACTCATGGGTTCCCATCCCCAGTCTTTCGCTAGTTTCTCCCTATTTGAGGGAGGAGGGTCCCGAAAGGCGGATGACGCCTGTTTCGGGGGTCGTGCCGTAGGCACGGCTCAGAAGGTCACGTTGAACACCGCATCGCAGGCCGGGCAGCCCAACTCCTTCGTACCTGGCTTAGGCCTGATTCTGAGCTTGCTCTCACACCCAGGGCATTGAATCTCGACCTTGTTCACTTTCTCGGTCAGTCTGAACATACCGGGGCAAGCAGGGCAGCTGACGTCCAGCGGGCGCTCGGCGCTACCAGCCACCACGATCGTGCTACAGTGGGGGCAGGGNAGAGTTTCGGACNTCAGTGCGTCCACGGTAGGCTGATGGCTGACCCTGCAAACAGCATCGCAGACTTTGCAGGTAATCTCACCGAGCCCCTGAGGGAGCAGGTGCCCGCAATTGACGCATTCGACTAGTGGCGGAGCGTGCTTGGACTCTATTTCCACAACGTCNGACATGACNNNCCCTCACGTATTCGATTTATCAAGCGGTCGCAGGGTTTCGNCCTCATCACGCCCAATAAGGGCCCTGAACGCCCCCACCAAGTCACTTCCTATTTCCCTCCCAAGATCACCTATCGTGGAGAGCCTCTGCATTCCCGAACCAGTTACCCACATTCCGTTAAGGATGATCAGCAGGGCGCTGGCCTCGTGCAGGGCAACGCCTACTGCTAGGTTGAACTCGACCCCGAGTAGAACTGCGGTGACTAGGATCACTGTCACTCCAAGGGATAGTACGATGTTGGCCAAAACCACGCTNCTNGTCCTCTTCGAGAGGCTGATGAGCCTAGATAGGGCCCTCGGGTCCTCCCCGGGGATTAGGACATCTGCTGCATCCAGGTTGACCTGCTCGCCACTTCCAACGGCAATACCAACGTCAGCTGCCGCCAGAGCACCTGCGTCGTTGAACCCATCTCCGGCCATCAGGACCTTCCCNATCTTCGCCTTCTCTGTAACCCAGGCGGCCTTACCCTCAGGGTCAACTCCNCCTCTGCATGACTCGGGAGGAATCCCGAATCTGTTAGCGAAGGACTCAACGCTTGACTGCTCATCACCACTCAGTATTTCGATCGTGACCCCCTCCTTCCTGAGGGCGCCTAGCATTTCCTCGACACCATCGCGTGTATCATCGTGAGAGAATCCGAATGAAGCCACTGCCCTGCCTTCAACCGCCAGAACGCTGGCCCCGAAACCCGACTTCCGAAACTCCGCTAGAGATGAATCCAAATCATCCGGTATTTCCACTCCCTCTGACAATAGCCAGTCTATACGTCCAAACATCAACTTCTGACCTCTTAGGGAACCCACCACCCCGGCATCTCCATCAGTGATGTCGGAGATTTTCATAGGAGCAATCGACCGACTTTCCGCTTCCTCAAGAATCGTCCTGGCATACGGGTGGTTCGACCTCATCTCAAGCCCGGCGGCCATCCTCATGACGCTATCCTCCGACTCCCCGTCAGCAACTGTGATGCCCGTCAGAGTGGGTCGTCCGCTAGTCAGGGTCCCTGTCTTGTCAAGCAGGGCAATGCTCAC
>PBGL02000027.1 GCA_002718995.2 Methanobacteriota archaeon
TCGCAGGTTCAAGTCCTGCTGTCGGCGCCATCAATCCCTTCGTGCGAATGCTGCTATGGCGAGCATCGCAAGAGCCGAAATGAGGCCGAAACCAGGGGTTTCATCGTTTTCCGCTATGTCATTGAAGTCATCTAGTGGATCACAAATGTCATCCGAGTCGATATCGCTTGGTATGGAATCGGGATCGAGAGAGTCGCTCTCACACTCTGTCTCAAGGTCATCAGAGAACTGGTCGTCGTCGTCGTCTGTGTCAGCATTGTTTCCAGTTCCGTCCCCATCTGTGTCTAGCCACTCTGTCCCATCGTCTGGGAAAGCATCATCGCCATCGGCCACTCCATCTCCATCGTCATCAGGGTCGAGGGCGTCGCAGTTGCCATCGTTATCGATGTCACTAGGCTGCACGTTGGCGTTGTTTGGGTCACCATCCCCGCCAGCCTCGGCACATTCCGCCTCAACGGAGTTGGCCCACCCATCGCCATCAACATCCTCATCTGCGTTGTCGCCGATCCCGTCGCCATCAAGGTCGTTCCACTCGCTGGAATCATTCGGGAAGTCATCGTCAGGGTTCATGACTCCATCGCCATCAATGTCGAAATCCTCCCCATCGCATTCACCATCGCCGTCTAAGTCTGCAGGAACAGAACCCGAATCCATCGAGTCACTACCACAGGAGTCCTCGTCGGTATCCAACCAACCATCTCCATCATCATCGTAGTCAGCATTGTCTCCCCAGCCGTCCATATCTGTGTCGACCCACTCAGTGGCATCATCAGGGAATGCGTCATTCGCATCATCCACTCCGTCATTGTCGGAATCGTTGTCCATGACATCACATTCGCCATCCCCATCGGAATCCACAGGCACCGAATTTATGTCTAGGGGGTCGGAACCACACCACCCCTCTACCTGGTCCGTGTATCCATCGTCATCGTCATCGTAGTCTATTGGATCACAATCCCCGTCACCATCGGTATCCGTTGGCAATGAGAGTGGGTCCAGAGGGTCGGAGAAGCACCTCTCTTCCATAAGGTCAGGAACACCATCGTTGTCATCGTCGTCATCTACGTTGTCCCCCTTGCCATCTCCATCAGCATCACCCCACTCCGTGGGGTCATTGGGAAACGCGTCATCGACATCCGCCACTCCATCCCCATCAGTATCCTCATCAAGTGCGTCGCAGGTCCCGTCTGAATCTGTGTCAATCGGAACAGAGGAGGAATCGAGTGGATCTGAGCCACAATCAATCTCTGCCGTGTCCGGCCAACCATCATTATCATCGTCCTCGTCGGCATTATCTCCAATCCCATCCATGTCCGTGTCAGTGGTCTCATTCGGATTTAGTGGGAAGTCATCATCCACATCCTCTACGCCATCGTTGTCATCATCGGAGTCTGTATCATTCGGAATCCCGTCGCCATCGAAATCATCGCCTTCTAGGGCGTCGCAGATGCCGTTTGAGTCAGCATCGATCGGGACATCCGATGAGTCCAAGTGATTAGTTCCGCATGCAGCTTCATCTGAGTCCGACCAACCATCGTTATCGTCATCATCATCCTCAACGAGTTGTGACGATGAGGTAAACTGAATATTGTCTAGGTATAGCGCCTCCATCGCCGAGTTCGAACTGAACTCCACCTCTAGGAACCCCTGTCCCGCAGCGGAAATGCTTACAGTGGTGGAGGTCCAAGTCCCCAAGTACGACGAGAAGGAGGAATCGATGTCATATCCAGTCGTGTTCAATATTGAGATATCTGAGTTAGAGCCCCTGAATGTGACGATGAGGTAATCCACTGGCGTGGAGGTCTCATACGCGGTATCTTGCAGGAACATGTCGAAGGTAAGCATCTCGGCTGTGACGTTGTCCAACTGCAGAGTAGTGATGCCATCTACATCCGACATCTGGTAGCCATTGTCCCCGTCAGTGAAGTTTCCAACAGTGCCAGTATAGTCTATGGTTCCAAAGTAGTCCCCGTCAGTGAGCCCAACTCCTCCGTTAGATTCGTAGAAGAGTGAGAAGCCCATCTCTGATCCAGTGGTTTGGTTATGCGCCACGTGTGGCTCATTGGCGTTATTCCACAGGTACCTGTCAACACTCTCATTCCCGGTGTCAGTATACTTGACACTAGAGATGGTGAATGGATCCTCGAATGAGGTATGGGCGACGACGTAATCCCCAGAGCAACCGCTGGCCAGGGTGTCCGGCATCCCGTCGCCATCTGTATCTGTATCCGCACAAGGATCGTCTGGGAACGCATCATTCGCGTCATCGGTCCCATCTCCATCGGAATCTGTCGCTGACACGTTGTATGTCGAGGTTAGCATCAGTATGGCAATCAGTAGTGGAGTCAGCACTCGGCGGCAGCTCATGAAGCGCAGAGGGGGAACGATTCAATTAACGCTTGGGTGGAATTCCCAAGTGATACTGTATCACTGCACTCTCCGTTAACATCTTTGACCTGTTTTCGATGCATCGTCATGAGTCCAAGAGCGGCCGCCGAGCGGGTTCTCGATGCTGTCACCCAATCCGGTCGACACTACCGAGACAGTCTACCGATGATAGCCAGTGAGAATATACTCAGTCCATTAGTGCGCAAAGCATGTGATTCTGACCTTCATGGGAGATATGCAGAGGGGCTTCCGGGAAAGAGGTACTATCAGGGATGCGATGATTTCGATACCATCGAGGAGATAGGAATATCCCTGGCTAAGAGGGTGTTCAATTGTGGCTTCGCCAACATCCAGTCTACTTCGGGAACCGTCTCCAACATAGGCGCACTGAAGGCACTCGCCAAGCCAGGCGATAAGATCACAGCAGTATCAACAGCTGATGGAGGGCATATCTCCCACGCAAGGATGGGAGCAGTTGGCCTGAGGGGTCTAGATCTAGTGACATACCCATGGGATGAGGAAAGAATGGAGCCGGACATAGACGCATCATGCGCGCTGATACGCGAGACGGAACCAGAACTAGCACTCTTCGGGCAGTCGGTCTTCCTATTTCCGACACCTCTTTCTGAACTCTCGGATGCAGCACATGAGGTCGGAGCCAGAGTTATGTACGATGGTGCACATGTCTTGGGTTTGATTGCAGGAGGGCTGTTCCAAGACCCGCTCCAAGAGGGTGCAGACGTAATGACGGGGTCCAGTCACAAGACCTTCCCTGGCCCCCAAGGAGGCTTCCTCCTCTCAAATTCCGAAGATCAGTCTCTACAGAAGAAACTCAATAACTCAATTTTCCCCGGGACATGCTCATCATACCACTTGCATCACGTCGCTGGAAAGGTAGTTGCTCTGGCCGAGTTTGAGGAGTTCGGTGAAGACTATGCCAGGGACATCGTTTCAAACGCTCAGGCATTAGGGGCAGCCCTCTCGTCAGAGGGTTTCGACGTCCTCGCGGAGGAGAGGGGTTTCACGGAGAGCCATCAGGTCCTCACTCGTCACGGAGGCCCTGATTCGGGAGCGGGAATGAGAGCCGCCCAGACTCTCGAGGACTGTGGAATAATCACCAACATGAACATGCTACCAGGCGACACAAAGGCAATGTCCGGCCCTAGTGGGCTAAGGCTGGGGGTTCCGGAATTGACTCGCGTGGGAATGGGTGTCGACGAGATGCAAGACGTAGCACGCTTCTTCGCAAGAGCCCTAATCCACCAGGAAGACCCATCGACCGTATGTTCAGAAGTATCGGGCTTCAAGTCCGATTTCCAGACCGTCAAATACTGCTTCGAGGAAGGGCCCGCATATCCCGGGATATGACAAGTTATTCACGTCCCCCCTTTATCGAGGCACATGCGCAGCGTGCGTGCATCATCTCTGATGCTAACCTTTCTGATGCTATCATCAGGCTGCCTAGGTATCTTTGGTCAGGGAGGGGAATCGGAAATAGCCGTTGACTGCGATGAACAGCCCTCCCATCAGGATTGCTTCGTCCCAGTCATCACCGAGGATGACTGCACCTACTCTCAGGTTTTCACAGGCGATTACTGCAGGGCCATGATAATGCCCGCCTCGCTCTCCTACGGTGTCGAAGAAATGACCGTGATCGTGGGTGAAGAAATTCAGCCACTAACCCCTAGCTTTCTTGGTGACGGGCCACAGAATTGGCTGGTCAACCCCCGTCTGCCAGATGGGCTTTCATTGGATCCCCAATCAGGGGTAATAAGCGGGACTCCACAATTACAGAAAATTCAGACAGGCTACACCATCATTGCCTCTAATGCCGCTGGGCAGTCAACTTCGTTAATTGAAATCGAGGTTATCCCCCCTGGGCCATCTTCTGTCCAGTATCAAGCTGAGGTCCTATCGTGTGAGATGGGGTCTCATTGTGAGATTTATGCTCCTCTGGTACTAGGCGGGAATGCGGAGTCTTGGGGGGTCGAGCCACCGCTTCCCACTGGCTTCCAAATTCTTGAGGACGGGTCAATATTGGGGAACCCATCATCATTGGGAGATTCGAACCATACAATCACAGCCTCAAATATCGGAGGAGAGGCATCCACCCAGATTCGCATTATTACTTTGCACGAGCCACCAAATAGCCTCCATTATCCGGGCCAACCATTCTTCTGGCTCACTGGGGGAATGGTGGAGGTCACACCCACTGTTGGTGGAGGTGGGCACCTCTCTTGGTCTGTTTCTCCGCCACTACCCGAGGGACTGTCCATTGAGCAGTCAGATGGCTCAATCACGGGAATCTCTTACCTTCCACAACAATTAGCCCAATACACTGTAACTGCATACAATACCGGGGGGTCTTTATCAGTCAATATTCTAATTCAGTTATCTGAGGAATCCCCTGCTGGTCTGGTCTACGAGCCATCCCAATTTGACCTTAGGATCGGAGAGGGGATTGGTACTGTGTTGCCATCCATTGAAGGCGGCACCCCCTCTTCATGGGAGGTTAGTCCGAGCCTACCGGACGGCTTCTCTTTGGATTCACAGTCAGGCTCAATTAGTGGCAACTCAACATCATTACAGCCATGGACTTACCATAGGATTTGGGTCAATAACTCAGGTGGATCATCATCAACTGAGGTCGGATTCAGAGTCACTAGTATGCCTCCCGATGCTATTCATTGGCCAGCCAATGAGTTTGCACTAAAGTCAAACGAAAGCATCGTCATTATAGCCACTAACGACGGCCCCGAGATTGAATCTTGGGAAGTTTACCCGCCTTTGCCAGATGGTTTAGAAATACTCCAGAATGGAACAATTTCTGGATCTCCAATAGGGAGGTCAGACTGGCAGCAGTACACCATCTGGGCGAACAACACTGGAGGCTCAGCCGGACTCAATATTTGGATTGCAGTACACGATCTGCGAGCGGACCAATCTGATTTACTGCGAGGCATGGGCGAGACCAATTGGGGGGGATGGCCCTCTCCGATATTGCCAATTGGAGAGTGGGCCTTCCCCATAGGCTTCACACAGGAGGGCTATGGCTCGACCATTCCTGTAATCTCAGCCAGTCATGTAGGCCGAGGAAAGATGCTAGGATACGGGCACGAGAGTTGGGTGGATGGGGCTGGAGAGGAGGAGACCCAGTTCTCCCTGCGAGCGGTAGAGTGGGTCTGCGGCGAGAATGCGGACGTAGGGCTCGCCTATGGCGCAGGGTTCGACGACTTCGAGGACGAACTGCAGGCCGAGGGGCATACGGTACATCTATCGATAACCCCGGCAGATCTTTCTGGAATCGATTGCTTGCTGGACGAATTCTGGAACGGTCACGACGACCAGGACAACCAGAATCTAATCGAATTCATGCTACAAGGAGGCGGACTCATCATGGGCGGCCACGCATGGTACTGGTCATACTCTAATTCCGATGTCGCGCATAACTATCCCGGCAACAAGATCGCCAAAACTTCTGGACTGTTTGTCTCACATGCATGGGGCTACAACGATGTCGACCTGTCTGACATACCGGACGAGTTAGCGCGCCCTCATGCCGCCATTGAGGCAATCAGAGCTGATAGGCTCGACAACCAGGCGCTCTCGACGGATGATGCAGCCATCGCCGATGCGACACTGTCGGTTTGTACTGGCGTTGTAACACTGGACTTCCATGGTTTCTGGTCGCCCTTACGGGAAACTGTGAACTCCACAGGATGGACCATCATAGAATACGGTACTCTGTGGCAGGATGTCGGCCACAACATGGGGGCTGATCCAGTGGCCGACACTCTTCTCAGAGTCGAGGCCGCTCTCACTCAGGGACTTCCGGCCAACGAGTTACCCGTGCACCCCAGTCACGTTGAGTTCCCAGGAGAAGTCCCAGCCAACGCGACCAGAGTCTCCCGCACTGTCACAATAGATGGAAATCAGAGCGGGCTCCCGAGCAACTTCGGCTACTCTCAAGCCAGATCTCATGTCAGGATGACTACGGGCTTGTACGCAGCCCCTGGCGAGGTAGTTACCGTCACACTTCCTTCTGAACTCGCCGACTCCGGAATATGGGTACTCGTTGGTGCGCACAGTGACAGCCTATGGTCAAAGAGTCAGTTACATCGACATCCGCAGATAGTAAGATGGTGGTATATGGGCGATGCCTCGATGGAAGTGGGGAATGCTTTCGGTGGCCCGATATACATAGCAATTGAGCCTGGCTCAACATTGGGCGACTTCCAAGCCACCATTTCCAATGCCGTGAGGGCCCCCATGTTCGTTTTGGATGAGATATCCGACTTTGAGTGGATTTACTCCGAGAGCGAGAATCCAGCTCCATGGGCCGAATTGGTTTCTGATGAATTCATAATGACAGTACCAAGCCACGAGATCCGCGATCTCGTAAATCCCACGGAGTTGATGGAGTGGTGGGACGAGGCCCTGGAGATGGAGCATGAGCTCTATGGGTACTTGCCATGGCCTAGGGTCGAGAGGGCAGTATTCGATGCGCAGATATCAGCCGGGTGGATGCACTCTGGATACCCCTTCATGGCTCATGATCTGAGCGTTTCTGGAGTGGTAAACTCCTCCTACATGTCTGAGAACGGTGATTGGGGGATGTTCCATGAGTTGGGGCACAATCACCAGTGGATGCCATCCACATTACCAGGGACAACGGAGACAGGGTGTAATTTCGCCAGTGTCTACTTGATGGAAGAACTAGTTGGTATCGAGGGGCACGGGGCTGTTGACCCTGCCCAGAGGGCATCGCGAATGAGAAGCTACTTCGACGACGGCTCGAATATCTCAAACTGGTCTGTATGGGTCGCCCTAGATACCTACCTGATCATCAAGGAGGAGTGGGGATGGGGTCCGATTACCGAGGCCCTCAGCGTCTACTACACCCTCCCTGCAGCAGAGGTCCCAACCAGTGGAGATGAAGAGTTCAATGCATGGGTCATGCACCTCTCGAATGCTACAGGTTACAATCTGGCCCCATATCATGCAGCATGGGGCTTCCCTCTATCTCAAGCAACATCTGATGATTTGGACCATCTTCCCGTATGGGTTGACGACCCGTTGCGCGGAGAGTACCACGCCTATGCCGCGATTATCCGTAACCTGAGTACAGCCAACGTAACCAGCAGTACTGCAGACGTCATCTGGGACGTCTATGACAATGGCACCAATACTACACTCACCATATACTACGGTCAGGCCGACATGGGCAACAACTCCCAACTCTGGCCGAATAGTGTGAGCGTCACCGCACCATCTGTGGGCCCTGGATCAGCAGAGATGACATTCATGGGAGATAGCACTCACTACATACGAATCAAGGCGCACAATGAGGAAGGTGAGACCTGGTTTGGTCCAATTTCTGTGACGCCTAACTGAATCTCCTGAGTAATGACTCGAGAGAGATCCCCGGTATACTCTTCTGGTGCCAGATCGCCAATGGTATCCAGATTAGTGTATGCCCAATCGTAGCAACGAATGCAGGAAAAAGCTCCAAATCCGGCTCACCACGCATCAGAGAAGCCACGACTCCAAGAATCGCGAAGTGCGCGACATACACAGTCAGCGTAATCTTTCCCAGAGGTTCGAGGAAGGAAAGTCGCTCTCCCTGCCATGGCTCTCCCCCGTTACCCTCGTCTCCCTCCAGTATTCTGTGCGCAAGAAGGGCGAATGTGCCTGAAACCACCAAGAATGCAGTACTTGCGGGGAAGAATGTCAGAACTGCATCCCCCTCCGTGAGCGCCCATGGGATTTCCTCTATCATTGAAATCACAACAGTGATTGCCGAAAATGCCAACCCTATCGCGATATTACGCTGACGCACCTCCCGTTCCTCCGATAGGTCATAGACGAGAGTCCCTAGGAGAACGAAGAACAACCATGGCAAAGCTGGGTATGTTCCGTTCCATAGAAGTCTGGCTACCCACTCGGAGGGGCCTTCGGAAGCAATCCTCTCCCACCACGCCCAGTCGAGTCCGGCAGCATCGCCCAGCAACATCGGGGATACTGCCATGGCTAGCATTAGAGCGACTCTGAATTGCATACCAAGTCTGACCAGGGCTGGTGCCAACAGGGCCGCTATTGCGAGTAGACTTAGGACACCAGGGGTGTGCCATTCGAACCTACCTCCCCTCTCGATATTTAGAAGGACGTTGACTAGGAGCTGACAAAAAAGAAGGAGAACTACCCTGGGAATCAGCCAGGCAATCCAGTCAGTTGCCATCATCTGTCCCCTGTTGGCTCTACGAGTTGCACCCATGTGAATCCCCCATCCTGAGATCATAACGAACATGGGGGCAGCCATCCCTCCAAAGGCAGCAGCCACGAAGGCAGCAGGATCTCCAACCGTCATCCCCCTTGGTGGGACGATAGCGGCGGTGTGAACTTGCACCATGCACAGTACCGCGATTGCACGCATCCTATCTATGTGAGCAAGCCTCACCAAATCACCTCGGATATTCGTGACTCGACGATAGGTTCAGTTTCCGAAATTTGGACCGCTCCGCTCAGTGTTTCGAAGATCTCCTCGATGAATTCCTCACTATGATAGACTGTAGCCCATATTTCACCCTCCTCTAGGTAGTCCCCAACCTGAACTTCCAGAACCACTCCGACTCTCCTGTCTATCTCGTCATCAAGTGATTTCCTACCTGCCCCTAGGCCAAGGCAAACCTCGGCCACAGACATCGCATCAATGTCTGAAATCCAGCCGCCCACCCTCGCCTCCAAGGTTGTCGAGAATAGGTCGCCATCGAGTATTCCGAGAGCCCTCATTAGAGAGGAGTCACTATCGAAAATCCGCGTGTCCCCTCCTTGCGAATCAACCATTTCTAGGAATTTTTTGAAGGCAGTCCCATCATACAGGCTATCTTGAATCATAGATGCCCCCTCGTTCAAATCATCGGATAGTCCGGATGACTTCAGGAGAATCCCTCCCAAGACACAAACCAATTCCTCTAGGTCAGCAGGCCCTCTTCCGCATAGAGTTTCAACACTCTCCACGATCTCTAGCGAGTTGCCGATAGAGTATCCAATCGGCTGGTCCATAGTTGATAGAATAGCCGAAGTACGAATCCCCATCCCCTTGGAAACACTGACCATGGATTTCGCCAATTCTGCCGCTTCATCCCTACTTCCCATGAATGCCCCCCTTCCGAACTTTACATCTAGGACTAATGAGGAAATTCCCTCTGCCGCCTTCTTCGAAACTATTGACGATGTAATTAGTGGGAGAGATGCGACAGTCCCTGTCACGTCACGGAGAGCGTATAATTTCCTATCGGCAGGAACTAATCCTTCGGTCTGACCAACCATCGCCAAACCTATCTCATTAACTTGGCTGACTATCTCGTCCGTCTCAAGAGAGACTCTCAGGCCGGGAATCGACTCTAGCTTATCGAGAGTCCCTCCCGTGTGCCCCAAACCTCTTCCTGAAATCATAGGCACTCTGAGTCCACAGGCGGCTAAGGCGGGGGCGAGGGGTATCGACACCTTGTCCCCGACTCCTCCAGTAGAGTGCTTGTCGACGCATAGTTCGGGTGATGTCCAACTCAGAACTTCTCCCGAGTCCCTCATGGACTCGGTAAGAATTACGGTTTCGTCGGTTTCAAGGCCTTTACTGAAAACCTTCTCTAGCCAAGAAATGATATCCTCGTCAGGTATTGAACCATCTACGACACCATCGATGAACTCATCGATGGACAACAATCACTCCTCCTCTCCGAGCTCTTCTCTGATTCGATCCATACTCTGGCCGCTGTCTAGGCGCCATTGTACCTCGTCCCTGGTAGTTTTCTCCCTGTCGAAACCGAATCCATCCAAGACTATTTTTCCATGGGATCCGTCATCCTTGCCCTTGGTCAGGGCCCGAACATCCTCTGACCCTTCATCAAAACTCGTCCCCTTTAGTATCGCTAGCTCCGACCCAGCATCGTCGAATCTGTATCCAGAGTCGTCAACTAAAACCTCATCCGTGCTGCTTCTGGGTTTTCTGAATGTAGTAATTCCAGCAATAAGGAGTGAGATTGCTGAAATGGCCATCAGGCCGAATAGTAAATTGGCTCCGGGCCTAGTCATGGCATCCTCCCTTATGTTGATGAAACCCTCCTCATCATCTGTCTCCTCTTCTTCAGGATCAGTTTCATTAGTTTCGTTTCCTTCTTGCGGGTCTATTTCTTCTTGATCCTCGCACCCCCATTGCTCTCCGTCAGGGATGCCGTTCTCGTCCACATCCCCAGATGTCATCGAAAGGGTTGGTGAGCGAAGTACGCTTTGTGCGAAAGCCTCCTCCTCGCCGTCAGGGATGCAGTCGCCATCAGTATCGGGATCAAGTGGATCGCCCCCTAACTGGAACTCCCTGAGATTATCCAGGCCGTCTTCATCCAAGTCAAGTGATTGCTCACTTAAGGCAGTACCGAGAATAGCCGCTGAGTGCCTATTTAATCCATACTGGAGCTCCCATGAGTCGGGCATTAGGTCCCCATCAGAGTCAGTACTGGAGTCAAGCCTTGACCAGTCTTCGTTGAATGATGATAGGTAAACCTCAGCAACCTCCTGTTGGTGTATGAGGACGCCCATTTCCCTGTTTCTCAGTGTAGCACTAGAGCCCCAGTTCATGCTGCCAACTAGAACACTCTCGCCATCAATTATTGCGCCCTTATTGTGTAGCTTCACAATTTCATTCGATGACGCCATTAGCCTAGCAGTCGCATCCAATCCTTCAGTGGCATTCCAATTTGTATTGAACATGTGAATTGTGTCCCTTATCTCTTCATCCCATTCCGCGTAGAATCCGTTCAGCATAATTCTCAACTTCACCCCCCTGTTGACAGCGTCATAGAGAGATCCAATGATTGGATTATCTCCGAATCCCCAGTACCAATCTAAGTCGAGATATTGCACTGAAAGATCAATTGAATATTCCGCTGAATCAATCATACTGATCACTCCCTCCACACAATCATCAGGGCACGTCATCAGTTGCGCATCGAATGCCCCTTCTATCGTATCGGGAGCAGTCACACCCCCCTCGAAACTCACCTCTTCCATGGACCATCCATTCGATGGAGAGTGGCTCGACGAATGTACGGAGATGTGAAGGTGATTGGGATTCTCGTCCCAAGATAGTCTCGAGAGCACCAGTTCAGCCGCCTCTTCAGAGTTCAGAATTACTGACCACTCACGATTGCCCACCCCATCGGAGGGGAGGCTGGAATCCTTCCAGTTCCCAGACGAAATCCAAACGCTTTCTGAGTCCCTCACTGCCACTTTACTATGGATGTACGCGTAAGGCGAGCTGATTTGGGACGGATCCTCCATCCAGAAGACCGTAGCACCAGCATCATGCAGTGTCTGTGCGTGGCCTCTCTGGTTATCTATTGTGCTAGAGCCATCTAATATCCCCTCCTCCAGCAAAATTGTGACCTCCACCCCTCTTTCCATGGCATCGATAAGGGAGTGCGAAAGATCAGGGCTCATGAACTGGTAGATGTGTAAGTGGATGGACTCATCTGCCAGGCCTATCCAATGGTACAAATCATTGAATGCGCTATCAGGACCTATCGAAGGAGAGATGCTTGAGGAATCTTCACCACTGAATTGACCTCCATCGCAGAACGTAGAAGCACCAATCCTGATCCACCTCTCTTCCCAGTCTGACCCTGTATCGGTATCTGGGTAATTCCCGCAACCTGAACCCCTCATCAGAATTAGTCCAGGAGAACCATCGCCCGGGACTGAGATGGCGGGCCCATTCCAACCATCAATCTCAGCTATGCCGCCCCCATATACTATCGAGTCCACTACTGTTCCATTGGGCTCAACTAGCATTAACGAACTCCCTGAGTTGACTAGCCAAGGCATATTGTTGAGGGCTACATTACCATCCTGGGCTACTATGCCTCCATCTTGCAGTAGATTGAACGGATTGTCCGTCAAGACCACTGATGATCCAGCATCAATGGTCAGTGAGATTATTGTCGAATGCCAGGGGCCGCTTGCCCGGACTCTTGTGATATTCCAACCATCGAGGCTCACTTGCTCTGAACCCAGATTAGTGATCTCCAACCAGTCGTTACTTCTGTCAGGGACTTCACCGGGCATTATCCTAGTGAACTTGACATCGAATTCGCCGTTCCACCAAGATGGGTCTACATCTACAGGGTCTTCCACGCCTTGCTCTCCCGGATTCTCGGCACCCGGACTTGGCATCTGTGAGTCTACCCAAGTCCCTCCAGGGGATGAAGGATCGCCAACCTTGGATACTCCGTTGGACGCTTCACCAGTAATCACCTCATGGATTGTACTATTGTCTTGGTTCTTGAGATAGACCGTCTCGCCTCCATTATTCAGCCTGAGGGTCCCTACCTCGTTCTCGGCTATTACTGCGTATTCTCCGGATTTAAGCACGAATGGATTCTCCAATTCATCGAATCCCACCCACGTCTCAGAGTTTATTGGATGGTACCATCCCCCAAGATCGACTATCGCCCAACCGTCTAGGTTTTCATCTGAAGTCCCGGAGTTGAAGAGCTCTACCCATTCTCCACTGGGGTACATCCCTTGGTCTGACCCATCAGCATTAGGCATCACCTCGCTGATACACACTCCCGTGCAGGCAGTATCCCGGCCCCCAACATTGCGTGCTTCTACGGATAGCGACTCCGGAGCTATGTTGCATAACGGACTCAAAATGACGGCAACCAGAGTTGCGAAAACAAGCCCCCTAGGGTTCCCCATGGGCACCCCGTCGATGCGACGGGGTTCAAACCCTTCGCGAAAAAGTTCCACGTAGTGTTACGTATCATTCGTCTTTCTTCGACATCCCGTACCCTATCAGCCCTATTCCCATGACGTAGAACGCGAGCTGTGCGTAGGCGATGATTGCAAGGGTCCCTCCGACGCTCCCGCCGAAGTTGGTCCATCCAGTGGGTCCAAGGTTATCGCTGACCGCCGCTCTGAAGTCCGAAGCTTGGTCATCCTCGATCTCGGAGAACGTGTTGATTACGAAAACAGGATGGACATCAGTAGAATCAAAGTCCGGGTTCATGCTACCGACTCCCCTCAAGTCAAGATAGAAGGTCACTTCTACATCTCCGTACATCAATGCGTTCGATAGCGGCTCGACCTTCATGTCAATGTCTGCCCCTAGGTATACTGGAAGCGCGCCTGGCATGGCATCAACGAACGTTGCAGACCCAATCAGCTTACCCTGAATCTGGTTTGATGCAGGATCAGCTGTGACTCTGTGCTCGACCATCTCGATGCCCTTGTGAGTCACCGTGTCGCCAACCTCTGAGTTGGCAATTGTATAACCGATCAGGTTAACATCGAAGGACTCGTCAGCATCAGCAATTCCGCCTACAGTACCACTCAGAGATGTAACTGGGTTTCCTACGTGGTCAGAAAGAAGGCCCAGAGCGCTATCCTCTCTGTGAGGTGCCCTCCATGGCAGGTGCTCAGTCATCCCATAGGTCTGGTTCTCAGAGCATTCTAAGTCGTAACCCAGGAAGGCTCCATCAGAATCATAGTCGTAGTCGCACATTCCGTCGCCATCAGAGTTGATGTATCCCTGCATCAGTTGCTGCCCGACGCTATCCCCGGATGTGCTGACCACGTAGACAGAGCGGTCCCCAGTGCTGACTCCGCCAGAGCCGTAGTATGTGTCATTGGTCTCAAGGCTAACCCAGGGGAAGAATCCGAAGTAGGTGTTCACAGCATCATTCCATCCGTACAGCCAGTTACTGATAGGCATCGTGACCACGGGCTCATTGCCCGTCACGAAATTCAGTAGAACTGGCATCACCGTGTCGAAGTAGAAGTTTCCGACCCAGTCCCTCAGGGCCTGCGCGGCATCTTCCGAGATGCCATACAGATTCGCTACGTACGCATCGTCCCAAACGACCTGCTCTCCATTTTCGTCAGGAAGGGTCATTCCAGAGAGCTCCCCGTACATGAAGGCTGATGGGAATGAAGATTTGAGTCCGATGACGGGATCATTCAGAATGAAGTCCGCCTTCTCTGCGCTCAGAGCAGACATTCCGCCGAAGTCACCGCGGTTGAGGCCTATCTCGATGTAGGTCCCTCCCAATGGGTCGTAGTCTCCGAAGGAAGCTAGCCACCAGTCGTTGGCCACCATCGTCCCCTGTCCCCCAGTGAGGATCAGCTCGAACTCAGTCGGCTCCCCTAGGAGTCCAAGGCCGACCCATGGCTCCGCGTACTCGGCTATGGCAACTACTGTGAGTAGTCCGACGTTGTAAGTCTCCATGGCTTCGAAGTATGATCCAGATTGCAGTGGCAGTAGTAGCCCTACTACCATTCCCGGGAGCGGGATTCCAGAAATCTCGAACGAACCCATCAGTCCGACATTAGGGTCGAAAAGAAGCGTATTGAGGGTATCTGGATTGATTATATTGACTCCGCTGACCTCTTGGAACCTCTCTCTGAGCTGAGGAGTCTCATTATTGACCTCAGCGCCGCCACCATGCTCGACGAACTTGCTCGCCGCAAGTCCGAAAACAGTCGCGTCTATCGCGGCTACCGTGGCTTCGTCGGCACCTGCATACCCATAGAGGGCCGCTCGCGTAGCAGTGACCTGGCCACCGTCAGGTGCACCCATTCCAGTGACGAGAACGGGTCCTATATCACAGGTCAACGCGATGCATATCCCGCCATTTCCATTTTCGTCAACTGTCGATGGGTCCACTGCGTCGTACAGTATCCCATCGGTGTAGTCGAAGAAAATATCCGTGTTGTTCAGGATGTCGCTGACAGTTGCGTCGGCACCCGAGTAGACGCCAGAAAGAACTCCGGATGGTGCCAATATGGATGCATTCACTTCATCCATGCCCATGGCTTGCAGACTTCCCGAGAAGACACCAACCATTCCGTCAATATCTTCGGAGGCCCAGATGCTAGGTGCTCTGTTCGAGATGTCGAACTCAATCATCTGCGCGGCGAACATCCCCTTTGCGAAGATTTCGCCGTACTCTATACCGCTACCCATTCCACCGATTCTCTGGGTATTCCACAGGATGTTGACCTGTGTGATGTCCGTGTCCCCGGACATCGAAGCCATCCCTTCGTGGGTGCAATCCTCACACCACTCGAAGACATCATACTCGGAGTAGGTCATTGTGCCCGCATCGTAGTCGAAGTCAAGGATCTCCCTTGTGGTCGTCACCTCGTAGATGAACGGCCCCATTTTCTCATGGCAAGCAGCCCCGCAAATATCTTCAGATGCTGCTGCTGCTTCCACATCTAGGTTGTAGGCATAGTAAACCCTCTCAGAGGTGGAAACGTGCCAATCGTCGTCGTAGTCTATGCTCCAGTCTTGATTCCCATCTTCATCCAGTCCATCGTAACCCTCTGCGACTTGGGTCTGAACCCCACTCTCGATCTGGCTGTCCACGAATCCCGTCACAGCTAGGCCTATGTTCACTAGAAGGAGCAGCGCTCCGATTGCAATTGCCTTGGTTGATTTGTCGTTCATTGTTGTCACTCTCCCTCCGTCCCACACATGTACAAGACATAAGCGTTACACTCGCTGAAATCTCGGATTACCCACGTTAATTGCCTAAATGAATCCGAAGCTGTCGAACGTTTGTGCGAACGTGTAGAGCATTATGGGGACTAGGATAATCCCCATAGCATGACTTCTCCTTATGCCAATTCTGGGCGGCATTAGGCCAAGCCCGGTCCCAACGATTAGAACTCCGACCCCGACCCACCCAGTCGAAAGCCAGACCAATACGCTCACGAATGCCGCAACTGAGAATACAAGCGTCCTGAGTGGAACTATCTCGTGCATCTTCAGCATACCCTTGCCAACCTCTATCATCACGGGAACTGCGAAAAGTCCAGCTGCAATAGTTATTCCAAGCAGTCTTACGAAATCAGCAGGCGGCTCGACCGCATTCCACCCGTCTATGGGGTACATCATGTTCAATGCTAAAGCAGCCCCGCTTCGGGGTCTGCCCACCATGTAAAGGAAACCAAGAACCATCACAGTAACTGCGGTATTTACCGAAGATAGAACGGCTATGACCTCCAAATCCTGTTGCTGACTCTGAGCACTGAGGTCCAAGTCCGGACTAGTCTCCCCCGCTTCCTCCAGAGCGGCCCCGAATAGCTCCATCTCCTCCTCGGATAGCCCCTCCATGTCCGAAGCGTCAACAGTCACTGGCCTGGGGTTGAAACCCGGTTGAATGCCATGTTCGAAGTCTGCTGGAATATAGTTTGGATCAGTGAGTCTGCCCCACATGTTCCTCGCGCTCATAACCACTACAGTGGCCTGTGCAGCAGTCATGCCCGGGAGTATCGCCATTACCGACGATACTACCGCTGAGAGGAAAGTGGGTACTGCCAGGGGCTTCATCGCCGGCATCTCCCAATTCTGTTTCTGAGGGGGAATTTCAGAAGTTGTCACATAGATGTCAATGAGGTTCGCAATCCCAAACAGTCCGGCAAGCCCTGGGAAGAGGAGAGTCGCAGATGGCATACCCACAGGGGATCTTCCAGGTAGCTCGAAAACAGCCCAGCCATAGAATCCAGTAAGGAGGAAGAATGCGCTAGCAACTAGGATCCCCGCAACTCTCGAACTAGGCCCAAGGCTCAAGTTGAGATTCTCCCACTTTCTCTTGAATCGAAACTTTCCAAATGGAATGTTGATGTTGATTGGTCTTGGAAGGGGGAATACGAGACTACTTGTCGCACGTTGCATCCAGTATGGCCAAGGCAGCCTAGTAGTCTCAGTTAGGATTAGGAAAATCGAGATAATCAGAAGCAGCCATGGGAGGAAGTCCCTGCTAGACTCGTACAAACCGAGTCCCGGATTCTCTCCGAACATCAGTCTAGCCACAATCAGCAGGGGAATCGACATCAGCATTCCCATTTGAGAGCCCCTTGCCGAGTAAGCGACCCCTTGGGCGGCCTGCCCCGATATCAGCATCCTATGTCCTGGGAGGAGTGCCAGTGCCATGTTATCGTCAGGAGCACCAACAAGGGCACTAGGGATGTAATTGAGGAATGTGTGTACAGTTCCACAAGCGACAATAATTCCGGCAACCGCATCCAACGGTATGCCTATCCCCACTGCCACAGGAGAGAGGCTCAATGCGATCAGAGCCACATTGTTAACGTGGAAGCCTGGGATCAGGCCCGTCAGGCAGCCCAGCCCCACTCCAAATACAAATGAGCCAATTAGCCATGCAAAATCGACTATTACTGGGTCCATCTTCCCACCTCAACGGATATCGATGCAGAACATCGCTGAACTATCGAAACCAATCTCTTCCATGCTCAATCTTCCGACCCAATCAACGGGCTCACCAATCGATAGCTGATCAAGATATTCCGTTCCATCGCCAAGTAGACAAACACGCTCATCCGAACCAGATCTGGAAATCCACTGGGCCCCATCTTCGTCAGCGACGACTTCCCCTGTCAACTGAACCATTTTTCCAAGGTCCCACCTCCATGAGTTGTATCCGTCCCCCCAGTTCAATAGTGAGGGAGGAGGGGCATCCCCAAGCGTCCATGACCTAGCTTCTAGGACCACACGCCCATCCGCGGCCGACCAGAGAACCGTCGCATTGAATCTAATTTCCTGATTCGCCTCGATAAATTCCGAATGCTCGCCCACTAACTGAATCCTGAGCTTTGTATCCCTGGCATAGTAGTCCTCCCCGTCTCCGACATACCCCTTGTCATAGTCCGGAGAGATCGGATCAGTGATCCAGCCTTGGAATGTGTAGTTGCCACCAATGTAAGAGAATGGGTCCATTGCAACATCCCTCAATTCGGTGAAATCATCTCCGAATCCCCCTGTTTCTCTTCCCGAACTCGTATTGAATCCTCTGTCCAGGCATACTGCGGCCTCGTCGAGAGCCCAGACAAGCCTGCCTCCCCAATCCCCCGTTCTTCCTTCGAATGTGGTGTCGGAAAGGTCACTGTCAGATGGCATTAGGCATAACCTATCGGTCGGAGCAGGTCCATTGAGGTGCCACTCCCCATTGTCCAAGCCAACAGTACCGGTCACGATAACCAACTTTCCAACATCATAAGTCAGTGCGTACGCCTCTGCTTCCCAGTCAACGTATGCGACCTCTCCCTGGTTGAGAACTTCAACTTCGCTAGCTTGAACCAGTAACCTCCATCGATAAGTTCGCTCATCGAATTGTAGCCAACCCTTCATCCTCACGTGACTTCCGGACTCTATCCACTCTATCACCCTCCCTTCGACTTGGATGTAGAGGAGGTGATCAGCCCCTCCGTACACCTGATTATCCATCAGGTAAAGTGAGTGGTAGGTAACATCAGGCGCCAGGGGCTCGCTCAGCCATCCGTCAATCAATAGCGAAGAATTAGAGAACATTTCGGGATTCTGTCCGACTTCTACCAGTTTGGTCTCGGTGAACTCAATTGATTCGCCTTGAGCGATCACAGCGCCATATCCATTGGATTGCAGCCAAATCCTTCCATTCCACTCGGATACCTCTCCTTCGACGGTCACGACAGTTCCTATTGGGGGCACCTCGTTGTTCCAATCTATATTCCACCGTATTTTTGCTACAGAGTGCCCGCCTATCTCCTGTACCTGAAGATCAATCCGGTCTGCACCCTCTCCATATGGATCTCGGACATAACTGGTCAAAACCCCCTCAATTTTCACAGTCTCCCTCGGGAAGTTCCTTATCTCATCAATCTCAATCATATCTGGCTCCCTAATCACGGCGTAGAAATTCATCGCCGAGACAAGAAGAAGCGACGTGAAGAACATCACCCACAGCTTCGTCATGTGCTGTGAAGGAAGGGGGCGACGCTTGATGGTTGTGCGTGATCGTAATCTGGCACCAGAGGCTTCGGCAAGGTTCATGACTCGGATGCGAGCCAGCGTGATGCAGGACCCGTAGCTCAGTTGGTTAGAGCGCTCGGCTCATAACCGAGTGGTCATCGGTTCAAATCCGGTCGGGTCCACCAAACCGCCTGCCAATTTGCCCCATGAACCGCTATTATTGCAGTACTAGTTGGGCGAAGTCTCAAATACGGTCTTTGTGGGCATCGTTACGATGGCCACGCGTAGAAGTGTTAGAACCAGTATGCTGATTCTGATGGTTTACTTCCTAAGCACATGGGCGGGGGCGGCTTCAGTACAGGCACAGACTAACCCTACTCCTGACATTACGCTGACCTGCGATAACCCCCAGGCAATTGAGGTATACCCCGGTGCGACCAGGACTTCGATTGTGTACTGCGTCCTACAAAATCCCACTATTCACAGTGAGAAGGTGAACATCCAGATACAGTCAGGTTCGCTAATTTCAGCTGGCCCCGCATCTATGACTGTCGGATCTGGCGCCGATGTGAGTTTCCAGGTTATTCTGAGGGCGGATCTAAGGATGCCCGAGGGACAGCATCAGATTTCAATTACTGCTGAGGTTGTCCAAGCAAACGGAATAACGGTAGTTGGGACTCCGACAACCTACAAGGTCCTCGCAGTCATAAAGCAGTTCAGCCGACTCAGAGTGGCTTCCGATGTTGCATTTATGCAACTGAGGCCCAGAGTGGATATGCTTCTGACCTTCGATGTCTACAATGACGGCAACGCCATGGATAGGTTCAATGTCGAGATAGTGAACTACGACGAGCTAAACGACGAGGGATTCCAACTCAGCATCCCCTTGGTCTCAGTCGAGATTGAGTCCCTGGCTCCTGCCGAGAAGGTGAGGATTCAGATGAGGACTCCGAAGAATCAAGGTTGGACTGACAAATACTTCAATCTCCAATTCAAGGCGACTTCCGAGTATTCGGTCAGGACTGAGGGCATCCCCAATTACATGATTCAGTCGATGACGATTTACATCCGTGGAGTCTATCTCCCCGGGTTCGGTGCCTTAGGGTCAATGATGATGACCGCTCTGGCCGCTGCTGCTATAGCGGGAAGGAACCGATTAGAGGATGATCCAGTCATAATTGATAGCGACGGAGAAATAACCCCCTTGGACTCTAGATTATTCTAGAACGCCCAAGCTCGGCCCTCTTTGGCAACGGGTTGATAACTGCGATGCCCGACCACTCTACCGAAATAGGAGGTGCTCGAATGAGTAACGGAGGTCTACTTGAGAAGGCAAAGGAGCAGCAAATGGTCGATGAAGTGGTCGCCGAGGCAGTACCTAGTGCCGTTGTGAGTGCCCAAGGGAGTGACGTTGGAATCGTTGACATTTTCAAAGCACTCCTCGTCTTCGCAGTAGCTCCATTGGCACTGATAATGTGGTTCGGCGTTTACCTAGATTTCATTCCACTCAGTATTCTGGTTCCCGTCACAATAATTGCCTCTTTTGCTGTAGTTTGGTGGAGGCTCCGGATAGGCCTTCCCGGCAAGGATGGATTCAGTCAGATGAGGGCTGCATTGGTGGTGGGCGCCTATCTGGTTTTACTGGGATTCCCGTTGATCCTCGGTACGGTGCTACAGGGCGAGATGTCCATGGGCGAGATCGAATTTAGCGATGACGGGGATACAATGGTAGTCAAGATCAGACAGAACTCCATCACTAGTCCCACCATAGATGCTGAAATCACCATCGAGCAGTCCGGAGTTGTAGTATGGTCGGGAACATCGTCTTTCTCGATAAGCAAGAGCGATGGGAAGGGGGACTATGGGTCAATTTCATTCTCAGTTTCCGATTTCTATTCCAATAATGCTCTTCCTGATTCCCCCTACACAATACAAATTATCGCCGGCTCTTCTACCATGACGGCAACTCTCGACTCAGCATCCCTGTCTAGGACAGTCACGGGTGTCCAAGGATCTACCAGTGGGGCTATTTCGACCAACTCAGATAATTGCGAGGGCAACAAGAACAGCTGTCTGTTGGGAGTCGCCCTGACTTCCTGGGCGGGCTTGGAAACTCTAGGCGGACTTCCGCCAGCCGGCCTGGTTGAGGCTGACTATACTCTTGATGCAAGAATGGAGTATGCGGGCAGCAGTGTGGTGACCTATCCAACCGTTACGGTAGTTAACGGACAAGCGTCATGGGATAGTAATTCTGGAGAGTACGGAACCGGATCGGCGATGGTCGGCTCAGAAGGCTCCCAGCTACCATTGGCAGGCTCAGTTCAGGATGCTGCCCTAAACACACTTTACATTCCCAAAGAGGACTGGCAAGAGAATGACTACGGTTGCTATCACTTCATCATAGAGGTCACCCAGATGTCCCCCTGGTCAGATGGAAGTGTCATATCTCACACATCATACTATGAATATTCAGAAGAAGGTGCGGATGATGAAGGAAACCCTGCTACTGACGAGGCATGGACGGTTGTCTCAAGCTGCTAGGCCTCAGTATTCGTCAAGCTCATCATCTTCGAACGACTCGTCTACACTCTCTTTGGCTCGCCGGTAGGCCCAAACCACAGCTATGCCAATCCCAATTGTCAGTGCGACCAATATTGGAAGAATGTCTAGACCCTCTTCCTCCACAGGCTCATTCCAAATCACTGATTCTGTCATCATTGTACCGCCTCCAAATGCACTATCGTCAACCAGCTGGGTTGGAGTCAGAATCTCGCAGTCCAGACTGAATGTCCCTACCTCGCCACCTCGCCACCCGAATTGGAGATCCATCGATTCCCCGGGGCCCACCACCACTCCTTGAAACCCTCCAATGTCAGCCTGAGCGCCGGTCTCAAATATGTCGCAGGTTATGTAGAAGCTCGCGGCAGATGTGCCCCTGTTCGCAAACTCAGCTAAGACTGCCACTGACTGCGATGTCGATGCCTCGCCTTCGCCCAATACGGCAATGGACACCCACTCTATATCGGGAGTGAACTGGTCAATTACCTGCTCTTGCCCCCAAGTTAATGGAATGTCACTTCCTCCATAATTGTCGATTCCCGAAGCCTCTGGATTCCACCCAGTTCTATATGAAACGATGTTGATAGTTGCAGACTCGTTCCACCAACTCCCATCAGACCACCTTATCTGAACGACCCTCTCTCCGCCTCCATCAACTATCCCAATTCCCTCGGAATCGCTGGATGATTGGAACGAAGTCACTCCATCAAGTCCCATTCCATCGACTTCAAAGATAACGTCGACCGAATCGAAGACAAGCCTCTGGTCTACGACCCTTCTCTCCCATCTGTCGGTAAGGCCGCCACTCCTCTCGAAGTCTCCGGAGCCTAGAACAGAGTCCCCCCAGCTAATCCCGCAGAACGAGGTCCCTCTGATGTCATGATCGTCTAAGCTATCCGCAAAGACAGATTCCCCGTATATGTCGATTGAAGAGCTGTCGCTCGAAATGACAATCGGACCAACCCTGTCAAATGTGCCACTATCGGAATCCAGGGACCCCTCTCCCTCTATCGTTATCCCGCCTCCTGAAATTACGGAATTATCCACTTCCATATTTCCAGCGACGACAATTTGGAAGCCATGGTCCCCTGCCGCCATCATGTTGACACTGTCCAAATCTATTCCATCAATTGAAATCTGAGAATTTCCTGTATCAATGGTGACACTAGATATGGACACAGAAGAATACCCATAACCAACGAGCCCTATCCAGGCCTCACCCCCTTCTAGATCTGAGAAATCGAACGTGTGCTCTGTGCCATTGAGTGAAACTGGCTCGGAATCACCTACGTATGCCTGTCCACCATAGTAGCTTGCCCCTCCAACTGAGTGTATGGTGAGGGAGAAATCACCGTCAATTCCGTCAGAAGGTACCTTGAAAGCCCCCCTTCTTTCTTCATCCCAGTAACCGAAACTAGTAATCCCTGAGGGCGGTGAGGTTGAAGCAAGATTGGAATCATCCAAAATTAGCGAGCCCCCATTCTCTACAACTATCATTGAACCGGTAGAAACACTGACATCGGCTTCTAAGAGGTTCAGGGTCCCGCCATCAGCAATCCTGATCGTTCCGTCGATTACTTCTTCGGACCCCCATGTAACGTCTCCATCGATCACGAGCTCCGGATCCTCAGCAGAGGTCTGAATGCATGAAATGCAAATAGATGCCATCAGAACAAAGGTCATTATCGTCGCCGAGCGTATACTCATGAATCCAGCCGGACCCCTAGGCAAATCAATGATTTCCCTAAAATTGCATAACTGCTCATATTGTTCGATGGAACCAAATCACTCATACACCAATTAACGGTGGGCCAGTCGTGGATGCAGTACAAACGTTAGCTGATTCATTCGGAGAATCATCATGGGGATTCTTACTGAATGTGATTACTGTTCTGATGATGTACGGACCATTCTATCTCGCAAATACCGGTGCCATGCTTTTTGGCAAATGGATCCCAGAGAAATTTGAATTCGATAGTTTGGTCATCGACGGGGGAAGGACACTTGGCGACGGCTACCGAATATTGGGCGATGGGAAGTCCTGGAATGGCTTCTTCGGGGGCGCAGTTTTCAGTGGTCTCCTTGCAATGGCAACACATCACTTGTGGAGGGGAAGATCTGAGCCCGGTAGTAGGCCATTCATCGATCCAATATTGTGGGCTACTCCGGATGACTGGTTTTGGTTTGGCAATGAATGGGGCGCCGCGTTTGTAATGGGATTCACCTTGGGGGCAGCCTGTATGGCCGGAGACACCATCGGCTCTTTCTTCAAGAGAAGGAAGGGCCACAAGAGGGAGGGTTCGGAAAGCTCCCAAGCCCCTCTTCTAGATACCATGACGTTCGCATTAGCAATTTTCGCAGTTTCATTCACATTATTTGAGGGACAGGTAATCACACAACCCGAACTAACTAACGAGATACTGGCACTCTTGGTTCTGACACCCGTCATTCACAGGGCGACCAACATCATCGGATACAGACTGGGATTGAAGTCAGTCCCATATTGAAATCCACTATCAGTATACATTATGCCCTGTCGTCGGCGCGCATGAGCGTGGCAGGGATGAGGGTCCTCATTGTTGGAGGAGGCGGAAGGGAACATGCCATTGCAATAGGGCTGTCAAGTAGCCCTTCAGTGACATCGATACACACGTCTCCCGGAAATGCCGGCACGCGGTCACTGGGCACCAATCACGATATCGGCTCAAGTGACATAGACGGACTTGTTGGATTATCGATTGAAATACAAGCAGACTTAGTTGTAGTTGGGCCCGAGGCACCCCTGGTCCTAGGTCTCGCCGATAAATTGAGGGAGAACGGAATTCCTTGCTTCGGCCCCCATTCCGGAGGAGCAATGTTGGAGGGTTCGAAATTGCATGCAAAGAAAACTATGTTGGAATTGGGCGTCCCTACTGGTAGCTGCCAAGTAATCAAAGACGTCGAAGATATCCCAAAATTCCTAGACTCTTTTCACAGTCCTTGGGTAATCAAGAGAGACGTTCTCGCAGGAGGTAAAGGAGTCACCGTGACATCCGACAGGATTGCCGCGGAACACGCTCTTTCATCAGCCTTGGAGGAAGACGGCATCGTCCTGATGGAGGAGCATCTCGATGGCGAGGAGGCTTCCGTACTGATTGTCATGGACGAAACCGGTTTTGTATGCCTCCCCCCAAGTCAAGATCACAAGAGGGCCTTCGACAATGACATGGGCCCGAATACTGGTGGGATGGGTGCTTACGCTCCCGCACCGGTCGTCTCCCCTTCGGTGATGGAGAGGATTTTAGATGAGGTAGTAGAGCCAATGCACCATCACCTGAGGAACCAGGAAACCCCCTACAGGGGGTGCCTATATGCAGGACTCATGATAGACGAAAACGGAGCCCCTAGGGTGATCGAATTCAATGTTAGATTCGGAGACCCCGAGACCCAGGTCACTGTGCCGCTAATTGATAGCGATCTTGGGCAACTACTCTTGGCTGCTGCAGAGGGTAGCCTCAGTTCCATTGAACCCTCCTTCTCCGGGATGTCGGCTGCGACCGTAGTTCTGGCTTCGAAAGGGTATCCTGAATCGCCTAAATTAGGGGGGCTAATTTCAGGAAGTGAGACGTCCATAGATGAAGGCGAAACAGTTGGCATGGTTCACTATGCAGGGACTTCCCTGAGGGAGGGGGTACTCGTTTCTTCAGGAGGCAGGGTTCTAGCCGCCACTGGGGTAGCCCCCACGCTCGAGGGCGCCGTCTCGACAGCATACGAAATTATCGACAACGTCGATTTAGATGGTTCGCATTATCGGTCCGACATAGGACATAGGGCCCTGAAGCGCTAGAATCGCCGTTTTGGGCTATTCATTTCGCAACCGTTCTAAGAACGGTTATAACAGGAAGTAAAATCGCGGCGACGCTAGCCTTCAGGCTGTAGCAGACGGTGAATGCCAATGAACGGAAAAGAAGACGCGACAAGAGTCGAGATTCCGCTGATGGGACTGGCCCCTGTGACGGTGGTTTTTGCCACCCTCATGGTGCTGTTTCTCGGGATCGACTATGTCGCAAACGGAGCAATGGAGAATGATGGATATCTGAGAATCCTGACCCTCCCTCTCGCAGCCACTTTCGGAGCTGCGCTTGGAAGGGTCGCCTCTTCCTCCCCTGCCTCTCGGGAATTCGACAGTTCGTATTCCAAATCAGATGGCCCTCCTAGCTTTAGATTTGGAATCTTCATGGTGTCGTTTTTTGCAATACTGGCAATTCCAATGTTGGTGCCCTCGATATCCTCATCGATAGAGAACATTACAATTTTCACATTTGTCTTCATGGCGATTTCAACCCTCTTCCTAACTAGCTTGAGAAGGAATGAGGAGGCCAATCTACTCCTAGCTTTGATAGTAGGCTTCCACTTTGCCGTATCCCATGCGGCCCATACACAATTCGACTCCTCCGCATGGGCCGGCACGGAAGCAGAACTGATTGACGCTTCCAGATCTGCTACAGCTTCCATATTGTTCGCATTCTGGGCATCAGCATGTGCCCTCGGGGCAATACTTGCTATTGCCATGAGAGGCACACTTGACGATCGAGGCGTGGGTCCACTTTTCTCAGATTTACCAACTTTCGAAGCTTCGGATAAATCCTCGAGAGTTACCATAGGGGTCATGTCACTGATTCTTGCCGTACAACTTCTCCCACTTCTTTGGGTAGGTAGTTTGGAAACTCTAACCGAATATGCAGAGCACATCTATCTGGGTTCAATCTGGGCACTTTTCACAACGCTCGTCATTGTGTTCTGGGCTTTCTGCAGGGCAGAGGGATGGCAGGTATGGGGAGCGCTAGTCGCCGTAAACTGGATCCTATACACTCTCGCTAGGATGGTGGAGATTGGTAGCGACTTACTTGGGTCCACCCTCTCCTCAGACGATGGCTTGTCCGGAGTTGCATGGGTTTTCCTGATTTTCTGGCTCAATGTAGCGGCTGTAATTTTCTCTTCAAGAGGGTATTTCGGAGACACTGCACCTCGTAGAGAGAACAGTCAAATCAGGGCTTGGTGGAACAAAAACTACTACGGAATTATGGTGGGATTGGCACTTTTCGTCGCATTGGCAGTAAGAACCGGATGGAATGTCCTTCCCGCAATGAACGCATCAGGGACTCAGTTGTGGGACATGACAGGCGGTTCCGACCCATGGTACATGAAGAGGGTCATTGATTATGTCGTCGCGGAAAGAAGCCACTACATTTTCGATGCAGATAGGGCATATCCGATGGGCTCAATTAATCCACGACCGCCACTATTCTCATGGTCCATCGCCCTTGGGGGAATAGGCCTCTCTTGGGTCACTGGCGCCTCTTCGGGCGAGGAGGCAACAATGGTTTGGTGGAGTGTCGCATCCATGCCAGCCATCTATGGTGCTCTGATTGTCTTGCCAATCGCTGCAATAGCAAGGAGGGTACACAGCAACTTGGCAGGAATCTTCGCTGCTTGGCTGATAGCATTGATGCCAGGGCACATCGGTCATTCGACATTCGCTCTTGCAGATCACGACTCCTTCGCTTTGTTATTCATCTCGATGGCGTTCTACTTCTGGGTCAAGGCTATGGAGAGCCTCAGCACTGAGAGAATTTTTGAGAATCCGAGCAAGAACCCACTTTACCTAATTGCTGGAATGAGGGAGATGTGGGCCCGTAACCCAGCGGTAATGTCCAATGCCACCCTTTCTGGCATATCCTTTGCGACAGCGGCACTGGGGTGGAAAGGATTCGTCTATGGTCCGGGAATCTTATTCCTAGCATATGGCGCACAGGTCGTGATGAATCTATTCAGGGGCAGGGATAGCCTGCCAATTACGGCAGCCTCCCTGCAGATGCTATTCACATCATTCCTAATTCCACTTCCATTCTACATGTGGCCCGGGATGGATCTTCTTTTCGATCCCAGTGGTTTCCAGCCAATGTTCTATATCATAGGTTTCACAATGGCACTAGGATGGGTTACATGCTCTTTCAGAGACAGGCCTTGGCTACTTGTTATTGGAAGCGGAGCAGCACTCTTCTCAGGTATTCTGGGTACGCTCTACCTGTTGCAGACGCTGGAGCAATACAATGGGTGGGATATTCTCTTCACCGGCGGATTCTACTTCTCTAAGAACAAGATTTTCGGTACAATCGGTGAGGCCCAAGCACCCAGTAGGGGGGTCTTGTTCGCATCCTATGGCCCCATTGTCACACTGATAGCAGTATCATGCGCAATCTACCTGCTCTGGAGGGGATCAAGGAAGGAAAGCCAGAGCCAACTGCTTCTGGGCACATGGGTAATCGTTGCTGCGTACATGGCATGGAGTGCCGGGCGTTTCATCTTCAACGCGACTCCAGCAATGGCAGTTGTAGGGGGACTGGGAATGGCAATGCTATGGAAGTCCGCAGATCCAGTGGGCTTTGTCAAGGAATGGAGGAGGTCGGGAATCGGCTCTCCCTCTGCTAGGAGGAAGTCTACATGGCCAGCCACAAAGAAGCACCCTGGAATTCCTGCCCTCGTTCTAGTCTTCATGCTGGTTGCAAGCCAGCACATGACTTACGGAATAGACTCCGGAATTCCAAGGGGCCAGGCTGCCGCCTCGGATGTTGACCAGACCATATACGAGATATCCCCCGACTTTCTCAGAGACCTCTCGATATTGAATGGCGCTGAATATGACGCAGAATCAGGCCAGCTCTGGTACATGGGGACCTTCGGACCCGGCTTCAATGGCGCGGACTGGAATACTGCATACGAATGGCTGTCGGAGCAAGACACAGATGTTGGTTTCAGTGAAAGGCCAGCTTTCGTATCATGGTGGGACTATGGCTTCCAGGCTTTGGCCCAAGGCCAGCACCCCACTGTGGCCGACAACTTCCAGTCAGGAATTCCGAACAGTGGCGGAATGCTCCTCTCACAAGGACAAGATGACACTCTGGCACTATTCATAATGACCCTATCTCAAGGCGATAGGAGGTCGAATAACGGTGAGTTCACCACTGACTTCACTGATGCGATTGACGAGTACATGAGCACACCCCAGATGCAGGAATTCGACTCAATTCTTTCGATCGATGTTGGAGACTCTTCCTTCGTCATTCAACGCTCTATGGAAATCATAGCTACCGACGGGGTCGTAGAGCTCCTTAGGGGCCATTCCCTAGGTGAAAGCGGAATCCCATCAGATGGCGAGTCATGGATGGTATATTTCGATGGCGAGCCGTATGGAGAGCCAATGAACGAGACAGAAGCCAGAGCATCCTTCGACGAGGCTAGGGGCAGGACCTCGGACTTCGACGAAACCACCACTCACTACATGATCGGGAACTACAGGTACACAAATGACCTGATCGAGGATTTCGATGACGTCTCCACGGGCCTCCACAGGGCGAACTCGAAGCTCGCAATGGGACGGGCCTTCCTTCTGACGGCATTCGACTCTTCAGAACTAGTTGACATGTATCACTCGATCACAACATCGGTCACTTACGAAGTTCAGGACTACGAGGAAGGGCTGGGAGTCACAGTGGAGAGGAACAACGATATCCGATACTTCGCCGTTGACAATCGTCTTTACCCACTTGGAGGGTCTTACTATGAGGACTATTCTTACCACCGTGGTCAAACCACAGGAATCTTCCATGCCCCGACCGCGCTCTCGGGACTTGACTTGGACAACTACATCTCCACAAATTATCTGACACAGAGAGGGGCAGATGGGCCAGTCATCCCTAGGACATCTGAGGAATACGAGCAGGAATACCTCAATGACGTCGTGAGGCAACAGTCGGGGGCCGCTCAGGATGCGAGTGAGGTGATTCAGATGATCGACATCGACTATCAGCACCAAGACGCATTCTTCGAGACAATGGTTGCGAGGGTGTATGTGGGGTACGGATCATCGACTCTCGGTCTGCCGGGCGACGCTTCTCAACCAGCACCGCACTTCTACACTACCGGGACGCCCGGCTCACCTCTGGAGTCGGCAATCCCCATGCCGGGAGCAATGATGAACCACTTCGTTCTAGCAAATTGGTACGACTTGCCTTGCGAGTTGGACGAGTCCGGCGAAAAGCTGGATTCGGATTGTGCGGACCCAGTTGTAGGCAATGCAAACACCCAAGTCAAGATTCTCAAGTACTACAGTGGGGCTACCATCTCGGGAACCGTTGAACTCGATGGAATAGGCCCTGTGCCCAATGCCAGGATCCTCATCGAGCGAGACGCATTCAGCGGCGAAGAGACTGCTGATGAAAACGGAGACGTAGTTGATAGGGACGGTAGGACATACTGGATTCCAATTGGGACCACGGATGCAGATGAGGATGGGGCCTTCTCTTTCGTGGCGCCAGCAGGCAAGATCAGAGTGTCGGCCTTCTTCGGAGAGCCGGACCTAGATTCGGCTAGAGCTACCGTAATGTCTGGTAGCTATAGTATGACAGAAATTCTCTCCGAGTCCAACTCGAATCGCAATATCAACCCGATTTCAGGTATACTAGGAAATGTCTCAGGATCTACATGGCTAGCAGAGCAGATCGTAAACATCTCGGGCGACGACGGACACTCTAATGGGGCCTCAAATATCGATGTCTCGATCAACGTCGACCCCACGCACGCAACAGGACAACTAGCTTGGTCCGGCGCATCAGAATTCGAGGACGAGCCAATTATCGGTGTTGATCTGGAACTATCTCCCATGTGGGACGCCATACAGTTGGATCATTACACAGTAACGACATCCAATGGGACTGTAACTGGCACGGACCTAGTCTTCAACGGGATAGGAGAGGTAACCTTCACGGGCGAAGGCTCCGTTCTCTCAACATCCGTGGTCACAGTCTCAGATTTCACCGGCAACTTCTCGCAGGAGGTAATGAACAACCATAGCCTGACGGGAGACGGGCTTTTCGACGGCCGTGGCACCCTAAGTGGGACCATCTCCGAGGACCTTGGGGGAGAATCTCAGATCCAGGTATGCAACGAGAATGGCACAATGCCTGAGAACCTCACATTCTGCGAACTCTCTTCCGGGGACTTCCTAATCGATGGACAGGTCAATGCCTCGGGTAGATTCACATCCAACGGGTCAACAATTTTCACTCAGCACCTGTATCACGCATCAATGGTTGCATCAGGTAGATTCGAGGTCGACACATCAGAGGAAATGGACACCTACGGAACAATCAATGGCACCGGGCAATTCTCCGGCGCTGGTTCTTTCAGCGGCCCAATGGTCAAGCCAGGGACTTTCCACCTGATGGATGCAATACCGGGCGAATATGAAGTCACAGTAGTATTCGCAGACGGCTCAAGAGCTACTCTGGACGAGGCATTCATCGTCTCATCAAATCCCGGTTCACAGGTTTCCGAGGTCCAAATTATGGGCAGCACAATAGGAGGAAAACTCGTAGACGAAACAGATCAGGTCATCGAGGGCGGTGTAGCCCTGTATCAGGATGGAAGCGGCTTCTCAGATGCGGTAGATGACTGCGAGGAGGTACACTTCGCTCCTTGTATGATTTTGCCCGATGAAGATGGCAAGCTAAACTTCGGCCCAATTATCCCTGGAAACTACACAGTGGAGATAGACATCGACAATGACGGATTCCCAGAATTCTTAGAAGACTACATTTTCGATGCAAATGAGGCTACGGATGTACAGATACCCTTCCCGATCTCCCAGACCTTTGACATAACTTTCGAACTCCTAGACGCTGACGAGAACGTCCCTGACTTGAATGTCTCACTAAAGGCGAATGACGGCTCGGATAGCAAGGTCGATGCGATCTTCGATAATGTGACAGGCACATACTTCGCCGAACTCGCACCGGGCGAATGGTTGTTGGACTATACCCTGGATGAGACCAAACAGATATGGGAGGTCATCGATGTAGATGCCGACTCCTTCGAGACATTCGAATTCAGGACAAGCCTACTAGTTTCGGGGATAGTCTACTACGAGGAAAATGTCTCAGCCGAGTTCAATCCGGATGATAACAAGCTCATAGGCTCCGACGTTACAGTAGAATTCCACTGGGACGGATTCAGCACTACGGCAGTAACCAATGAGTCGAGCCAGTTCAGCATCTCCTTGCCAGAAGGCGCGATGGTCGATGCTACTGTGGAGGGCATCGTGGCTTCTTTGGTCGCTGGAGATAGCTTCACTGTATCCGGGGACCTGGATGACGTAGTGATGGTTGCAAGACCAGGGGTTGCAATTTCTGGTATGGTCAGTGTCAATAGGGCCAACAATCTGTATTCCCCTTCATTCGCTGGCTGGGAGCAGATTACCGTAACAGCTGACAGTGATGAGCATGACGTAACATGGAGGGAACAAATCCCAGTCGACGGACTATTCGATATGGTTCTTCCAGAGGGCAACTGGACCTTCGACGTAGAGGGCCCAGAAATCCTTGGAGCGTCGCCTGTTCAGAAGTATATAGATGACAAGAATACATCTCTAGAGGTGATATTGAACCCAAGCAATGGAACTCTTTCCGTGGATATGTTCATGGATCACTCGAATGATGGGAACTCATCTAACGGAACTCCGGTTTCGTATGGTTTCCAGATAGACTCGATGATGTTGTCAGGGGCTGGTAAGAGTGTGCTGACAAACGGAAGCGAATGGATACAGGAAGGCCATGCAGAAGTCTCACTTGAGCCAGGTACCTACTCAGTCACCGTCGAGATATCGGATCCAGAGGATGGGGACTTGTTTGGCACAAGGATACTGACTGCAGTACAATCTTTCCAGATTTCCCTTGAGGGAGATATAGTCGAGAGATCGATTTCATTCGATCCAGAATGGAGGGTAAGCCTGTCACTTTCCAATGAGAGCGGAGGCCCATTGGCGAACCAGATGTTCAGGATGATTAACCCTGAGAATGGCTGGACTTCTACATTCTACACCGATTCCAACGGCTCCTGGGTCGATCACGTGGAGGAGGGAAGCTGGATTCTGTGGGTCGAGCCATTCCCAAGCCCCGGAGGGGTTTCAGAGACTCTGAGGGAGGCAGTCAATGTGTCTTTCGAGAATGCTGCAGAGGAACTGAGTTTCTCAACCAGCGAGATTGCTACAGTATCACTGAATCTAACCGAGGACCTTTCTGGAGAGCCACTAAGTGGATTCACGATCGTAATGGAGTCAGTTGATGGACTAGGATCTATCGAACTAGGAGAGACTGACTCTGAGGGGCTCGTGTCCGCTTTGGTATCGCCAGGGGCATGGTCAGCTGAGATGAGCATGGTATTGGATGGCGTGATGTGGGATCTAGATTCCGCCGAATTCACACTATCCGCGGGTTCAAATCCAGAGATTTCACTCATTGCAAACAGATCATCGGAGCTCAGCGGAAACGTGTATTGGGACTTCAATGACGACGATGACTCAGATGTAGGCGAGGGAGTTGAGGGAGTGATAGTTTCCATCAGGCAGGATTGCGATGATGAAATTTCAGATTCGGACACGGATTCGAAGCTCTTCACTGGAAACCTTACTACAGATCCAAATGGCGACTGGTCCGTATTCCAGCCCTCTGAAACCTCATGGTGCATAACCACTCACATGGAAGGATTCGACCAAGAGGAAATCTCAGTCGTACTCGGCTCCTCCTCAAATGATGTCGAGATAGAGCTTACAGCCGGATTAGTGGACGTGGGAGGAACTATTTCTTACATAGACGAGACACAATTCTCAGAGATTTCCGACTCTTTGGTCCTCGAGCTATTCCCTGCTGAGGGCCTAGTGAGGGACCCCGTTACACCGACAAAGAATCTGGAGGACGGTGTTTGGAAAGGAAACTGGTCAGCCCAAGTTGAGCCCGGCGAGTGGATCATACGTGCCAGCGTCGAGGAAGACGGCCTAATTGCAATGGCCAACATAGAAGCCGACGTCCTAGAGGGCGGCTTTGAGGACATGGGACTAATCTCTGGAGGGTGGCTCATTCTTGAGACGCAGTGGCTGGACTACGACGGAGTATCCAGAACTCTTGCAGATGTAGAGGGTCCTGAGCTGATAATCAACATAGGTGCAGGGATATCCTGGGTCGCCCAATTGGACGATGATGGAGGTCTACGAATGCTCCTTCCAGGAGGGGTGGCCGAGACTTCCAGCGAATTCGTGGTAAACCAAATGGATCGGAACATGACCTACTCGGGCGGACGCACGGTCGGTATGCAGGCCGGACAAGAGACTCCAGCTACTGTTATTTCACATACCAGAGTTTCCAACCACGAGGTGGCCCTGCGAGTAATCTCCAGCAGTGGAGGCGATCCTTCTCATGATGGAGGGATAGCTGACCTACTGGCACAGCTCGATGAGAACACCTCGGGATTCCAACCGCTGGAGTTCGTCATGGGGGTGGATTACCTCGGCCACGAGCCATTTGATACGTTCTCCGCTCAGGCACTGGTCCCTGGGACCGATGGCGGAGACTGGCTGGTCGAGTTCCACAACGGATCAGGCGAGTGGAATACCTCGGTAAGCTTCGACGTGGGCCTTGAGAATACTCTGAACTTCACTGATCTACACGTCAGAATCAGTCCTGCAAACCAGTCCATGGCCCATTCTCTGTCTAATGGCCATTCAGTGAATATTGACGTCTTCACTGTGGACGGCTACTACGCCGAAGAGACAGTCGTTGTGAGGATCCCCCAGATACACGGTTTCTCGGCAGAGCCGATGGATGAGGTTTACGGGGTGTCATCGGGTGAAGCGATACAAATTGGAATTGACATCACCAATACGGGCAATGGCGACGAGAAATTCGAATTCTCATTCGACGACTCAGAGCTTCCCGAGGGCTGGGAGAGGACTGGGGCCACTAGCCACACTCTCGGCGCCTTCGTCTCAACGACCCATTCGATATCGGTGATTACGCCAGAGAATGCGACAGGCGGACCATACACGATTTACGTCTCTGTAACTGACAAGATGGGCGGAACATATCCCGACATAGAAATTAACGTGGAAGTATCCAATCCGGTCATCAGCATTACCGGACACCAATCGTACACTGGAGGGGATCCCGTCGCATTCACGACGAATGGCTGGGCGGTAACGGTGTTCAACGGCGGATTAGTCGATGCACCCGGAGTTACGCTGAACGGTACAATGTGCGAAGATAGCACTTGCAGCAGCGAGGTAGCATTCGATTTGGATACTCGTGATATACCATCAATGTCTGAAGTCACATTCGACATTTCGTTGGATCTTACTGAATACGGGCCGGACTCATACTACCTCCGACTTGTAGTGGTGGAGGAGACAGTGGATGGCGAGGTANTGCCTTATCTCGATGAGCAGGGAGGTGTATCGAATGTTGACGTCCGATCTCCCCCAGTAGAGGGCACAACTGACTGGATTGGTTGGATACTCGGAGCCCTCATCCTACTGGCTATCGGGATGTTGACAAGGCCTCGTTCAAGAAGGCCCAATGCACCCTTCTGATACATTGGTATTTATGTCCGTTCAGACGGGAACCGATTATGCCTGCAATCGAGCATCTTGAGTTGATGCCCGAGCCAGAGGAGCCCAGACTGTTGACTACAGTGGATCCCGCTGCTCCCGGATATCCAGGGGAGGCTTACGGCCTCTCGGACGAAGAGGCCCGAAGACTCAGGTGGCCATTGGGACCCATCAAGGAGGCACTATGGCCTTGGGGGGCCGTCGTATTTTCATTGGGCACAATTCTCTTACTTGTTTCATGGCCCTTCATTGACGCATACCTTACTCCCGTTCTGCCGGACTCAGAGTGGGCCTACGAAGATACTGGAATCAGGCGATTGCAGAGTTCCGGACTTACAGGAGATGGGGTTTCCGTTTGCATAGTGGATACAGGCGTGGATTCCTCCCATCCAGATCTGGCAGGAATGAGTTTGGCCGGATTCCGGGATTTCTATGAAGAAAATAACGATGAAGTCAGGGACGTAGGGGAGGAATATCACGGGACTATGATGGCAGGCCTTCTTGTAGCNAATGGAACNTTCATNGGGGCNGCNCCAGGTGTTTCACTTTCAGTAGCTCTNGCATTGGGGCCAGAGGGCTCCTCNGGACAGCAAGACAGAGTTGCNTTAGCCATNAGGTGGTGTAGAATTACGCAGGAGGNGGACATTATCAGCCTAAGTCTGGGGTCGAATCCGGGCATGGGAATGGGGACCGAATCCGAAACCGTTTCTGCAGTCAATGAGGCACTAGACTCAGGGATCTTCGTGGTCGCCGCTGCCGGTAACACCGGACTNGACGATTCGATATCTGATGTCTCCGTCCCTGCAAACATCCCAGGGGTGATAGCGGTAGGGGCAACGTACAGGAGCGGAATCTCATGGCAAGANAGTGCTTCTGGCTCTGTCATTGATCCCTACGAAGGGGAGACTAGGGATTTTCCGAACCAGAAACCCGAAGTTTCCGCCCCAGGAGTAAACATATTCTCCACAGCAACTACCGAGCTATCTCCTCCGTACGCATATTCATCGGGCACCAGCGACTCTACTGTTTTTGTTACTGGGGCACTATCTCTTATTTTGGAGCTCTATGGCGAAGAACTCGCCAATGAAGACGGCCAAATAGATCAGGAAGGGATGGAGCTGGTGAAGAGGGCGCTTGCAAACTCAGCAGTCAGTGGAGATGGGTCTGATGGAGCTCACGACAGCAAATTGGGATACGGGAAACTAGATGCCTTTGAATGGGCCTCACAAGTCGCTTTTGAGCTCAATTTGAACTAGAAATACATTCTGAGAGCGAATTTTTCAGCCGTCCCCGCACACTCATTTCGACCCTATGGTTAAATCCGCTCCCGACACCCCGCATGCATGGCCCGCGGAGATAGAACACGAAGCTCCCTATTGGTATTCTTAATGCTAACAAGCGTATTCGTTTCCCTCGTGGGCCCGGCGACCCCTGTGGTTGCGGCAAATGACACCACTTCAGGTACCATTTCGGGAACTGAGGTGTGGCAAGGAAGTCACGCCCTGACTGGCGATGTAGTCGTCTCATCTGGAGCGAAGCTGATAATCCAGCCTGGCACTACCGTGACCTTTCCCAATGGCACCCACTTGGATGCCAGGGGAAGTATATGCATAGGGGCATCCTCATGCGGAGCTAGCGGAAACGCAAATACAGCTCAGAAAATTACATTCAGATGGACAGAACCATCGAATTCCAGTGCAAGAGGGGAGTGCTATGGGATGTCAAACGGTAATGAGGAAATTTTCATTGAAGACCCATCCTGCTTTGAGGGAGTCTTGATTAGGGATTCGATAGACCTATCCCAAACCGCGATCAGGTACCTGACCATAGATGGGGCATGGGGGATACCATACTACATAGACACCCTGAACGAGTTCAGATACGGTGCTTTGGTTCTAGATGGTGCCAGCCCGACTCTCAGAGAGATGGAGTTCACAGATGTCAATACCAGTAGCGTATTGACCACCAATCTCGCTCAGCCCAGATTCATTGGGGGGGAATATGTAGTAGGGAATGACGGCGAAAGCGGCGTAGACGGTTCCGCTGTCCAGATCTACAGCTCAGGAACTCCAGTCACTCCTCTGATTATGGATTCCCCTACTCTCGTTGGAACTGACAGAGGTTGTGGACAGAGGGACGGAGGCAGGCCAACTGTCTGGGTTCAGGACGCTTTCATTGAAATCGACGATGCTGATATTTCAGTGGGCGACTTCGGGATATCACTCAGGTACTCATCAGGTTCGGTGACCAACTCATCGATCGGTGTCAACTGCAATGGAATTGACATATACAGCCTCAAGAGCGTTGGGACGACAGACTACTACAACACAGTTGCCAGCAATGAGATAACCACGGCAGAAGGCACTCCAGTTACCATCTACGGGGGCGCCCATGCTGACGTTTACGATAACGAACTATCGGGGGCATCGGGAGGCTCCGGAATTGCGGTATACTCCAGTTATGCAAACATCCAGAATAATGACATTGGCCCGATAGGGGGATGGAACGGACTCTGGATGCTGGGCTCATTCGATGTAATAGCTGAGAACAATACGATACATGACGTAGCCAAGGAAGTAGTTCTGGCAGGAGAATACGGCAATCAAGCTCCAGCCCCATCTGCTGCAAGAGCGTTCCTCGCAAACAACACACTCTCCACAGACGGAACTGGGACCTGCTCCAGCATGACTCACTTCGGAGGCGGATTCACTTGTCCCGTTGTGCTCGCCTTCAGATCAGGCCTAACCATGTACGACAACGAGATCAACGCCGCTGGGGATGCCGATGGGCTCAGGGCCGTCGGAGCTCTCCTAGATATCCGGAGGAACAATTGGAATGTACCTTCAACTGGCGCAGTCATCAAGCACTACGATTCGGGGTATGCGGGAACTCAGCAGTACGGAACTCTCGGATTCTTCACTGAGAACTCATGGAATGGGGTGGATATGACCTACAATGTCACAAAGAGTGCAGTAACAGTGCAGTCTGAGACGATTCCAAGTGCTGCGGCGGGTGGGGATCCCGTAATCCTGTCATGGCCCGATCAGGAAGCCTGGCCAGCTAACCAATTCCAGAACGCAATAGTTCCCACTGAGGTTCAGGAGTGTGCCCTATGCGATAATCTGACTCCAAGGAACTTCCCTCTCGCGATAAGTATGGACAACAACTCTACCGTATTCACCTTCGCGGCCCTGGCAAATCTTGACCTCTCGTCAGTATTTATAGAGACTCAGCCAACTCCCTACGCCGTTCAAGTGCGCAGGGCTGAGCTGGTCCGTTACCAGGTATTGGTGGAGGGCGAAAGAGTCGCAGGTGCTGGGGTCCTTGTAGAGGACGCCCTTGGAAACGATCTTTACGATATCGAAACCCTCGATGACGGATACACCCCTTGGTTCTCATTGCCCTCTGATTTCCACCTAGACTTCAGGGGCCTAGGAGGGGGAGACAATCCCGATGGGTATGCGGATGATGAATTCGAAGACTCCTGTACGGATGGAATCGACAACGACGGGGACCTCATCACGGATACTGAGGATCCAGATTGCGACTATGCCGCAGGAACTCGCGAGCTTTCGTTATACAGATACACAGCCTACAAGTTCGGCTCAGGCTTGGATAGCGGGGAGTTCACACTCGAGGACTCTTCCTACCAAGGTACCGCAGAGCTGCTGAATATGGCTCCCTCTGTAACCGTAACTCAAAATGAGGGCCACTCGTTCAGAAAGATCGTTAATATCACCGGCACAGCCCACGATGGCGTCCTCGCAGCATTCTATCAGACCGATGAGTTGGCCCAGTGGGATCAGAAGGGCTACGTCCACTCCGTCGAGGTCAAGGATCCATTCACTGGCGACTGGGACAATGCCCTTGTGGCGACTGACTCATCTGGGGCAGGAATGGGTGAGGTAACACGTAACAATCACCCGTTCAAGACATGGTTCTACGAATTGGACATGTCCAGCATGGCAGAAGGGGACTACACGTTCGAGTTCAGATCCTTTGACGGCATCACACATAGCCCCATAGTCGGGATTACGATAAAGCTCAACACACAGGCTCCTACTATTTCCGTCACATCACCAAGCTCGATGTCAACACACTCAGACGATAGTGTCACATTCGAAGGAACGGCTTACGACTTCTATGGCTGCCCGGAGCAGTGTAGCATGGATGTAGAGGACATATATTTCCAGATCGTGGGTCCGAACTTCCAAGTTACCACTCCTGTAAGTGGCGGACCCGACTGGTCATGGACTTGGGATTTTGGTGGGCAGCCAAGAGTGAATGCTCAGTACACATTCACAATATGGGCATCAGACTCCGACTTCTGCATAGGGGTCATTGACGAATGCGAGGCGACCGTCCTCACATTGAATATCGACAATTCGAATACGGCACCGTTCCTCAGTGTAACCTCTCCCCAGAGTGGAGACAGGCTAGCCGTCTCCGAGAGTTCAGTCTTCGAAGGGGTCGCCAGAGACTCTGATGGCACCATTACAAGGGTCGATGTTGAGGTTCTCGATATAGCGAATGGCTACATCAACGTCCACTCGGATGCAATCACTGATTTCTCCTCAAATGGGGCATTCAGTCAGGAGTGGAACTCAATGTCCCTCAGACATAATGCAGAATACCAAATCAGGATGAGGTCATATGATGGGTTCGACTACAGCGATTGGGTAGAACTTCAGATTACCGCGGACAACCCTCCTGATGCCGGCAACAACCAACCAGTGTTCGACTCAAGCGGCTGGCTCAATGAGATCACCCTCTATTGCGAATTGGACTCCCAGTCCCAAGACAGGTGTACGCTGGCGGAGATCGATTTGATGGAACACTTCAGCGACGCAGACCAGAATCAAGAACTGATGCTCTCCGTTTATGACAACGAGGAATTGACAAGTGACGATGAGTATGGGGTAGTTTTCAGCATCGCTTCTAATGGCATGGCGACTTACAACCCGATAACCATGTCATTCTACGATCCGGAGATATCCGGATGGTCCTTGGATGAAGTTATTTTCGTAGCCTCTGACCCATTCGGATCCAAGGCGAACTCACTCCCTGTGTCGATAAATGTGATTGGACTGACTTTCGTCGTTAATGAGCCCGATGATAGTAGGATTGGCGACGATGAGATCGCAATATTCACCGGTACCGGACTCCCTGGTAAAACCGTCACAGCTACCATTGGTGGAAACCCCGTGAACAATACTGTTATCTCAAGCGATTCAACTTGGCAGATGGGGATCCCTGGGTCCAGGATATCCGGCTCTGCAACGCCGCAATTCAAGTACGGGGGAGAGACTTATGAGCCCGGATTCAAAATCACCGTGAGCGATGAAGAAGGAACCGGTCTTGGCACCATGTTGATCATAGCTGTTGTAATTTTACTCGGCGCGATAGCTGCCTTCGCCTACTTCTTCGTTGAAATTGAAGAGGAAGATGAGGCAGAGGACTCAACACAAGTAGTTGATTCGGAAGAAACGGAGGAGGACCCATATTCTTGGGCCAAGTCCGAAGAGGAAGCCCCATCTTCCCAGAATGAACGCTTCCAGAGCCATGCCGATCACCCCGGATGGCTGTGGGACACAGTCAACGAAGAATGGGTCCCAGAGGATTCCCAGGCGTGAATCACCAATAGGTCGTTAATCACGAACATTCTTGAATGAAACTTGTCGCTAGTAGCACCATGACTTCCGTGCCTGCATCCAAACCAGGGGTTCAGGAACGCATCCTACTGCACCTCAGAGACTATGTTGATCACGCCGACAAGGTAGAGGTACCGTTCGCCCTTTCGCAGATGGGAATAGCAAATGCCGTCTCAATAGCAAGGTCGAATGTCCCCCGCGCAATTTCCGGGCTGAGGGATCAAGGGTATCTAATCGAGAGGCAGGCGCACGTTACTGGAGTCTCAAGAAAGAGGAAGGCGTATTTCCTCACTGATGACGGTGCCAAATTAGCTGACGATATATGGTCTAAGGTTGGTATGCAGATGGTCAGGGTCATTGGACACGACGGAAGGTCATCTACAATGGAGCTACAGAAGGCGCTGGAGTCAACAGAATTACCTCTCAGGCACGTTGACGTAATCAGATATCTAGACGACTCTGGAACAATAGACTTCTCCTCTCTATCGTCGGATTTGATTGAAAGGGACCTTTCAAAACACATAGAGAAACAATTGGTAACCTCTCTCGGAGACCTGCCGAGGACAAGAAAGTTCTACGGCAGGGAGAAGGAGCTAGAGAACATGGTTAGCTTGTTGGAACACCAGTCAGGTTCAATCTTGGTTCCAGGGATTGCCGGAATAGGGAAGACCGCACTTTCGGCCAAGCTGATCGAGAGTTTCACCCATAGGAGGAATCTACTATACCATAGATGCCAGGACTGGGATGGAGCTAGGGCATTCTTGGAAGCAGTGGGAGAGTGGATGTCCGCAATGGGCAGTGACGACCTCTCGGATTATCTGGCATCTACTCCTGTCCCCCAGCCGCAGATGGCGGTCAATCTGATCGCTGAGGGACTGGATAGCGCACCATCACTAATTGTCATTGATGACTTGCACAAGGTCGGTGACGAGACGCTCATTTCAGTACTAAGGTCACTATCAGTGAGAATTCCAGAAATCAATGATGTCGGACTAGTGATGTTCTCCAGGTCATACAGGATGGTGGTTCCTGAGACTGACTCTTCTGGTAGAATTGTAACTCTGGTGATGCCATTGGATGGCCTTGATCAGGAAGCAAGTAGGCAGATACTTACGGCCATGAAGGATCTTGAGATGCCACAATTCCTCCACATACACAATCTTTCCAGAGGCCATCCCTTAGTCCTCGAACTGATTAACAGGGGGAGTGTCGGAGGGACATTCCACGAGACTCTTGAGACCTTCGTCGAGAAGGAGATTTTCAGCAGACTTTCGGGAGCAGAAAAAAGAGTCTTAGGCGCAATTTCTGTTTTCAGGGAGCCGATGCCATTGCAGGCGATTAGTGGCGTTGACGCCGAGACGGATCTTCTCGATGACCTCGTTGAGAAAGGTCTTGCTAGGCAGGCAGACAGTGACAACTATGATGTCCACGATCTTGTCAGAGAATTCCTAACTAGGTCCATGGAAGACTCCCTTAGCCAGATCCTCCATGCAAACGCTGTAGAGTGGTATAGGACTAGGCGCGAGACTCCATCTCAGAGTATTGAGTATATCCACCACCTTCACATGTCGGGCGATACCGAGGGCCTGGCTGCCGCACTTTCAGAAGAGGGGCATGCATTGGTCAACTCGGGGCACATTGAACTTCTGGGTATCCTGAGGTCCTTAGATGTCTCAAATTTCGGCCCTAGGACAAGCTTCGTAATTCACGAGCTGAGAGGGGACATCCTGTCCATCCAGGGGAAGTGGGAACAAGCCGTGGAAGAGTACGATCTCGCAATGCCACTCGCACTGAAGCACAAGATGAACTCCCCGCTGGCAAGGCTCCTCTCGTCAAGAGCAGATCTTGCGGTCAAGAGGGGGCAGATGGATGAGGCACTTTCACTCCACAGAAAGGCGCTCGAGATCCAGATATCTGTTAGGGATGCTCTCGGGGCCGCAAGGTCATACAACAATATGGGATTCATTTTCAGGCGTCAGCGTGATAACAAGAAGGCACTCGAGGTGTATGGGAATGTCGAAGAGCTCCTAGATGCAGAGGACTCCATCGAATTGACTGAGGCTAGAATCAGGCTCGCTTCTGCATTCCTTGAGATGGGTGAGATGGACAGAGCCAGGGACCATGCAATGATCGCCCATGATGAGACCGAGGAGAACGAGCAAGTCAGGTTGCATGCCAGATCTAGAGCGGTTTTGGGAAGATATTATGCAAAAATCAAAGATAATGATCTGGCCATGCACCATTATTCAGGGGCACTCGAGATCCTTTCCGATCAATCAGACCCCCATAGTGCAGTCGAGGTCGAGATGCTACTTGGACAGGTACTAAGCGACGCTGGCAGGTCGGAAGAGGCTGCAGAACACTATCTCGATGGTCTCGCACTGGCTGAGGCCAATGATTTCAGAATGATGCAGGGAGAGATACTGTCGAGACTCGGCGAGGTCGAAAGCAATAGGTCACAGAGAATGGACTATCTTCAGAGATCATTAGTCGTATTCCGCGAACTAGGCGCAGTCCACAGGATGAGGGACGTTCAGAATGCGGTTCACAGAGTCGTAATGGGGCATTAGGATAGCCCAATTATCCTTTCAGGCTCGCTTTGCCCCAACCAATGAGTAAATTCAGGACCACTCTGTTTTGATATTGATAGGTCCCCTGTAAATGAATCACAAATCCTCATCAATACCTCGCTTTCCGCTAAATGTGGTCTATTGTTACTCTCCGAAAGGTGACAAAGAACCACGCTCTCAAGCCCCTCGTGCATTACTTCATTCAAAACCTGTCCAGTTTGAGCATTGGAAAGGTGACCTCCTCTGCCAGTTATTCTTCTCTTAAGCGAATCCGGATATGGTCCGCCAACAAGTCTGGAATGTTCATAGTTAGCCTCTATCGAAATATGTGAACACGTAGATAGATGCTTCTTGAGCTCATCAGTCGCCTCTCCGAGATCGGTAACTATCGAAGCCCTATTGCCATCAGAGGAACGTGCGATTATTGCAACATTGTCAGCATCATCATGAGGTACAGGGATGGGCAGGAGACTCAAATCTCCCCCTGCCTCAATCCTCTCCAAATCGGAGAATTCAGAAAAATTTTCATGATCGGCCCATTCCATTCTTCGAGCGGTTTCGGCGTTGCTCATCAGAACCGATGCCCACTTCTTGGAAGCACGAGCAGCAGACCTTGAGTGATCGGAGTGATGGTGAGTAACCACAATAGCATCAATTTCGGAGGATCTAACCCCAATCATATCCAGCCGCGACTCCATCCTCTTCAATGAGAATCCGCAGTCTATGAGGACCTTCGACTCGTCTGTTGAAAGGAGAACTGAGTTACCACGGCTCCCACTACCAAGATGAGTAATCTCCATCGCTATTACCTAGTCCGTCCGAGGTAAATAGACCTTTGAACAAATCCGTCAAAGACTGTCCCTAATCACTAATTCAGGACATTACTGGCGTCGCCATTGGCCAAAATATCTGACCTCCCGTCCGAACGACGCTCCATCATCATGATAAGTCAGTCAAGAACGCTCAAAGCTGTCTAGATGGGGCTATGTCATGAGACGAAAGCAGACCGCGGCATTCATCACGCTACTTCTACTCAGCAGTCTAGCCTTCGTATCACAGACTCGGCCACAGTCGCCAGTCTCCTCCACGGACCCCACAGAGGCACAGGGAGGGGCTCCTCCGGCCACCGACGCCGATGAAGATCAGATACCAGATCAGTACGAATCAATGCACGGTATTGTAGTGGTAATCGAGACGCCAGACGGCAATGTGAATGTCAAGGGGCTGGACATGAATAATGGCACCGATAATATGACTGATCACGACAGGGACGGGGCTCCTGCACTTCTGGAGTATTGCTGGCCCTATACTCTGGACAAGTGCTTCACGGATCGCCTCTCCCTTACTGGTAAACCCCCTGAGTTGACTGATTCTGGAAAGAGGGAGTATCTTGATCCAACTAATTCGGATTCCGATGGCGACGGCCTCCCCGATGGGTACGAAATTCACATGTGTACAGAAGGCGGATTAGGATACATCAACGCCTCGAACGCTTGGACCTGTCTTTGGTTTGACCCCCTTGATCCCTCTGACGAGGTCGAGGATATTGATCGCTGTCAAGATTTCACTTTCGGTTGCGGGGATGGATTTGACGTAAATCGGGACGGCTCCATAGACGTCACGGAGAGCTACACTAACTCCGAGGAGTACTCTTTCGGAATTCCTGATGATTGGATTACAGAAAGGGATGGTCTGTGGTGTGCTGGAGAAATCCCAGGGCTCAGCCCCGACTCATGTCAGATAGGGGAACAAAGACCTACGGGAGATAGCGGATGGTTGGGAAGCGATCCAACAGATCCAGATTCTGATCACTACACCTGGTCGGAAATTATCGCTACTGGACTCGTAGTGCCAGGGGACGGTATTCCGGATGGATGGGAGGTGCATTATGGGCTAGATCCTAGAAATGCAAGCGATGCCATAGAGGACTCAGACAGCGACGGATGGGACTTGGATCGTGATGGTTTCGTAATTCCAGATACCTCCACCTCGACTGCCCAATGGGGCGAGGCATTCAGTAACTATGAGGAATACATGACTTACTTCGATGACGGAGCATGGGTTACTCCAGGCCTCAGGGGGACTCCGATGTCTGATCATGAGGGGGAAGTAATTACTTTCGATCAATCCACATCCCCTGGACTTGTTGACGGATCCGTGCATTCGCTAATCAGCGATTCTGGAAGGGATCGTCTATTGGTTGGATCAAAATTCGGAATTACTGCAATAGACCCATTCGGAGGTTCTGTATCACGTCATCATCTCCCATCAGGAATGGAGATGAATACCATGATGAGGTGGACAGTGGGCGACTCAGAGTTCATGATTGTCGGCACCAATTCGGGTATTCACTGCCTTTCTATGAACAGTGGTTTACCAGTAATCTCTTCTCTATCGGACTCCAATATCGGTTCTGTACATTCAATCCTTAAGTTAGAAACTGGAAGTAATGACCTAGACTTGTTAGCATTCGGAAAAAACTCTGCTTGGTCCCTCTCATTTATTCAAGATGGTGATTCAGATAATGGGCACTGCCTTGGTGATGGGTCCTCAATTTCCATTACTGAACCAGTTCCAATTCTTGCATTGAACGAAGTCCTTGAGGAGGCCAAGACATCTGCAAACACGGCTATCCACGTCCCAGTCTCCGGCAGAGGTCCACTTCTCCTGATTGGAACTGATTACGGACTAATCGCATGGAATACTACTGACACACTGACATCTGCAGGTGATCCTTGGTGGGTCTTCGATCAAGAAAATGCGGAGGACTTCGTCCAGCGAGCGGATCTCCTGAATGAGTCAAAGTCTGCGATAGTCAATACAATGGAGGTTGCCGGACCAAGGCAACCAGGAGGGGGCGTGGAAGAGGTTACTGGTTTTTGGCTAGGGACTGCAGGGGGCCTGCATTTAGTGGATCTCGGCACCTTCTTCCAGATGCCCTATTCTTCGATAAGCAGTGAAAGAATGTATAATCTCGACAGATGGGCGGAGGGAGCAAATGACGTACACTCAGTACTCTCTTACAATGGGATGGTCGTAATTGGCTCCAGGGATGGTACTTGGTGCCTCGAGGGCGGCCATACAGGCGTTCTGGGACTTTACATGAATCAGACTAGAGTACCTGGTCTGGTAACTTCACTTGTCTCAATGGAGCATGATGGAAAAAATTGGCTATTCGCTGGAGTCTCCCCGGGGAGATACATGAACATAATGCCCATCGATCCACAGTCTGCAGACTCTGACCTAGATGGGATGCCCGATGGGTGGGAATTTGCCTATGGGTTAGATCCGACCGATCCATATGACAGAGACAGGGACGCTGATGCCGATGGAGTCAGCTACGAACTAGCAGATGGTACAGAATTTACTAGGGACTGGTCTAATCTGGAGGAATACAGATACATCAGTACATCTGAATTTGGTTTCAATGGAACCGATCCAAGGGACATAGATTCTGACTCAGACGGCCTTTCCGATGGCGAGGAGTACTGGGGTTGGTTCCTCGGCCCGACATCATTCGATTGCCACTACCTGAATGAAGAGTATATTTGCGATGAAGAATCAGGAGAACAGGCAGAGACAGTTCATCTCGAAGGATGGCTTGGCTCTGGGGCCGGAGGGGGCACCGATGGCCCGACCGATCCAACAAATGCCGACACCGATGGCGATGGCATGCCCGATGGCTGGGAGATTGAGCATAGAAGGTGGATTGGAGATGTCTACACCGGTGGAAATTTGTGGACCCTCGATCCACGTGACCCAAATGACGCGGATGCCGATGCGGATGGAGATGGTCTTTCCAACCTCTGCGAATATATGTGGGGGAACATGTTGGAAACGGTCCTCAGGGAAGGCCTCCCATCTCATGGCGAATCAAACGAATCGGCCGCTTCATGGGTCAAGACAGACCCTAACAATGTCGACTCGGATGGAGACAGCCTTCCAGATGGTTGGGAAGCTAGGTACACTTGTACATGGAACAAGGACAACAAGGGAATCAACCCTCTCAACGGATCAGACTATCTTAACAATCCGGATTCAGATGGTTATGACGTCAATCATGACGGCGTCTTATCCCTCGATGAGCAGTTCGTAAACTGGCTAGAATACCACATCAAATCAGAAATCATGTACGGCTCAACGACATCCTCAGGTATTGCTTACCCAGAAAACTTCACTACTTCACTTTGGAACGAGACTTGGCAGGATCTTGCAGAGGGCTCCTTTGGGGATTTCACAAGCCCATCCTACCAGAGCCTCGTAAATGGAACGACTACTCAGGATGTCGGATCTGCTAACCCACTTTCCGCTGACTCAGATAGAGATGGGATGCCCGACGGTTGGGAATTCTTCCACTCAAGGTGGAGCCTATTCGATGAAGAATGGACGTTGAATCCCGTCGACGAGAGGGATCAGACCGGTGATCCAGATGGAGATGGCATGAACAATTGGGAAGAATACAACTCAATTGACGGAAACCTCAGTGAGACCGACAATCTCGTGACGTCTCCCCAGTTTTACCTACTGTCTGTGGGCGGCGAGTTACTCGCAACCCCTTGGCTTTCGGCTGAGTCTTCCCTCTCTTTTGGGACATTCCTCTCTGATGAGCAGAGGAATCTAACTGGGCTGACTGCAGACCCTAATGATCCAGACACCGATAACGATGGCCTACTTGACGGCATTGAGCTAATTTTCACTAGATGGAACTCCACAGACTCTGTATGGACGCTCAATCCTCTAGTGGCAGGAGATGGGAACTACGATTCAGATATGGATGGAATCACGGATCTTGTGGAGCTCAACTTGACCAATAACAATCCCGCAAATGGCGGACTGTCGCCACCAGACGCACCTAGGATGTGGGAGGAGGCGCAACAGCTAGACCCATCCGAGGCAAATAACAGGATATACAGGATCCTATTCAACAAGGAAGGCAAAGCACAGTTAGCGATGCAACAGTATCAGGAGTGGCTTTCCGGAGAGCCGGCTGGACCACTCCTGACCTACCTGCTTGGAATATCGGACCCCAATGACGAGGATACTGATAGGGACGGCATGAGTGATGGTTACGAGTATTGGTTCACTGAATGGAATTTGGAGGATAACATATGGGAGATGAACCCCCTGACTGGTACTGACGTATCCAGGGATACAGATGACGACTCCTTCGACTGTGATGGCAATGGATTCATTTCAGACTCAGAGTCATTCGACAACCTCGCCGAGTATGAATCAAGAGTTTACGGAAAGAAGATAGCCGTAGATACGATTCCGAATGAGACCGGCTTGGTTTCATATGGTGCTGATGCAATAAATGCCCAGATTGAGGAGAATGGACTTTCTTACCAAGCTGCTTTCGGTCACCTCTACTCATCATTCATCAGCAAGAGCATAAAGTCCTCAGAGAGAATGGGCTTGATCAATTCAGTAGATTACAACAATTTCAACACAAGCCTTGCCGGAGTTAGCGACCCGACGGACGGAGACTCGGATAGGGATGGGATGCCCGACGGTTGGGAATTCTGCTACTCAATATACGGGGAATTCCTCCCTGTCAACTCTTTCAGATGGTCAATGAATCCAGTAAACTCACTGGATGTCGATTATGATCCGGACTCGGATGGCTGGTATGACAGAAGTTGGTCTGACTTGCCGGCCGAGCAGGGTAATTGGGAGGCGAGGCAGTTCACGCCGTCGCCGATAGATAGCCAGCTAGGCCAAGGCTCTCAGCCACTATACTTCTCCAATATCATGGAGTTCGAGAATGGGACTCACCCCCTGGATCAAGATACCGATGATGACTCCATGGTGATGATTCCATTCTTCCAAGATGGCTCCGTAGTGGCATATGTCCAAGACACCAATCTTTCAGATGGCAGAGAGGTATTCAAGTATGGGACTAACCCTCTCGATAATGACACTGACGGAGATATGATGCCAGACTTCTATGAGTACTACAGAGGGTGGAATGAGACCAATGATAACTGGTCATCGTATATCCAAATTTCAGTAGTCTGGTATCAGGTAACCCCTGTTGTTTGGAAGCCTGTTGATGTCTCTTCCGGAATAATCTCCAGGCCTCAATTAGACTGGGCGTGGTTCACGCATGACCCAACCGATCCTTCCGACGCAGGCCAGGATGCGGATAATGACGGTGGTTGGGATTGCTCCAGTGGAAGTTGTGTGTATCAACCATACAACAACTTCCAAGAGTACTTCGGAGTGGTGAATGCCTCCCTTTCATCACCTTCTTTGGTACGTGAATCCAGTCTGTATGACTGTTCAGGAAACCTAGTGATGGAGTGGTGGCAACTGAGGGAGGCACTATTGGGGACATGCTCTGGAAGTGCCGCCATTTCGACAAACTACTTCCGGATGTACAAAATCAACAACGATGACCAACTCTATGCCTTAATCGTGGACGACAACGATGTCGACTACGAGGATGTAGACAGTAGTGACGATATTGTCACTCTTAACGGAGCTTGGGCCGACGAATTCAATAGGTTTGCAGGCGACCAGTATCACTTACCAAATACTGGGCTCGGGGAGTATGTTTTTGGATGGTGGGCCATTGATATCGATGGAGATCAGATAGCAGACGGAACCGATCCAACAAATTGGGATACGGATGGCGACTGGCTGAACGACCACTTTGAGATAGAGGACGACTTACTTGATGGAATAAGGGGGAATAGCGGATCCCCAATAAGATATGACGACCGTTCAACCTAGAACTCTTGAGTACACGCCCCTTGGAATGAATATGGAAGACTCCAGTGGAATGTTGCCCGGGCCCAGCGAACCTCTAGAGGACAGGCTTCTTTTCCTACAAGAGAACATGGTCAATTTCGTCAACCAGTACGGCCTACCGGTCGTTGAAGTAGCTCTAGTAGTCTCCAAATTCATCAGGATAATCACGGAAAAGCTCCAAAATACAGCCGAAGAGTCAGGTGAGGAACTGCCCAAATCAATTCTAGAGCCGTGGCCCATAGATTCAGATGGCGATGCTCCGTCAATCGACTCTTTCCCCTTGGACAGGGTTCTCGGTTCGGTAGATCAGGATAGGATGGATATTTTTGACACAATCATCCGAACCATATTGAATGAAGCTGAAATTCCTTTTGCATCAGCAATTACAGTATTGAGGGATTGGGAATCGAAGATTAGGGCCCAGCTGAGTGAGTCAACAAGTCCGGGCCACCTATTCAGCCCCCTGAAGCTCCCCGAAGGATTCTAGCGGCCTTGAGACTCAGCTACAATGCCGCTTGATACCCACCAAGCGTCAATAATCGACCAAATGAAAATTATTGGCCAAAGAACAACTGACAGAATTAGCGGTAATTGAATCAAGAACCATCCGAGCCCCTTACGATGCTGACGATTGAAATGCTGTCCAAGAAAAAGAAACGGGACTAGTGACAGGATAATTGTAAAAATAGGCCTCAGTGCGCCCCAGGCACCTATTCCTCCGCTCAATTCAGACCAAATTACACCAAAAACACCAATCGCACTAACTTCGTCATCTTCGTCCTCTCTAGGTAAGATAACGACATAATCGTGGTCAGACACGAGTCTTGGAGGGGGCAGGGTGGAATGAATATGACGTATCCTAGATACGAAAAGGACAACTTACCACACCCGTTCGCATACTCCGTGGATTTGCCTAGGGTGCTGTTAACAGGATTCCAGCCATTCAATGGCAATAGGGAAAACGTATCTGAAGAAGTAGTCAGGAGATTCAGTCAGAGTGGTTTCGAAGGAGTCGAGCTTTCGACCATGGTGCTAAGCGTTGATGAGAAAGGATCTAGGAAATGCTCTGAAATATTGAACTTAGGCGACTCCCTCGATGTCATAGTGCATCTCGGACTTTCCGAGAGTAGGGAAAAGGTCAGTTTAGAGATGCTCGCAAAAAACCTCCTTGATATGTCCAAGCCCGATAATTCGGGCAGGATGATTTGTGGATCAAAGATCGTGCAAAATGCGCCCGATTCACTCAAGATCACGGCTCCAATCCACGTTTTGGATGAGGAGTTTGAGCATGATGAAAGGGTCGTTTGGAGCGAGGACGCTGGGGGTTTCGTCTGTAATGAGACTCTCTTTAGAACCCTGGAGGCCAATGGTACCAATGACACTAAGATAATTTTTGTTCATTTGCCCAATAAATCATACATCAATATTAGTGACCAAGCTGAAATTGTCAGTAGGGTAATCAAGTGCCTATCCATAAAGCCCCTTTATGGGGTCGTAGGAGCGTTACTTAACGACTCTAAGGGTAGAATTCTGGCCTGTAGGAGGCCTGAGGGGGATGCATGGTCTGGTTGGTGGGAGTTCCCCGGGGGAAAAATCGAGGAAGGAGAGAACCAGGAAGAAGCCCTGGTTAGGGAAATTGAAGAGGAATTAGGAATTTCTGTAATTCCACACTCATGTGTGGCCGAAATCTCCCATGATTATGGCGACAGGGATGTGGAATTATTCATTTGGAAGTGCGAGACAGTCGATCCTAGTACTATTTTCCCCTCGGAACACGATGAAATAAAATGGGTCTCTCAAGATGAACTGATCAATCTAAAATGGCTCCCTGCGGACCTACCCCTCATTCAAGAATGGACCTTGAAAGGAATCCCCTAATCCTCTTCGCCAATCGTTGGGCGTCCCCTTTTGTCGAACCACTCATTCGGAGTGCCATCTTCGGACATCGAAAGCTCGTCACCGGCCCTCCTCGGAATTGCAGACCTTCCCTGATGCCATGTAATATCCTCTATCCAATGGTCGATATCTTCTCCACGAATGGAAATTTCAACTGTCCCTCCCGTAGTCCGTTCACCCAATGAGAATGATATCTTTCCAACTAGCGCGGCCTGTCTGGAAATCGAGAAATCAGTATGCCTCCCTCCCTCCATATCGAGAGTCATGGCATCGAGTGCGGTATCCAGGATCCTTTGCTCAGATATCGATTCTAGGAACTTATCCAGAGATTGAGTGTTGCCGTGCAATACATCCGCCGAACCATGATGAGGAAACGTCCTTTTCACCATATTTTTGTTCGGAGACCAGTCCGGAAATATATTCCTCACTGCCAAAATTACCTTCTCCGGGTCTTCATGTGGCTGGACTACGGTCGACACCCTGATTTCAGGCTCCATGGTTCTTCGAGACCACACCTGCTCATGAGTTCTCTCCAAAGAACTCAACCAAGAGCGCGAATGATTGAAACAGTAATCGAACGGGGGAGGACTATGACTGAGCGCTCCTCCACCATGAGCGTGGCATTATTACTCGCTCCAACCCTCTGCGTCGTTTCAGTAAGATTCGGTCTCCCTGCCCTCGACGAGGTGATTTCTGACGACTCATTATTGGAAATCGGAATACACTCTACAGCTGTATTATTGGGGCTGTTGATGTTTCTTAGGTATAGGAGAGTGGAAGATCACGAATACCATAGATCTAGGGTCATCAAAGGTCTTTCAAGGACGTACAAGAGTGAAGATAGGGGCCTCTGGGAAGACAAGTCAGATCGTGCATTGGAGAGACTGGAATCTGCTTCGATAACAAAATCTAGGAAATCATCCATTAGATCAAGAGAAAGGATGTCAGGTACCGTGGGATCACTAAACTCTGAGATGTCTGAAATGGAGGTAGGTGACGATTTTGAGGCAGATGTCAGGGTTTCAGGAGTCCAGACAATTGTCGACGAGGATAAGATCAAAGAGGAAATAAAACCAAGAGGCCCTTCATTTTCCTCCAGAATAAGCTCAATTATGGACTCATCTGCTAGAAGGAGAATAGAGAAGAATAAGGCCAAGCAGGAAAAGAGAAAGGCGAAAATGGAAGCCAAGAAATCACCCTCTGATAGCGAGTGGGACTCCCCTGTATCGTCTACTATGGCTAGGTCAGTAATTTCATGCAAACAATGTGGAAGCCTGAATAATAGTGGTATTCAGTACTGCTCCTCTTGTGGAGAATTCTTGGCCTAGTAGGGAACGGTTGAAAGCACCCAGTAATGAGCCCGTGGTCGATAACATGCCGGAGAAGAGGGACTACTACGATGTCCTGGGCCTTTCGAGGGGCGCTAGTAAGGAAGAAATTCGCAAGGCATACAGGTCCCTCGCGAGAAAGTACCATCCCGATAAGAATCCCGACGATCCCGAAGCTGAAAGCAGGTTCAAGGAACTCTCGGAAGCTTTCGCCATACTTTCCGACGATGATGAAAGAAGGAAGTATGACACATTTGGGCATAATTCCCCGGGTGGTTCGCCATTTGGCCCAGGTGGATTCCAAGGGGTCAATATCAGTATAGATGACCTATTTGGCGGCGATCTGGGTGGTATTTTCAGTCAATTTTTCAGCTCTTCACCCAGAAATAGGGGATCAAAAGGGTCCGACTTGATGGTAAGACATTCTGTCCCATTCCAAACTGCTATGGATGGCTGTGAGGAAGAGATAGAAATTGAGGCACTCAGAACATGCGAAGAGTGCGAGGGAGAGGGATCCAAGGACCCTTCTTCGGTGAGGCCTTGCCCAGCCTGCGATGGAAGGGGAAGGATAGAGAGGGTGGAGAGAATTGGGCCGTTTACCCAGAGAGTTGTCTCTGACTGCCCATCATGTGATGGGGACGGCAGAATTATCCAGAATCCATGCGAATCATGCGGAGGTTCCGGACGCTCAATTCAAACAAAGAAGGTAAGGTTCTCTGTCCCTGCTGGGGTATCTTCTGGAGTCAGACTGAGGATGAGGGGGCATGGCGAGGCTGCGAGGAATGGGAGAGGTGACTCTGGCGATTTGTATATCGAGATAGAGGTGGAGAGTCATGAATGGTTCGAGAGAGATGGTTCCGATTTACTCATGGCCTTGCCAATTGGCTTTGCAGATTTACTCCTTGGGACTACTGTAAAGATACCACACATTGACGGCACTGAAATCACGGTAAAAATTCCATCAGGATCAAACCCCGGCGATACCATTTCTATTCCAGGAAGGGGTCTTCCGAGACAGGGGTCAAGATCCAGGGGAGAGGTTTCAATGGTATTGAAACTAGACCTTCCATCGAGTGTCTCCCGTGCAGACAAGAAGAGAATTTCCGAAATGCACGACATCCTTGGTACGAACGAAGATGATATTGAGCAGAAAATAAGGGATGAAGCAGATAGGCGCAGGAATTCTAGAATTCGATAGGGCCCTATTCCTCTTCTAGACTCTTCCAATCTACAGCACTTCTTGGAGTAGCAGCAACAGGCTCTCCTCCCACCAGTCCGGATAACTGGAAGCTCAGTACACTAGGATTGCCATCTATCTTGACCCGAATGAAAGTCTTACTCTCTGACTCCAAGGTATCGAGGAAAACCTCATCCCCGCCAAATAGCCGCTTAGGTGAGACTTCGGAGATTCCAGCTACAGCGCCTTCAGGAGAGTGGAATCTTATCGCCGCTAACTTCCAATCCTCGGCCCCGACTCTGATTCCAAGAATCAGCGAGTCCCCCTTGTCTACGCCCCAGGCACACACCTCGATTTGCTCAGTCATGTGCCTAATTACAGGATCGCCCCACTCTGAGATAATTCCGGCCCATGGACTATCTCCAAGCTGATGGAGTGCAGACTCTACAACTTGCTCGTTCATCTCACTCTCGGAAGCGTCCTTAGAGAGCCTCTCCCGAAGCCTCCTCAGCCTCCTTCTTTCGTGAATCTCTATTATTTCAGATCCCCTAGAACCATAGAACAGCCTTTTCCTTTCCCACCAAATCACAATAATTAGTGGTACTACCATCAACGCTCCAAGGAATAAATACAGATCTCTGAAAAGATAAGAAAGATCACTTAATTGGGCATCATCCGGAACATCTTCCCCAGCATAGAACAGTGTGAATCGATACTCAACTTCAGCGTCGGAGGAGGCCAATTTTTCTATTCTAAGGGCATGGGTCCCAATCGGCAAACTGATCATCGATCCATTCGTAGAATTCAAAATAATCCAGCTCCCCTGTTCGAGAGATTGAATTTGGAAGTTTACTGGTGACGCCCCCTCGTCTCTAATGTAGACTCTAGAGCCATTTGCGTCTTCGATTTTTATGGCATGGACATCTACGTTGTCCCCCGGGCCCAATGTTCCAGATAGAACTCCTGGGCCAGGAATTATTGGGTCATAGTAGCCTATTGGGCTGCCGTCGCTCCAGAGGTAGTCAGGTGCATCTCCAATCATATTTCCATCATTATTGGAGTCCGATGAGATGCCTATGGTCCAAGACGAAGGTCCATTCGAAGTAATTCTGAACTCTATTGAAAATACATCAGCTGGAGTCACTATCTCATCTGGGCATGTAGCTCCCTGTTCCTGTATCGCAATCTCTCCACTAGACGCTATCAGATGTATTGCCACTGAAACCTCTCCAATGAAAGCACAGTCCGGATTAATTTCCATTTTTCCTCCAGCCTGAAGTAATAGGGAATCCCCATCTGTGTCGAATCCAGAGACATGTCCAGTATATGTTACGGAACGGAATTCCAAGTGTTCTCCATGATTCCATTCACCCTCCAATTCCCCTCCATCAGGGGCTTCTAGGCTATTGTCAAATCTCGAAACATCGATTTTGTAAGTGGTCAAACCTGAATCATTCGGGTGAACAATTCTCAGCCATAGGGTGGAATTCATTGGATAGTCTAGAATCATGGGAAAACTACCCTCACTCGGGTAAGTCCCTAGCAATGATTTGGAACTCGTACCGCTTTCCCAGATTTCCAAATCAGCAACCCCTCCCGCCCTGAAATCCTCTATGACTACCACGTCACCATTTCCTCCAGGTATTCTGATCGAATCCTTATCCTCCTGATTTTCCAGAGAACCAACGATTACTGCACCTTCCGCCAACTCCTGAATCTCAGATTGAATGTCAATTTCACACCTATCAAGTTGACAGATCGAAGTAGCATCAATCTCGAAGTCAACGGCCTGATTGCCCGGTACAGGTACAGTCTCGGGTAAATCCCCCGGCTCGACTAAATTGGCGTCATCCGGGAGTATTGAATCATGCACTATGTCATCAATATCAAAACCCTCGCCCACATTTACCCGCCAAGATAGATTACTGTCAACAATTCCAGACCATTGAACTAGGTGAGTATCAGAAATCACATACTCTGCTCCGTCCACTCGGACGACCAATTCAAGTTCCGTGCAACTAACTTGCAGACATTCAAACTCCAACCAAGCTGGACCATGCCCGTCTACGTGACCTTCGACTATCGTAATCTCTCCCTCTTCAGCTATTGATGCGGGCGATACTAAGGCCAAAGTAGAGGCCAGAACTAGTGAAATAATCGCCGCCCTCGCCCGACTCATGCAATCTCCGAGAAGTAATCAGCCTTAGAATCCTTCAAGCGAAGTTTCTCATTCGAAGCACTATGGGAGGCAGGCCACTAGCACGAGACGTGGTGGCAAGACAACGAACCTCCAGGCTATTTTCACTTGGGGACAGAGCCAATCCCTCATCGTGGGCACCAGCCATCGTAATTTCCGACGATGATCCAGAATTACCAATTTCAATGTCCCCACTCTCATTTAGAAGGGACAACTCAGATTTCCCTTCAAAGCTCACCATGTCTACTAGGGCGAATATTTGCTTTCCATTCGACGGCCTCGATGTTTGGGAGGCAAGCGAGGGCCTCATATTGCCTCCCAGCCTAGAAGAATCAGACTCAGGAAGTTTCGGCGCAGGCCTCAATCTTCTCCCAGTCTCCTGGCAGTCATTGCATCATGACAACTCTCTCTCAGATCAATCACTGGAGCCTTCGATCGTCATACTCGTCGATGCCCCACAACTAGCCAACAATCGTGGAAAACTGGTACAGGCTTTGGACGTGGTTAGGAGGAGATTCCCCACATCACTAATTTGGACTCCTGGAATTGCTGGTCCCGATAACTGCCACTTACTTTCTTGGCTCGGCGTGGACTTATTCGATCTTTCCAGATCGAGAAATGCCTCGGCGGCCGGAATCATACTTTCCCAGAGTGGTCCCCGCGAACCAGAGCTAACATTGGGGGAAAACGCGAATATTGAGACTCAGGTCAATCATTGGGTGACGGCTCTTTCGGACCTGAGACAGTCAATCAGAAAAGGGACTCTCAGGGAATCAGTGGAGAAATGCATCGTCTCCAGCCCTCGTTCTGTCGAGAGGTTGAGGGCACATGACGCATTAATGAGTGGAAATATTGCCAATGCTGGACTATCAAGCACTGTGGATGGAAATAGGAGACTTCGGTGCAATACTCCAATTAGTCGCGATGATCCCCTAATTCAAGATTGGATAATGAGAATTTCCGAAATCCATACCCCACCTTCGCATCAGGCTGACATACTTCTCCTGCTCCCATGTTCGGCCACTAAGCCTTACAGGCTTTCTCCCAGCCATCATAGATTCATCAAAAATATCTCAAGCAATAGGATCCATCAAGTCATGGTCACAGCACCCCTCGGACTAGTCCCAAGAGAACTTGAGGACCTATGGCCTGCAGCACATTATGACATCCCAGTTACAGGCGATTGGGACGAAGATGAACTAGCAATAATCACTGGTATGGTGAGTAGGATCGTTGAAAGGGTAGGGTACAAGGAAGTGATTAACCACTCCGGACTAGATTTCTTCATTGAGGGGGTTGAGGTCCATGACACAAGGAATGGCGAAACTCCAGGCTCCCAGAATTCATTAAGCAAATTGGAGGAAGCTACTCGGACCGTATCTTCCTCGTTAAATTTGGTAGACATCGGTCAAAAAGAGGAGAGATTACACACCATGGAGTCAAGATCAAGATTCATTCACGGTACAGATGACTGGCTCCAAGGAACTGTAGTTTCGGGAAGGCCCCCAATTCTAACAATTTCAAAATCCGGAGAACAGCTAGCTAGGTGGAATCCCAGAGACGGAAGGTTCGCCTTCTCTAAGAAATGCCTGCCAATTATCGGGAAAAGTGGAAAATTCCCAAAAGCTCATCTAATTCAGAACCATAAATGGATAGGCGATATTTTTCCTACAAATATCGTAAACTCCGAGGGAGAAATCAGAGTAGGTGACGAAATTTTGGTCTATCAGGACGACGCTCTGGTGGGATCTGCAAGGGCCGTGGCATCTTCATGGGAATGGCCCGAGGGACCAGGTAGACTGGCTCGTACTAGGCATAGGCTCTGAGCCCCCTCATATCTAGAGCCTCATCGCAGCGATTAAAGAGGGGGAGTAGGTCGCCCGCTCGCTGGAGGAACATGTATGGCACGTATGCACAGCAAGGGTAAGGGTGCAAGTGGCTCATCTAAGCCTAGTTCGGGTAATCTACCAGATTGGTCAGAGACTGACAAGAGTACCATAGAGGAACTCATCATTAGTATGGCAAAGGAGGGCCATTCCTCTGCAATGATCGGAATGGTTCTCAGAGACAAACACGCAGTCCCCGACGTCCGCCTTGCAACCGGGGAGAGAATTTCCCAGATCCTTGAAAGGAATGGAATTTCACCTAAGTATCCAGAGGATATGATGAACCTCATGAGAAGGGCCTTAGGTTTGATAGACCATCTTAACTCCAATTCGAAAGACCTTCACAACCGTCGCCAGTTGGAACTTTGTGAGTCGAAGATTAGGAGACTGGCTGAATATTACAAGGGTTCAGGAAAGTTAGATGGTGACTGGCAGTATAAGCGAGACCAGCTCAGGTTGATGGTTGAATAGGCCATAGTAGGGGATTTGAACGTAAGCCCCTTCCCCCTCTCATGCGAACACTGGCCGATGAGGAAATTTTCTCACCTGTCGTTGAAATTCTACGCTCTGTTGCCTCAATGGTCCGTTCTGGAAAAAGAATCACCCTTTCGGCCACAGATACGACACTCATCTCCTCTCTCGCCATGGCACCCGTCGAGGCGGCACTTCTGGATGAGGGAATTCCCTACAGTAGAATCATTACTGATGGTCCAGAGTCAAAATCAGCGGGCCTGCATTCACCTTTCATTTTGTTCGATCCATCATTGGATGAGTTCAGCTTCGATTCGGATCTATCAGCACTAGTCATTGGAGGTGACGTACCAACTACTGCTCATTTGGGGCAGCAGGGAAAAGGTCGTAATGGCGTCCTGACTCCTGCGGCTATTTCACATGCACTAGCTCAGCTGATTTCCCCTACTGGGAAGAGGGTTAGGAGGATGAGGCCATGGTCAATTTCAGGAAACTGGATACATCCATCCATGGATACAACTTATGATCCGGTTTACACGACACTCAGGGACCTTCTGGAGGGAGAGGGAACAATCAGTGTAGTCCCCCTTCCTGAGGTTCCAATGCTGGAGACATCGACTCGGCCATGGATCGATGAAGGAGATCTCGCTGCAGTGAAGGAAAGGTGGCCACACTTGGATGCCGAAGGCAGGGCACGAGCGATTTCCCACCTTATGCGACCAGGACTAACTTCTTCCACACCTTCGACATCACGTTTTGAGGAATTAGGCTGGAATTGTATTCTTGCCCCATCTTGGGATTACGATTTGGCGGATCAGATTAGAAAAGCCTCTCTATTGTGGAAGCAAATGGAAAACGGTTTAGCAGCCGGGAAGGTTATTGACGCACTGATTTCGAGTGGCACATTATATCCTACTCTATACGAATGACGCTGTCACATTCGAAGCATGTAAGCCTAAGTGGCCTAACGTCTGAGTCAACTGTAATTGAACTTCCACAGGAGGGGCAATTGACCCTCCCTCCTCCCTTGCCATTGGCCTCAGATCTCTCAATCTTGGGCGAAAGTAGGGAGATTGGGAATACCAGAAGTATGCTGAAGAGGACCAATCCTAGGACCATCTGCATTGGAAGTCCTAGGAAGTAAATCGCGAAAGACATTAGCCCCATGGTTGCAACTGTTACCATTGTCGGGAATCTAGACCTTCTTCTGGTTGCATTAAGTCCCATCCCGATAGCAGCACAGAGTGCTAGAACCATTATCCCGGACCCGACTAGAACACTGAACATGGGATTACCTGTTGGCGTAAACTCAACTCTGAAATCCAGATCGAGGTCAAGCTCACCCTCGTTAATTGAAATTGTCTCCTGCACAATCCACCTCCTGTGGGAGTACTCTATCCCTTCTGACGAAACTACGCCCACATCCTGAAGCATCGAGCCTTTCAACTCAACAGAGATGCCTATTGCCGTCCAGTATTCCTCTAAAGATGGACGAACAAAGTCCTCGACCAATAATTGCCTTTGCCCTTCGCTTACCAGGTATGAAGTCGAAATCGAGATTGATATGGAATCTGAACTGAATCCTCTCGTTCCCCCCATGTCGATATTTACTTCGGTTGGACCAAGATCAATTGGGTCGACCCCAAGTATTGACTCAGCTTCGATGAACATCCCATTGGAAAGGAATGACCGCATATCCGAGGTAGATCCAGTTAGATAACCGGTAAGGGCCAATAATTCTGAGTCATCAACCATTCCGTTGTTGTAATCAGATTGTGGAATGGAGCTTGAATATGACTTCAGGTTCCTCCACCAGCTACTAGATTCCAAGCTAGAATTTCCAATGTTGTCCAGCCCCCATCTCATCCATTGGGACATGGCACCCTCGAATTCAAGAGTCACATCCCTTTCAGTACTGTCGCCTTTCCATTCAGCACTTATTTTCACGGACAAGTCCGTCCCTCCGGTCCTTAGCGGCTCATTGGCTGGATACCAGGTCCCTCCTCCCCCTCCATCGTCCCCGACTGTGATTGAATGCGTCATATTTGCCTCTATCCTGAGGCCATCTTGCGGCTCAAGGTGAAAGTCGACCCGGTAAGTGCCGCCCTCTGTGCCCTCGGGAATGTTCCAAACGAATGTAACCTCGACACCATTCTCCACTAATGTCGCCACTGGTTTCTCATTGACTTCGGAATTTTGAATGGTAATGCCGCCCATGGATGCTGACCACATCCTATCGTCAAATCCTGAGGAAAGTAGTATTGGGAAGTAAACTAGAGTCCCACTAACGCTGGCATCCCTCATTTGGATCTCAACCAGGGGCATCCTTACTGAGATACTGGACTTCTTGTCCTCGGACCCCCAAAGGAAGTTAACCCCCGCATTATCGCCCGGTTGATTGAATCCAAGAAGTTGCACGTTCAAGGTTATCTCAACCAAATCTCCGTCATTCACATCTCCAGACTCGACATCCACTGGTATCTGCAAATCACCTTCCCCAGTGATGTAAGGATTGAGTCCCTCAGAACTGCCCTGATAGAAAGAGCCCCCTATTCTCACTTCTAGGGTAGCATTGATGTTGACCCCTACCGCTCCTTGGACTTCGTATGGGATAGTAAATTCCCAAGTTGAATCGGGATGGCTTCCCTCGGAACCCCATACAACTCCCCACTTTCCGACTTCTATCGGTTGGAAAACCTGGGTAACTAGGACGGACTCAACCTCATCAAGGTCCGAATCGAAAGGTGTCAGAGTTCCTATGTCTGCTTCACCAAGCAAAAACAACTCAAAATCCTCTGAGTTACAGCAGTTGGATTGCTGCCCTGCCACTTGGGGAATGGGGGACAAAACTGTTGCCATCAGAGTCATACAAAGGAGAATCGCGAAGCGACCCCGCACATCCCCCATATGCCGACGTCTCATCTAAACAACTTGAATACAACCCCTGTGAGAGCACCATTTAGTCGATAATGTCAATTGTAAACATCAGCCACTATCCATGAAGCCATGACATCATTATAGGGCCGTTATTCGGAATCTTCTTTATTCTTGCAAAACCTACCCTTTCCAGTTGGACTATCATTCCTTCAACTAGTTCATAGTCCTCAATCACTCCAGAAACCTTCTGAATCCCGTCCGCCTGTGGGATTTCCAGAACAGCTTCTCTAGAAATTTCCACTGGTAGCCAGTGTGCAATCGCCCGCCTGTCAGTTCTTTCATTGGAGATTACTACGGCGACTCCATCCAAGATCTTCACATCTGCAAAACCCTTCAGCCTGATGTCAACAATGCCAATATCGTCCTTCTCAACAAATATTTTTTCTGAGACCGCACCCCATTCTCTCATCCCTGGTATAGTCCCATCCGGATGCTTTGGAATTGAAACTTCAGCAACGTAATCGCCAATCGTATCGGGGATTTCAATTATCACTTCATCAGGGCTCCTGACAAAGCTTCGACGTTCGGTGAACGAGTCTATTGTACTGGAATTTTTGGCCTCAATACTCTGCATTGGTATGGAGATGTCTTTCTGTGTTAGCCCAAGCTCCAGCCAGAATTCCCTAATGGCCTGAGACGAGAAACCTCTTTTCCTTATGGCGGAGATAGTTGGTAACCTCGGATCGTCCCAACCAGAATATTTTCCTTCCGAAATTTCCATCCTCATTCCCGAAGTTGAGAATCCACCAAATTCCAGAAGCTTCACCCTCCCCCAGTAGAGTGTTTCTGGATAGTTCCAACCAAAGTGACCATACAGAATTGTTTGCTTTCGAGTGCTATCCATTAGGTCCTTGCCCCTCACGATGTGCGTGACTCCTTGGAGGCGATCCTCAATGGCACTCTGGAAATCAAGTAGAGGCCATACTTTGTACTTCTCTCCGACCATCGGATGGGGGGTGTGTTGGATTCTCAATGCGGGCCAATCTCTTAGGGCGGGATTGGGCAAGTCGAGTGAGGTTTTCACCCGGATAACAGCTCCTCCCTCAGGAATCCCACCAGATTTCATCGATTCAAAAAGCTCCAAATTCAAAGAAACATCATTCTCCCTACATGGGCACTCCTCCATGTTATCTCGTAGCTTCTTGAAATTCTGTGCGGTACATCTGCAGGTATAACCGAAGCCTTCGTAAATCATTTTCTCAGCGTATTCGAGATAAATTGGCATTCTGTCACTAGCCCTTATGACGACATCGGCCTTCTTTCCAGAAATCCACTCGTACTCTTCCTCAATCTGAGAGTATGCGGTTGGTTCAGGGGGCTTAACCTTGGTATCCGTATCGTCAAATCTCAGAACCACCCGGCCCCCATTTATTTTAGCTAGTTCAGAATTAATTACGACGCCCCGGGAGTGACCGAGTGACAGTGGCCCGTTTGGATTGGGTGCAAATCTCAGTGTTACCTCTCCTTTGATGCTATTGGGAAGCTCTGGAAGACCGACTCTCTTCTGCTGCTTCTCCCTATGGAGGGCTTCCGGATTAGTTTCTTCGAGGAGTTTCCTAACCGCATCCACTCCATCCACACTAGCTATCTCATTGGCTTCGTCCACTAGAAGCTGCACAAGCTCTCTAAGTTCTCTGGCCTTTGGCCTCAGTTCCTTCATCTCGGAAAGGAGTCTGCCAAGTACACTGCCAGCCTGCCCCGATCCATCATATTCCACAGCATTCTGCAGTGCATACTTGCGTACTGCCCGGATTACCTCCTCACTCCAGGGCCCAGATTCGGTCATGTTCGTTACTGGGACGTCGCCACTCCCTCTTTGTGATTCCCGTCAACCCCAGTCTCCAAGCGTTGATTGAGAGGTTATCCGGCCAGTCTCGGATCGTGTCGGGATCGGAGTCTTGTGGACTTCGCTCCAAGAATCTGCAACAGTCTTCCAACTCCATCTGAGGCAATTGTGTGGTAACTGTCCTGAGACAAGTTTGCGTACAGCCAATCGCGTTTTGGGATCAGACGGATATCCTGACCCTAAGTCCAGCTCTAAATCCCTTGAAAGCTCGTCAATTATATTATCCCTCTCAACTTTAGCGATAATGCTAGCGGCGCCAGTTACAACGTCCAAAGAATCCATTCCATGCCTCGACTCAATTTTCCAGCCCTTCCAATCCCCCCCTAGTTCTTCGGAGAGTCTTTTACCAAATCTCTCCTCATCAACGTCACAAGCATCGACTTTCAGATCCCCCTCGCTCCGTGGGTCCGTGCCCGATTCAAATGCCTCAGCAAATAACTTCACCTCCAAGCTATTCAAATCGGAATTTATGCTGTTGTAATCTATCCTTGAAGGCTCGCAGACCGCTAGTCCAACCCCCCATCCCCTATTTTCTACCTCTCTGATTATATCCGCGTAAACACCCTCCCTTTTTCTGGGAGCGAGGACCTTTGAGTCCCTCGCTCCGATAGTTCTTAGCAACTCTAAGTCTTCTGATGGAACGCAAAGTGAGCAAACGACCAATGGCCCCAATGCAGGGCCCCTGCCTGCCTCATCTATTCCTGCCCTGGGGCCACTCATATCTCAAGGTCAAAGTCAGACGGAACTTCATCATCACTACTGGAATCAACTTTACCATCTGTTTCTCTAGATGCTTCCAAGATTTCGTTATCTGGGTGAAGCATATCTTCACCTGTGATCTCATCTGCTATCCTCATCGCCTCCTGGATATCGTCCTCCGTTTGGGCGCTATCCAAGATTTCGCTTGCTTCACTGACAATTTTCTCGTCCGGAGACTCCAGCGGTTTCTCGGAATCCCCACCCGATTTTTCCATGAAGTCGGTTTTGAATTCCGAATGAGGTAAAGTTGGACTTTCAATAACTCCCTTTTCCTCTGCCACTTCTTTCCCGAATCGTGAAATCCACTCTTCCGCCTTTTCGGCATCAAGCCCCTCGGCTTCTCCGGGTTCCCTCATCTCTCGTGCTCTGATCGATAATGCCTTCACCACTCCTAAAGTGCCGATAACCACTACGACGATTATCAGGGAAACCTCTAACCACTTATTCATCCATTTGACAATAATTTCTCTAATCCCGTTTTCAATTGGATCCGGATCTTCGATCTCTGCGCCTGGAATTGTAGCCATTTCCGTGCCCATGAAAATTATTGAGGGATCCCTGGTCGACCTAACTTCCACAGTTAATGTTGCTTGGGATTCTATAGGGGCAACATCTGGAACTACCATCCAAGCAATGAAAGAAACCGACTCCCCAGATTGGACATCAAGAAGTTCGAACGACCTAGGCGCCCCAGAAGTCGAGTCAAAACTCGATCCAGCCGGAGGGATGAAGCAGAAATCGGTGACTACGTTCGAATCAAGATTAGCAACTATGCCGTCCGGCCCATTGCCAGAATTCATCAAAGTCCAAGTTGAAGTCAAATTATTTCCATCAATAATTTCCGAAGTAACCATTTCTAGGGTCCAACTGAAGTATTCCCCTGATACTATGGTGAATGATACATGCCCAGGGGACCAATCATCAACAACCAGTTGCACTACAAGGTCAGCGGTCTTTCCAGATATTGTCCCTTGAGCAACTGTCACATTTATCGAAATTCCACTAATCGTATTTCCTGGGGAGATTGTATAGCTATTATCCGTGAAATCAATATCGATCCACTCTTCCCCTCCGATCATGTTTAGCTCGAATTTCGAGGCGATATCACCTGTATTCGAAATCTCCAAGATTACCTCACAGAACTCCCCTGGAGAAGTTTCTGAATTTGAACACCCATCCTCGGATTTCTGGATTTCTCCGCCAACTCTTGGAACAATGTTTACGCCTTGGACAGATTTGGATACTGAACCAGGGAACGCCTCGCTCCAAACTAAAGCTTCGAAAAATAGTGACCCCTCATTATCTGACGGCGAGTCAATCTGAATTCTTGCCGTAACGGTCCCGTTAGGTGGGACGTTTTCAAGTTGCCATCTATCAATGACAGAAGCACTCCAGCCACCATAGGAGAAGAATAAATCAGATTGACCAACAGGTTGAGATTCGGAATCCAACGGAATTATTTCCAGTTTCAAGTCCCTCCATGAGTTTCCCTCATTCCTAAGCATTATTTCGAAAATATCCGTACTTCCAGGCTCTATGGAAGAAACCCCCCCTCCTTCTACAATGCTCGCCCCATCGAAGAAGCCATACCTGAGGGAGAAGTTATACCAATCCGATGAAGCATTATCCAAGGATTGCACCCTCATGGAGAACTGGTGGAGGGATTCCGATAGGGGAAGGCCCCCTGACACGGTAGGAGCCTCAATGGAGTATCCAACCCATGTCAGTTCTCCCGGGGACATTTCGTAAAGATGTCCCAGGGACGGACTCTCCTGATTACCCCAAGATATGTTCCACCCATCAGGGCCGGAAATTGAAACTATGGCTTCGTCACTAAAACCCTCATTATTTGTGAAATTCACATTCACCCCTATCTCCGAACCAGGGTCAATATCGAAGATTGAACCAGAATCGACCCCAAATGTCGTGCCTATTCCATCCGTACTTTCTTGGGCCTGCGCTGTGAATGAAAATGATAGCAACAATAGCGTCACTAAAGGAAGAGCCTTCCTAATCACAAACACCCCTGTATGTCTGGTGATTTCATTCCTACCCCAATATGCTTGAATTACGGAGCATTCATGAGGTTGGGCGCTGTTCGCCAATCATGACACCGGTATGGCCGTTCTCTAGAAAGAAATCCAAATCGCGCAAGGCAAAGCCAATCGAGGATAAGCCCGTCGTCAACTATGAACGTCAGTCAGAAGACGATCAAAAGAGTAAGTTGGAAGACAGAAGTCACCTCGAAGACAAGGACTTCCTTGATGCGATGGCTCTTTTAGAGGACAAGTAATTGTTGAAACTCAGAGAACTGGGTCGGGTATCACCACGGCTAGCCGTTCAACATCAAACTCACCGGCGTGTATTGGAGATTTCAATCCAAATTTATTGGAAACTTCGGGATCTATCTCGCCGAATTGCCCTACCTCTATGCCATCGATGAACACCCGGGACCCCCTTCCACCTATCCAGGGTCCGTCACCCGTATCCATGGGTCGATATTCGACCTCATCCAAGGTCCCCCCCAAATCTCTGACCAATGCCTGTGCGATGCCCTTCGCAGAAGCGAATCCGCTACCAACTTCGGCACAGGCCCAAGAGGCACTAATCTTATTCCTCGAATCGTGAACCACCTCTCCCAACTCGTAAACTCTCTGCGGTAACTCATGGTGTCTATTGGAAGAGAGTAACCTGAGAAGAGATGGTAGGACGAATTGACGCATCATGGTGTGGTCCATGGTGATTGGATTGGAAATTATAGAAGATGCCCCCCTCTCTTCCCACCTCATAATCTCAAATTGATCTCCTTTATTGGACAGAGTCAAACTCTGAGTCTCTTGTAACCCGACTGATCTTAGGCTGGCCCTAATCCTACGATTAATCTGTGAAGAAGGAAGGGGCACAGCATCAATGTGCACGGAAGACAACTTCTGCGGAAGATTCCCATAGCCGAATCCTATTGCAATGTCCTCGATAATATCCACTGGATGCATAATGTCACTACGCCACCTTGGCATCGAAACGATATGTTCCTTCTCTCCCACAACACAATCTGCCCACCTATCGGCTCTTTCGGAACCCTCTGTAACAGTCCTCGTCTCAATCAACTCTCCACCCATCCTCGAAATAGATTCGGAAATCTCGGACTCCCCTAGCTCAACCCCAAGTATCCTCTCCACGAGTTTTCCGGGGACTCTATGTCTCTTGTTTTCGAAATTGGGAGTAATGGTAACGCCACCATCCCATCCCGATATTTCGACGCTCTCGACCCTTCCTCCTAATTCAGAAAGAGATAGGCAAACCAGTAATAGGCACGCCTCGCAAGCTCGAGTATCGGTTCCCGTGACATCGATGAAGAAGTCTGTAGTCCCCTCATTTACAGTAGTATGGTCTCCATTGATTATCGGAGGGAAGGAGAGGATATCATCATTCGAATCAACGATGATTGGGTAACGACTCATTCCATCCATTAGATGGGCATATTCCACGCCCTTGGGGTGCTCCGTAAGAACTTCTGAGATGCTCATTTCTTTTTCTGAAGCTAGAGGCACGAATGAGTATCCGCCGTCTACAGTTTCATACCTGAATGGAGGCTGCAGTTTAGATAGATCATGGACGCCTATCGACGAGAGTGATCTCTTCCTGCCGAGGGTAAGGTGCAACTTCTCCTGATGATCCATCAATGATTGAATGAAGGCATCTCTCTCCGAATCATTTGATCCAGTATTCACACCTCTTACCACTGCAGCCATAATTATTGGTCTAACATCCTCCAGGGAAGTATCAACATCGACCTTTATTCCACTAGGGATTACGCCCACATCACTTACAGTATCGTGTGCGCCCATGAATGAGCGAGCAGCCCTAGCCATTGTTTCATGGCCAAGTAAGTCTGGCCGGTCTGGAAAAACCTCTATCTCAATTTCTTCATCATTGAATTCCTCGACTGGACAACCTATGTCCGGAAGAAAGTCTGGCCATCTTTCTCTTTGGTGGTTGAAGTTGTTGATCCTCTGAATTCGCTCTATCACAGAATGTTGGAGGCTAATGGTGGGCATTACAAAACCTCAATTCCCAAGCCACATCGGTAAAGGCCTCTCGAATCCAACCAACCTAAGACCGCTTATTGCGGCCGTGTCCATATTCATGGCCCTCAGATTCCTTCTACTGAACATCGAAACCCGACTAACTCCTATTTCCTTCATCCAGCCTCTGAATTCGGAATCCAAATCGGTAATATGTTTCGCCGCGTCGCAGTCACTGGGGATTGGTCCGACTAGGAAGGAGCACCCTGCTGAAGCAGCTATTACTAGGTCCTTAGAGCTGGGTGAATTATCAATTTCAATAGCTATGGCTCTTCCGTGAGCATTGAAATCCATCGCTCTTGCCGCAAGGCCAATTCTAGGTAATGCCGATGCCGCCCTATTCCCTCCATAAGTTCCAGCATCCACTATGGCCCCATCAAGATCCAATTCGGAAACGAGTCTGAATAGATGCTCCACTCTTTCGACCCCATCTCTTAGGAAGACCAATGAAGACTCATCCATCGTGCTTGTAAGGGACACAATCAAACCCTCTATTTCGGCATCATTCAGGGAGGGAAGATCCGCAAGATCTAGGATAAGCCCTGAACATTTTGAAAGTTCATCAACAGCGCCTACAAGTTCGCTCATACCAACAAGGAGGAGATCGCCACTTCGCGGAGAAGCCCTCACCATTGCAGGGTGTTCAGACCCCAATGAATCCGTCAGAACTTCCCCATCTTCAGACTCGATTAGCCAGGGCATGGACAATTGTATGCCTCCCTCATCACTACCAGCTGGTAGTAAATTCACACCACTATCGGCATGAGCATGCTCTGGTAGCCTGTCAGTAGCCGACGGAAATATCCCTATGTTCTCAAAACCCTCAGAAATACTCCTCAATGGGGTGGAGTCGACCTGAGTCCCCTCTCCATCGGAAACTAGTACTAGCGCATCATCGCCCACGGAGAGCCCTAGTGGCTCTAATAATATGGAAAACTCCTCTATTTCTGAATCAGTAATTGATCTCATGGACGCCCCAGAGCCTGGAGGGGGGCAACTTCCCGAAATAACAATTTTACCTCCTCTGATTCCAATTCCGGGGTTGATTCCTGCAGAGCCCATAACTATCACAGTGCCACCAGTCATTCCGGCCCCAACATTTTCCCCTACGTGCCCTCTGACGATCAACGAACCGCCATCCATCCCAGCTCCAGCATCCCTTCCCGCCGAACCGTGAACCGTAATCGTCCCCCCGGACATGTGAAACCCTGCTTTATCTCCGACATCACGTTCCACCACTGCTCTTCCGCTATGTTGGAAAGCACCCAACATCGAACCACATCCTCCTTCCAGTGTTAGTGAACCTCCCCTATTCATTCCGCCAACAAACTCGCCCAATTCTCCAAGAATTAGAACTCTTGACTTGTGGGGGAGGTGTGTGATGACCCCAAACTCTCCGGTACGAGGCTTTAGGTCGCCGCCGGCACCATATCCAATCTTGATTAGACGATCCTTTTCCATCGCCTCAGGGAGCATTCTTGCAATGTCTCTGTTGAGCTTGAGGCTCTTCGCTGTCAATTCCCTCATCGCACTCGACTCGTGACACGAGCAAGTGGTCTTCATTGTGACGGGCGTCAATGTGTCTCACGCTCCATTTCATTTAATTTATCAATTCGGCGAATGGGTATGTTGATAGAGGGAAGTCATGGGCATCCAGTCAAGGAGAGGTGAAATGCTGTGGGAGTAATCAAGGTTGCAATTAATGGCTTTGGAACAATTGGAAAGCGTGTCGCGGACGCCGTGGACGCACAAGATGACATGCAAGTAGTTGGCGTCACTAAGACAGGTCCATCTTTCGGCTGTGATTTGGCTGTAAAGAAGGGGTTCCCCCTCTACTGCACTTTCGACGATCAAGAATCAATCTCCCGATTTGGGGCGAATGGTTATGAATGCTCTGGGGGATTATCAGATCTACTCTCGGTGGCAGACGTTGTAGTCGACTGCTCTCCAGGAAAGTTGGGTGCAGATAATCTTTCAAAGTACAAGTCAGCTGGAATCAAATATATGTTTCAAGGAGGAGAAAAACATGCTCTCACGGGACTTTCCTACACATCTTCCGCTAATCATGCAGAGAATCTTAACGCACAGGGGACAAGAGTCGTCTCCTGCAATACGACCGGACTTTCCCGTACTCTAGTCCCCCTTTACGAACATTGTGGATCACTGAAAGTAGAATGTACAATGATACGCAGAGCCGCCGATCCAGGAGATTCAAACAGGGGCCCAATTAATGCAATAAAGCCAGTTCTCAAGGTTCCTAGCCACCACGGTCCAGACGTGATTACGGTCAAGCCAGAGATAGAAATTAACAGTCTTGCAGTGGCAGTTCCAACTACTATCATGCATGTTCACTCAATTATTGCCGATTTACCATCGGGTCACGGCCTCACAACGGAGTCGGTAATGGACCTCTGGAGAAACACTCCCAGAGTCATCATTATGAACGGTTCCGAGCATAAAATTACTACCACTGCGGAAGTCATGGAAATGGCCCGAGATATTGGCAGAAAATGGGGCGATTTGCATGAAATTTTCGTATGGGAGGATGGCGTCAAGCTAGTCGGAGATCGCCTCTATTATTTCCAGGCTATACATCAGGAAAGTGACGTCATTCCGGAGAATATTGACTGTATCCGGGCCCTCATGGGAACGGAGTCAGACTGGAGAAAGAGCGTGGAGATGACCGATTCGGCCATTTCCCGCTATTACGGCCTCTGAGAGGGGTTATTTGACCTAGAATAGCGACTCATTTATGAATCAAGAGGCGTTAACGGTCAAAAGTCAAGCTTGGGTCCGAAGGACCCATGAACACAAGGAGAAAGTCCGTATTGGCACTCATTCTCCTAATTCTTTCAACGTGGTCGGGAACGGTCGCTGCGGATATGCATACTCAATACTCGGAATCACAAACTACCTCAGTTTGGGAGGGCGAATGGGCCCTTCTCGACAATGCCGCGGAATCTGAATATCCACTAAGAGAGTCTTCGGGACTAATTCACTCCCCACTCGGGACTTTCGACCCTCTCAGAGAGGAAATGCCAATTGGCCCGGATTGGCTAACAAATTATGGCCAATCATCAAGCCCTCGTATGGTACTGGTCCAGTCCACCAGTTCTGATTTGACCCCTCTAATCAACGATTTGGAAGCATCCGGTTTCAAAATCCTAGACTCCATTCCAGACAGCGTCTTGGTCGTCAGACCTCCATCGGGTGGAAGCTATGGCGACTACCTAGCAAAACTCTCCCATGCCAGATGGTTCAGCGAGATGCCCCACTCGTGGAAGGTACCATCTGAAATTTCCGTTGCAGAGCCCCCGGCCGATTTGCTCGATCTGGATGTGATCCCGGCAGGGGATATGATGGACGATGAAATATCGGAGCTTTCATTGCATCTTTCACAAATCTCCGAAAATTACGGCCGAGACGAAATTTGCGACTCAAGCCTATGTCAATTGAGGGGGGTAAATCCGGCTTGGCTCACACCACTGGCTCTCGACTGGAGAGTTCTGAGTATACAAACCTCAAGCGTACTGAAGATTCACAACAGTAACGCATGGACAATATCTGGCCTCGAGGGTGCATATCTAGACAGTGGGAATTCTCTGAATGGCTCAGGAGAGGTACTGGCAATCTCAGACACGGGTTTGGACGAAGATCATGGTGATTTCAATGGAAGAGTCAGGGGAATTTACGATCAGTTCGGACCTGATAACAGCCATTCTGATATGAATAGCGGCCATGGCACTCATGTCGCAGCTACTCTTCTGGGCGACGGTTCTGGTGATGTTGCATCCAAGGGAATGGTTCCTGATGCTACATTCCACTTTTATCAGCTAGAGGCCGACAGCTCAGGAGTACTTGCCAGGTGGGGGTCCCTGTACGAGATGTTCACCCATTCATGGGACCAAGGAGCTAGGATTCAGACCAATAGCTGGGGGAACACCAATCTAGTCGGCGAATACTCCTCTGACTCTCGCTCCGTGGACGACTTCGTCTATGACTATCCAAGATTTTTGGCACTCTTCTCCGCTGGCGACCTAGGTCCCGACCCAAATTCAGTCACTCCTCCCGGATCTGCCAAGAACGCACTTACCGTCGGCGCGTCAACTACCGGATCCTTTTCTAGCGTTCCAGAGGGCTCCGTATCTTCCACCTCCTCATCCGGCACTACTCTCGATGGCCGAATCAAGCCAGATATTGTCGCCCCTGGCGTAATGATTTGCTCGGCCAGGGCGGAAGAAGCTCAACATGCCAGCGGAGATTCTTGCTCCAGTGCGACACACAGTGATGGAACTACTCCACTATACATGACACTGAACGGTTCTTCCATGGCCACTCCAGTTGTAGCAGGGGCGGCAGCGATGGCCAGGCAGTTCCTCAGAGAGTCAGAGGGAATCAGTGAGCCTCGCTCTGACCTCATTAGGGCCATTCTAATCAATGGAGCAGAGGATTTGGGTAATCCTGATATCCCCAACTCTCTCGAAGGTTGGGGGCAGATCGACCTCCAGCAGAGCCTGTATCCCACCTCTATCGCTGGTTCTAGTGTAACCAGTCTAGACTTGTTCTACGATGATACCAGAGAGCTACTGCCCGGTCACAGCTTCGTCTATACATTCGAAATGTCCAATGATGCAATATCTGGACTGGATATTACATTGGTTTGGAATGACAAGGAGGGCTCTGCAATTGCTAATCAGAGCGCCCCTCGCTTAGTAAATGACTTGGATCTAAGGCTCATTTCTCCCGATGGTTCGATCTACCTAGGAAACAGCCTTTCCGGCGGTTTCAGCATTACGGGCACAGGTAGCGAGGACCGACTAAATAACGTTGAGAGAATCAGATTGCCAACGGGAGGTAGTGATGCAGGTATCGGTACTTGGATGGTAGAAGTGGGACATGCAGGTGGCTCATTACAGGATTATTCAATAGTGGTCTCCGCCGATGCTTCAGAGACCACAAAGTCGGACTTAGCGGTTTTTGAAGGGTCCCTAACTACCTCAGTCGAAAGTCCACTCCAAGGTGACACTCTTCTTATTGAAGCTGCTTGGGGCAACAGGGCTGCAGCACCAACTGGCAACTACAAGATTGAGATTGAAGACCTGACTACGGGGACAATCATTCACACATCTAGTAGGGCCTCACTTAGCGGAGGAGGACTAGACTCTCTCTCATTCCCCCACTCATTCTCATCCACTGGTGCACACCTTCTTGAGCTAAGATTGGATTCAGACTTCGAAGTTGAGGAGCTCAACGACGAGGCAGCCGGAATTGATAACAACAAAATTGTGATTTCGGTGTCTGTTTCTCAGATAGGGGTCAGGGTCACCCCTCTGATGGAAGACGGAAACTTGCCCCAGACCCCATCGCAAATGGAACAGGCCATGAGGAGGACCCTCGACCCCCGAACTGGGAGCTCCATATATTTCGACCTAGAATTAAGGAATGAGGGGACATCACCCATATCTGTCAGATTAAGCGTTTCACCAGTGCAGATTGTTTCGGAGAATGGAATACTGCAACAGCCTTCGGATGAATGGTGGAAACTACTCAATGAAACAGGCCCCTGGGACCTATCTCCGCTTGGAGAGGAAGGGGACAGAATAATCGTCCAGTTGAATCTTACTGATGTTGATACCGATATCAATAATCCATCGGGTGCAGTTTACGCTCTACCCGGGACATTTGTAACGGATCTAAATCTCTATGACGTAAACGCCCCAACAGTGTCTCACTCAATGAGGTTAGAGGCAGAGGTGGAAAGAGTAGAGGGCCTGTACACGATTGCGGCCGGTACCCAGGAGTTAGGAGCAGAACCCGGTGAGTTGGCGATTTTCTCACTTTCAGTAAAGAATACTGGTAATGGTCCCACTCAGTACAGGGTAGTTTGCGATTCTGAAAATAATTGGCCAATTTTTGTCGGTAATAGCCAGTCATCAGATGTCACACTGGACCCTCTTGGGAGATTGCAGTTCTTGCCAATCCCGATCAAGGTCAGAGTGCCCGACTCAGAGAATGGCGAGCCTGCTGCAGGAACTACCGAGGACCTTTCCTGCACCACTACCTCTGTAAATGATCCAACCCTTACTACCACAGAGGATGCAACTGTAGAGGTATTCGAGAATATGGACTTCCTTACAGACATCTATTCGGTGGACCTATCCGATGAGTGGATTCCCCTTGGGCCCCTTGCAGTAGCCTCAGATAGGGCAGTACTGAATGGCGATATTATTGCAACTAAGATGGTGGTTTCAAATGATGGAAATCTGCCAATGTCCTTTGAGGTCACGGCACTCTCCTCTCTAAACACATGGCCCGTGCAACTTGTACATGGTGAAGAAGAGTCTCTGGAAGGAGTCACATTCACCATACCAGCGGGCTCACAGACAACCGTGACAGTGAACACTATTGTCCCTATGACCGCACAGATGGGCGATTCTAACACTATCACAATAAGGACCACTCAGGAAGGTGGCCAAATAGTAACAAATGCAACAAAACTAGTCGTTCTCGAACTCGCCCATCTTGACCTAGTCGGGGACGAGAAGATTTCAGTCGCACTAGGGACCAGTGGAGTCGCGTCTATACATGCACACAACATTGGAAACGTCGAACTCTCAGTTTCGTTAACCATGGGGACTCTACCAGACGGCTGGACCGCTGGATTCCTCTCGTCTCGAGATTTTGAAATGGGGATGAATCAGCAGGCTACCATATCAGTTGCCTTGGAATTGCCTGGAAACCTGTCTTCGGGACCCCTCCCCAATACCGTCCCAGTCATTATTGAGGCGTTCACGCCCGGCGGAGCCTCCCAGTCTTACACAGTCTGGATGCAAGTCGAAGTACTGCCCTCGTCTTGGCTCAAATTTGAATGCGAGAGCACTCTGCTGGAGGGCATAGTCGCCGATTCCGAGGGGGAATTCGAAGTGACTCTGACCAATTGGGGCAATGTCGACTCGGAATTTACTATCGACATCATCTCGCCCGAGGGATGGACAGTATTCATCTACTCTTCACATTCAGGCCCACTTTCCCCTGGTCAGTCGGTTCAGATTACAGTCACAGCGAGTCCAGGAGAATCCACTGAGTTCGGACTCGTCCAGCTTTCCCTGCATGCGAACTCAACTTCCTCCGAAGTAACCTCGACTGATGGGAATCTCGATCTGCAGGTCAGTAAATCTAGAGATTCCGGCTCATTTACCATCCCTTCCTGGGCATATGCGATAGCATTCCTATTGTTACTATCTGCCACATTGGTACTTGGAATGAGGATGAGGAGTTCATCATCCGAGGGCCTGAGGCCGGAGGAGGAGCTGATACCTCCTGGTTCCGCGCTGCTCTCAGGAACTCAAACAGAGAGGCGGGCTGCAGCGATGGAGACTAGCGCATCCGGAGAGGTCCTAACAGGCACGGTTAGTGATGACGAAATAGAATCGGCGATGAGTTCCACGGCTCTCCCTTCGCTCGAGATTCCAAAGTCCCCTGAAGGGGCAGCCCCATTGCCTCTAGGGGGACTGCCCGAGGGATGGACAATGGACCAATGGGCCGCTTATGGTCACCTCTGGTGGGAACAGAATCGTCCGTGACCGTTATGACTGCCATCTAGGTCGGAATGGTATGGAGGGTTCCATCGTACTCTTTGGTCCACCTGGTGCAGGTAAGGGAACTCAGGCTGGTAGGATTTCCGAATTAACCGGTAAGCCACAGGTTTCAACAGGGGACATGCTGAGGGAAGCTGTCTCCCGAGGCACGGATCTTGGTCATGAGGCCAAGTCTTTCATGGAGGCTGGTTTACTGGTCCCAGACTCAATTATCATCGGACTCATCTCTGAGAGGCTGAAGAACGATGATGCGGCAGAAGGAGTTCTATTCGATGGATTTCCCCGGACTATTCCCCAAGCAGAGGCACTAGCAGAAATTGTTTCTGTTGAAGCCGTCATCTCCATAGAAGTCCCAGATGATTCGATTGTTGAGAGGATAGTCGGAAGAAGGATGGACCCTGAAACCGGTGAGATTTACCATATCAGGTTCAAGCCTCCGCCAGAAGAAGTCTCTATGAGAGTGGTCCAGAGAAAGGACGACACCGAGGAAACGGTAAGAAGTCGATTGGCAGCTTATCATGAACAGACTGCACCATTGGCCGAATGGTACTCTACGAAGGGGCTGTTAATCCGCATCGATGGAAACGGGTCGATCGACGAAGTGGGGAACTCCATAGCTTCTAAATTGTGAGGGATTGAAATTTCTAGAGTCAATAAGCGCCGTTCACGATCCTCCAAGAATAGGAAGGCAGATGCCACCTTAGCAATAGCTAACCTCTCTGAAACACTATCAGGTCATTTAGACGATAAGAAAATTGCAGATTCAGCTGCTAGGGATATTATCAGAGTGGGCAGGAGGCATGGAAAGAGGGCCGACCCAGAAATTTCCAGGATGATATGTAGAAAATGTTTCATAGCCCTGTCTCCAGGTCAGAACTCAAGAATTAGGATAGTCTCCAAGAAGATCATTACTACATGTACCATATGTGGAAAAATTTCCAAGACAAGCCCGAGGGATTCAATATGAAATCAATACCCAGTAGGATACTCAAACTATCAGCCGACCCATCAATGAGGCCCACAGTTAGAGTGGGGAAGTCCGGCTCAACAGAGGCAATAATTGCCGAACTGAAAGATCAGCTGGAAAATCGTGAGTTGGTCAAGGTCAAAGCGAATAGGGGAATCGTTGGCAACTCAAGCGAAAGGGGAGGCCTATTCACCTCCCTGGCTATTCAGACGGGTTCAAGGCTAGTTTTCCAGAGGGGAAACGTCGCCGTTTTCTGGTCTGGAAAATAACGCTGTTTTAATCCATTTTGGCATTCACTGAATCGAGAGATATTTAGGGTGTTCTCAGTTCGGCGGACCATGGTCAGCCAAGAACAGATAGTTTTGGGGATATTCATCCTCTCATTCGTGTTAATTCTCTCAGAGGTAGTCCATAGGACAATAGCCGCATGGTTCGGTTCTGTCCTGATGCTAATTTACGGCCATTGGACAGGAGTATTCCACCTCCATGAAGAGTACAACTCAGCCGGTCAATTGATCGATACTTACACACTTGAGCATACCATGTTGGGATGGATTGAGTGGGAAGTTATTGGCCTGTTACTGGGGATGATGATTTTCGCCTCAATTTTGGAGATATGCGGATTCTTCGAGTATGTTGCTATCAAGGCTTCGAAGATGAGCAAGGGTGACCCTTGGAGGTTGATTGTCCTCCTCGGAACCTTCACCACATTGCTATCTCTTGTCATCGACAATGTCACTGCGATCATCATCATCGCTCCTGTGACTTTGAGGATCTGCAATAAATTGGAGATTAATCCAGTCCCCCCACTGCTCGCAGAGGCAATCCTGTCCGACACCGGTGGAGTAGCATCGATGGTAGGCGACCCTCCCAATGTCATGATTGCTGCAGCCGCTGCTGATGCAACTCCTGCTTTGGAAGCTTTCTCTTTCAATGGCTTTCTTTTCAAGCTAGGTATTCTAACATTCATTGCATGGGTCGCAACTCTGACTTACTTCAGGTGGTACTACAAGGACTGGGCGGAGCAGAAGTCACCACACGTCGACCTTCTTATGGAAGAGGATGAGTGGGATGCAATCAACGACAAGCAGCTGATGTACACGACTCTCTTTATTCTCGGCATGACCGTAGTAGCGTTCTCCGCTAAATCTCTTCTAGATCTAGAGATAGAGATCGATGGGATAGCCCTAGCAGGTGCTGGTTTCGCACTGATTGCTGCCAGGCCGGGGGAGGAAATCAGAGAAGGATTCATCAATGACGTAGTAGAGAAGGTCGAGTGGCAAGCGTTGCTGTTCTTTGTAGGGCTATTCTTACTAGTCGGAGGAATTGGCGATGTAGGCTATCTCGATCAGGTCGCCAACTGGATTTTCGATAACTTCGGAGATGACGAAGTCAAGCTCGCCATAGCTATCATCTGGGTCTCTGCAATAGCCAGTGCCCTGATTGACAACATCCCATTCACAGCAGCCATGATTCCGGTAATCTTCAGTATCACCGAGGCCAGTGGAGGGACTCTGAGCCCAGAGCCCCTACTATGGGCACTGGCAATGGGGGCTGGATTCGGTGGAAATGCGACTCCGATTGGATCCAGCGCCAATGTGATGACTGTAGCAATCAGTGAGCGTTCGCCGTATCCGATAACTACGAGAGAATGGGTCAGAGCAGGGTTTCCCGTGATGCTGATCACATGCTGCGTGGCGACCGTTTTCATGTACTTCTTCCATGGCGCACTGTATTCTTGACCACCCTTATGAAGCAAGAAACCCCCTCGGGGGGTCATGCCCGAATGCGCGGTTTGCGGTTTGGTGACCACTTCTTCGTCATGCCCAGTATGCGGAAGTGCGCCATCCAATGAATCAGCAAGACCACAATCATCACTTTTGGCAGAACAGGAAGGCGGAAACGCGTTACCATTCGGTTTAGATGCGAGAATGGAAGATTCACATGATCCACCAATCCCTTTCGGTCTAGAAAAACTCCCAGAAAGAATTGAAACTAGTAAATTGGCCTTCGGATTGGAAAACTCCCCCTCAGAGGTGGAAAAGGAAGGGAAAAATGTCGTAATTGGTGGACCGTCTAAGGATAAATCTAATGATAATCTACTATTCGATTTGTCCGATTCCCCTGTGAGTGGAGAATAATCAGTCACTGCGGCCAATTTTCAGGCCAAAAAGTAGGTCTAGTACCCCGGTTACTTCATATACCGAATGTAGGTCGCCGGGATGCTTTGTGTGCTCCTTGGTACATCGCGTACCAGGGTAAGAGGTTGAGGCCGCTCCGCCCCGCGGGGAGACGGAATGGCCAGAGAAACCTGAATTGATATGCCTGGAATACCAGAGGAATCAATTCTCCACTATCTGATAGTGGGGAGGCGATTAAAACTCATACAGGTGGGTATGTGGAATCACAAGATGCTACAACCCGACTGGGGGATGGCTCGGCTCGAGAGCCGAAGAAGGTCGTGACAAGCTGCGATAAGTCGCGGGGAGAGGCATGAATCTCATGGATCCGCGAATTACCGAATTGGACCTCCTGGCACTCAGTGCCATTCCTCTTTATTGTAGGAAAGGGAACCCCCCGAACTGAAGCATCTCAGTAGGGGGAGGAATAGAAATCAAGAGAGATTCCGTTAGTAGTGGCGAATGAAAACGGAATAGGACAAACCGAATCCCCTTGGGAAACCTTGGGGAGATGTGGGGTAAGGATCGTCTGTAGCCTAATTCTAGGAAGTGGAAGTCGTCCTGGGACGGCGCACCAAAGAGGGTGAAAGTCCCGTACACGTACTAGATATGGCCAAGTGACGACACCAGAGTAGCGTGCGTTGGATATCGCGCGTGAATGTGGGAGGCAGATACTTCCAATCCTAAATACTACTCGAGACCGATAGTTGACAAGTAGCGTGAGCGAAAGCTGAAAAGTATCCTTAGCGGGATGTGAAAAGACCCTGAAACCAGTCGGGAACAAGCTGAATAGGCGTGAAAGCGAAGATATGAGCAGCGTCTATTCGTGCGTTTCGAAAAATGCCCCTGGGAGTTCTGATCATTGGCGAGGTTAA
>PBGL02000006.1 GCA_002718995.2 Methanobacteriota archaeon
TGTGCGCGGACACAGACACCGACGACGACGGCAAGCCAGACACGATGACCCAGGGATGCACAAGCACCCTGACTCTCGACATGGACGACGACAACGATGGAACCTGGGACGTCTCTGACGCATTCCCACTGGACTCCGCAGAGGACGTCGACACCGATGGCGACGGAATAGGCAACAACGCCGACACCGACGACGATGGCGACGGAACCGCGGACGGATCCGACGTATGGCCGCTCAACGCATGCGGTAGCGATGACTTCGATGGCGATGGAATGCCAGACACGATAGTCTCGGGATGCACAAGCGTTGTCGGCACAGTCTCCTTCGAGCACGCATCTACCACGAGCAGCTACTACACGGATACCGGCAACTCATCGCTCAACCACACGTTGGCGAACAACGCTGGGGAGCCAAGCGTGGCATACACACCATCCTCTACACCATGCACTACTGGCGGACTAATCTCCGTCGCGTTCACGTGCAGCATCACAGTACAGGAAGGCGAGACGATGTACGCATATCCACAGTCCGCTTACAGCAGCGCATACTTCGACATGAGCCTAGTAGGTCCATCAGGACACACTCTGATGTCTGCAGGCGCGTATGACTCATACACGACATGGGCATACAACGGTGGAGTCACATGGGGCCCATTCACAGAGGCAGGAACGTACACATGGACGCAGGACTACTACACGTTCGGAACCTACAACATGGTGAGCTTCCAAGCAATTGTAACTGGTTCAGACCTATCCTACGGGGCTGAGTACATCAGCACTGGTGGCTCTGGAATGACCGATGGTGACTACTTCGGCGTTTCCGACTACACAGGAACAGTCGGCTCGTACACAGACGGATCTCAGGGATACCAGATGTCAGACACCGACGGAATCGCACAGCTGATGACTGGAAGCGTCTCTGACGCAGACAGCGTCTCAGTCGACCTATACGTCCAGAGCACCGGATGGGAGTCCACTGACTACATCACCATCAGCTTCGTCGGAACGAGCGCCACCACGGTACTTCTCGACACCAACGGATACGACATCGACACAGACTTCCCCGCATACGAGGGAGTGTGGACGACAGTGTCCGCCGATGTATCGGGTGCCGGTTACCTGCTAGTGGAGTTCTCATCCAACTCTGGTACGGAGTCGATTTACGTCGATAACGTGGTATTCACGTCCGACGGGCTCGACTTGGACCTCGACGACGACAACGACGGCTACAACGACACAATCGACGACTGCCCTCTAGACGCGACCGAGAACACCGACACTGACGGCGACGGCTACTGTGACGTACAGGACTCCGACGACGACAACGACGGCACGTTCGACTGGAACGACTACTTCCCGTACGACCCGACCGAGCAGTCCGACGATGACGGCGACGGAATCGGCGACAACGCCGACACCGACGACGACAACGACAACGTCACTGACAGCCAGGACGCATTCCCCAACGACCCAACCGAGTGGTCCGACTACGACGGAGACGGCGTAGGGGACAATGCCGACATGGACGATGACGGCGACGGAGTCAACGACGACGTCGATCCGTTCCCAATGGACGGCAGCGCATGGCTCGATACCGATGGAGACGGCATACCCGACTACAACGGGCCACCTCCGTTCTCAGGAGACTTCGAGTCCGGCTCGCTGGGCGGCGGATGGACCACGAGCGGCGACGCACTGTGGTTCGTCCAGAGCAACACCGTGATCAACGGCGGGTACTCTGTCCAGTCAGGAAACATAGGCAACAACCAGATGTCTATGCTGGAGATAAGCGTCAACGCTACAGCAGGTCAAGCACAGTTCGACTACTCGGTCTCGACCGAGAGCGGCTGGGACTTCCTGGTGTTCTGCATAGACAACTCGGCCAACTGCCTGAGGACCTCTGGATACACCATGCGCTGGTCAGGTACCACTGCAGGAACATACCAGTGGACGACCACTGGCGGATGGCACACCTACACATGGGTGTACTGGAAGGACAGCTCGGTTGACGGCGGACAGGACACCGTCTGGATCGACGACGTCGACATCCCAGTCCCGACTGGAATAACTCAGAACGACCTCGATGACGACAACGACGGAACGCCTGACGACATGGACATGGATCCACTGGACCCATGCGTGGGCCTGGACTCCGACAGCGATGGCATGGCCGACTCTCTTGGAGCAACTATGCTCAATGGCAGCGCTTGTGACGCATCCGCGTACACGATCGACGACGATGACGACAACGACGGATGGACAGACGTCGAAGAGGCGGACTGCGGCTCAGATGCCCTGAACGCGACTTCGATGCCAGACGACTTCGAGGGCGATCACGTGTGCGACATTGTCGACGACGATGACGACAACGACGGGACACTGGACGCCGACGACGCGTTCCCATACGACCCAAGTGAGTTCACTGACTACGACGGCGACGGAATCGGCAACAACGCCGACACCGACGACGACAACGACAACGTGACGGACGGCCTAGACGCCTTCCCACTGGACGCTAGCGAGACCTCGGACTTCGACGGCGACGGAATCGGCGACAACGCCGACACCGACGACGACGACGATGGCTGCCTAGATGTTGACGACGCGTTCCCGTATCATGCGGGTGAGTGCGTCGACTCCGATGGAGACGGACTAGGGGACAACGCTGACCCAGACGACGATGGAGACAACGTCGCTGACGTCGCGGATCCATTCCCCAACGACCCAACAGAGTGGGCCGACGACGACGGCGATGGTATCGGTAACAACGCCGACACCGACGACGACGGCGACGGTGTCGACGATGTCGATGACGCGTTCCCAGAGGACCCATCCGAGTCCGTTGACTCTGACGGAGACGGCCAGGGCGACAACTCAGACGCGGACGACGACGGCGACGGCGTTAACGACGGAATAGACGTCTTCCCAGATGATCCAAGCGAGTTCGCTGACCTCGACGGCGATGGTATCGGTAACAACGCCGACACCGACGACGACGGCGACGGTGTCGACGACGCCGATGACGCGTTCCCGAACAACCCAAGCGAGACAAACGATCTCGATGGTGACGGGCTTGGCGACAATGCTGACCAGGACGACGATGGTGACGGCGATGCTGATGTCGACGACCAGTTCCCAACAGACGCATCTGAGTGGGATGACACTGACGGTGACGGAATAGGCAACAACGCCGATGACGATGACGACGGAGACGGAGTAATCGACTCCACTGAGATCGATTGTGGAACCGATACTCTGGATGCCAATAAGGTGCCATCTGACTTCGACAACGACGGACTATGTGACGCACTTGACAACACGGACGACTCCGCTGGAGATGGTGGTTCCGAGACTGAGCTTGGCTGGACCAACGCAGTGCCAGGATTCCCATCGCTCTTCGCGGCCATCGCCCTAATCGGTGCAGCATTTGCTGGTCGCAGGAAGCAGGACTAGAAATTAGTCAGCTTACGAAAATCCCGGTCCGGGGGCATTAGCCCTCGGATCGGGCCCAACCGCCCGAGCGAGTAGCTTTGCCACTCCATCGCACCACTTTCACCGGTAATGCTGATAAGTCGGCGAGATAGCCATCGTCCGATAGCATGCCCGGAACGACACGAGTTGAGATTAGGACACTGAAGGTGGGAAGATATGTCGCGATTGACGAGAGCGCGTACAAGATACTGGGAATGAGCAAGTCGAAACCAGGAAAGCACGGTTCGGCAAAGGCTAGAATAGAGCTGGAAGACATCTTCACGGGTCAGAAGAGGAGCCATGTGGGAACTGTTACCGACTCCATCAACGTGCCAATGATAGAGAAGGGGTCAGCTATCGTCACCCACATACAGGGAAATGAGGTCCATGCCATGGACAACAAGACATACGAGACACTTATTCTTCCGACTGATCCAGAGCTAAACTTGGAGCCCGGAGGAGAGATCCAGTGGATGGAAGCCATGGGCAGGTACAAGATCACTCGAGACCACTGAGTGGAAAATCTCCATGACGGCCAATAATCGCGAGTGAAGTATAAGCGATTAGGCCCAGCCTTTCGTTTTGAGGGAACGCATGTCCGACGTAAAGCGTTCAGCCTACAGGCAACCAGTCACTCCGTCTGGACTGGAGGCGATAGAGAAGGGTACCCTGACATGGCTCGACGAGGACATGTACAACAACCTGAACACTGGCGTACTCGAACAGTACCTGGAGGAGAAGAACCTAAACGAGTCATTCGAGGTTAGCCATTGGGACACTAGGAAGGTTCTGATCGGAGTTTTAATCGGCGCCTTGTTTAGCGGTGTAACGGCATACATAGGACTGAAAATAGGTCTAGCAGTATCTGCTGCTTGGTATGTCGCCTACCTCCTGGGGATGGCGCTGAAGTGGTCTCCCTCGGAAGTCAATATCGCAACAAGCGCCACTACGGGTGCGACACACGCATCAACTGGATTCATCTTCACCTTCCCAGCGATTTTCCTATTGGCGTACTCTGAGAATTACAAGGTCGGAGACGGATTCTTGGTGAGTTCTGTAGACACGCTCCAACTGGCATTCATTGGAATCATCGCATCAATGTTCGCAGGATTTCTCGGTGTCATGTATTTCATCATATTCAGGAGGGTGTGGCTCGTCGAAGATCCACTCCCAATGCCCGGCTTCGAAGCGACATTGAAGATGCTAGACATAGCATCTGATGTAAGCACCGGAGCTGCAGACACGGCAAGGGAGTCACTCAAAACCGTGGGAATATGGACCGTATTCACGATGGGCTTCATGTTCGTTATTGACTATCCGGTAAGGTGGGGGAAGAAGCTTGCCGGTGTCCCTAGCAGCATCGCAGATTGGATTTCCATGACACTATCTGGTGGAGACTGGGGACTGGCCTCAGTATACACAGAGAGGTGGCTACACCAGCCAAGCAAGCTCGAGGGAGGCCATGCACCCTATGGCGGAATAACGCCCTATGAGCCAGGAAACCCATTCTCATACACCTTCCTAGGGATAGAGCTCAGCCCCACACTTCTTGCTATCGGATGGTTCATGAAGTTCAGGGTCGCGTTCCTTGTCAATCTAGGATCAATAGTCGCATGGTTCTTCCTGGTTCCATTAGTTGTAATACAAGACGTACCAGTTTACGATCCGGCACTAGGATCGTACGTCAATATTACTCAGTACGGGGATGCTACATCGGACCCATACTATCCAATTGTCCAGTGGAAGGCATTCTCATCAGTAGTGAGGACGATCGCAATTGGGGCGATACTTGGCGGAGGAATTTTCGGACTGGTGAAGATGGCTCCAACATTCGTCTCTATTTTCGGAGACATCTCATCCGCCTTTACAGGCGAGAGGGGAGAGGAGTTCATTGAGAACAAAGGCTGGTACGAATGGCCACTTACCCATATCCCAGTTTTCATGGGAATCTCATTCTTCGCGATGATACTGACTTTCCTGATTGGCGGATTTCCCGCCCTCCCATCGGCAATATTCGCGATAGTGCTGATTCTGACCACGTTCCTATTGGGAGCAATAGCTGTCAGGGTAATGGGCGAGACGGGAATAGAACCAGTCTCGGGAACCTCCTTCATCGTCCTCCTGATGCTCCTCCTGGTCTTCCTGAATGTCGACGTTGGCCTGAACAAGGAGGAATCCGTTCTTATCGCCCTGGTCGGAACAACTGTTTTCGGCTCAGCCATAAGCATGAGCGGGACAGTGGTTGGGGACTACAAGAACAGCCTCTATATCGGCAATAGGCCATATCACATCTCCAAGGGCAACATAATGGGAGTGGTCCCGGGTGCTATTCTCGGAGCTGCTGTTGCTATATTCCTGTCAAAGCTACTCGCAGATGGGACCATCGACCTACTTGCCCCTCAGGCAAATGCTTTCGCCTACTTCACCACAATTCTAGCGGAAGGGCAGGGCGATTGGGGCGCGCTCGCCCTTGGGTTTGCTCTTGGCGCATTCGTAGAATGGGCTACTGGGATGGGAACATCATTCGGACTGGGAATGTACCTCCCGACCCCAGCCACATTTCCGATGCTCATCGGAGGGGCAGCAAGGGATTGGTGGGAGAAGAGGAGACTGCAGCCAAAGGTCGAATCGATTAGAGCCGAACAGGGGTCACAAGCTGCAGAGAGAGGCAGAGCGCTGCTGTTACTGGGGACTTTCATGATAGCAGCCGGTGCATTTACCGGAGAAGCGTTCTATGGCGTGGAGGCTGCTATTCTAGCTGTCCTCGATGAGCAGATAGGGGGGATGGACAACTGGCCACTGATCAGATTCTCGGGCTTCGTCATACTCAACGCAATACTGGGTGCAATTATCTACGTCCTATTCAGGAAGGCCGGAATTCTGGGCCAGGACGGATCCACAGGAGGGGGAACTCCCTCTGACGATGTCATGGATGCTGAGCTGGCGGCCTGAATATGGTCCCGAAAGAATCCACACCGCTTCATGCCTACGCATTACTTGCTCTAGCGTTGCTCGCTGTCTCCAGTGCAGGTGCCGTGCTCCAGCAGATGGGCGAGGTCCCTCCCCTGCTCAGGGCATCATGGAGGATGCAGGGTACATCCTTGGTGCTACTGCCGGGTTTCGCCTATCAGTGGTTTAGGATGGACCGATCTTCAATTTCAAGAAACGACTGGCTCCTCATGCTCGCCTCTAGCGTATTCCTAGCAATGCACTTCGGAAGCTGGATCTGGTCCCTGGACAATACGAGCCTGGTGCACAGCCTCCTATTTGTGACTAGCCACCCACTTGTCGTAGTCGCCTTGATGCCCATTCTTGGGAATTCAGCCAGGAAGGGGCACATAGTAGGGGCATTAGTCGGTTTCGCAGGGGCTGCCATCACGCTGGGAGACGTCAGTGGGGGGGACGGAGTCACACTGATGGGAGATATGGCCGCATTCTTCGGTGCCGTCACTGTCGTTGGGTACCTATTCATTGGGAGGCATCTGAGGTCAGAGAGGGAGATCCCTGTTTTCGTTTATGCATTCCCAGTGACATTGTTGGCTGGAATATTCCTGGCGGCCTCTTCCATGGGGATCGAGGGGACATCTATGTCAAATGCCATCCCTGAACAATCCGCCATAGGTTGGGCGGAGGCGGCATGGATACCCTGGATAGCTTACCTTTCACTGGGCCCAGGGCTATGCGGGCACACCGTTATCAACACCGTCCTCAAGTGGATTTCACCAATCATCGTCTCCATCACGCTACTGTTCGAACCTGTCATAGGGGGACTCATAGGGTGGCTCTGGACAGGTGAACTGGACCTAGGGATGTGGACTCTGGTCGGTGGACCCCTGATGTTGTATGGGGCAATAATGGTGACCCTTGAGGAGGGCAGGGACGAGGGTAGTGGGGAAGTGCATTCATGAACCACACTCCTGTCCCAATAACGTGCGCAAGCTTCCGCTCTTTATCACCAACGATGACGGCATAGACTCGGAGGGTCTGCTGTCCCTCGTCAGGTCCTTGCATAGACGTGGCCACCCAATTGTTGTGCTTGCACCTGAGAGCGAACAGTCAGCCACAGGAATGAAGCTGACACTCAAGAGCAATATGAGGTTCGTTGAACGAGAAGACCTATCGAAAGAGATTGAAATCGAAGGAGGCCCCCTTCTCAAGATGTTCTCACTTGACGGCAGCCCCTGCGACTGCGTTATCGTGGGAGTGGAGATGGTTTTGAAACGAGAGAAATTCATGCCCATGCTATGCGTTTCAGGAATCAATCACGGACCTAACGTCTCCGTTGACGTCCTACACTCCGGGACAGTCTCGGCAGCCCGCGAGGCCTCTCTGTATGGGATGCCCTCGATAGCAGTCAGCCTAGCAACCTACCAACACAAAAATTTCTCTCAATCTATAGCAGCAATTTCAAGGTTAATAGACGCATGTTCCGTCAATATGCCCGAATATCTCCCCAATTTCCTTAGGCCGGATGGAACCAAGAACATGCCAACCGGAAAGTCAACTAAGGACACAATAAGGTCCGCTTTCCATAATGGGGATATCCTGCTCAACCTCAACATACCGGAAGATTGGAATGGGATTTACAGGACTGTGGGCCTAGGCGCCAGGTGGTATCGAAGCGCCACCGACTCAATCAACAGCGAGGGTACAGGGGTGGCATTTGAGGTCGGAGCTGCCACTATCGACGAGGAGGACATCCCTGATACAGACTGCAATGCATTGAACTCCGGATGTGCCTCTATCTCCCCCCTGGGAAGTTGGCCCTCGAACCATCCCTTGGGGGTATCCGACAAGATATTGGAAAGCGCCTCCGATGAAGACAACGAGGGCCTGCCTAATTGGCTCTAGAGTCAATGATGTGATGTATTATCGCTATGCACGAGTGGCCTTGGAGCCAAGTACTGCCAAGTGAAATTCTTTCCATGGGCCCCAGTAATTCGACCTCACTATCAGAGAATGGCTGATCGTCAGAAAGGATGAATCCGATTGAGTCGCCACTAGGGGATCTCGTATCTAACTGCTCGCCATCAGCATCGAGTACAAACGCCCTGACCCCATCTCTTCCCCACTCTAGGAGAGTTTGCTCAATCCCCCCTCCCGAATGCCAGAGTCCAGTATGCAACTCGACATGCTGACCCAGGGGGGGAACAGGTTCCCTCAGAGCTTTGGCGACCTGACCTGCTATGGCCCTTTCATCCGGATGAACACCCCTAAGCCTTGAACCTTGAAACCAAATCCTTCTCGGCGGTCCAGGCCCTCCCATCAAGTGCAGAATAATATCAGTGTCATCTCGTATCCCGTGAGACTTGAATAGAGCAGTATTCACTGAACGAACTAACACATCCAACCTTCCCGAAGAGCCGGCTAAATCATTCAGATTGATTTTCCCGGAGGAAGGCGTTCGATGCCCGATAACCGCAAACCTACGCCTCATTGGACTACCTACATCGGTAAATCAACATCATCAATGTCGACCATTGATTGCATGTCCCTTCTGAATTTCCTGTTGCCCTTGATCATCTTCATCTGTTTCCTACTACGATTCCAGTGAGATATCAGCTCTTTCACGTCTTTTTCAGAAACGCCGGAGCCCCTAGCAATCCTCTTGATTCTACTAGATTTGAGTACTAACGGCTCATCCTTCTCATTCTGAGTCATCGAGTCCATGATTATCCTGAATTTATCCAGATTCCTCTGGATTTGTTGCTTCTGGCCAGTACTCATGCTCCCCATGCCGAACATCCCATCTGGAAGATGGGACATAAGCCTCTCCATGGTTCCGATTTTCCCCATCATTTCCATCTGCGTGTACATATCTGTAAGTGTGAATCTCCCAGACATCATCCTCTGGGTGAGCCTCATGGCTTCTTCTTGGTCTAGGTCCTCTGGAGTTAGATCAATTAGCCCCTTTATGTCACCCATTCCGAGTAGTCTTGAGATGAACCTATCAGACTCAAACTTCTCGAGATCTTGGACCCTCTCTCCTTCACCAACGAAAACGATAGGCGCACCAGTGGTTGCCACGGCACTAAGCGCACCTCCCCCTCTGGCAGTACCGTCTAGTTTCGTGACTATGGTGCCCGTGACGCCCACTAATTCGTGAAAGGTCTCAGCAACCGGTCCTGCAGCCTGTCCAACCTGTGCATCGATCACAAGGAATCTTTCTGTTGCATTTGCGGTCTCTGCTATACTAACCAACTCATCCCTGAGTTCTCCATCTAGGCTATCCCTTCCTGCTGTGTCAATAATCACGACATCTGCGTTACCGACCTTCCTTAGGCCATTTCTGACGATCTTAGCAGCATCCTTCTCATCAGGCTCCCCGTAGACTTCGACACCCGATCCCTCTAACAGTTGCGTTAATTGTTGGAAAGCACCAGGTCTGTGCGTGTCCGCCTCAATTACTGCAACTCTGACGCCATGCCTTCTTCTCCACCAGTCTGCAACCTTTGCCGTAGTGGTAGTTTTACCCTGCCCATATAGGCCAACCATAAGGACAGTCTCATTATGCGGCCTGATTTCTCTGGGTGGGCCAAGCAATCTGACTAGTTCCGTATAGATTAGATTCATCGCATGAGTTTCAAGTTTGGTCCCAGGGCGAGGTTCCTCCTCTATCATCCGCCGCTCTACTCTTTCAGTGAGCTCCTTGGTCTGCCTTACATTGAAATCGGCCTCTATCAACGCTCTCCTTAGAGACCGACTTAGTTCCTTGACCGTCTCCTCATCAACCTCCCTCTTCCCCTTCAGAAGGCCGACTGAGCCTAGCAGACGCCTCTTCAGCCCGTCCAGCGCCATGCTATCGGGTTCCCATCGAGTGGTTTGAACGTTATCTGAGGCAGATGCCCTCAAATGGCGGGTGCCATGCCAGAACATGGTCGCAGGGCTATGGCAAACTCAGGCCGCTTTCGCGATTGGCCTTCTCGGCGTGTTCATTGGTTGGAGGGGTTCAATGGCCAAGATGACCGGTTTTTTCGATTTAGCAGGCTCTGTCAGATACCTGCTCTACGGTATTGTTTCAGGGATGATATTGGCTTCTGCAGTTGACAGACTGATACTGGCGGGAATTGTCGAGAGCTCGTTGAACATAGCATCTGCCAGCGTTCTAGCATTACTCATCGCTCTTGCCGAAGCAGCATTGGTAATGTTCCTCTTGGGAAGGCCGAGAAACGTTGCATTACGAACATCCCCGCCCTTCGGTTGGACTCTGGGCCTGGGAATCGGCGCAATGCAGGCATCGGTCATTGCGTGGAGGCTTTTCGGAGATGAGCTAACAAACTCTGACTATTCCGGATTCTCTGCTATCTCGGTATCCCTGGCACTAGTGATAGCGGCTTCATCATGCATCGGCCACGCCATTCCAGCGGCATTTCAGGGTGCAATGATCCTCGACTCCAAGAGATTCTCGCCATTCTTGTTAGCTGCGCTAGGGCGAGCCTGCCTGACCATGACGTTGGTTTTGTCGATATATGCGCCTCTGGTTCTCATAGCTCCAGTAATCGCCATTGCAGCGTTATGGTCACCAGCTCACTCTAACTGGATACCTTCCGGACTAACTCCTGCAGCAAGGCAAGCATACAGGAGGACAACTAGGCAGTCTGAGAGGCATAGAAAGGCCTCAGAATCAAGAACTAGGGGCTCAATAGTGTATGACGATGAAGAGGGTCAGTAGTCGAAAACCCCCTGATTAAGGCGCATTATCGGACATACGTATGGCGCAGTATTATATTCGTACCGCGGAGGCATCGAATCGATGAGAGTAATCATCGCTGGCGCTGGAGAGGTCGGCCGTGGCGTCGCAGCCGCCCTAAGGCAGGAAAAAAGGAGCGTAGCACTCATTGACACAGACCCAACCGCGATAAATGAGTCCCAGTACCTTGATTGCCTGTTGGTCACAGGTAGCGTCCTATCCAGAGATTCCCTGTTAAGAGCCGGAATTACGGATGCCGAAATGATTGTGATGGCGACCAATAATGACATGGTCAACCTCTTGGCCTGCTCCTTCGCGAAGAAGGTCTACAGTGAGCAGGTAGGCGATAGAAATGCTTCTGGCCTCAAGGCGATAGCCAAGATCAGAAATCCCAATATTGAAGATCCAGTTAGGGGCGCAGGACCACTCAGTGGCTGGTCCCGGGCGGACCATATCGTCTGCGCCTCGGATGAGATAGTCGAGCAGCTTGCAGCAGGACTTCTTGCACCATCTATCGATGAGATCCTACCTCTCGGGGACTCTTCCTGGATTGCCGCCACTGAAGTCACTTCTTCATCGGCATTGATAGGGACAAAGACCGGTGAGGTAGGCGATATCTTCAGAGGAATGCCTTCTATCTATGCAATCAGTCCAGACGGTGAATCCGGAAGGCTATCCAATGGCAATGAAGTAATTCAGCCAGGTGATACGCTGGTTTTCGTTTCCAATTCGACGGATCAATTTGCGCAGGTTACCAGGGGCGTTGGGAAATCAGATCCCGATTTGAAGGAAAGGGCCCAGATAGCGGTTTTCGGAGCTAGCCAGTTCGGTATGAGGCTAGCCAGCTATTATCTATCGAGGGGGCACAATGTCGTAGTCATAGAACCGGATCTCGATGCCGCTAACGAGCTTGTCGGATCGACAGTCGGCAATAGTAAGAGATTGGATGTCATCCACGGGGACCCTCAAGATGAGGAGCTACTGAAGGAATTAGGAATAGATACCCACGATATCGCTGTGGCAGCTCTGGGGGATGACAATCTCAATATTGCAATCTCAATGAGGGCGAAGGACAAGGGCGTTCAGAGAACTGGTTTGGTTCTCAAGGACAGAGCCCTCGTCGAGGCCGTACAAAGAATAGGCTCAATCAACCCGGTAAGTAGGAGACAGGTAACAGTCACCTCAATTCTCAAATCCATCCACATGAATGTTCCCGGAACTTTCCAAGTCATTCCCACTGTTCCTGAAGTAATTTCAATTTCGGCGGAAGTCAGGCCCGAACATAGCTTCGCAGGCAAGGAGATCCCCAAGATTGAGTCCAAGTTAGGTGTCCGCGTGGCAATGGTTGACAGAGTTGATGAACACGGAGTTACTCAAATTATCGATCCTATTTCGATACAGACGATAGAGGCCGGCGACAGGATTTACCTGCTCCTGCTCAAGAAAGATCTGAAGAAGCTTGAGAAGAATCTCGGGAGCTGAAAATGCGCTGGGATGTCGTAGGTTTTGTATTGGGATGGACGATAAGAATAGTCGCCCTTCCTCTGGCTATTGTAGCTGCTTACAGTTGCTACCTGGCTGAATCAGAGGGATATGAGTTCGCAGCAAGGACGTATCTCCTGCCCCTTCTGATTGCAGCTGTGGTCGGTCAGGGACTGGTATCGCTCTCCAAAGGAGCAGATACTGCCTCAAGATTACGAGATAGGGAGGCGTTTGCATCCGTTGCCTTGGGCTGGATACCAGTGGTTCTTGTAGGCGCTCTCCCATATTGGCTTGGCGGGGTCTTCTATGGTCCGTTTCAGTTTTCTGACCCCGGCGTCGGGCTCTCTGATGTCTTACTCGGAGCTGTCCATTCGTGGTTCGAATCAATGTCAGGGTTCACCACGACCGGCGCTACTGTGATTGATCCCTCCACTAGCCCCCTCTGCCAGGGTGTCGCTGATTGCATAGGCTCTCAGCCAGAGAGCCTGATTCTTTGGCGCTCGGTCTCACAGTGGTTGGGGGGCATGGGGGTGATCATGCTCGGATTGCTGATCCTCTCCCAGGCACTGGGCGGAGGAATGACGCTAGCCAGAGCTGAATTGACCGGGCCCACACTATCTCGGCTGGGCCCCTCGCTCCAGTGGACCGCCAGAAGGCTATGGACAATTTACATCGTTCTGACTGTCATCGAGATTCTTCTGCTCAGATTCGTGGGAGAGATGACCCTGTTTGATTCTGTCAACTACTCTCTAACTACGATGTCATCAGGGGGATTCGGGACTACTGATGGGGGGATAATGTCATTTGGCTCCGCAACGATAGAGTCCATCATCATGGTATTCATGCTAATTACCTGCATCAATTTCAGTCTGCTCCACTTGATACTCGCAGGACGTTCAAGGGAGGCCCTTAGGGACGAAGAGTTCAGGGGCTATATCCTAATCATTCTAATCGCATGGCTGGCCATGTCTTTCAATCTACTCCGCTCCGGAGTTGAGGGGCAGGGGTTCCTGGAGACGATGAGGCATACGGCATTCCAAGCAATTTCAATATCCAGTACCGGCTACTCATCTGCTGACTTCGCTTCCTGGCCGGTATTCAGCCAGTTCGTCCTCTTGCTACTGATGATTATTGGCGCGTCTGCCGGCTCGACGGGAGGCGGACTGAAGGTACTCAGAATAAGAATAGCATTCGAGCTCTCGAAGAGAGAGATTCTGAGGATAATTAGGCCCAGAAAGGTAGTCGCAATACGCCTTAATGGAGAGGTTCTGGATGATGGCAGAATATGGACGGTTCTTGGAATGCTGAGTTCTTGGACGGTCCTTGTGACAGCATCCATGCTTGCTCTGGCCTTACTTGAGCCATCTCTGGAAATGACCGATGTCCTGTCAATTTCGGTTTCATTATTGGGTAATACCGGTCCAGCTCTTGGGGCATTCGGACCTACAGCAACTTGGGCAGCACTAAGTGAACCATCAATGGTTGTAGCTAGTCTTTTGATGTGGCTGGGAAGGCTGGAACTTCTAACCGTTCTCGTCCTTCTACATCCGAAAACCTGGGGCGGCGATTAGTAGGAATCAAGAGTGAATTGGGTGCCGTCACTGTTATCTGACTGCTTTTCATCACCGTCAACCACTTCCTCCGTCTCAATCACAGCCTCTCCCTCCGGCTCCCTTTCAGACTCATCAAAACTCTTGATGATACTCTTTCCCTCTCTGCTACTTTTCGGTATCCCGTGCAGTGCAAGGTGATCCTCCACACTCAGTCCGAGATTTACAGATACCGAGAAGTCACTCGGGTCTCCCCCCAGAGAGCCGTCGTGCACCGCTAGTAAGATTGGCCAGATTTCCTCCCTGAACGATGACCTGCTAGTCGAAATGATATTTGCCATCTTCTCTACCACAGTTCTAGATCTCCAAGTCTCCCCTCCTCTGCGTAGGAAATCTGGAAAACCAAGGTAGGGGTCCGATGTTATTGGACTCTGTGACACTGCAGACTGAGAGGTCAGTGAAGATCCCCAATACCATGATCTGAAGGCCCTGTTCGTGAATTTAGTTGCCAGCGATCTATCTGCCATCTCCATGGCAGGACTAATCCTTCGGAGGCTCTTGGAGTCGAATACCGATTGGTTATTCCATGCAAACCATGCGAGCATCTGGTCAGGATCCTTGTCACTGTTAATCAATACAGCATTAGCCTCCTTCCCAGACTTGCTTGAGTAGACCTCCCTCATTGCCTTGAATACGTCAACTTGGACGTCTCTGACAGCCACCACAGACAAATCGCCTACATCATCCGAAGAAATATGCCCATCGCTAACTGAGCATAGTGCCTGTAGATCTCTGACCAAAGCTCGTAAATCGCCTGGGTTAGATGAAAGAAGCTGCTCCAATGCTCCCGGGTCGATAGTAAAGCCCTCACTATCGAGTACCCTGTGTGCAATTTTCCTCATATCCAAATTACCGGCCCTCTTGAATTGAACAAGCTCAGAGTGTGACAGGACCCTATCCCGATTCCTCCTCCAGGACCGTCCCGAACCCCATAGCCTCATTGGATCATTACAAGTCATTATCACTGGCTGCTCTGTTACACTTAGGAGCCTTAGGAGCTCGGCCTTTCCGCCAGAATCCCCGACCAGCACAGGCCCATCCTCCTCTTTCGAGATCACCCTCTCCAGCCTATCTTCGGAAACCTCAGAGAAACCCCCTCCAAGGTGGTCCACCTCGTCTAGAAGAATCACGGTTTTCCCTTCTTTGTTCGTGCCACCAGAGAAAGCATCCAGGGAAATGTGCTGAGATCCCCTTGTGGCAGATTTCCTAATCGCGGCTGCATTCCTCTCTTCCGAGGCATTCAACTCTATGATCATCCAATCCCGCTCTTTCGCAATAGCCTTCGCCAATGTTGTTTTGCCAACTCCCGGTGGGCCTGAAAGCAAGATGCCCCTTTTCACGGGCCTATTCCCTGTTTCCCATTGGTCCAGCCACCTTCTTATGACTCTCATTTGAGTGTCATTGCCCTCCATTTCACGAAGGCTGGAAGGCCTATGGCGCTCAGTCCAGTCCTCGTCACCCGCGACCATCATCGTGTTGTGAGAGCGGAGCCCCTTGAAGATTCGCAGTCAGAACATACTGTCCAGGCTTCTGGTACGGAGGCATTCTATAGCCATCTTCATCGGCACTCTGATCTGCATCTGATCGTCCCTCCTGCGTATGGTCACAGTCCCGTCATCGACAGTAGAATGATCAACAGTAATCGCCCATGGAATTCCAATTTCATCAGCCCTAGCATATCTTCTACCAATTGACCTTGAGGTGTCAATATCGGCCTTAATTCCGGGGATTCTGTTTATCTCAGAGGCCAACTTCCTTGCTATTCCGTCCATCCCATCCTTGTCGAAGAGGGGAAGTACCGATACATCGAATGGAGCCACATCCTCATCCAGTGAAAGTATGGTGTACTCTTCACCCGACTTACCGCTTTCGTTGAATGCGTGATCGATTACATGCCAAATTATTCTGTCAATGCCGAATGCGGGCTCGACAACATGGGGAGTGAACCACTCGCCGTGTACGTTTACCTCCTCGGCCCTTCTTGTCACCATCTCCGGAGTAATCTCAACAGAGCTACCATCAGCAATTTCGAGTGAGAATGGCATCTCCTCGGGAATTTCTTGCAATTCCGAAAGAGCATCAGATACATCCGAAGCCTTACCCTTGAACATCGGGCCAATGACCGAACCATTCGGTGAAAGGACATCCCTCTTCACTAGGATTGGCTGCGAATACTGCCTCCATCCTCTAAGCAGGTTCGTACCAGAGTGCTCTTCATGTGACTCCAAGTCATGACAAGTCCTGTTTGCAATTCCGACACACTCGATCCAGCCATACTCGCCAAATATCTCACAGTCCCAGCAGTCCGATGCGTAATGGGCCATTTCCGTGCCGGTATGTTGCCGGAATCTAATCTTCGAACTATCGACACCTATTGCCACAAGAAAATCCCATGTTCTTGCCATGAACCAAGCCACGGTTGGATGCTTGATGATCCCCCCATCCAAAGCTTCTGAAAAGGTAATGTTGTGGTTTCCAGATTGCCCTCCATCTGGGTCGGGAACCAAAGAAACAGCAGTTTTCCAGTCACGCAAGTCCACTTCCGGCGGATCCTCGGGGTCAATGAAGTACTCTAGCTCTGCCATGTTGAACTCCCTGAGCCTGATCATGCCCTGCCTTGGGCTGATCTCATTCCGATAACCTCTACCAGTTTGCAATGCGCCGAATGGAAGCTTCTGCTTGAAATGCCTGTATAGGGATGGGTACAGCATGAACATGCCTTGCGCGGTTTCAGGCCTCATGAATGCCTCACGGCCACCCCTCATTGCACCAATAGTAGTCGGAAACATGAGGTTCATTGGCCTAGCAGGACTCCACCCAAACTCCCCGCAGTTCGGGCATGGAACATTATTTTCGGAGATTACCTCATCGATCTCAATGCCAGAAATAGAATCTGGACTGGGATGCAAACCCTCGATTAGATGATCACTCCTGAATATCGCCTCGCAAGAAATGCACTCCGACATGTAGTCGTTGAACTCCCCAACGTGCCCACTGGCCACAAGCACCTCCTTCGGGGTTATGGAGGGCGAGTCAATTTCTACGATATCTCCGTGACTGGTCCAGTGATCAATCCACGATTGCACCACCTTTCTCTTGATTCTAGCCCCAACTGGGCCGTAGTCAATCAATCCAGAGACTCCTCCGTATATCTCAAAAGAGGGGAGGATTATCCCCCTCCTCCTCATCATCGATGTTAGACGCTCCAATCTACCCTCATCGGACATGTTCGAGTCATCGACTCTCCCATCCCGCTTTCAAGCCATCCTAGTATTATGCCGCAAGAGTGGCCATACTGCACGAATAAGGGCCCCGCCACTTACACGGAATGTGTGCGCTGAGAGGCTAACATTGATGTATGTACACGATGCCCGGCAACTGTTAGGTGTACGTGAAAATGCCAATTATTGAGTACATAGATGACCGTATGGAAACTGAGGAGCTGTTGGAAAGGCTCAGTCAGCCCGTCAGGAACTGGTTCATGGACAAGTTCCCAGATTTCACCGAGCCCCAGAAAGTAGCCATTCCTAGGATCCTGAAGGGTGAACATCTCCTGCTATGCTCTCCAACAGGATCGGGAAAGACCCTGACTGCATTCCTAACGATTATTGATGACCTGGTCAGGAGATCCTTGGACGGTTCTCTTTCGGACTCGGTTCAATGCGTGTATATTTCACCAATCAAGGCCCTGGCAAATGATATTCAGAAGAATCTAATTGGCCCTTTAGAAGAAATAAAGGAGAGGTACCTTCCAAGTAGGGCAAAGGAAATCAAAGTCGGTCTAAGAACGGGAGACACACCTCAGAGTGAGAGGGAAAAGATGCTGAGAAAACCTCCTCACATACTAATCACCACTCCTGAATCACTTGGCCTAGGCCTTGCATCCAAGAGGTTCAGGCCTATTCTCGATGAAATGAAATGGCTAATTATTGACGAGATGCACTCCTTGGTTCCGACAAAGAGGGGCACGCACCTGTCCCTCAGTATGGCATTAATGGACTCTGTAGTCTCTTCAGAGGTTCAGAGAATTGGAATCAGCGCGACAATGGAGCCTCTCGATGCAGTGGCCGAGTTCCTAGTCGCCAGTGACTCTAGAGAGAGAGACGAAGACAATCCAGAAGTTCAGAAGGTCGCGATAGCAAAAATTTCCGGAGATAGGGAACTCGATCTTGATATCATACTCCCCACGCCTAGATTCAGTTCGACGCCCGTGAAGGAGATTCTTGACCACAACATAGACAGGATCAAGGAACTAGTCGAGGCTCATACGACCACTCTGGTCTTCGTCAATACTAGGAATATGACAGAGACATTCGTGCAGAAGCTGAAGGTAGCAGGTTTGGAGGGGGTGGAAGGTCACCACGGTTCGATGGACAAGGCCATCAGACTAGATGTCGAGAGCCAACTGAAGAATGGATTACTAAGATGCGTGGTTTCTTCTTCCAGTCTCGAAATGGGGATAGACATAGGCTCAGTTGACTTAGTTATACAAGTGGGCTCTCCAGGATCAATAGCTACGGCACTACAGAGGATAGGTCGTGCCGGGCACCAAGTCGACGGCCTTCCACGCGCCAGGTTCCTCCCAACATCGCCACACGATTTACTCGAGGTCGTCGCTCTTCAAACGGCAATCTTGGAGGGGGAAATGGACCTTCTCAAGTTCCCAGAAAACTGTCTTGACGTATTAGCGCAGTTCCTCATCGGACTCACTATTATCAAAGAATGGGACATCGACGAAGCATTCGAGCTATTTTCCTCATCATGGCCGTACAGGTCGCTTCCCTATGACGACTACATCGAAGTTTTGGACATGCTCGATGAGGAGCGAAGGCTATGGCTAGACTGGGAGGATAACAAGTTCGGAAAGAGAGGCTTTGCTCAGATGATTTACTATACCAATATTGGTACTATCGCCCCCGATAACAACTACCTAGTTTTCACAGGTGACGGGACTCTTGTCGGACAGCTTTCCTCCTCCTTCGTCTCAAGCCTGAGGAACGGTGATGTGTTCCTTCTAGGAGGCTCGACATACAGGGTAGCGAGCATCAGGGGAACTAGGGTAAACGTAACTCCGGCTACCGGATACCGGCCAACTATACCCTCCTGGACCGGCGAGGCAAATAGCAGGACTCACGAACTCAGTCAAGCGGTTCTGAAACTGCTAGGGCACGTATCAGTCGGAATCAGGATGGGAGAGGATTCCGAGCCACTTCTCATGGATGCATTGGGCCTCAATAAGCCTGTAGCTCTAGCATTGAAGCAGTTCCTAGATGAACACTCTGCGACGACATTCCAGGTCCCATCTAATGATAGGATACTGGTTGAGCAGGTAGAGGCCCCTCTCCCCACCTACGTTGTCACGACCTGCAGGGGCAGATCGTTCAATCTGGCACTTGGCTATCTTTTTGCTGGAATAGCCGCCAAGGACAATGTCATAGTTCACGAGTTGTCCTTTGATGAGAACGGATTCATGGCAAAGCTAAGCCACGAGGTAGAGATATCAAAAATCCCCGATGTTTTCAGGAATGACACAAGTGAGGAAGTCCTACAGCGCTATCTCATGGATTCACAGCTTTTCTCGAAGAGATTCAGGGAGGTTTCTTCCAGGAGTATGCTGAATCCCCGTAGGATAGGGGCAGAGGAAGTGAGTCCGAAGCAGTTCCAGCAAAAGGCAGAGTCAATCATGACTAAACATAGGCAGATGGAAGGTTCAGTAATCATTCGAGAGGCAATGAATGAGATCATGAATGGCGATCTGGATATGAAGCAGCTAAGGAACTTCATATCCCGGATGGATAGTGAGGATGTCAGGATTGTTCATCGTAGGGTGAAGATGCCATCCCCTCTTGGAATGACACTTTTCATGTCTGCCTTCGAAGACCTTCTGAGTCTAAGAACTCGTGCATATCTGATCAAGGACGTCGATCCCGAGATCCTAAGGAGGCTGCTCGGGGCTCGCTCATTAGCCACTGATCTCGATAAGGAGAAAATCGGTGAGTATTACCAATCAAAGGTCGCTGTTCCAAATGACGCACTTAGCTTACTTAGGCTAATGGATATGGGAGGTGGTTTGGAAAGACAGCTCACACACCCGCTTTACAGCGAGAAGCTCAAGGGCTTGGATTTCGAGACACTGCGAGGTTGGGTCCATGAACTGGCCGAGAGGGGACTCATCACAAAGGTCCGAAATACAAATCACGATCAAATAGATGACAAGTGGTTCTCTATGAGGATGGCCAGTGTCCACGGCACCCTGGGGTGCCTCGCTGTGGCCGGCGCATCCGAGATGGATGATTTGAGGGCCCTGTACACCGGAGGGATGACCTACGAGATGGCTGAAGGATTCAAGGGGTCCGAACCGGAAAAATGGGTAGAGTCAAGTTTGTCGGATCCTCTTGATTGCCTAAGGCTAAAGCTCCTGGACATGTTGGGTTCCGAGGGCCCCCAGACTCTTGAATCACTGAGTGACAGGCTCCCTTTCCCCCTGGCCCAAGTAGAGTCAGTTCTTCAGGAGCTAGAGATGAGGAATTTAGTATCCATAGGTTTCTTCACACAGACAGACGAGGGGGAGTTCATCCTGAGGGTCGATGAGTACAGGATCACGGGAGGAAGTGTCGATGTTGTCGACTATAGGACCTTGCAGACCCTTCTACTCCAGAAATCATTCACCCGGTTCGACGAGCCCTCCGAGGCAATTAGATCACTAGCTCTTATCCAGAGGAGGGACGAATTGCTGCATCGGGTTGAGAACTACAGGTTCAGGGACTGGAAAGACATCAAACATGACCCGGACGTGTTCAATGGAAGACTCCTTCACAATAGAGTCGGATATACGACCAGAGACCAACTCCCAATGCTTCAGGGGCTGAGGACTGAGCCTTGGTTGGGTGCGCTTGAAACAGAGCTTCTGGAAAAGATTCCAGAGGAAGGAATAACTCGTACCGAGCTATTCTCTGAGTACCCCCGGGGCAAGGAGAATCAGCACATTCAGAAGAGCCTCAAACGGGCACTGGCTAATCTGGAGAGGCAATTGGTGGTTGCCAAACAATTCCTCGATATGCCAAACAGGAGGAGGTCAATAGCGATCTTCCGAAAGGTTCACGGGGCAATAGATGCAATGCCTTTCCCACAGGCCCTCTCGACGTTAATTCATAAAATCGGCCCTGTGAGGTTACACACTCTCCGCTTCTTCGTGAGCAGACCAGTGGAGGAATTGGCCGAAGTACTCAGAGATCTAGAATCCGATGGAAGTATTTGCCGGGTAGTGGCACTGCAACCAGATCCAACCGATTACTACGCCTCTCATGAGGACGCTGAGAAGCTCCTGTCTCTCATGCCCGAGGACAGGCAGATGCGAATCCTATCCCAGTCAGATCCATTCTGCAGTAGATTCATCCAAGAGGTTAGGATGATTCTGAAACAGGGCTGGTATCACCCGGTTTTCAAGGGGGTAGACCCCATTGGAAGAATATTGATGTTCGTGGTCAACGATTACCTGGAGATTAAGGATATCAATATCCCGCATTCATATCTGGACGAGTTCAAAGTGGCGTTTAACGACTTACTTGACAACTACCGAGACAGACTAGTAGACGTCTCAGTCATTCATGCTTTCAACGGTGTTCCCGTGCATGACTGCGATGAAAACATACAGTCGATCCTCTCGGAATTAGGCTTCTCATCGATGGGCGATGATGAAAGATACATCAGAGGTGGCATCGTGGAGCCAAGGCCACGTCAGGAAATCAATAGGAGGCTATTCCACCGGCACAATGTACACCAGAATAGCCGTTGGGAGAATGAGACGTTCGCCCTCAAGGAGATCGACGAGCTCAGAGACGACTTCGCACTCAGGGGACGCTGCGAAATGTTCCGTGTCGACCTTCAATCAATGGCGGCCACTGAGCAACTCCACCAGGGAACAAACCTCAGAGGCCATCAGGTTTGGGCCAGACTACCTCACTTCCAAAGACTACTGACGATTAGGAACATGCAGCCCGAAGATGACGTATTGGGAATCCTCGACTTCTTCAGTAACCACAATGACCCATCGGTTTTCATGGAAAGATTGGCGATGAAGAGGGGGGAATTCAGGAAATTGATTTCTCCCTTGGTAAGAAGTGGCCACCTAGTCCAAGACTATCGTGGCGGTTTCAAGACTGTGAAGCCCCTCAAGGGAATCGATCTATGGCAGATCAAGAGCGACTATCTTAGAGACATGGTCGAGGAGTACCCAGTAATTACGATGAAACAGTTCGAAAGGCTCGCCGGACCTTCCTTCGCTCCTGAGGAGATAAGCGATGTTTTGCACGAATTCGAGGATGATGGTACTCTGATCAAGGGCTTCCTTGTAGATGATCAACATGATGTTTCTTGGGGCCGTAAGGACCTGTTAGAATCCGAAGGAATAACACGGACAAGAGATCTCGTAATACCTCCATCGGATTCCCTCATTCACTACTTCGGAGGAATACTCAGGGAGAAGTTCGGATTCGGCTCTGCATACCTGGTATTCCACAAGGAGGAGCCAATTGCCGCGTTCAAGGCCAACACTAGGAATGGGACAATAGAAGTCACAGATTTCGTTGGGGACTCCGAGCTTGAGAAGGAGGCCCTCAGGGTGATGAAAGAATTTGCATGGGAGCACCAGATGCCACTTACAGGCGAGCTTTACGAGAAGCTCAGATCAAGATGACTTCTCTGTATCAGGTACTCCAATAAGGTCCGTCAAAGGCTTTAGAATCCTCAGAATATGCCTATGCAACTCCGGTAATATGTCAAACAGTGCTATGGCCATCAGGAACATCGCAAACAGACTCGCAAACTTCGCGGCATAACTATGTGTGAAATCGAACATCCCAATGCCCAAAAACGTCCAGTTGACATAGGTATCGCTAAGCCAAACAATTCCAGCATTCCTGAATACATTCAGAACGTGTATGGTCGGTAGTACAATCAGAAGTGCGCGCACTCGTCGCTTCCAAGAAGCAGACCTGAGAGCGAAAATGGCGCCAACGAAGATTATCATAGATTGAAGTCCAGAGCAAGCAAGGATGAAACTGACGCTGACTGGGGTCCCATCAGAGTGGCTAAATGGGACAAAGAATCCACTTTCGCCAAGTGGTTGAGTCAAGATCCACTTGCTACCTTCCCACTGTGATGCTAGAACATCCCCCTCTGGTAGATCAACCCTCATCTGTCCTACTTCGTAGGACCCCATTCCCGCGAATTCGAGTAGCCATTCGGTGCTGTGGGCAGTGAAGCTAACAAATGCCATGTTCAATATTGGTACACTGTAGACGGTGTAGTATGGTATTACCGACCATACGACTGCCCCCCTAAGCCAAACCAGGGAATCAGGAGCCATTTCCCAGTTCCTAACTTCCCAAATTCCCAGCGCAATGCCGGCCGGCAAGGCACCAGCCGTCATTGCCACCAGTATCGGATCGGATATTTCCACGAAATGCGATGACTGCAGGTAGAAGAACAATCCTAGAAGTGACCACCCTATTGCTGAGCAATAGGGCGCGTAAGGCCTATTTTGGAAGTGAAATCCTACTCCTAGGAGAATTGCCCCAAACCAGCAGAATGACAGTCCCAACGTGAATCCAGTAACCCCTATCGCCTCTGCCAAAGAGCCGACCATCGCCCCCACTGGCTCCTCCATATGTGCCAATGAGTCATCAACCCGTAAATATGATGCCCTCAACGGATAGCCCGGTAAACACATGGCATTCGACTTCGAGGAGTTCGCAAATTCCTACATTTCGGACCTCAAGAGGACTCTAGACGAGCTTCCCATGGGTGCAGTTTCATCCTTCTGGGAGATGGTAGAAACAGTCAGATCTTCTGGTGGCAGTGTCCATTTCATAGGTAATGGGGGTAGTGCAGCTACGCCTTCACACAGTGCAGGCGATTGGTCCAAAGAACTCTCTTTGAGGACGCTTTCACATTCTGATAATGCCTCATCTCTCACCGCGTGGGCGAATGATACTGACTACTCTAACGTATTCGTTGGGCAGTTGTCAACTTTCATCAGAGAAGGTGACTTGGTGGTGGCATACAGCGGTTCAGGAAATTCCGAGAACGTATTGAACGGCATTTCCTTCGCCAAGGAAAATGGATGCTCTACCGCTGCAATCACGGGAAATTACCTAGGCATGGAGGGTGGAGCACTGGCCAAAACTGTAGATGTAGCAATTGTTGTTCCTACGACATCAATGGAGAGGATCGAAGACGTTCAGCTAGTACTGAATCACATCATCAAGGAAGCCGTCAAATCGAACAATGGGTTGTGATACAATGCTCCCACCCCAAAGGGACTCAGGAAAACTCGAACGACCCCTTGTCATGCATCCACTTCCCTATGAAGGAGAGTGGGATGGGAGAATTGCATACCTGGACAGAGACGGTGTCATCAACAGAGGTTTCGAGGACTATGTCAATACAGTCGATGAAATCGAAATCCTACCTTTGGCAGCTACCTCTATTGGCGAATTGAGAAGGTCGGGATTCAGGGTTTGTGTGGTAACCAACCAGTCACCCGTCGGTCGGGGCCTATGGACCAGGGACAATCTCGCATCAATCCATACCGAGATCCGTAGACTACTCCTGCTGGAGGACAAGGACGCACATCTGGACCTAATTCTGCATAGCCCCTATGCACCATGGGAGAACTCGTGGGCAAGAAAGCCCAATCCTGGGATGCTCGAGGCATCCAGGCAAATCATGGAGACTGCTCATTCTGACCCGTCTTTATCGGATCTGACCATTCTTTACGGCCCGGATTGGAAAGATAGGCCATCCGAGCAGGACTCGGTCATGGTCGGAGACAGGGATGTCGACATGAGGGCGTCCGACGCATTCGGAGTAACTGGTATTAGGTGCAATCCCGATGATGGGATTAGCGGGGTAATCGACTCAATCCTGGGGTGATCAGGCTGACTAATTCACAGCGTACCATTGCAATGATCGGACTGGATGACACGGATCACCCAGAAGTGGGATGCACCACCCACGCTTTCAACGAACTCATCGCTAGGATATCCGAAGAAACCCCGTCCGAAGTTATGGAAAGGAGACTAGTGAGGCTCTGGCCATTCGCTTCTAGAAGAACTAGGGGCAACGGAGCCCTATCTGCTATGATTTCAGTAGAATCAGGCTCCATATCAGATCTTGAGGGAGTCTGCGGAAAATGGTTTGAAGACTTATGCGAATCAATTTCTGAGCACCCCGAAAGTGGGACCCAAGCATCTCCTTGCTTGGTGATTGCATACAATCAGGCCCCCGAGTCATGGTACTGGGAATCTGTAAGAGGGGAAGTTGACTTGGAGAGTAGAAGGAAAGAGGTGGGGGATTTTGATGCGAAGACATTCGAGTTAGGTGAAGGCTGGGGGATAATTGGTGCGTCGGCAGCAATTTCCTGGGTGCCCGATGAACACTCATCATGGGAACTGATTGCATGGAGGGATCAAGCAAGGATCGGAACACCACGGGATGTGAACCACGAGGCTGTACTTGACATGGCCCAAAAGCATCCTGAAACCTTCCTAAATAGGGACCCTACGAAGAATAAGGGTTTGATCGCACCAAGGACGCCTTGTCCAGTTCTGTACGGTATCAGAGGCAAGTCAAGCAATTCAGTAACGGAAGCGCATCTCTGGATGCAGAAAAGGAATGATGTCGAAGTCAGCCAAACATGGGCCTCCCACAGAACCAATCAGATGTCAGATGATCATTTGATCGGCATAGGCAAGGGGACAGTACTTACGCCTCCACATGAAGGCAGGGGGGCACATACTAATCTCCAGGTCATAACCAACGGTAGAACGAACAGTCTGGTGGTATTCAAGGAAGGGGGACAGGTCAACAAACTAGTCAGGCAATTAATACCGGGAGATCAGATTAATTGGCTGGGACTGGAAGCCCCCGATGGCTCGATACACCTAGAGAGGGTAGCGTTATGCTCTGCTGCACCAAGAATTTCATCCCGCCCCTCGTGTTGTGGCAAGACGATGAGGAGTGCAGGAAGGCACCAATCCCTGAGGTGCCTCGTCTGTGGTGACACAATGGAGAAGATTTGGCTGTCCGAGCCATGGTCTCCAGAGGGAGTCTCTTCGACATCCGGATGGTTCGAACCATCACCCTCTCAGAGAAGGCATCTCGCTAAGCCACTAGATCAGGGGATTCCAATATAATTTGGCGTGATGAATATGGCCGAATCAACCGAGACTCTTCTTCAGGCAATCCTCATCATAAGCGCACTGGGTCTTTTATGGATCATTCTGAGGAGAAAATCATCAAAGACCATGGACGAAAATAGCGAATACTCTGGATATGCCAGAGATCCGCAATCACTTTCTGAACCAACCCCCGAAGCACTTTCCGAGCTTGATAGGTTGATTCGGAAAAAATCAGACAGGTGAGAGCCCGTACTCGTCCATTCTAAGAAGGATATCGCCACTATCGTCAGAGAGAATCCTGTGTGACTCCCTAGTGGGATGCTCAAGTAACATAAGAGAACGCATTTTTGCAGAAATCACAACTCCTCCCCTGGCAACTAATCCGGGACCACTCCCAGACGCATTTACAACAGCTGATGATGTAGCAATAACTCCACAATCGGATGTTTCTATGATTCTAATCAGTGAATTAATTTCCACCTTCTTGGCTCTACCGGTGGGTCCGCACCAGTCATCAATTATTACGAGGTCATCGGTTTCTAGATTCCTAATATTTTCGATTAAGACCTCCTCAATCATAGCCAAGTGGTTGCCGAACTCAATAACTCTGAAATCCATTAATCTGTCCCTATCCAAATCCTCCATAATTTTGGAAAATCTGACTTGGTCTGGAGTTTTCATACACGACCAAATTACGCGACCACCACTTTCTAGAACGTCATTGGCCATATTCAAGCAAAGCGTAGTTCTACCTGCCCCTGGCTCAGACGATAGATGCACAGCCCCTCGTCCCAAATCTATCATAGACATTGCACTGTAACTACGCGAATGAGCATTACTGAGCCCTTTCGTATTATTTCTCGGAAAACAATATTGTACATCCACCTCTAATCAGTATCATGAGCGATGCCCCCAAAGGCCTCGAGAGAATCCCCCGGAGACCCCCTCCCGACTTTGAGGAGACCGAGTCAGGAATTCTCGAAGGCATCACCGAATCCGGTTTCCTCAACGTGGCCTTGGATGACGTAAATCAATACGGCCCACATGCCATGATTGTGTTACTTGGGATTGTAGCTGCCGTGACAGCAGTGGTGTTGATGGCAGCAATGTTCGTAATCTAATCCATCATCCCTCTAGCGATGGATATCGCATTATCCACTATTTCTCCGGATACTCCAAGATGCCCTCGTGGATCAAATAACTCTTCCAATTGATCTCCGTCAAAAATTGAAGAAATTGACTCCGAGGAAGCGCATACATCCTTCAGATGTACTCCCTTGCCCATGGCTTGCATCGAAGCAGCCCGCAACTCCTCATGCGCTTGATCTCTCGGCATCCCAGAATCAACCAAAGCTAGCATCAGCCTCTCTGCCATTACTAGGCCGTCTTGACTTTCGATATTCTCTAGCATCTTATCTCTATTGACGACTAATCTAGATAGCACCTTGTTACACTTGTCAAGGATATCATCCAGGAGTATCATTGAGTGAGAGAGCGTGAATCTCTCCGATGATGAGTTCGCTAGATCTCTCTCATGCCACAGAAGTGCGTTTTCATATGATGGAATAATCATCGACCTCACAATTCTGGCGAGTCCACATGCATTTTCTGCCGTTATTGGGTTCTTTTTGTGCGCCATTGTGGATGACCCTACCTGCTTCTCGATATCGAATGATTCAGCGACCTCTCCTATCTCGCTTCTCTGCAGATTCCTGACCTCCTGCAGAATCTTCTCTATGCTAGTCGCAACATTAGACATCCACCCCACCCATTCTATGTATCTGTCTCTTCCAACGACCTGAGTCGTAGCAACAGGAATCTCAAGCCCAAGTTCAGTGAGAATCAAGCTCTGAAGCTCGATAGCCCTCTCTCCCTGTGCGGCACCTGTCCCAACTGCCCCCAGGAACTTTCCCGTGGTGGCTCTCGGAGCTAACTCGTCCAGCCTTTCCATATGCCTGCGAAACTCATCGATCCATACAGCAACCTTCAGTCCGAAAGTTATGGGGACAGCGGCTTGCCCGTGAGTCCTACCTAGCATGATAGTATCTCTTTCCCTCTCTGCCATGTCACACATGGTCAAAATCAATTGTCTGACCATTTCCCTCTGCATCTCTATGCTATTCTTGATTTGCAGTGCAACAGCCGAATCGACAATATCGTTACTTGTAGCCCCGAGGTGAATGCACCAACCCGCATCACCTGCCACCTCAGCCATCGCCTTAGTGAGTGCCATAATGTCATGCCTAGTCTCAGCCTCGATTTCATCGACCCTGTCAGCCGTGACAATCCCCGGATCTGAAATATCTGCTATGATATCATAGTGTTCCGGGCTAACCCTGCCCATCTTGCTATGGGCCCAAACTAATGCTCTTTCGACCTCTAATTGCCTAGAATGCCTTCCTTCACGAGACCAGATTGCCTTGGCCTCTTCTCGCCCATACCTGTAGTCCAGAGGTGATACTGACATACTTCCCCGTGACGTTCCGACCCCCGTCCCCTGTTTGAGTCTAGCGCACTGAGGTTAGTGATGCATATTTGATATTCCAGACCCCTCTGCGCCCCTCCCACACAACATCCCCGTCCACCTGAATTGCGCGTTGCATATGTGGCGCCGCTAGAACCAGAGTCTCAAACTCCCCTCCCTCGCCATCGATATTGAACCTATATTTCCTTGAAAGATCCTTTAGTTTACCGACACTCGCCTTCCCAAGTGAGGCACCCAGCCACTCAGCTCCAAGCCCCTCCGAGGAGACAGAGGCTATTCGAACGTCGAAATCGTGTTCGTACAGGGAATCCATATGACTTTCCGATGAGTTATGCCACAGGGGACAGAAGGAACGAACGTCAAGCCTCTCGCACATCTGCTCTATCCTAGTCTTCTGAAAATCAGATCTAAGGGCGCCGGAAACGATCGCATCAAACTGCAGAGTCCCCTTGTGAATCTCTATCTCCGAAGAGTCCCAGCCCCCTGGCCAAGTGTCCTTCATTGCCTGTTCCGGATCAGTGAAACCCCTGAGCCCCTCTTCCAAATCCCCCATTTCCTTCTCTTTGTCCCCCGAGGTGAGTATCGGAAGCCAGGGAATTCCAGCTGATGCCGCTTGCATTCCAGCTATTGCAACTCCTTGAGTTTGGAACATCATTGAATCGTCCCCAGTCACACACATCGTGGCAATTGCCTTGACTTCCCAGCCCCTCATTATTGCCCACCAAGTGGAATATGCCGAATCTTTCCCTCCCGAACCGAGGATCACGACTCTCATGCGTGCGCCTGCGGGTTGAAGCGCTTGAATGCCTCGATGGACGGGCCTTTGTACAACCAACCTTGATAAGAGGCCGATGAGGCATGGGACTCGATAGCATGCAGCCAAGCGGACGTGGATACGACTCATCAGTAGGAACTTTTTCGCCAGACGGACGTCTTCACCAAGTGGAGTACGCACGAGAGTCGGTAAAAAGAGGATCAACGACAGTAGGACTGAAATTTCGTGACGGAGTCATACTGATTGTGGCAAAAAGGATTCCAAGCAGGCTTGTAATTCCAGATTCAATTGAGAAAATGTACCAGATTGATGACCACATCGGGATCACCACTTCTGGTCTGGTTGCTGATGCTAGACAGCTAGTCGATAGAGCCAGAGTTCAATGCCAGATCAACAGAATGACGTATGGGGCCCAGATAGATGTAACATCCCTCGTAAAGAAGATGTGTGACTACAAGCAGTCCTTCACGCAATATGGTGGAGCGAGGCCTTTTGGTACTGCATTGCTAATCGCAGGAGTCGATTCCGATGGCACGCATCTTTTCGAAACGGACCCCTCTGGAGCCTATGGTTCGTACCAGGCAGGTGCCATTGGTAGCGGCCGCAGTGAGGTAATCGCTTACTTCGAGGAGAAGTGGAAGCCCGGAATGACGGAGAACGCCTCGATAAAGATCGGACTCGAAGCCCTGTCTGATACACTTGAGGAGGGTCTTTCCGGTGACTCAGTAGAGATTTGCGTCATCGACTCCAGCGGATATAGGGAGCTATCTTCCGAAGACACAGACAAGCATCTAGCAAAGTTGTAGGGTCGTCAGTGGCAAGCACTATCCCCACAACCACCCTCGGCATCACGAGGGAGTCCACTGGTCAGCCTAGACGATGCAGTCATCGCGCGAATTGAGAAAGGCGGTAGCAGGTACGAGATACTGGTAGACCCCGATCTTGTAGATGTATGGAAAAAAGACCCCTCTTCTGTAAGCATGGATGATTTACTTGCAATAGGTGAAGTTTGGACAGACTCGAAAAACGGAGAGAGACCAACCTCTGATGCTCTGGAGAATGTCTTCGGATCGAGTGAACTTGAAGCCTGCGTGACTAAAATTCTGAGAGAGGGCAGCATACAGCTAACAACGATTCAAAGGAAGAAGATGGTCGAAGAAAAGAGACTACAGATTATCAGTGAGATCGCCAGTACCGCAACCGACCCCAAGACGAAGATGCCACATCCCCGAACCAGAATAGAAAACGCTCTCGATGAAGCTAGATTTTCGGTCGATCCGTTCAAATCCGTAGAAAGTCAAGTGAGTGAAGCAATAAATGTCCTGAAGCCTCTAATTCCTCTACAATTCATCACAGTTAGGCTTGCATTCAAGATTCCTGGGAGCTCATACGGATCTGTTAATCAGATGCTCCGCGACTCCGTAATGAGGGAAGAATGGCTCTCAGACGGTACTTGGGCCTGTGTTATCGAGGTACCAGGGGGGATGAAAAACGAGATCATTAGCAGGGTTGCCAGCAGAGCATCTGAGGCAGAAGTAAGAGAACTCGACTGAATAATCACCGTAGGTGGTAGCATCAACGGTTATGAAGGGCTGGCCGGTCGCGCGGCCCGATACTATGAGTAGAGAGAGCAGCGCGGACGGACCGCGAGACTCACGACGAGACCTCGTCGTCGTGCCCGGGGAAGACCTCGGTGTATCTGAGGGACATGAGGCAGGGCACGGAGTCCTAGTTGTCGACGGCCGCCTCAAATCGACGAAACAAGGACGAATGAACAAGAAGGGCAACACTGTCACAGTAGAGCCACTTCACACCACATACATGCCCAGGCCGGGAGATTTGGTCATTGGGCACATTGAAGGTTGTACGAACAATATCTGGTTCGTCGACATAGATGCCCCCTTCAATTCCATACTTCCCATGAGCCTCGGGCCTGCCAAGGTAGAATTTGGCGGAACAAGAAAAGTTCTGGACATTGGGGACTCAATTTTATGCAGAGTTCAGGAAGTAGAGGAGACTCACCAGAGTGTTGTCACAATGAAGGGCCTTGGTCTGAGGAAGATCAAGTCTGGTGCGCTCGACGATGTCGACCCGCATCTTCTAGGCAGACTCATTGGCAAGGGGGGTAAATTCCTGAAGGACCTGAAACTCGAATCCGAGTGTAGGATAGTCGTTGCTGAGAATGGACGATTGTGGATAGACGGTGAAATAGATGGGATATTCAAGGTGAGGAATGCTCTGAAGGAGTTATCTCACGAAGCGAGACAAGTTGGAGGTGTTAATTGATGGGCGGATATGGAGACGTACAGATGATAGATGAGAATGGCCTTAGAATGGATGGTAGAAAGCCGGGCGACGTACGGCCAATAACTATCGAAACCGGTGTTGTGCCAGTGGCCGATGGTTCCTGCAGGATGATATGGGGCACCAATGAGGTAATTGTCGCAGTATATGGTCCAATGGAGGCTCATCCAAGGAAAATACAGAGACAGGATAGAGCAGTATTGGATGTCGCATACAATATGGCGCCATTCTCTACAACAGACAGGATAAGGCCCGGATTCAACCGACGCAGTAGGGAGATAAGCAAGGTAACAGCAGACGCTCTCGAGAGTGTTGTTTTACTGGAGCTTTACCCACGCTCAAAGATTAGAATCGGCATCGAGATAGTTTCTGCGGAGGCTGGAACCAGGTGCGTGGGATTGACCGCAGCTTCGGTGGCACTGGCCGATGCAGGCATACCTATGACGGATCTAGTAGTCAGCGTCGCTAGTGGCAAAATCAATGATGTTGTGGTTTGTGACCTAAACAAGGAAGAAGATAACTATGGCGAGGCCGACCTTCCAATGGGGGTCCTGCCCAACACAGGCGAGCTAGTATTCCTCCAGATGGACGGCGATCTTTCCCCTGATGAATTCAAGCAGGCTTGGGATTACAATATGGACGCCGCTATGGAAGTTCACAAATTAATGGTCGAAGCTCTCAAGGGAGGTGGGAACTGATGTCAGTACCTCTAGTTCCAAATCTCCTCAGAGCTCATCTGTCCGATCTAGCGTTGAATGACTCGAGATTGGACGACAGGAGTCAGTGGGATGGCAGAGATGTCAAACTCGAGACTGGTATTCTTGCGCGAGCAGAGGGATCAGCTAGGGTGACCATGGGTGACACAATAGTACTTGCAGGGGTGAAGTTCCAGATCATGACACCTTACCCCGATCGCCCCAATCAGGGTGGTCTGATGTGCTCATGCGAAGTCAGGCCAATAGCAGGACGCCACTGGGAAGCAGGGCCACCCAGTCCACAGTCTATCGAGCTTGGAAGGGTCGTCGATCGTGGCATAAGGGAATCTGGATGCATAGACGTAGACGAACTATGCATAATCCCCGGAGAGAAGGCATGGCAAGTAATCCTGGACTTACACGCTATTTCCGACGACGGCAATCTTTTCGATGCATTCGCTTTGGCAGGAATCGCTGCTCTCAGGGATGCTACAATACCGGCAGAAAGGTTCGAGATCGGAGAGGATGCCCCACTCAAGGTGTCCAAGACGCCAATTATGTGTTCATATCATAAGGTAGGGGGCAGATTTGTTTACGATGCATCTTACAGAGAAGAGCTCGGCGGCGATGAGAGGATCCACATTACCCTTGGTGACGATGATCACGTCCATTCGCTCCAAAAGGGTCTAAAGGGAATCTTCACGGCAGAGGAATTCGACGAGATAATGGAGCACGCGAAGGCAAGGTGTGCAGAACTCCGAGAAATTGTTAATGGTTAGGTGCAAATATGGCAAAGAGAACACAGAAGACAGGCCTTACTGCACGCTTCGGCTCTCGGTATGGTGTCAGCGTAAGAAGAAGGGCTGGCTCCGCTATAAGAAAGAAGTCAAGGGAGTATACCTGCCCATCTTGCCAGTACCCAAAAGTCAGGAGGAAGGTTGCAGGCATATGGGAGTGCAGGAAGTGCGGCTACACATTCACCGGCGGCGTCTGGGAGCCATTCACTAGGGCATCGGAAGCAAACAACAGAGTTATCCGAAGGTCAATGGAGGGGGCAACCGCTACCGATATGACCGTTATCGCCCAACAGGCAGCTATGGATTATGAGCGCAAGATAGCGGAGGCCGAGCGCAATGACGATTCAGAGGAAGAATGACACAGCGTCAATTTTCCTAAGTGCCACGCATGAAGACGCAGAATCGATTTGTGCAGGGATGGTGACTGAAGCCGACTTCACACTCACCGGACAGATGATGGAATTCACACTTTCTTCTCAAAGTATTTCGGATATCCGGGCAAGGTGGAATTCTCTCCTCAGGGGCATAGTCGCCTCAGAGCAAGCATTGAAGGCAATAAGGGAGTCGAGGTGAAAACATGCAAGGCGGACAGGATGCCGGTGAAGCACTGAAACTAGTGGCTCAAGAACTACAGGCAGTAATGTCGCAGATGCAAACTGTAAACTCCCAAATCAGCGAATTATCAATGACTTTGGAGGCCCTTTCTTCCCAAGACCCGGAGAAGCCTGTGTACAGGGCAGTTGGTAGCCTTCTACTGGAAGTAAGTGACAGAAACTCCCTTGAATCAGATATCCAGACTTCTAAGGACTCTTTTCAGGTCCATTTAGATAGGCTTTCAGAGAGGGAAGTCGAACTTAGGGAAAATTACGAGGAGCTAGTCAAATCATTCGAGTCACAGTGAGGTGGTCCAATTCCTTCAGAGATCGAAAACGCCCCACTAGACAAGATCCTGGTTGAATTGTTAGATTTGATATCATCTGGCGATACTGAAGAAGCCGTCAGCCTGTCAAGTGAAATTCTTGTCAGGGCTAGATCTCCAGAAGAGAGGGACAACCTTGTAGAAGCCAGAGTTAGGATGGAGAGGGCCCTTATTGGCGCAATCAGCAAAGATGAAGTTGGCGCTGAATTGAGATGGTGTGTTGACAGATTGAATGCAATCTGCCCAGGGGCCCCACTTCACGGGCTAGCATTACTCAATCTGGCAATATGGCACTCAAATAATGGAGAGCACATGATGGCCATGGCAGTACATTCGGATATCTCAATTAACGCAGGTCACCCTACAGATATCAGATCCCTTTCTAGGCTTGAGATAGGAAGGATTCTGGCGGGAATGTCAGATTTTGGCCCTGCGATGAGGCATCTTTGGTCGGCAAGAATGGGATTCATTGAATCAGCAATGTCTTCCGAAGCATTAGTGGCTTCTCTCGAGTGGCTAGACATAGCTCTTGACGATGTTTCGGAAAACGCTCCGACCATGGAAATGAGAATTGAATCAGCATCCCCTAGGGAAGGTCCCGGAAACACATTGGCCCCCTCAAATCCGGATGACGTAACAGAAGTAATCGGATTCCTCTTGCCAATCTTGACAGTGGATTTGTCTGGTCCAAGCAGGGCTGACTTGGGGCTCATTGTCGATGCCTCTGAGATAATGGAAAAGCCAGAATGGATTACTGTCATGAAATCCAGAATCTCGGAAATTCAGGACGATAGAGTCACAGAAGCACTCCAGTCATGATTCCTAATGGCCTCCACTTCTGAAACCCCCCAACCGAGCGTATTTGGAATTTCCATACACCATCCAACCTCTGAAATCTTGGGGTCATTAGACAGCCAAGGTTCTGGTCTCGGCTCATCTTCAACTTCTATCCAAACGACCACCCCTCCATCCACTAGGCCCTCATCATAGGCCCTAGCAGTTCCAAGTAATCCGGTTTCTTCGTAAAGCTCTCTCAGGGCCGCTATGTCCCAATTCTCATCCTGATCAGCAGAGCCCCCTGGGAATTCCCACCCTCTTTCTTCGTGGAGGACCATGACCCAGGGATTCTCATCGCCGCCATTTTTTGATGTAACCCATGAAATAACAAATTTATCGCTCATCTCCAATTTCCCTCCTTATCTCTTCAGTAAACTTGACCGCCCCTGAAACACCTTCGGCCGCCAAACGCCTGGCTACAAAGAACGCCTCAGAGAGCCTGCCTGAATCCATCAGACCTCTGACTTCGGATAGTGGATCAAACTCCTCCCCCCCTTCGATAGTTTGTTCCGGCTCCCGTTCTATAACGGGCGTGGCCATGGACTCCATCTTCCTCAGGAAATCCACCCTCTCATTTACTGCGGGAGCTATCCAAGGTTTGCTGCCATCCCCATCTAGGTGAGACTCCATTCTCTGCTTGAACTGATCACGAACATCCATCTTTGGGAATTGAGTTTGTGCCTGATCGTAGCATAACCATGCATCGCTAAATTCCCCTCTGCGTTCATGCATTCTGCCCAATTCCGCCCATGCCTCGAAGTTTGTAGGCCTCTGTGCGAGAATAAGTCTAGCCAGAGATAAGTATCCATCTTCGTCGCCATTATCTCGTATCCTTTCAATTCTCCTTGAGAACAAAACATTAGCCCTCCTATCTCTCAAATCGAGCGATTCGACCCTTGTGATGAAATCAGAAATTCTCTCACTTGAGCCAGAAATAGTTTTCCACCACTCGTCGGGATCGAGTGGATCAGCGGCCAACGCCCCCTCTAGTATCACACTACCAGACTCAAGCATATCCACATTGTCTAGCTGATTGAGTAATTCCGGATCTCTGCCCAATACTGTGAAGATATCATCTAGAACTGCCCTGATCCCTTCTCCATCGCCTGACACGGCCTTGACTTCCAAAAGGACCCTCCAGTTTTCTGGATGTGTGAAATCATGTAGAACCGACTGTCTAGCATTCTGCTCCGCCCAACCCAAGTTCGTAGAATCTGACTCTGTTCCATTAACTATCTTCAGGTACTTTATCGCCTGACTTCTATGTCTATTGCCAAGACTCCTTCTTGGATGTTGTAGCTTATCGTCAATTGAATCTACGGACATCGAATACCTCACAGAACAGACTCATATGGGCTCTTGTCCTCACCCGGATCAAGAGTAGCATCCATTCCTATCTTACTAGTCATTCCATTGTCTGATCTACTTGGATCCAAACTGGATCCTTTCTGGTTCGAGAGGATTACTGTGTCAGAATCAGGTTGCCATCGCGTCATCAGCGCCCATTCCACTCTCATGGGATCGGCAATATCGATATCTTCGTCCACTACAATTACCTGCTTCATGGAGGGATGGCCATCAAATGCTGCCTGAATTGCCTTCATGCCGTCTTCTGCCTCCTCCGGTACGATCTGTATGACCGATGCAAGCCATCCACATCCTCCATCAGTCATGTGAACATCCGTACACTTTACGACTTCTGAAACGGCAGTCTTGATTGTAGGTGCCCTGGGCATCCCCATCAGGGTTCTGTGCTCCACACCAGTCGGTATAATTGCATGAAATATCGGGTCTTTCCTGTGGTGGACGGCATCATATTCTATCACATGCTCCTGTCTTATGTCATCAACAGTACCAGTAATGTCGACATACGGGCCTTCATCATCCCGTTCAGGAGTTATTCTGGCCTGCATCGCGTATTCAGCATCAGCAGGAACGATCACGCCGTTAGACAACTGAACTACCTTGAGAGGGCTACCATGTAATTTCTCATGCAGAGCGGCTGCGACAGTCAACTCATCTACGTATTCGGTAAATGACATCGCCGCTGCAAGTAGAACGGTGGGGTCAGCACCATTAACCACGGCAATCTGTACATCTTCCCCATTCTCCGCCGCCATCGTGCTGAGCGTTCTCAGATGCCTAGGGACCAACCTCGCCACTGTGTGCTCCCCATCTCGTAATAGTTGCCTGTGGAATGATACATTCCTCACCTCTCCGTATTCGGCGATTATTATCGATGCCGACTGGTACCTCCCCCCATCTTCCCTGAAGTGCCAGGGTATTGGCAGTTTTTCCAAATCCACGGATTCTTGCCCCGACTCCATTACTTGGGCTTCAGAACTCTCTACGATTTGCGGCTCTGAGGGATTTTCCATTGCCCAAGCGAGGATATCGATAAGCTCCCCTGGACTGACTTCAAACATTTCACAGAGCCTAGAGCGCTCTAGAACATTTAGAGCCGCCCTGTGACCCGGCGACTCCGCTATATTGTCAAAAACTAAGGGTATATTTCCCATTGATACAGAAGTATCCAGCATGTCGTGATTCACACTAACACAATTGTCTATGCGATGGACGCCTTCGAGCATATCACGGAATGCCATGTACAGGGGCGGCATCAGCCCGTGCTTCAATGTTAGTGACAGTATCGCACGGGGAGTGCTACTCACCTACGGTGACCCCGTCACGCTCTTATACCCCATGAGGGTCGGCGAGGCGTCATTCTGAGGTGTCACTTTGGGTAGAGGACTATTCTCCGGCCAGAAGATGAAGACCGATAGGAAGAGATACAGGTGGAAGGAGCGCAAGTTCCGGGACCGGCAATTAAAGCAACAGAAGGGCGGAGTTCTCAAGCACGACCCCCTCCGTGGAAGCACACAGGCCAAGGGAATAGTAATCGAAAAGGTAGGTTTCGAGGCAAAACAGCCCAATTCAGGAATTAGGAAGGCAGTCAAGATCAGCCTAATTAAGACCGGTAATCAACTAACTGCATTCGCACCTGGTGATGGCGCGATATCATTCATCGATGAGCACGATGAGGTACTTGTCGAAGGCATTGGAGGTAGCAAGGGCCGTTCGTACGGTGACCTGCCAGGTGTCAGATACAAGGTTATCAAGGTCAACGGCGTTTCTCTGGACGAAATGGTCAGAGGCCGCAAGGAGAAGCCGATTAGGTAGGTATTACGATGTCTGAAAGTACCGAATCTCCAATCGCAGGCATAGGGACTATGGTGTTCGGCAAGTGGGATGCGACTGAAGTTACCTGCGCCGATCCCGGACTCGCCCCTTACATCAACTTGGCAACCATAGGTACCCCTCACAGCGGAGGCAGGCACGCCAACGCTTGGTTTGGCAAGGCAAAACTCTCAGTCGTAGAGAGATTCATCAATAACCTGATGAGAACTGGGAAGTTTTCAGGCAAGAAGCAGCATTGTGTCAAGGCATTTGAAGCAGCCCTCGACTCGATAAATGATAGATCAGGAGAAAATCCACTACAGTCATTCATTGACGCTATCGTTGAGGCCGCACCATGTGAGGAGATCACTAGGATCAAGTTAGGGGCGGTCAGTACGCCAAAAGCGGTTGATTCATCACCAAGCAGGCGTCTTGATATTGCTCTAAGAAACATATCAATCGGCTGTGCCGCTGCTACGGCTGGAAGTAAGAGGACACTCACTCAAGGAATTGTAAACGAGATAACAAAGGCGGCCCAGGGCGACGTTGGTGCATTCTCAATAGGAAAGAGAGAAGAAATAGAGAGAGTGGCCGCTTCCGCTAGATGATTCCGTACTCTTTCAAAATCAGACCACTGAGGCATATCATACCGCCTTCACAATTGTATTTATGAACCAAAGTCAGGTCGCCGCATCAATTGAGGAATAGAGATGGGTCGTAAGGAAGACAACATCAAGCGTGCTACAGAGATAATGCACGATAGAGAGCACATCAGAAACATCGCCATAGCAGCCCACATAGATCACGGAAAGACGACACTTTCCGATAACCTGATTGCAGGTGCCGGAATGATGTCAGAGGACCTCGCCGGAAAATCCAGAGTCCTAGACTTCGACGAGCAGGAAAGCGCTCGCGGGATCACAATAAATGCTGCTAGCGCATCTATGGTCCACAGCGTCGAAGGTCAGGACTATCTGATCAATCTCATCGATACCCCTGGTCACGTTGACTTCGGAGGAGACGTAACCAGAGCTATGAGGGCAGTTGACGGGTGCATAATTCTAGCATGTGCCGTCGAGGGCACAATGCCTCAGACTGAAACCGTAGTTAGACAGGCACTCAAGGAGAAAGTCAGGCCGGTATTATTCATCAACAAGGTCGACAGGCTGATTAACGAACTCCAGATTGATGGTCAGGAGATGATGGCCAGGTTTGAGAGAATAATTACCAAGGTCAACAAGCTAATTTCAACGTACGCTCCAGAGGAATTGAGCAGGGAATGGCAGGTATCAGTACAGAAGGGCACAGTAGCTTTCGGGTCTGCGTATTACAACTGGGGGATGTCAATCCCATACATGCAGAAGAGCGGCCTCAATTTCACACAAATCTTTGAGTATTGCCACAACGATAACCAGAAGGAATTGGCAAAACTAGCTCCTGTACACACAGTATTACTGGACATGACGGTAGAAGAGCACCCGTCGCCCGTTGTGGCACAGGCTTACAGGATTCCAAATATTTGGCAAGGAGATCTGGAGTCAGGAGTAGGAAAGGCGATGATGGAGTGTGATTCTGAAGGCCCCCTCTCCCTAATGATCACAAAGATTTGGATGGATCCACATGCAGGAGAAGTTGCTGTGGGAAGAGTCTACTCTGGTAGCATAAAGCATGGCGAATCCGTTTGGGCTATTGGAGCCGCGAAGGCAGAAAGAGTGCAGCAGGTCGGAATGATGGTCGGAGGAGACAGGATCGCTACATCAGAGGTCACATCTGGCAACATTGCCGCAATTACGGGAATCCGCAGTGCTGCCGCTGGAGTGACCATAGCCAGAGAGAAAGACGCAGTCCCATTCGAGGCAATCAGGCACATATCCGAACCAGTGGTCACAGTGGCTGTTGAGCCCAAGTCCATGAAGGACCTTCCAAAGTTCATCGATGCCCTAAGGGGTCTAGCAAAGGCGGACGCCTCACTTGATGTTTCTACCAACCAAGAAACTGGCGAGGCCCTGTTGGCAGGGATGGGGGAACTCCATCTCGAAATCACAGTCTACCGCCTTGAGGAAGAACAGGGAATCAAAGTCAAGGTAAGCGAGCCAATAGTCGTATACAGGGAATCTGTTCAGAGTACAAACACAGGTAGCCCATTCGAGGGTAAGTCTCCGAACAGGCACAACAGATTCTACATTGAGATAGAACCGCTCCCTGATGTAGTTGTTGAGCAGCTCAGAGCAGGCGAATTCAGAGATGGCGCTGTAAGAACAAAGGACGCCAAGGAGGTTGGAGACAAATTTGCCGAATTGGGCATGAACAAGGATCTGATGAGGAAAATCTACGCCATCAATGGGACCAACGTCCTTGTCAATGATACCAAGGGTATTCAGAATCTGCATGAGACAAGGGAACTAATAATCGAGGGCTTCAATGATGTCTGTAAGAAGGGACCAGTTGCTGACGAGCCCCTGATGGGCGTCATGGTCAGGCTTGTTGACGCGAAGCTCCATGAGGATGCGATTCATAGGGGCCCTGCTCAAACCATTCCCGCGGTTCGAAACGCAGTCAAGGGCGCCTTCATGAGATCCAGGCCGGTAATCTTCGAGCCAATCCAGAAAATCCAGATTGATTCCCCTAACGATGTTATTGGAGGAGTCACAAGAGAGGTTTCCACAAGGAGGGGAATAATCGAGGATATGCCAGTCGAGGAAGGAGTTACAAAGGTAATAGGAACAATCCCTGTTGCTGAGACTTTCGGCTTCTCTAATGATATCCGTGCAGCCAGCCAAGGTAGGGCGATATGGAATACCGAGAACGCAGGATTCGTACACCTCCCGCCCAACCTATTCGAAAAGGTAACAGCCGAAATCAGGGAGCGGAAGGGGCTTAACCCGGATATTCCCGGAGAAGCGCATTACCAGGACTGATTAGTTAATCCTAATCAACTGGAAGTCGGTAAGCTCTCTGAGGATATTTAGTGCAGGACTATCGGCAACATCGTCTAGGCAGCTATGTGCTACCGCATGGTGATGCATAGCCCGATTCTTTGCGTATTCAATAGAGCCGCTTTCCTCCAGTTCGGCCACGGCCTTAGACAAAACCCCGTCTGAACATTCCCCTGAACCATACGCTTCGGAAAATGCCGGCATTTCTTGTTCGCAGTTGAGAGCATGAATGGCTATGAGCGTCTTTTTGCCCTGAACTATGTCCGAACCAGCCGGTTTCCCGAGAGTAGCCGTGTCGCCCGTAATGTCAATCAGATCGTCCATAAGTTGGAAGCAGAGTCCAAGATTTAACCCCCATCTCCTCATATTTTCAACGACCTCCTGTGTAGCACCAGCCAATATTGCGCCCGTACCTGCACACGTCTCGAACATCACACTAGTCTTCCCTTTGATCATCTCGATGTATTCGTCCTCAGATACTGAATCCCTTGACTCGAACGAGATATCTTCCTGCTGCCCACTAGCTACGTTCCTAACCATCTCACCTATGGATCTAACAAGAAACCCAAGCTTGTCCTGTTCTATGTCAGGGGACTCTGCTAGAATTTCAAATGCTACGGCGAGCATCGCATCACCGGCATTAATTGCAGTAGAATCATCATATGCAACATGAACGGCCTCCAGTCCCCTCCTTATGGGGTCCTGATCCATCAAGTCATCATGAACGAGGGTGAAATTATGAATTATCTCAATTGACGCACCTAGGGTGTAGTGACCTTCATGAGCATCTCCGACAGCTTCACCAACCAATCTTGGCAGAGTCGCCCTCAGCCTCTTCCCACCTCCAGCAAATAGGTGACTCATTGCCCCATGCAATCTTTCCTGTTTCATCTTACTGAGACTCTGCAGAATCACACCTTCGACGTGTTCGCGATGTTTCCCTATTGCCATCATCAAATTTTGACCCGGATCAACAGATGCGCCTCCAATACTCACTTCTCCGAAGTTTACAACTCCATCCACTGGGACGATATTTTCCAAATTTGGATAATGGTCTGCTAGGAATTCATTCCAAAGAAGCCTAAACCAAGGTGCGATAACCTCGCCCTGCCATTCTCCGGAGCCTGAGAACATCTCCTGAATTTCCTCTCCCTCTATCCACTTGAAATCAGAGATTTCATTGGGATTAGGATCAACGACAATTGAATCAGTCGTCGCTATCAAAACATGATCAACCTCCCTTTCGATCCAATCCTCATCCCATCTGCATTCGTATAGGAATGATCCCACGTGCCTGAAGTCTATTCTGGATATGTCGCCTTCAGATACTCCTAACTCTTGGGAAAGCTTCCTCCTGGCAGCGTTAATTGCTCCCTCTGCCGGATCCCCATTTTCACCCGGGATGTCAAGAGGGTGGCTACAACATGAATTGGCCCAGATAGATGGAAATGTGATTTTATCATGGGACCTCTGTTGAACGAGCATCTTGCCTTCGCCATTGAATAATAATACGCTGAAAGCCCTATGTAAAATTCCACTTCCAAAATGGCAGTTCAATTTGGTATCAGAACCAATTTTTCCGTCAGAACTATCCACTAATATGCACATTTCAGACATCATTTCTGCCTGCGAGCTATCCTGTCCGCTGAGTGCCCCATCATGACTCGCCATAATTCCCGGAGGAATCGGCAACATATAATCGAAATCCACTATTATGGCAATATCCTAGTTCCTATGGGCAATAATCCATCAATGACCAGGTCAATCACTCTACTTGGCTCCCTCCCGTCAATGAACCAAACATTAGGTACATTTTGCGCTATTTGAGCCGCTCTTCGTGCTTTGAGGTCAATTCCCCCAGTAACATCCTCCTCAGCATTATGCGAGGTCTCCGCCTCTATGTTGGGCGACCAAGTATCCAGCAATTCCGCTCCCTGCCTGCTAGGTGGCCTATCCATCATTCCTGGTGAGTCACCAAGCAAGAATATCGAATACTCAACATTCGGCACCTCTAGCGATAGCCTCACCATGAGATCGTCACCAGATAGTATGCCAAACTCACTGGAGTCATCCCTGTCAACTACATCGCCGAATGTTACCATGACCTCATTGGAGGGGGAATCGGTAAATGGCCCTAAACTACCAAGAAATTCCGGACCAGTCCCCTTGGCCCACGTTGATGGAGGTAGAGAGGTACATTGAACGCCCTTACTTTCTAGGCTACCCACTACGTGTTTACTCAACTCAATCATGTCCAAACGAACCTGGGTCACTGCCTGCCTTTGCTCATTCGAAATACTGCTGTCCAAACCTTCCGATAGTTTCCACTTCTTTGCTGTGAGGTGACCGAACGATCCAGCCCCGTGAACCAATACCACGGAAAACCCGCCATCTATCAACTTAGATACCATTGATGACAGTGAATCTATCACCTCTGTTTTGACAGTCTTGTGCTTTGATTTGTCCGTAATGAGCCCACCGCCCATCTTGATAACCACTGTTCTGTGCATTCTCTCATGTGTCCGAGACAGCCAAATGATTTGGGTTCTCCTGCTCGTCTCAAGCACACAGGGTTCATTTCGGTAAGTCCTCTCGGACCCATATGGCAGAACCTAGTGAGATGGAAAATTTCCAAAGATGGCTGCAAACCCAACTTTCCATGACCTCCTCCATCGAAGATCCGATTGAGAGGGAGAGAAGAAGGCTACAGATCGAGTCCGCAATCAGAGAGGCCATCGCATTTAGAGAGTCATTGAAGATTCTCGAGGAGCTGCAAGTTTCCCCTCCTTTCGTCAATACCGAGTCCTCAGTAAGGAGCATCTCCGAACCGTCGCAAAACAATTCAGGGTCCGACAACCTAAGATGCCCGAATTGCGACTCAGAACTAGATCAGGATCTTGGCTTCTGCACGATATGCGGTGAAAGGAGCTAGTCACTCCTCTTCCCAACGCGCTCTTGCAGCTTCGAACTCCGGATCATTATCTGGTAAAACGCTCAGGAATTCACCAGGTACTGAATCTGCAAGATAAACAGTTACTCCAGCATGCCAGATCGTATCCCCCGAAGCCACCATCCTAGCGGTATCGACTTCCAATAGTGTGGGGCTGGAATGATGCACATGCCCCGCCTCAGCTGCCGCTCTTATCGTGGCAGATAGGTGTACGTGCGAACGCCCACTCGGCGATATCCCGACCTCGATCAGATTTTCTGCTTCATCTGGTGAGCATGGGTAGTACAGAAGGGGCGGAATATTCTCAGTAGGCAAGTCTAACTCAATCTCAAGGCTGTGCCCGTATGTTGCTCTCATCATGTTGCCTCTTACCTCATAACGGCCCTTGGGATCAGTTTCCGAAATTGCCCTAAAGTGATGAGGCCTTAGCCAGTGAAACCTTCTCTCATTGGACTTCTTGAATTGGTAGACTATGTCCTTAACATCAATCCAGCCATTGATGTCCATTTCCAGATCAAACTTCTCTGGTGCGTGTCTGAGCACCAGAGCGAGTCTCCTAGCTATCGTGTCTCTTTCGTTCCCCCTCATTATGAACTTGCCTTCTGAGTTGCAAGCCGGACAAAGGTCGTCATCGGAGAAATATCCATGTGTACTGCACTCTCTAATCATCGTATCAGCCGTTCGAGATGCAATTATTTGATGAACCCCTCGGTTAAAATTACCAATTATCCACTTACTCAACGGTTATGTCCCTGATATTACCCGCGATATTGTGAGAGCTGTAATTGTTGACTGGGCGAGGACTCCGTTCCATCGTGCTCACAAAGGAGATCTATCCGATGTTAGACCGGATGAGATGCTAGGCCAGGTCACTAGGTTCCTTCTGGAACGAAACAACATTGATCCAAGCTCGATAGATGACATTCTCGTTGGTTGTGCCTATCCTGAAGGTGAACAGGGTTACAACATAGGGAGACTCTCAGTATTCCTTGGAAATCTGCCCAACAGCGTTCCCGGTGCAACTTTCAATAGATTGTGTGGCTCTTCCATGCAAGCCATACTTACTGCTGCAGCGCACATAGAAGTTGGATGGGGCGACTGCTTCCTATGCTCTGGTGTGGAGTCTATGAGCAGAGTCAAGAGAAGAGGTTTCAATTGGAGTCCTCATCCAGGATTGGAGGACAGGTATCCCGATGCATATGTCAATATGGGCATTACCGCAGAGAATGTCGCTGAAAAGTGGCAGATTTCTAGGGATGAGCAGGAGTTATTCGCTCTGAATTCCCACATCAAGGCCAGCAAGGCTGCACAATCAGGCTGTTTCGATGATGAATTATGCGCGATTGAGGCCGAAGTCACCATAGAAGTTGATGGATGCATTAGGCCCAACACAAATACGGAGTCAATGTCCATGCTGAAACCCGCGTTCAGTGACCATGGGACTGTTACCGCAGCCACATCATCTCCTTTGACGGACGGCGCAGTATCATTACTGGTCTGCAGTGAGGACTTCGCTAGTGCCAACGGCCTTGAGCCCCTTGCTAGGATCGTCTCCGGAGCAGTCGTAGGATGTCCTCCGGAATTAATGGGAATAGGGCCAATTGAGGCCACTAGGACTGTCCTCTCAAGGGCAAATTGGGATATAGATTCAGTAGATATCTTTGAGATAAATGAGGCATTTTCCTCACAAAGTATTGCTGTAATTAGGGAGTTAGAATTGGATGAATCAAAGATCAATATCGATGGCGGTGCAATCGCAATTGGACATCCCCTAGGGGCCTCAGGAGCTCGAATCACAGGAAAGGCAGCATCTCTAATTCAGAGAACTAACTCCGATCGTGCAGTTGCCACAATGTGCATAGGCGGGGGCATGGGCATCGCTATTGCGCTGGAGTCCCCTTGACAAGGAATCCACTACAATTGGGGCACGTGTCACCGATATTCAATTCACTTGGAATCACCGCCAGGATACTGTGACAGCTGGGACAGGATGCTAAAACCTCCCCTTCGTTCAGAATCCCTCCGGTATTTGGTAGGCTAACTGAACCAGAATACCACTGCAAAAACGCCTCGCTCCTCAGAGTAGGAATTCTTCGTAATGAGCTTACTGCTAACAGGAAGTACAGTGCTCCTTGCAAGGTTTGACCGACGGAAAACATCGCCATACCCGATACGATTAGTGTGAATCCACACATCAAAAGGAAAACTAAACCCAAGCCAGGTCCTGCCGACCCTCTTGATCTGAGGGAGAATGCCGCTGCTATGCCAATCGGTATTGACAACAGGGAAATTGCAATCGAACTCATTATCGTTATCGATACACCGTACTGTAGCAATGAAACGGCTAGAAGTAGAATTAGCATCGTCATAACTGAGATGAAAATCACCAAATTCCTGAGTAGCCTCTCCACGGTCTCCACCTTCCTCTGTATCCCACGCAGGCGACGCACTCATGAATCACACGGCTATGCGACACATGTGAGCAGAGACACCGGAGTTACTATCGCTAGTCGCTGCCTTGACGGTAGGAGAATACTTCTGGCCGTTACAGGGGGTATTGCAGCCGTGGAATCGGTGAAATTGGCGAGGGAGTTGAGAAGACACGGGGCAATTGTTCAACCTATGATGTCTAATGACGCAACTAGGGTGATTTCTCCGCTCGCACTGTCATGGGGTTCAGGGGTTGATGTGATGACCAGTTGGGAGCCGTCAATGTCTCAGTTAGACGGATTTGACGCTATATTGGTAGCACCTGCCACAAGAAACACAATCGCGAAGCACATTCATGGAATCATGGACTCCCCGATAATGATGGCATTAGCTGCTTCTCGGGGAAATAATACTCCAATATTGTTCGTTCCATCGATGCACAATGATTTGTTCGATGATCCCGTTACTGATGATCTTCTTTCATCGATTATGGACTCTGGCGCTCACATCTTTGTGGATGAGGAGGAGGAGGGTAGGAGGAAGCAACCCGATCCCGTCTCGATAGTGGCAGAATTATGTCATATTTGCAACTCATCTCTTCCTGCAAGGCGTGTTGTGGCCATAACGCTGGGAGCTAACAGGGCACCAATAGACTCTGTCAGGGCAATACAAAATGCATCTTCAGGAAGAACTGGTTGGGCTATTGCAGAGTATCTACACAGGATGGGGCATACCGTGATTTGTATCGCCGGAAAAACATCAGTCAGGCCTAGCTTTACTATGCCCGATGTTCGAGTCGATGGGACTCCGCAAGGCATGTTATCAATAGCGAAGGATGTTGCCTCTAGTGAACCTAGGCCAGAAGTCTGGATTCATGCCGCCGCCGTGCTTGATTATTTCCAGAAGCCAATCCAGGGCAAGAGGCCCAGTGGGGACGGAGACTGGACCTTGGTGCTCAATGAAGGCCCCAAACACATTTCTGAACTTTCAGGACTGACAGAAGGATCCTTCAGAATCGGCTTCAAACTCGAGGTTAAATCATCCCAAGACGATCTTGTCAACCGTTCTCTGGAACAGATATCCAGATATGGAATGGATGCAGTTGTAGCAAATGATTTGGCTGATTTGGCTAGCGACAAAGGTCCCCGATGTCGAATAGTTCTGCCAGACGGATCGTTTTCAATTATCGACGATCAGATGTCCATGTGCGAATCCATAGAGTCCCTAGTTTCGCTACATGAGCTATGATAGATGCGAATAATTCAAGCCACGGTCATTCTGGGTCCACGTCATGACAGGGCGTGGCAAGGCCAAGAGGGGCATCCCTGCCAAGTCAGACTTCAATTCCTGGTATCCCTCCATTGTTGAGATTGCCGACTTAGTGGACAAGAGGTATCCAATCAAGGGAATGGATGTTTGGAAGCCATACGGCCTTTCCGCAATGTCCTTGATAGACGGCCTTGCAAGGGAACAGATGTCTAAGACAGGACATTCTGAGTACAGGTTCCCATTGCTTGTTCCGGAAGATCTTTTGGAGAGGGAAAATAAGCTTGTCTCGAGGCTCAAGGCGGCAAGGGCTGCGGGCGTAGATCCATCGGAGCTTAGAATCGAGGAGGAAGACTCCGGGTTCAAGAAGGAGGTTTACTGGGTAACTCATGGAGGGGAAAATGAGCTCGACATCCCCATGTTCCTAAGGCCCACGTCCGAGACTCCAATGTACACTATGTTCTCTCTTTGGGTCAGGAGTCATGCTGACCTACCTTTGAAGACGTTTCAGATTGTAAATACATTCAGGTATGAAACAAAGCAGACTCGTTCATTTATCAGAGTCAGAGAGATACATTTCTTCGAGGCTCACACTGTACACGCCACCGAGCAAGACGCAACAGAACAAATCAACGAAGATGCACAGATGGTACAGAATATCCTACACGACCTATGCCTTCCCAGCATTGTATCTAAGAGACCCGTATGGGACACATTCCCAGGTGCATGGTACACTATGGCCGCTGATGTTGTCATGCCCAATGGAAGGACACTACAAGTTGCAACATATCACCACTACAGGGATCAGTGGGCGGGAGCATTCGATCTTTCGTATGAGGATCCAGACGGGAACACCCAACTTTGCCATCAGACAACATTCGGAATGTCCGAGAGATTACTGGGATCGGTTGTTGGTATGCACGGCGATGATCAGGGACTAATCATGCCTCCTGCAATTGCACCGTTCCAAGTGGTTTTATTCCCCGTGGCGGCACATGTTAACGAAAATGTTCTACCTGCAATCAATGACCTAGCCGAGTCATTGAGGAACTCTGGATTCAGAGTCAAACTGGACGATAGGGACGTCAGACCTGGAGTCAAGCATTACGATTGGGAAATCAAGGGTGTTCCAATAAGGCTTGAGCTAGGCCCCAGGGATCTGGAGTCTGGAAGTTGTGTTCTCTCCATCCGTACTGGTGGAAAGGAGGAGGTTCCCATCGAAGGAATTTCCGAAACAATAGGGGCGAAGCTTCACTTGATTTCAGAAGAGTTACGAGCCAGATCATCTATTCACATTGAATCACTCGTTCGCCCGTTCCCTGGAATCATTTCCAAAGGTGATAATTGGGAACTTGCGGCTGAAATCGATGATGGGATAATCTACGAGATTGCCTTTGATGGAAATGACTCCGATGCTGAGATTCTTGAGAAACTTACGGGCCTAGCAATACTCGGCGATTGTGATGAACCATATCCAGAGCCTATTCCATGTGTAGTAACCGGAAGGCCCACTACTAGGAGGCAGCATCTTGCCAGGATGTATTGACTCATCTCTTCCTGATCATCAGGCGTAACGTCAACAGTCCGAAAACAGTCATGAGAGCACCATCAATAATACCGCCAGTGCCTGCCTCATCCCAGGAGCTCAAATCATTGTATTCGGGTAATTCAGACCATAGTAATCGTGTGTTATCGTCACAACCGTCCCCTGAGTCTCCAACATCGGCCATTGTTGAAACATCCCCAACTGTGCCATTGCTGTACGCGATGGCAACACCTTCCAGACTCAGTACTGAAAGATAGGTGTAGGGGGGTTTGGTAACCATCCAATTTTCAGTCTGGATCCTGACAGTTTCTCCTGCCATCCAGCTAGAGCCGCCCTGGTCTACAATTTCGTTGGAGCCGTTTTCAGAAACAATCCAAGAGATACTGTAGTTCGATGATATATTCATCCCTGTAACAGTCCATGAAATCAGAAGGTTTCCATCGTTGACCGTGGCAGATGAGGAATATGCCAAATCCTTGGGTACAACCTCATCCTGGCACAGTGGGACGTAGCTTCCGATCCCTATGGCCACGTTAGAGGCCACGATCGACAGGCACAACAGGCTAATGACAATGGAAAAAATGGGTTTCCTTTGCTTTGTCAAAATATCCGGAGGGCCTTCAAGAGCATCATCCGCTTCAGGCAATACCACTCCACCATTGCCATTCGATACAGAAATCCCATGTGACTTTGGTTTGGCTGGCCTGCTTACGCCCATTTCCTCAAGGGCATCCCTGCCGTATATCCTCTCGGCCATAGAATAGAGCGCTGGGTCCTCCTCAATTTCAGATGGTTCGATCGAACCATCAAGGAGCCCCTTTAGCTTATCCGAGTCGCTCATATTGGCCGCTCCACAATGCATACTTCATCAATCAAACGCTAGCGTGAGCGAAAACTGGCCCATTCAGACACTATTAGCAATATGTCGAGCCCTCTCAACAATCTCATTCCTTGTAAGGCCCATATGCTGCATTAGATCGGAACTCTCCCCACTCTCGCCGAACCTGTCCTTAACTCCAACCATCTGGATAGGACATCCTCCCGTTGTTGAGAGATATTCTGCCACAGCACTGCCTAGGCCCCCTATTATGGAGTGATCCTCTGCTGTGACAATCCCTCCACATTCCACTCTAATCTTGTCAAGAAGATCTGTATCTAGTGGTTTTATGGTATGCATATCAATTACGCGCGCGCTGATCCCAGAGCCTTCAAGCAACTTAGCAGCCTCCATTGCCTCAGAAACCATAACTCCACAGGCTACTATTGCTACATCGCTACCTTCTCTTAGCACCGATCCCTTTCCAATTTCAAGATTTTTGACGGTATCTGTATCATACATCCTAGGGGTCTTGTTTCTAGCCGTTCTCGTATAAGACGCATTTCCATGGTCAAGGAGTTGGACAGTCAACTCCTCGGCCGAAAGGTCATCGCAGGGGGTAATCACAGTTAGTCCTGGAATCGTTCTATAGATCGCCAAGTCTTCTATCGATTGGGCACTACTTCCATCGGTCCCAGTGTGGATCCCTCCATGACTGCCACAAATGTGAACCGCTAGCCCGGGTCTCGAAATACCGTTTCTAACTTGCTCGAATGCCCGCTCAGTGAAAATCGCAAATGTGCTAGCGAAGGGTACCTTTCCAGAAGAAGCCATGCCAGCAGCAACCAGCATCATGTTCTGCTCCGCTATCCCAAGTGAGACGGTCCTCTCTGGATACTCGGCCCTGAAAAGACAGGATTTCGTAGACTTGCCTAGATCGGCTTCAAGAACGACTACTCGGGGATCTCCAGATAGCCTCAGTAATGCAGATCCGTAGCCGTCTCTGGACGCGCCACCCATGGATGGAGCACTCATGATAACTCCTCCAAAGCCAATGCCAACTCCTCGTCATTTGGGGCTTTGCCGTGGAATGAAGGATTGTCCTCCATGAATGAAACACCCTTTCCCTTAACTGTATGAGCGATAATTGCCGACGGCCCCGAACTCATCGAGGCCCATTCGAGAGCCTCAACAATTTCCTCCATATCGTGCCCATTGATCTCTTTAATATTCCATCCGAAAGCCCCTATCTTTGATGCCACATCACCCACTTCCATCTGTACACTAACGAAGTCGTCATTTTGGATTCTGTTCCTATCAACTATTAGTTTCAATCCTGAAACCTCATGGAAGTCTGCTGCCATCAATGCCTCCCAAATCTGCCCCTCCTGAACTTCCCCGTCTCCTACCATGACCCATGTCTCCCTTTTGCTCGAGTCCATTCTGGCAGCCAACGCGCAGCCAAGACCGAAAGATAATCCCATGCCTAAGCTACCTGCAGAAAAGTCCACGCCATTAGTCCATTTCATGTCAACATGCCCCTGGCATACCGATCCCAATGCTCTGAAGGTGGCCAGATCTTCATCATTCAGGAAACCCATCTCACGGAGGATTGAGTATACTGCAGGACTGGCATGGCCCTTGCTCATCACAAACCGATCCCTGTCATCCCAGTCCGGATCATCGACGTTGAACCTTAGCCGAGTCCCATACAGGCCAGCAATAATATCGATCGCTGAGAGGGACCCACCTGGATGCCCAGCACCAGCCTTATGAATCATTTTCACTATATGTTTCCTACAGACATTCGCTAGTTCCTCTAGCTCTGGGATTGACATGTTCTTCCCCCCGGCTCGCCCTTCCATGACGCTCCTACAAAATCTAACTAATGATGATTTCCGGACACAGAACAAATTCTTATCACATGCTGCTCAGTGTCACTACACATGGCGGCCCATCCCATGCCGCTTTCCGGGAACCAAGAATGGCGTAGTGAGCTTGCAAAACTCCCTGTGCCACTAGCGGTTTCATCGGATCCAATATCTATGGCGTGTCTAAAATCTCTAATCGAGAAAGGCAGAGTATCCCGTGAACAGGGAATCAGCCTATTCGAAAATCCATCACTCTCCTCAGTCACATCCTTAGCAGATATGGTGAAGAAGTCCAGATATGGCAATAATGTGTTTTTCAATGAGAATCTCCACGTTAATACGACCAATATTTGCGTCTTAGCTTGCCGTTTCTGCGCCTTTAGAAAGGGCCCCAGGCACCCAGAGGCATACTCCTTGGATATTGACGAATACCTAGACAGAATAAGGCCCCTGTCGGACTCTATAGACGAGGTTCACACAGTCGGCGGCCTTCATCCCAAGTGGGATGTCAATGACTATTGCAAACTGTTCTCAGCAACCAAGGAAGAATTTCCCGATATCCACATTAAAGCTCTTACAGCTGTCGAAATCAAGCACCTCTCAAAACTATCTTCATTGTCTATCGAGGAAACGCTAACCAGACTCTCAGACGCGGGTCTTGATTCTCTGCCCGGAGGAGGGGCTGAGATACTAGTGGATCAGGTTAGAGATAGAATTTGTATGGGAAAGGAGTCTTCACAGGAATACCTCGACATCCACTCAGTAGCACACCAAATTGGAATGCCGACCAATTGTACCATGTTATTTGGCACGGTCGAATCTATTGAAGACAGAGTCACCCACTTGATACGGCTCAGGCAGCAGCAGGACGTCAGCAAAGGCTTCCAGTGTTTCGTCCCGTACCCATTCCTCCCCGATAAAACCAGACTTCCTGAAGCGCAACTAGCAACCGGAAGTGAGATTATCAGGGTGATTTCTATATCGCGGATTTTATTGGACAACATTCCTCATATCAAAGCTTACAGGATGAATATTGGGGACAAGCTCTCTTCTTTAGCCCTCACATGTGGTGCCGATGATATTGATGGAACAGTCGGTCATGAAGAGATAATGCATGTAGCCGGGAGCTCCACTAGACTAGATACTAGTACAGATCAGCTTGCAGCTCTGGTTAAGTCCAGCAGATCAATCCCGGTGAAAAGGAATTCGAACTACTCTTCGTTTGAGAGATATTCGACTAGCAATCCTTCCTACTCCAGAGTCCTGCCTCAGATAGGCATGACATAGGTCGGTGTAATGATGAGCTGGATGGATGTTTTAGGTAGAGTTTCATTCTCAAACTGTGACCCTATTTTCGATGGAATTGACCAGGGTTGGTCGGTCCTACCGGCACCTCCAGCTTGGCTCACAGGGCACGTCCTCAGAAAGGACTGCCTAACAGCCCCAATACCAGCTGCTGACTACGCTTTGCACCACGATGAATTATTCCTACTTCCAGATTTGGGCATCGTTAGTAGCGGAGATGTTGGATCAGTCCTTCTTTTTGGCTCAAGACCACTTGAAAGTATGAGAGACATTGCTCTTCCATCAGACTCTTCCACGTCCAAGGTTCTTCTAAGGTGGGCACTCAAGAACAGGGGACTAGATCCAAAATTCGTAGACTCTGGCCCCGATATCGACACAATGCTGGAGAAATGTGACGGGGCCTTGTTAATTGGCGATAGATCCCTGATGGCGTCAAGGCAATATCCCGATCTAGTAAAACTAGACCTCGGAAGAGAATGGAATGACTCCACTGGCTTGCCCATGGTTTTCGGTGTTTTTGCTGCTAGAAGGGATGCCCCAGAAGAGCATCTGAAGAAAGCGTATAATGACATGATGACACAGCTAACAAAATTTGAGTCAGATGAAAGTTGGAGGACTGAGGTAATTTCTAGATCATCAGAGAAACTGGGATTCCCCTACGACAGAATGGACGACTATTTCCAACGCGAGGTCAGGAATAGGATGACGCCCAGAGACGTAGAGGGATTGACTACCTTCCTGGAAGTTGCCTGCGGAATTGACAAGGGTCCAAAGTGGGCATTTCATTCTGAATAATTGAGTCTTTTACTTGACACCCATTCCAGCAGATCCAAAGCGACCTCGCACGACTCTGCCACGACAATGTCCCTATCATCCTTGAATTCTTCAAGAACGCCTAGAGCAATCCTATCGCCTATCGCACCCAATGCCTCGGCTGCTTCATGCCTTACCATGACGTCCTCATCCATGTCCCTCAGTCTCTCAGTGAGGTATGGAATTGCATGTGAATCCTGCATTTGCCCCATGACATAGGCGATCTCATGCTTCAATAGGGCAGAGTTAGAAGAAAACGCTGCCGCTAGCGCATCTATCGAGTCATCTCCGCCTATGTTCCTCAATGCGAACAGTGCCCTCATCCTTTGGAACATCTTCTCATCCTCGTCGCAAATCGTAATTCTTAGGCTGGAAACGTCAGAGTCACTACTGGGCGGTGCCGGATCAACAGAATCAAACTCACTCATTTCTGGCCGGTCTTCTACCATCTACTCACCTGATCCAATGAATTTAATCGAGTCTACATCTAACGTTTCTCTAACCATTCCTATTCTTTGCCCCTCCTTCAGGAATAGGCGAATGGCATCCCTGCCGTCCTCCCCGTAGTCTAGAGTCCTTTCGTTGACGTACATTCCTACAAATTGCCGATTTGTGTCGTCGTCTATCCCTCTTCCCCACTGTTTGGCAAATTCAAGTGCAGCGTACGGATTCGCTAGTGAGTGTTTGATACTATTTCTAACGTCCTTAGTTAGCAATTCGCATAATTTCTCCCCTAGATCCTTCCTCACAATATTCCCACCGAGTGGGAGAGGTAGACCAGTTTTCTCATTCCACCAAATTCCAAGATCCAATAGTAATTTCACACCTTCGGACTCCCATGTAAGCTGCCCTTCATGGATAATTAATCCCACATCGTAGTCTCCTTTACGGACGGAAGGCAATATCTCGTCAAAGGGAACGACCTCGACCTCGACCTCGCCCCATGCCAATCTCAATGCAAGGTATGCACTGGTACCAAGGCCTGGTATCGCTATCTTCGATTTCTTGGCTTCATCGATCGTCATGGTCCTATTTGTAATTAGCATTGGGCCATAACCTTCACCCATGGAAGCCCCACAGTTCATCAGATGATACTTATCAGAGATTTCTGGAAATGAATGTATGCTTACTGCAGATACTTCGTATTCCCCGTCAAGTGCGTGCCTGTTGAGCGTCTCAATATCAAGGAGGACATGCTCATACCCTCTACCGCCAGTATCGATAGTCCCTGTCGTCATTGCATGAAACATGAAAGCATCATCTGGGTCAGGTGAATGGCCTACTCTGAACACTCTCGCCTCATCACTCATGTGCCTTCGACATACAACGCATAGAAAATTCCTTGCTTGCACAATTATGCATGACAACAGTGAATAGCCATAGCTGACTCCCCGATTTATGCCTGACCCTACCAAGCTTTCTACGGCTACTGGCCAACTTGGCCCTATATGTTCCGTCACTGGTAGGGCGTTGACATTCTCAGAAGCCATTGTGGTCGATGACGAATTCGTTTGCTATGAGGCGTACCTAGAAATGACTGGTACCGAATCAGCTACAGATTCTAGAGAAGTGCCAACTAGTCTTGTTTTAGAATAGATGCGCATGTTCATGTGCTAGCCTCCATCCAATGACCCATGGCATCCGGATGGAGTAGGTTCGCTCTGAGATTTAGCGAATACTACCAGTCACTTTCAGTTTCTGATATCTGGACACCTCCCCGATTAAGATCTAGGGAGTGGATGTTCATACCATGGGGAAGTAAACCCCCTGATAGGCATAGGGCCCTACCTACAAAGGGGGATCTGCTGTCATACTTGCAAACTAGAGGGCCGCACTCCTGCTTTCACAGTACTGCCTACTATGAAGACCCCAGCCAAAGAAAGATGTCGGACAAGGGATGGCTCGGGGCAGATTTAATTTTTGACTTGGATGGAGACCATCTCCCCGGGGTTTCAGACAACGATTTCCCTGGAATGATGGAAAAAATCCAGGAACAGGCATGGAGCCTCTGGAACGACTTCCTTGAGCCCGAATTCGGTTTCAAGGAGGAATATGTGCAGACGACGTTTTCTGGCCATAGGGGATTTCACATCCATGTCCGCGATCCCGCTTATCTCCACTTAGACTCTAATGCTAGAAGGGAGTTAGTCAACTACATCACAGGTGTCGGCATTGACGTGAAATCAGTAATGGCGGGCCCCAATATTGGGTGGTCCGAGAGAATAGATCTGGGATTCGAGAGGGTGGTTGAGGACTTGTTGACGATATCTTCTGACGTTCCGTCATCAAGTCAGCTAGCTAGAGAGATGGATGCTAACCTCAAATCAAGAGGTATCGCTTCCTCTCCAAATTCAATCAAAAATTTGGCCATTGAAGCTTCCACTGGAGGTAGGATCGAGAGGCTGAGGGAGGACAATAGCAGAGCCGTATTCACATCTAAGAAATTCAATGAGTCTTTCTGGGAACTTGTGAAGGGTTCCCCCCTAGCAGTCGGGGAAACCGACGAGAACGTTACTGTGGATGTTAAGAGGGTAATTAGGTGGGTGGGGAGCCTTCATGGGAAATCCGGACTCAGAGTTACAGAGTTCCCCCTAGAAAGGCTTGAGCCGGGAAAGTCAAATTCCTTCGACGCGCTATCAAGTACGCATGTTTTCAGTACCCAGTCATCGATAAAGGTAGAGCTTGTTTCAGACGATGTGACTGCTAGGATAGCTGGTCAAGACGTATCAGGCTCATCAGGGGATGTTTTCCATGTTCATGAGGCCATGGCCACATTTTTGGCTCTCAAGGGGTGGGCTAGGACTGTAGAATGACCATAACTCTGTATCCTATTCACAGAATATTGAATAGTGTAGAGTTTCGGATTCGCTACAGTGGGGCATATGGCAGACGACGAAGAATCCGAAGGTTGGCCATCGGGAATGCCACTTCCACCACCGCCTCCCGGTATTTCCATGCCACCTCCGCCACCGCCACCGCCCCTTCAGGACGAGGCTGTTGAGGATCCGATTGATGATACGCCTCCTGCCCCTGGTTCTCCCCTTGTCGAAGAACAACCGGAGCCGAATGACTTCCAGTCTCACTGGGAGAAGAGGAAGCATGATGACGAAGTAAAGCCATCAGATAACAGGGATAGCATGTATGGCCACATAGACAGAATCTCATCAGGCCAGGTAGGGACACTTCTAGACCGATTCTCTGACAGATTTGGCTCGGAACTAGATAGGGAGATCATTGTGCTCAGAAAGAAGCAACAACAAGATATGCTGGCAATTAAGCCCATAGTCGAGTTGATTTCCGCTCCTGAGTCCGAAGAAGATGATGTGGACGCAGGGGAAGTGGAAGACGCGGTTGATTCAGAAGACGAGTTCCCGCAATTCTTCTCCATTGTCAATGAGCTGCTGGGTAACATGCCAGAGGATTTCGTTCAAAACTTCATCGAGTCCGACTCGTTTTCCCTATTCCAGAATGTGGGCGAAGACCCATCTAGTTGTGATACTGAAACTAGGAGCGAGTTCTTTACGATGATCAACACTGTACTCGGAGATCTACCAGAGAATGAAATCAACGATTTCGTAGCATCTCCGGGTTTTCAGGTGTTCCAGCGAATGAGTGAGATATACGGAGAGTGAAATTTTGGGTCTATTGGAGAAGGCAGGAAAGATTGCGGATGACAGCAAGGACGACGAGGAACCCCCAGCTCCTGTAGCCGAGAAAGTAGTTTTGAAAGAACCAGCTCCTGTCGCTGCCAAAAAGCCAAAGAAGGAGAAAAAGAAGAAGCCAAAGAAGGAGAAAAAGAAGAAGCCAAAGAAGGAGAAAAAGCCCAGATCAACTTCCAAGGAGCTTCCCGATGGCTTCGAGCTCGCAGGCCGCGGTAGGAGATCTCTTAGGTTCATTGTAGACTTCACAGTAAACTTCGGCTTAATTATCGGGCTGGTTGTTTTTGGTCTTGTCCTGACGTACACGGATATTACATGGCCCCTAGTCCTGGTACTCATTCTTTCCATTTTCAATATGGCAGTCATGCCCATTCAGTACAAGAGCTCCATGGGCAATGTTATTTCTCGTACCAAGTTCATCAATTCGCGCGGTGACTCCGCTATTTTCTTGTATCACATGCTCAAGAATATCAATATTCCAGCATACCTCATATTCTTCGGCGGACTACTAATTGCCATATCTGCAGGCACTGTATGGACTACAGCAACAAAAATCACAGTCGGGCTATCGATAGCGATAATCTTGGTCCCTTTCCTAGACTGGATCTTTCGCAGAACTAGAAAGGACAACCTTGGACTTTGGGAAGTAGCCTTCGGAGGAGTCTGGCTAGTCAGATCCACAGAGACCACTACTGATGGATCAAAATTCATGAAGAGGCTGGAGTCGATGGCACAGTATGCCGAGACTAGAGGGTTCGTCGATGACGACGATGACGAGTCTTAGATCACTCGTTTTCCTCTATGCGTTGCTTGGCTAGCTCCCTCATGTCCTCGTGGTGCACACCATGGTCAATTCCTGCTTGATCTGACTCATCGACAATTTCGACACCAAGAAGGGTCTCTATTACATCCTCCATTGTTACTAACCCCTCGGTACCTCCGAACTCATCCTTTACGATGAGGATCTGCGTTTTGTTCTCAAGCAATACATCCAATGCACGATCGACAGAGTCGTCATCCCTGCATGTAATAACTTCCCTAGAAATCTCTGACATTTTCTTATCATGATCATCTACAGCTGCTCTACGTAGAATTTCACTCCTGAGAACCACTCCTCTAACATCATCAATCGAATCTCCAGTCACAGGCATCCTTCCGTGTATCATTATGGGAATGCCGTCCATTACGTCTGAAACTGTATCGTCAACATTTACCGATGTGACAACGACTCGTGGCGTCATTACCTCACTAACAAGAATCTCCCTCAACCTGAGAAGGTTGTGTATCACCGTCTCTTCATCCTCTTCAATTACCTGTGTCTCCTCAGCTATGTCTGCCAATACTGAGAGCTCGTTCCTAGTGACGGTTTCAGTTTCAACATCTGGCAACAGAGACCTAGTCAATTGAATCGGCTTAACAATGATCCAAAGTAAGACCATCATCGCATTCAGTGCCCTAGCCGATGGAACGGTTAGCTTCCTCCAGTACAATGCCCCTATTGTCTTAGGTAAGATTTCACTCAGTAGTAGGATTGCTAGGGTTAGTACTGCAGCAGCTACGTGCACTATAGTACCCCCTCCAAATTGAGTCTGAACCTCTGCACCGACCCCGAGGGCCCCTACTGTGTGTGCAATAGTATTGAGAGTGAGAATTGCAGTCAGAGGTCTTTCAGGATCGTCCTTCCATTCACTCCAACGCTCACTAATAGATGGATGCGTGTCCTTTAGTGCTGCAATGTGTCCATGGGTGGTCGAAAGCAATACTGCCTCTAGAATGCTGCATAGAAATGAAGCCCCCAATGCCAGGGATGAATATGCGATGATCAATGTATAGTCTACCAACTACTTTTCCTCACGATTGTTTTGGGCGCGATTTGCACGTCACTACTAGTCACGATTGGCTGCTCCCGTACCGCTTACGACCGATTGCGACATAAATAGGTGTCTGACCCCTAGAGTCGTGTCGGAAGGCGACTATGTCACAATTTTCATGGCTTGGCCATATGTGAATGCTCCACTACACCTAGGTCACGTGGCTGGAAATTGCCTTCCTGCAGATATCCAATACAGATACGAGAGGGCGAGGGGTAGAAGGGTGCTCATGTGTAGCGGTTCCGATGAGCATGGAACTCCAATCACATTAACGGCCGAACAGCTCGGCGTTACTCCCCAAGAAGTGGTAGATGAATATCACGAGATGGCACTCAAGTCATTGAAAGAACTCGGGTGCTCATGGTCAACTAATGTAGACAGTAGAGGAATAGAGTATGGGGGAACACTCTACAACAGAACATCAGACATTAGGCACAAGGAGCTTGTAAGAGAGGTTTTCACAGACCTTCTCGATTCAGGCATGCTCTCAAAGCAAACTATGGAACAATACTGCTCAATATCTGGAGATACCGTAAGGTTTCTTCCCGACAGATATGTCGAAGGAACCTGTCCTGTCTGCGGTGCTTCAGAGGCTAGAGGGGACCAATGTGATGAATGTGGCTCAACATACGAGGCCCACGATTTGATCGATCCTGTCTCTAAATTAGATCCTGCAGCCACCATCGAGGTCAGGGATACAGAACATCTTTTTTTCAGATTAGATATGTTTCAGGATAGCTTGGAGTCACATGCCACTCTGAGGAATGAAGTTTGGAAGCCAAATGTCCGTTCAATGACAAAGAACTGGCTGGATATGGGACTTAGGCCAAGAGCTGTCACTCGGGATATTGAATGGGGCATTGAGCTGCCGATGAGCGGCGAGGAATGGTCTTCAAAGAGAGTTTATGTATGGTTCGAGGCAGTTCAAGGCTACTACACTTGTGCGAGAATATGGTCCGAAAGATACGCTGAAAGTAATGATCACCCAGATAAGTCATCAGCGTGGGAGAACTGGTGGAAAGTTTCAGACGACGGGACTATCCCGAAGCACATCTACTTCATGGGCAAGGACAACATTCCATTCCATACGGTTATTTGGCCTGCAATCATAATGGGAATCAACTCTACACACTCGGGTCGCCCAATCTCTCATGTGGGACAACCAGGGGATTTAGCCCTGGAATCTAATGTCTCATCCAATGAGTATCTGATGCTTCAAGGTGGCCAATTCAGTAAAAGCAGGAAGCATGCTGTTTGGCTTCCATCATTTCTCGAGAAGTATGACGCCGACTCATTGCGATACTATCTCTCCATTAACATGCCAGAAACCCATGATACGGACTTCAGGTGGGATGAATTTGTTGATAGGGTCAATAATGAGTTGATTGGTACTTATGGAAATTTTGTGCATAGAGTAATGACTCTTACACACAGACTGGTTGACTCAGACTCTAATCCACTTTCACCATACGATCATACCGATTCGCACTCCAAGATAATTGAGGATTGTCGAGTCAAAATGGAATCCGCCATTTCCTCCATGGAGAGGCAGAGATTCAAAGAGGCTCTGAGATCAATTATGGGCATAGCCCAAATTGGAAATATTCTACTCCAAAATGCGGCCCCCTGGAAATACATCTCCTCCGAAGAATCAGAAGACCGCCAAGAATCACTTTCGGCGCTTGCTATGGCATGGAGATTATGCAGAACGCTATCAATACTCACTAGGCCATTCATGCCTTTCCAGTCAGAAAGGCTGTGGTCGATGTTGGGGGAGACTGGAGATATAGACTCCATTCTTTGGGACAACTCCCTGGATACTAATTGTGAACTCCACTGGAACCCTGAAAACCCACAGCCCCTGTTCTCTAGGCTGGATTTAGATGAAATAATCGCCGATGAGAAGTCTATAGTCGAGGACAGTAACGACAATGACCCTAAGCACGACCCCAAGGACGGGGCTGGTTACATAGAGTTCGATGATTTCCTCAAGGTTGAAATGAAAACTGGCAAGATTACTTCTGTCGAGGACCATCCAAATGCAGACAAATTACTAGTGATCAAGATCGAGGATTCTCCAGGTTCTTCTAGGACCGTTTGCGCAGGTCTAAAGGGCATTTATCAAGAGTCCGAATTACTAGGTCTGAATGTTGTATATGTCGCCAACTTGGAGCCTAGGAAATTGAGAGGGGTTCTATCTGAGGGGATGATTCTGGCTGCAGATGATGGTGAGGGCAATGTCAGACTTCTAACTCCAGATGGGGAGATAACACCAGGTTCTACGGTACGTTAGGCCTGTCGAAGAACTCCCACTGTAATTCAGATAGTTCTGTGTTACTTTCAGCTTCCCTGTACGCCATTAGAGGCTCTTTGTTAAGACTGAAAAAACTGTCTCCATACGCGAATGAAGAGAGAACACGTCTAGCCTGCTCCTCCCTCCCGAGTATGTATAGGGACGCGGCAAACGCCTCTGAAGTAGACAACCTTCCTGGCTTTCCCCAAGATACCGGATTTGCGGCCAGTAATACTGGTAATGTTCGTCCCTGTAGTCTCGTATGTCTGCTTATGGCATCTAATGATTCATCTACACGCTTCCAAGAGCAGTCCAATGCTACAATGGAACCCCCCCTATCCACAGTAATCTTGTCATCGGGCCCCATTAGAATTCCACTACTTGGATCAAGGAGAAAACCCCTTTTTGGCGCTCTTCTTACATCAAAGTGCAAAATTGCGTTTCCGGCCTTGGCCATTCTTCTAGCACTACATTTGCGCGGATCGTCCTGATCCAAATGGATCACATGTAATGGAACTGTATCTTCATTCGCCCTTGTTGAGGAACTCATCTAATGCATCTCCTATGGTCATTCCACGACCGCTTGGAATGTTCACTGAACGTTCCATTTCTTCCTCTACTTCTACAAGGAGGATAATTCCCAGGGCCTTCTCAATCTTCATTGCCATCGAGTCGGAAGGAACAATTCCACTCTCAATCTTCTGAATGTCATTTAGCCTGACGTTGATCCTCTTTGCTAGCTCTCTTTGTTCTAGGCCCTTGGAGACTCTGGCCTTTCTTACTCTTAGGTGGAAATCAGATGCAATCTCCTTCTCAGGCCTATTCTGTCCACGGTTTGCTGTACTTGCTTGTGATCGAGTCGGGGCTATTGTGGGCTGTTTTGGGACATACCTTTCTAGAACTAGCATGTTGTTTGAATCAATGCACCTTGAACAGCACCTCAACCTAGTCCCAGAAACCTCTGCTAGGAGTGTCGTGACGCGCTCAGTCCCGCACATCTCACACGTACCCATGATGTTCACTAGGGGACATACACCATATGGATTGGGGTGAAAGTATGAAATCTACGTACCCTGCCACACAACCATGGCATCTGAGTCCGACTCACAACCTAAGGATAGTCAGGAGTCGTTGAAATCATCCGTAAGGAGGCTTCAATCTGAAATGAGGGAGTTGTCAGAATCTGCTCATCAGTTGCTGACTGAAAAAATGGTTCTTGAAAATGAGGTTGCACAGGTAAAGAAGAGAGCAAGCAGACTCGAGGAAGAGATTAGGAATCTTAGATCCCCTCCAATGATCATTGGATACATACAAGATGTAACCGAAGAAGGAGCAATTGTTAGGAGCTCTAATGGTACCGTATTTCTCGTATCCGTAAACAATAGGATCGACTCTTCGAGACTAGTATCGGGAGCGAGAGTAGCCCTAAATCAAGATACTCTTTCTGTTATCGAGATTCTGGATGATTCATGGGATCCACTGGTTGTAACAGCCGAGATAATCGACAGGCCGGAAGTAACATTTGATGATATTGGAGGTCTAGATCAGCAGATATCGAGACTTAAGGAAACGGTTGAGCTTTCATTCAGAAACCCCGAGGCATTCAGGTCATTCGGTATTGAGCCCCCGAAAGGGATTCTGCTTACTGGAAGTCCTGGAACCGGAAAAACACTTCTTGCCAAGGCCGTAGCCAATTCCACGGATGCTGTTTTCTTGGGTATTGTCGCATCAGAGTTAGCACAGAAATACATAGGCGAAGGAGGTAGGCTAGTTAGGGAATTATTCGACTTGGCAAGGAACAAGGCTCCCGCTATCGTATTTATTGATGAGTTGGATGCAATTGGCTCTAAGAGACTTGATACAGCTACATCAGGTGACAGGGAGGTCCAGAGGACATTGATGCAACTACTCGCCGAGTTAGATGGATTCGAGGCCCTCGAGAACGTCAAGGTGATTGCTGCAACAAATAGGCCAGAGCTTCTAGATGAAGCATTACTTCGCCCTGGAAGGTTCGATAGAATCGTTGAAGTCCCAATGCCAGATGAAGATGCCCGTCTAGCGATACTTAGTGTGCATACTTCCGATACCCCCCTAACAAAAGGCGTGTCCTTGGAATCACTAGCTAGGAAGACAGAAGGTTTCAGTGGAGCTGAAATCATGTCCCTGGTCACCGAAGCCGGTGTTACAGCAATAAGTGAGGGGAGAAAGAAGGTTTCCAAATCTGATTTCTCTAAGGCACTGCTGGCTATGGAAAGAAACCTGGGCAACAAATCAAACATTTCCAACGATAGGTTGTATGACTAACAGTAACCCTATTTCCCACCCCCCTATCGCGGGTCGTGAGTCGAGTCCTAATCGAGTGCGTACCAAATTTCAGTGAGGGTAGGAACCCCGAAGTTATTTCCATGATCACTAAGCCAATTATTGACTCTCCAGATGTAGACCTCTTGGATGTCGATATGGGTTATGATTTCAATAGGACGGTTGTTACAATGGTGGGCGAGCCGGAAGCAGTTCTTCGTGCTGCTATCGAGTGCACTTCGATAGCTGTAGAGATGATTGACATGAGGAGCCATTCGGGCGAACACGCACGCATGGGCGCAGTAGATGTAGTGCCATTTATTCCATTAAGAGGATCATCCATGGGGGAATGCGTCAAGCTTTCCGAGAGATATGCCGAGTCCGTCTCTGAACAACTCGGACTTCCCGTGTACATGTATGCTGAGGCAGCCAGGGATTCTCAAAGGGTGAGATTACCCGATATCAGGAAAGGCGAGTATGAGGGTATGAAGAAGAAAATGATGTCAGATGGATGGGCACCTGACTACGGACCATCCGTATTCCCCGAATCAATGGGTGTCACTGCTGCTGGTGCTCGGCAGATTCTCATAGCCTACAATGTGAATCTAAATACGGATGATAAGAAAATTGCAAACTCGATCGCTTCTAAAATTCGAACTAGTGGCTCCCTATTGAGGGATGAAAATGGAGATAAGGTAATCGGCAAAGATGGTAATCCCATGAGAACCCCTGGAAAGTTTCAGTCCTTACAGGCTGCTGGATGGATGTTTGATGAGGACACCGCTCAAGTTTCAATGAACCTGCTTGATCATAGCGTCACAGGCCTTCATGACGTCACGGAAACAATCAGGACTGAAGCAGAAAAACTTGGTTATTCTGTCACGGGCTCGGAACTCGTGGGTTTGGTACCACTGGATGCTATGTTGTCGGCAGGCAAAAAATATCTCGGCGCTCCCAATAATGCAAATGAGCTGGATCTGGTCAACTCTGCAATTTCTGGATTATCACTTAACGAGTTTGGAGAGTTCGTTCCACAAACTAGTATTATTGAATGGGCGATTTCTGGAGGTGAATATAATGAATGACGGTTACTCGAAGACGCTCCAGGATATCGCTTCCTCTGAACCGACACCAGGAGGTGGCTCCGTAGCTGCCATGGCGCTCGCACACGGCCATGCTTTGGCAGTAATGGTCTCTAGGCTAACACTTAGCAGAGAAAAGTGGATCGATGGCCATGAGGCAGCTCGAGTTGTAATTGCACTGTCAGAGGAGGGAATGTCTGACTCAATGGCCATGGCGGACGCCGACGCCGAATCATTTGATATGGTTATGCAGGCCTATAGGATGCCTCGAAATAATGACGATGAAATAGCCCTGCGAAAAACAGCGATTCGGATGGCAACCATTGGGGCAGCTAAGTCTCCACTATCCATTGCCAGGGCTTCCCAAGCTCTACTTGATTCTACACTCGAACTGGCTAAATTTGGTAATTCGAATGCTCTTACCGATTTGGCGGCATCAGCTGAATTGGCAAGGGCCTCGTACATCATAGCTTCAATGAATGTCAGAATCAACCTAGACTCAATTGATGGCGATGTATCCGATGTCATTTCCACCGAACTATCTTCCATAGGAGATGCAGTGGATGGATCTTATGCTGAGATAAGCGCAATTATCAAAGAAAGGCTGGGATGGTAATGTCAGATAATGGACAAACGTACGGTATTCCGGACGAATTGCCGAGGCCCAGGCCTTTAGACGAGGGAGTGCCGCATGCTCCTTCTAGGCCTCAGGTTCTAAATGGGCCAGAGAAAACACTAGCGATCAGGAATGCATTGAGGTATTTCCCCAAAGAATGGCATGCTGAATTAGGTAAGGAATTTCTTACAGAGTTAGATGATTTTGGCCATATATACATGCATAGATTTAGGCCGGACGATGAGATGTATGCTAGGCCTTTGGATTTCTACAATACTAATTCAGAGAGCGCTGCAGCAATTATGATGATGATTCAGAACAACCTAGATCCAAATATCGCACAGTTCCCTCATGAACTGGTTACATATGGCGGAAATGGTACTGTCTTTCAGAATTGGTGCCAATATCAATTGACTATGGAATACCTATCTAAAATGAATGATAGGCAGACTTTGGTCATGAATTCTGGGCATCCACTAGGGCTATTCCCATCCTCTGAGTCAGCTCCAAGAGTTGTAATCTCAAACGGTATGGTCATTCCAAATTATTCAACTCAGAATGATTATGAGAGAATGAATGCATTGGGAGTTACGCAATACGGTCAAATGACAGCCGGGTCATACATGTACATAGGTCCGCAAGGCATTGTTCATGGTACTATGATTACTATAATGAATGCAGCAAGAAAATACCTCGGTACCTCTCCAGAGGAAGGCCTCGGCGGAGTTCTGTACGTAACATCCGGTTTAGGCGGCATGTCAGGAGCCCAAGCTAAGGCTTCAGTAATTGCTGGTGCGGTGTGCATTATCGCTGAGGTAGATTCGGATGCTGCCACTAAGAGGCATGAACAAGGCTGGCTCTCAGAGCTACACAGTGATACTGATGCCGTAATCAAGAGGGCACGGGAAGCTGTCCAAAAAAAGGAAGCTGTATCCATCGGGTACAGTGGTAATATCGTGGATTTGTTGGAGGCTCTGATTAAGGAGGATCTTACCCCCGACCTAGGAAGCGATCAGACCAGCCTACACAACCCCTGGCTCGGAGGATATACTCCCGTCGGGTTCTCCTACGAAGAGGCAAAAGAACTCCTATCGAAGGATCCCGATGGCTTCAAGGAACACGTTCGCTCTTCGCTACGAACTCATTCAAACGCCATCAACGTACTCTGCTCAAAGGGAATGAGATTCTGGGACTATGGCAATGCATTCTTGTTAGAAGCCGGGAGATCAGGTGCAGACGTATATTCCGATGATGGTAAATTCGCATTCCCGTCATACGTCGAGGACATCATGGGCCCCATGTGCTTTGACTACGGTTTCGGGCCTTTTAGGTGGGTCTGTACCTCTGGCCTACAGTCGGACCTAGAGAAGTCTGACAAGGTTGCCATTGCAGTTCTTGAGGAACTCATTAAGGAATGTCCGGAAGAAATCGTCCAACAGTATCAAGATAATTTGAGGTGGATTCAGGAGGCTGGTAAACATGGCCTTGTTGTGGGTAGCAAGGCTAGAATCCTATACTCCGATGAAGCCGGGAGAGTTTCCATCGCCAAGGCACTCAATAATGCCATTGCTGAGGGTGTGATTTCCGCCCCCGTAGTAATTGGAAGGGACCACCACGACGTCAGTGGAACAGATAGCCCATATAGAGAAACCTCGGACATTTACGATGGCTCCATGTTCACCTCTGATATGGCCATTCAGAATTTCGTGGGAGACTCATTCAGAGGTGCAACATGGGTCAGCATACACAATGGGGGTGGCGTAGGATGGGGCGAGGTAACAAATGGTGGATTTGGAATGGTCATAAATGGGTCTGAACAATGTAGAAAGAATATCGAATCTATGATTTCATGGGATGTGAATAATGGCATTGCACGGAGGTCGTGGGCCAGAAATGAGGCTGCACGTTGGTCCATCAATAGGGCAATGAAGTTGAACGAGGATCTAGATGTAACTATGGCCAATGATGTAGATGAGTCAGTAATCAGTGAAATATTTGATTCTCGATGAGTCTATTTGCGATTACTTCCGGCGTAGGCCATGCGCGAGTTGTCTATTGACGGTTTTAATCTAACAATAGAGGATGTTGTTGATACCGGCAGAAACCTAACCAACGTCTCCCTTTCGGAAGAAGCCAGGGGTAGAATGGAGGGCTCAAGAAGCGTAGTAGAAGAAATAATCCAGAGTGACGATGTAGTCTACGGAATCAACACTGGTTTCGGCGCTCTTTCTTCTGTAAAGATTGATTCCAATGATCTCAAAATTCTGCAAAAGAATCTGATTAGGAGCCATGCTTGTGGCGTTGGAGAAAACATGGAGTATGACCATGTTAAGATGATGATGCTAATCAGAGCTAACACGCTATGCCGTGGTCAATCAGGCTCTCGTCCTATTGTCGTAGAAACTCTGATTCAAATGATAAATTCAGGAGTCTGTCCTGTTATCCCTAGGATCGGATCATTGGGTGCATCTGGCGATTTAGCCCCTCTATCCCATCTCGCTCTGGCATTAATTGGTGAAGGGGAATGCGAAGTTTCTGTTGGTGACTCATTCACCATAATGAGCTCATCATCTGCCCTGAAGAAGTATGGAATTAAACCAATTTCACTCGAGGCAAAGGAAGGGCTATCGCTGATCAATGGAACAAGCCAGATGTGTGCTTACATGTGCGAGACCATAGCTAACCTAGACCTACTGATGTTTGCATCGGACCTATCAGCTGCCTGCTCCTTAGAGGCGATAAAAGGATCACACGTACCATTCGATACTAGGATTCACGACTCTAGGCCCCATTGGGGCCAAAGCATATCGGCGGCGAGAATTAGAGAAGTCCTATCAAATTCTGAGATTAAAGCATCCCATGAGGAGTGTGAAAGAGTCCAGGATTCGTACTCATTTAGGTGCGTTCCACAGGTTCACGGACCAGTTATTGATATGCTACGTGAAGCACGAAGAATATTGTCAATTGAAATCAACAGCGCCACAGATAATCCCCTGGTTTTCTCTGATGGCGATGGGAGCATACTTTCAGGAGGGAACTTTCACGGTCAATACATTGCGCTAAGCAGTGATGGGTTAGCAGTCGCCTGTCATGAAATAGCTAGTATTTCAGAACGCAGAATAGCACAGATTCTAGATCCTCAGTGGAGTAATCAGAAACCATTCCTCGCCATTAATGAGGGCTTGGAAAGCGGCCTTATGATTGTCCAATATGCATCTGCCGCCATTGTCTCAGAATTGCATATGATGGCATCTCCTGCCACTACGAGCAATGTTCCAGTAAGTATGGGCAAGGAGGACCATGTTTCCATGGGGGCAACCGGCGCTCATAGATCTATGAAGAGCTCAAGGTATCTGGCACAAGTAATTGCTAATGAGTTGATTTGCTCTACTGAAGCATTAGATAGAATTTCCGAAACCCCTGGTCACGGCGTATCTAAGGTACATACTTGGGTAAGGCAAATTGTTGCGCCACTAACAACTGACAGGCCTATGTCTAACGAAAGCATCACATTGTCAGAAGCACTTCTATCGGGCGGAATTACTGAGGTATTCGGTGGTTGAATGCAAGAGAAAATGCATATGACTCAACATCCGGGCACTGACCCACCATCATTCAGAACTTCTGTGTCAGGCGTTACGGATGAGGGAATTCATCTCACTGAGTCATATTGCTACCCAAGGGGAGGTGGGCAACCCGGAGACATCGGTACACTGACCAGTGCCGATAAAAAATCTGAGTTTACAGAGGTGCTAGGTGGTGAAAAAATCCTGCACCCCATGGAAGACCCATCAATTTTCAGTTTAGGGGATGAAGTGTTGTGCGAAATCGACTCCATTCGAAGAAATAGGAATACTAAGATGCATACCGCCCAACATGTATTCTCTGCCTTAGCCAATGAAATGTATGGTGCAGAGACCGTGGGCAATCAGATCAGTGACGGGTATACCAGGATTGACCTATTGTTCCCCGATAGGGATCAGTTCAATATCGAAGATATGTCGGAAGCAGTGAATAATGCTCTGAGGAGTAATTCGTCCGTTTCTATACACGATTGGGATCGTTCAAGAATTCTGTCTCACGAGCAAATGAGACATACAAAATTCATGGATAGGATACCCAGCTCTATCGAAGTTCTTAGAGTCGTCGAGATAGATGGTATCGATCTATGTCCCTGTGGTGGAACTCACGTCTCAAACACATCCGTTATTGACAATATTACAATCACTAACTCTAGATCGAAGGGAGCAGGCAAGCTCAGAATTACATATGAATGAAATTGCATGCTAATAGGTGTGTAATTACTGGTGGGCTCGGCAGGAATTGAACCTGCGATCTTCGCCATGTCAAGGCGACGTCATAACCCCTAGACCACGAGCCCAGTAATCTCCCGATACCTACCATACAAATGAATTATTCTCCCCGGGCGAATAATCTATGAAACGATTTTTGAGATTTTACCAGAACATCCTTCATACGAGCAGTTACCCTTTGCCCTGGTTCTACCATTTTTCATTTTAACCATCTCGAGGTTCTGGATCACACCGTATTTTTTGCAGGTCATACAGTAACCTTCCACGACAGACACACCCTCAACATCTGATGCCAACATATTAATGCATATGTGGGGCAATTTGGTGTAATTATCCATTTTTCTGTAAAAACGTTATACTGAAAGGCTATTTATCGATCCATCATAATTGTATTTTCTGATAACTACTGTTATCGGTCACACGCGCTTTGCAATAATCCCGAATTTCGGCCGTTTCATTTTCTAAGAGTTTATCTTATTATGAAAAATAGTAAATATAGATATGAAATAGTTAAACAATGGTAATAGAAATGAAACTATATTTGAGATATTACAATAAGCCTTTGACCATAGTTGCGGATATAGGATTCATTCCTGGAACCTGGCACCATGCATCCACATTCTCTGTATACAGTATATTCAGATTAGCATCCTTGCCTTCTGAGATCGTACCAACAGGGGGGTCATCACCATAGCCTAGAGTTGTAGATGGGTTTCTTGTTACTGCAGCTAGGGCGCTAATGGGATCAATCCCACACCTGTGCGCTGCAAGAGATCCAATGAATGGAATTGATAGGGTCCAGCAATTGGGGTTAAAATCCGTAGCTAGTGAAAATGCCCAATCGTTTTGCACGCAGTCAGCAATGGGCGGGTAATCCTTGAATCCCAAAACATATGGGGTCCCTGGGAGAAAGGTCTGCATTGTACCGCTCTTACTAGCTAAACTTCTGGCCTCGTCATTTGAATAACCGACGTGATCGGCACTAGATGCGCCTAATTCGGCTGCGAGGGACAAACCTCCAGAGTCTTCAAATTCGTCAACATGCAATCTCGGACTCAATCCGTATTTCTTGGCAGAACTAACAATATCTTCAGTTTCTTCCAGTGTAAACCACCCAGGCTCACAGAATACATCTACCCATTTTGCAATTCCCTGTTCGGCGACCAGAGGCAGTTGTTCGGTCAGTAATTCCTCCATATACTGAGTTTTATTCTTATCATTAGGAACGTCGTGTGCTCCCAACCACGTGGAATGAATATCGATCCTTGATTTATCTGCGATCATTCCACTTGCTTCGAGTAGTTTTAATTCGGACTCGACACTTAGTCCATACCCGCTCTTCACTTCCATTGTTGTAGTTCCATATTGAATGGCCATATCCAATCTTTCTCGCCCTATTTCTACTAGGTGCTCAATTGTACTGCCTCTAGTTTCTCGAACAGTTTTACCAATGCCTCCGCCCGATTTTGATATCTGAGAATATGTCATGCCCTTTTGGCGCAATGAAATTTCATTGAATCTATCACTCTGCCAAAGTAGATGGGTATGTGAATCTACGAAACCCGGGATTATAGCGGCGCCCTTTGCATCGATGATTTTGACTTCATCATATTCGGCTCTGTGGTTATCATAATCTCGATCGTGCCTCCATGAAGGTGCATACTCGTCGATTATTTCTTCCCAACCACTTATTCTGGATATTTTTCCAGACTCTATGAGTAAACCCATCCCCGACTCATAGACATTATCTTCTTTATTGCCCATTTCACTCCCAATTAAGGGCACTTTCGGGTCACCGAGAGACATGTGAGCCAACTCTCCGGCATTCACAATTATGGTTCGCACGTGCTCCGATAGCCGCGATACTTGAAAGCCCTCCCTCCATCCAGACCCATGGAAGGCGTCATTGTAGGCGTGGAAAGCACAGCTCACACACTATCCATAGGTATGGTTAGTGAGAGCGGTGAGTTGATGCCTTCAGAATCATCAGTATTCACACCAGAGCACGGTGGGATCCACCCCCGTGAGGCCGCCGATCATCACTCTATAGTAGCATCAGATTTGGTTTCAAGAGTGATGTCAAGGGAGGGATTCTCACAATCTGATGTTAAGGCTGTTTCATTCAGCCAGGGTCCGGGTCTCGGTCCCTGCCTAAGGGTAGGCGCTTCACTTGCAAGAACCCTGTCAAAATCATGGCAAGTTCCACTGATTGGCGTCAATCATTGTGTGGCTCACATTGAAGTTGGAAGAAATCAAACTGGCTGTGAAGATCCAGTACTGCTCTATGCTAGTGGCGGAAATACACAGGTCATTGCAAGGGCGGGATCGAGATACAGAGTATTGGGGGAGACATTGGATATTGGAATAGGGAATATGCTGGATAAATTCGCCAGAACGCATGAAATACCTTTTCCGGGAGGGCCTGTAATCGAGAAGAAGGCAGCTGAATGGGCAAATGGTTCCGTAACGACGGCAAATCTCGAGTTGCCATATGCTGTTCATGGGATGGACCTAGCGTTCTCAGGAATTCTAACAGCCGCTATTTCACTATCTGAAAGAGAGGGTTTAGGGGCAGCTTCTTGGAGTCTTCAGGAGCACTCCTTCGCCAGTTGCATAGAGGTCTCGGAGAGGGCCCTCGCTCATACCGGTAAATCTGAGTTATTATTAGGCGGAGGGGTTGCATGCAACGGCAGGCTTCGAGAGATGGCAGAAATTATGTGCGAGGAACGAGGTGCGACTGCTCATTGGCCTGAAAAGCAATACTGCATAGACAATGGTACTATGATAGCCGAATTAGGACGAAGAGAAATTGAGATGGGCAGAGTAACAGAACTCGAGGAAAGCGCGATTAATCCGATGCTCAGAACCGACTCCACGCCCATCACGTGGAGTTAATTCAGAGAAGCCTTATGAGAGACCCCTTTGAGCAGTCGCTAGGAGTTAATGTAGTGCAGAGGCGCAGGAAGCCGAGGAGCAAGCCTCGTGACGTATTCAATAAGTCTGGCTCCTCGCAGAGTAAGCCTACTAGTCAGACTAGTTCAGCGCCTCCTCGAAGTGTAGAGGCGCCTCAACCATCAAAACCCAAACCAACCCCAAAACCGACAAAGGTACCAGAAGTAAAAACTCCAGAGAAGAAAAAGGAGGCCGTAGAGGTAATTGAGACAGGCGTTGAAGGACAACAAGAGTCAATAATCGAAGAGCAGCTACTGAGGGAGCCCAGGAAGAGCATTGGACTCCGCTCCTCCGAAACTGATGCTGAAGCCACTGAAGATTCCGAAAATCAGACTAGTAAAAGGGCCCAGGATATTATCGATAAGAGCAAGGCTAGAGCCTCTCAGCTACAGAAGGCTAGAACTCCAAAAAAAGAGGCTGAAACCCCTACTCCTCCAGTTCAAGTTAGAAGGAAAAGGAGGGTCAAGCCATCATTCCAACCAGCTGAACGAAAGAAGAGGCTCGATCGTAGTAGGCATATGGAATACAAATACGAGGTCAGAAAGCTATTGGTAGATATCAAAGTGGCCGAAGAGCACCGTTCCAGTATACTTGGTTCTGTTTGGGCAAAGGGTGAAAGACTGACTGTAGCCGATGCAAAGGAGTTTCTTTCAGAAAAGCATGGCGAGGGAATTCTCGATGAAACTCAGTTGGATGCAATGTCCAAAATTGTCGATAATTATACCATAAGGAGGTGATTGTCATCACATCATTCATTTCATTAATCTCCCTCGCGTCATTGTAATGACCGGAGATAATGCGAGAGAGAAGGCCGGCGAAGCGCCCTACACCAGAGGCATTCATCCGAATATGTATTCTGAACGTCTATGGACAATGAGGCAATATGCTGGCTTCTCGACAGCCAAACTAACCAATGAAAGATTCCTCATGTTGCTCGAAGAGGGACAAACCGGTTTATCGGTCGCCTTTGACTTGCCCACACAATTAGGCCTCGACTCGGATGATCCTTTGTCTGAAGGAGAAGTTGGGAAGGTAGGGGTTTCAATAGACTCGATCAGGGATATGAGGGTCTTACTAGCTGGAATCGACCTATCCAAAGTCTCTACATCAATGACCATTAATGCGCCGGCTACAACACTCCTAGCTCTCTATGTGGCAGTGGCCGATGAAATGGGCGTAGATAGGAAGGACATTAGGGGTACTGTTCAGAATGATATTTTGAAGGAATACATTGCTCGAGGATTGTACATATATCCTCCAGAACAATCGCTCAGATTAACTACCGATTTAATGAAATGGTGCAGTGATAATACGCCTGGATGGAATACTATCTCGGTCAGTGGCTACCATATGAGGGAAGCCGGTTGTACAGCCGTTGAAGAGGTAGGTATTACGCTGTCAAACGCCCTTGAATATGCAAGATACGCTACTTCTTCTGGGATGGATGTAGATACATTTGCGCCAAGAATGTCATTCTTTTTCGCATGTCACAACAATCTGCTGGAGGAGGTATCTAAGTTCAGGGCAGCTAGGAGGCTATGGCACGACCTTATTCAAGAGGAATTCTCTCCGATCAAAGAAAAATCCAAACAGCTTAGGTTTCACACACAGACAGCCGGGGTAACTCTCACGGCACAACAACCGATGAATAATATCATGAGGGTTTCATACCAAGCTCTTTCGGCTGTCCTTGGGGGGACTCAATCTCTCCATACAAACAGTTTCGATGAGGCCATAGGGCTTCCAACTGATGAAGCAGTGACCATTGCATTGAGAACCCAGCAACTAATCGCAAGCGAGACCGGGGTGTCCCAGTACCCTGATCCACTAGGTGGATCATATGTCGTGGAAAATTTGACATCGGAAATATATGATTCAGCAAAGAGGCTGATAGGTGAGATTGACAGAATGGGTGGATCACTTGAATGTATAAAATCAGGATATCAGCAAAGTGTGATTCATGAAAGTGCATGGAAGAACCTGAAGGGAATAGAGGATGGCAGCATAGGCCTGATCGGAGTAAACCAGAACATCTCCAATAACGAAACAGTGCACGAGGGACAGAAACTGAATCCAGAAGAGGTCACAAGGCAGATAGATTCTCTTCAGATTCTAAGGGCGGATCGTGATGAAAAGAAGGTTTTTGATAGCTTGGAACAACTAAGGGTTTCTTGCATTGGCGACGAGAACATAATGGAGCCACTGATATCCGCACTCAAATGTGAGGCAACCGTAGGGGAGGTCAATGGAATTATGAGAGAAGTATTCGGGACTTGGACTTCGCCGAGTGGTGTTTGAAATGTCGAGTATAGATCACATAGGTATAGCCACCGAATCAATTGACCGTTCGTCAAAGTTCTGGAACATGCTCGGATTTCGGAATTCGGGAGATGAAGTAGTCGAGAGCCAAGGGGTCAAGATTCGATATTTAGAAGGGGATGGCGGTACTAGAGTGGAGCTCCTTGAACCCCTCGGCGAAGATACGCCAGTGGGCCGATTCATGGAAAAAAGTGGCGAGGGGGTGCAGCAAGTTGCTGTTTCTGTCGAAAACATCGATGGCGTGATTTCTAGTCTGATTAGCAAGGGAGTCAGTATGATCAATGAAGTGGCTGTCGAGGGCTCTGGTGGACATCGAATTGCATTCATACATCCCAAATCAACTGGCGGGGTCTTGGTTGAGCTAGTAGAGTCACATTAACAATCATCAAAAAGGGAATGTCGGTCGCCGAGTCGTGATATCTTCGATTCTCATGCTCACTGCAGATGGTGTGCCCAGCGCAGAAGATGTTTCCAGGGAGGTAACGTTCCTTTCCGATACACTATCGCTATTGAGGGACTCTGGTCAAATCACAAATGACGCATTTCTCGAGGCCGGGGTGATCCAAGGGGGGCTGAACGTCCTTTCTAGTATGATTTCTAANGATATAGGCGAATCTGAAGTCGATCAACAGATGCNNTCACTTGTTTCCAAGGCAGANGGTNTTCAATCCAAGCACCCGAATCTCGACTCTATGATTGAGAGTCATAGNTAATATTACTCAGATANTACTCTGGTAATACTTATCAATATGNATCAAAGGCCAGANTCATGCCCAAAGTGAGTCTTGACATGCCCAATGAGATCCTAGATGACCTAAAGGAGCACGTTGGAGATCACAAAAAATTCGTTAGCGTNGCTGACGCAATAAGGACTGCGTGTAGAAAAATGCTGGACCAGCTAGATGCTATAGACAACAGAAGAGGAAGGGGTGGTGAATGATGGTTAGCAAGNATGATGCGATGGAAGCAGTAGATACTCTAGTCCGCTACATTGAGGACTGCGAGGGGGAACTCAGGGAGGGGCTTTCCGAAACGCCNAAGAGAGTAGTAAACTCGTACGATGAGATATTCTCGGGATATAGANTAAATTCTGGCGANATCCTAGACTCTACATTNAATGCCGAAGGTTACGATGGAATCGTCCTTCTCAGAGATATGGAGTTTCATAGTACCTGTGAGCATCATTTACAGCCATTCAGTGGCAGGGGCCATATTGCATACATTCCCGTGGATAGGATTGTTGGAATTAGTAAACTAGCCCGGCTTATGGACGCTCATGCAATGAGGTTGCAGAATCAAGAGAGGATAACTATGTCAATTGCTGANGATATCGAAGAGCACCTTAGCCCNTTAGGTTGTGCGGTTATTCTAGAGGCTCAGCATGGTTGCATGAGATGCAGGGGCGTTAGGAAGCAGAATGCAGTGATGACTACCAGTGCCATGAGAGGNGTATTTTTTGAGAAGCCAGAGGCCAGNACTGAGNTACTTCAGTTAATCAGGAATCCTCCAATTCAAGGGTGAAAGTATGCAAACATACCCAATCGTTGAGATTTTTCACTCGACTCAGGGAGAGGGTTTTCATGTCGGAATGCCACACGTCTTTGTTAGATTCGGTAATTGCAATCTAAGGTGTGAATGGTGCGATACTGACTTTCTCCAATTCGAGGAAATGGAAATAGACGAGATTGTCGAAAAGGTCCTATCCTACAATTGTGATAGGGTGATTTTTACAGGAGGTGAGCCCGCGATGCAAGATCTTAGTACGATAGGTAAGAGGTTGAAACAGCATGATATCACATTGTCCATTGAAACCAACGGCACAATAGAGGTCGACCCTATTATCGACTGGATTTGTGTTAGTCCCAAGGATCAGCTATATCCAAATGTTTCAATCAAACAAAGAACTGGGGACGAGCTCAAGGTTGTATACTGCGGACAGGACCTAGAAATGTATGATGGCCTCAGGGGTGGTTTCAACCATCATTACCTTCAACCATGCTATATTGAAACANATTCTGTGGAGGAGAACGGTATTAATTTCAGGGCGGTAGAGGAGCTTGTGAAGTCAAAAAACGGTTGGAGGCTGAGCCTACAGACGCACAAATGGATGGGTGTCTTGTAATGAGGGCTGTAATCGCTTTCTCTGGTGGTATGGACAGTACGGGGCTTCTGTTACACCTGCTTTCTAGGGGTTACGCTGTAAACTGCATCTCTTACGACTATGGTCAGAAACACAAAGTCGAGATCGAAAGGGCACGAGCGAATATCGAGTACTTCTCCAGAGAAGGTATCTCGGTGGAGCACGAGGTAGTTGATCTGAGATCAGCAATGGGAATTTTTTACTCAGCTCTAACATCTGAAGAGTACGACATTCCCCAGGGTCACTATGAAGAGGAGCAGATGAAGGCTACAGTGGTGCCGAATAGAAACGCAATATTTTCATCTATACTCTATGGGTATGCTCTCAGCATAGCCATAAAGGAGGACACNGATGTAGAAATCGCTCTTGGTGTNCATTCGGGGGACCATGCGATATATCCTGATTGCAGGCCCGAATTTTANGAGTCCCTTTCCGAGTCATTCTCCNTGGGNAANTGGGATTCAGATAGAATATCNCTAAAGTTGCCCTATATCGATTTAGACAAGGAATCGATCCTAAGAGACTCTCTCAAGTCATGCAATATACTTGGACTTGATTTTGATACTGTTTTTTCTAACACAAATACATCATATAATCCTGATTCACAAGGAAGATCATCGGGGACGAGTGGTGCAGACGTTGAGCGGATACTAGCTTTCCATGCTATTGGTAGGGTGGATCCAGTTGAGTACGTGGATGATTGGGATAAGATATTGAGTGGCGCTCTCAAATCCGAATTAAGATTTCATGTTATGAAGAAAAATGGGACCGAGCGTCCCTTCACAGGCGAGTATGACAAGCATTACGAAGATGGAGTTTACAATTGTGCCGAATGCGGAAAGAAGCTTTTTCTTTCAGGNAGTAAATTTGACTCTGGCTGTGGCTGGCCAGCATTCTCCAAAGAGGCAGATGAAGCAGGCATCATACAGCTTGTAGATAACTCACACGGCATGAGGAGGATTGAGGTTAGGTGCAGTGGTTGTGACTCACACCTAGGGCATCTCTTTCATGAGAGCAGAGGTCCTAGATACTGTATTAATTCGATATGTCTAGATTTTGAGGAGGGATGATATGGGTTCGAGAATTAGAAGATGGGTTGAAACTGATACTGGTCATAGGGTGCCGAATCACAAGAGCAAGTGTAGAAACATGCACGGACACAGATACCGATGGGAAGCCGAGCTAGAAGGAGACGTAATCACAGAAATGGGCGCTTCGGATGAAGGAATGGTCATGGATTTTTCAGATGTCTCAGAGATTCTCACGACATATATTCATGATATTGTGGATCATGCATTCATAGTATACGAGAAAGATGACGTAGCAATAAGTGCATTATCGCATATGCCAGACGGGCACAGAACCNTTGTAGTTCCATTCATACCAACAGCAGAGAACCTGGCTAAATGGGCCTTTGANATTGTAGATGAGCAACTATCTTCTGTATATGGGAATAATCTCAGACTACATGCATTTCATGTCAGAGAAACGCCCAAATCTTGGGCAAGTTGGTATCGCGATTAGAATGAAGCCCTCAGAGGGTTCTCATAGGGAAGCCCGCTCGGATTGAATATGGCTCATGAAAACATGTACTACCGGATGATGGGAAACACTGGGATACAGGTATCGGTCCTATCGTATGGTTTCTGGGCGACATACGGCATCAAGGATCGGCTTTCCGGCGAACAGGGNGTCAATACCGCGAAAGAGCTAATGATGATGGTACGTAATGCCGGAGTAAACTGCTTCGATCATGCAGAGGCTTATGGGAATCCCAATGGTGAAGCNGAGAGGATTTTCGGCATTGCGCTCAAAGAACTCCAAGACGATGATCCAGAACTCTGGAGGCGTTCTGAGTTGGTAATTACTACCAAGATATTCTGGGGCGGGAATGGTGTCAATGAATCGGGGCTTTCAATGAAACATTGTATGGAGGGCTTGGACGCTTCTCTNTCTCGATTGCAGATTGACTATGTCGACCTCCTCTTCTGTCATAGGCCGGATCCCCACACACCAACCTCCACGGTTGTNAGATCGATGACNCAAATGGTACGTTCCGGTAGAGCGACTGCTTGGGGCACCAGTGAGTGGTCAGCACAGCAAATTACCGAAGCTTACTGGATAGCTAAGAGTGAGGGGCTAGAGCCCCCTCAATTCGAGCAGCCGCAGTACAACATGCTACACAGAAACAGATTTGAAAACGAGTACTTCCCNTTATTCAGCCAGCCATACAATATCGGCACNACGATTTGGAGCCCTCTAAGGTCAGGTTTCCTGACTGGCAAGTACCTAGGAGGGATCCCTGATGACTCCAGAGCAACCCAGGAGGGCTATGAGTGGCTTCTGGAAGATCTTGAGGAGCGGAAGGAGAGAGGTGAGTTTGAAGTCGTCACAAATCTCGTCAATTATGCCGATAAGTTGGAATGCTCNCCAGCTCAATTGGCTCTAGCATGGTGTCTCAAGAACACAAATGTCTCCACTATACTGATGGGGGCAACCACTCCTTCCCAGATACAGGACAACATGGGATGCATAGAGGTCGCTAGGAAGTTGACTCAAGAGAATATGGCAGAATTAGATGACATCCTCGGAAACAAACCAGACTTATGGATGGGACCAGGTGGCGTAGGAACTAGACAATTGAAGACACTCTAGGTATTTGCGTATTCCTCTAGNNCCTTTCGAATGCGTCTGCTGACTCTGATATCACAGATAGGATTCTATGAATTTCATCATCCTTAGGAAGNCCCCTCATAATTACCCTAAGCAACGTCTCTTCAATTCCAACTCTCTTGTGATCCTTTGTAGGCATTGCGTCCGAGAGTCTGTTAATCTCAAACCTCAGCCTGTCACGTAGTTCGGGATCTAGTAGTCTCTTATTCTCAGACTCACTAAAATCATAATTCATTGTAGTTATGAACCANGAATAGCATAGAATACTCACTGCGTGACTTAGATTGAGGATTGGGTACCCCTCCCATGTGGGGATTGTGACCATGAGGTCGCAATCGTGCAGCTGCTCATTAGTTAGGCCTATATCCTCGGGACCGAAAATAAAGGCGACCCTCCCAGAAACTCCATCTAGCTTCCTCGGTAACTCATCTGGAAGCAAAAAATGTCTGAAGGATATCTTGTCGCCTATTTCTCTCTTCCCAGAGGTACCGATTACGGCGGAGCAATCTCCAGTGGCATCCGATAGCGTTTCGAATANGGTACAATTATCCAAAATCTCCTGAGCGTGCTTAGCCCTATTTCGGGCCTCGCCACTCCATTCACCCGATCTACCAACTATCCTCAGATCACTCAACCCGAAATTCATCATAGACCTGGCTACGGCTCCAATATTTCCGTCATACTTCGGATTAACCAGAACAACGCAGAGTGCATCTGAATGAGGGGGCGACTCGACGTTCAAGCGGCCACCCATGTATTGACGGGGGGGAGACTACCACTGATGAGTGATGCGCTCAATCCACACGTCTTTGTTTGTAGCGGGTGATGTAGCCTGCAATCCAATTCCTCATCCTCTTGTTGTCTACATCTGAAAATTCGCTCACTAGATGCTTATTTGCGTCGAAGTCGTCAGTGAACTGGTCAGGATACAGCTCGACCAGTCTAAGGGCTCTGATTTTCACGAAAGACGGCCTAATATTTCCCATTCTCAGTCCTCCAAAAGTTTGACTTCCAGAGGAAAGCCCTCTTCCCGTGTACAAACGACGGTGATTTTCCTAGGTGGCTTCTGCATGCCACGAGACCAGATGTAGTGATTAACGGCCTCGTCTATCCAAATATCCTCATCCTCTGACATCTTCATGTGACGAGCGACATGCTTTCTGATTTCGGATATTGCCCTGTTAGCCCTTCGAGTCCTGGGTACAGCCCAAGCGGCCCTTAGGGGAATAGTCATCTCCTTTACTTCGGCCATGTAATTACCTCTGCAGNTTGCTCCTTCTCCACATATGCCTCTTGGGGTGTGTGTTCACCTTTCTATTAGTTCTCAACATGACCCAAACTGGAACCCTNCGATTCTGCTTTGTCACCTTCATCAGGCGCCTTTTCTTAGCATATGGTTTGTGCCTTGCCATAATTACACCTCAGTAGTTTGATAGTCCCGGATGCCTCTCTATTGCGGCATCTAAAACAGAATTGGCCACATCGTCGAGAAGTGCCTGACCTGCAGCGGTAAGCACCTTTCCGTGATTAACCGTGCCAGCAGCATTCATCTTACTTGTCACCAAGCCAGCAGAGGTGAGCTGTTGAAGGATATTTCTGGCTATGTTCCTGGAGCCAGCGACGGCCCTGTTCGACTTAACGCCCCTGTCCTTCGGGCCCCCGAATTGCTGGGCCATGTGGTTTGCACCGATAGGACCCAACTTTCCGACCTTACGTAGAACTGCGGCGGATCTAATGAACCACCAATCATCTTGGACGGGGGGTCTTTCCCGGTGAGTCCCGGTCTTGACAATGCTAGCCCACTCTGGTGCCACGACCTCTTCTACGGACGCCAGTCTAATCGACAATTCACTAATGACCAGGTCGGCTGGAACATCGTGATACGTAGTCATAGGCTCACCAAGCGGCCGCCCGTCTTAGAGTCCCTATTTAATCGTGATGACGGCTATCGAACTACTGCTTGGGTGCTGTATGTGTGATTCTTGGCGACAAGGATTCAAATCTAGCAGTCTTCTCGTTGACTCGTGCGCAAGTCAATGTCGCAGAATCCAAACATGCTCAGGACCATGATTGGTATTGGGATGACTCTGATTATCATCTTAGGTTACGCCGTGTATTCTAATACAGTAGATTCCGAGTATTATGGCTATCAGACCTCAAACGAACATACAGAACTCTCACTATCCCAAGATAATTCCTCGATTGCGGAGTGGTACGTAACGACTAATCAGGGCATCACATGGATCAATGCCACTGTTATCGGAGCGCCCGTTGATTCCGTTCTTATCATTCAGTCAGAAGGGGATTCTTGGTATCATTCACCGTCACTTGGTGAAGATGTGGATTACCCGTTCAATTGTAAGGAGATAAGCGGTGACTACTCCGAGTACATCGAAGTATGTGATTACTCAACTACTCATGAGATCGTTATCGAGAACGACATAACAGTAATGAGGGGGATTGTTTCGATAACCCTGCCTGTTGGCGGCTTAGGATATCTCCAAGCTGACGATATAGCAGAGGCTGAGGAGTTAGCTGTTGACCTAATTGATGGAGAGGAGGGAGTGATAACTTGGAGGGTGGGAATATACAGTGATGGAGAAGCTATTGACTCATCTGGTATCGATGTGGCCGTGAACATATCAACACACGAGCTCATTTCTATCGAAGAGTTCAGTATTGATCCGGTCCAGGAGTCGGTCTATGGCATGGCTACATTGATCGGCTGCTTTGGCTTGATGCTTGTGATCCCCCTCGTCATATATTTCTCAGCGGTTTACAAAGCTAAGAAAGACGAGAAAGTAAGACTTGAAGCTCCCGATCTCAATGACGGTTAGTATTCGAATTCGAAACATTCCAATCGCCACTGAGGGGTGTAGTTCTNATGACTACCAGATTGAGTTCTGCTAGATTCGAAATTGAGGCTCCACACCTTTCCCTTGCAGGTGCTATCGATTCGTTGAATATGGAGTCCATCTCGCTTACAATACCAGCAAATGTTACTGTACCATCCATTAATTCCCACAATACGGAGTTCATTTTATCTAGAGGTCTCCTTAGCTTATCTGGTGCGCGAAATATTCTAGCTANAANAGACTCCAGAGCAGTGAATCTTTTCTCAATCACAATTACTACCAGGCCATCTGAGTTTCCATTCTCCTCTACAAACCAATTCACTGGCGCACGTGTGGGAAACGACTCCAAGGGTATTTCCATATTATTCAACCAATACCCATGTAACGAGACTAACCATCGATGCAATACCTACGAATGAGAATACCTTGACTAGATATTTACGATCAGTAAATGTATCAGTATACCATGATAAAACGCCGCAAAGCATGCATATCAATAGAAGAACTTCTGAGCCATGAGGAAGTCTATTCAGAGTATCACTATCTCCTTAATTTTGTAGTATTCGAAACAAGTGAGGTAGCTAGATCCGATACTCTCTCCTGTATCTTTTCATCTACAAGTGTGCCGTCTTCATTGAATGCTTCTTTGATATGCGGAACCGCAACTTGTTCTGGGGCAACCCATCCGTAAATCCATCTGGCTGCAATCCTCATGTGGTTCAGAGTATTGTTACTTGATTGTCCACCAAGAGTACTCATCAGGCCAAACACCTTTCCGGAAGTGTGCTTGGAATATAGCCAGTCTAGGCTGTTCTTCATTACGCCACTCATAGTTCCATGATATTCAGGGCTGGAGAGGATGAATGCATCTGATGAGGTGGCTAGCTCTTGGAACTCCTTTACGTTATTATCATCCCAACTACCCTTGGCTCCAACTAGGGGCAGTGGTTTCTCACCATGATCCCAAATTACCGCTTCAGCGCCGAGCTTTATGCATTCGTCAAGCACAAGCTCGAGCATCCTGCCATTTGCTGAGTCTAGATCGTAAGTTCCGCAAATGCCCATGATGCGAATTGGCTCAGACATAATGCTCCCTGTCAGCATAAGGACTTCAACTATGTGTTTGTACATCATAAGCCAATGCTTATGTTTCATTCAACGAGCGAACGGGTATGAATGAAGGGGGGGTGTCCGAAGTTCTACAGGCTGCCCGTTCATATGCTGAAGCTGGGAACCTTCTACTAGCTGCTGAAAAATTCAATGAAGCCGTGATATCTTCGCCNTCCAATGCCACTGCATGGTACGGCCTAGGAGTTGTTCATGCGAATAGGGGAATGACAAATCAGGCAATCGAGGCATTTGAGAAAACGCATTCAATCGATCCTGAACATGGGGCTACTGCAGCAAATCTTGCAGTCCTACTTGAGAGTATAAACCCCCATAGAGCAGCTGAAATGGCACGAATAGCAATCAGAACTGTAGGCAATGTAGACGAGTTGACTAGGATATCCAAGATATTTGATTCCACGGAGGATGAAGAAGTCGTAATGGAGTCAGCACCGCTCGAGGAGGAGGTAATGCTCGAGTCAGCACCGCTCGAGGAGGAGGTAATGCTCGAGTCAGCACCGCTCGAGGAGGAGGTAATGCTCGAGTCA
>PBGL02000001.1 GCA_002718995.2 Methanobacteriota archaeon
TACTATACTCAAAAAACAAATGGTTGCTTTGTTGTAATAGGCGTTGGTAATCCTGAAAAAGGTTGTATTTACAGTGTTCATCATCCCAAATTTAAGGTGGATGAGGATGCTTTGCCCCTAGGTACGGCGTTACATGTATCATTCGCACTCGAGTCTTTACTAAACTAGCTAAATCAATTCTTTAAGTTGTATTACTGCATAACTTACAGGATTCATGGTGGCGTTTTCGGGAGTAATGAAAGGGTAAGTCCGCCAGCAGATAATATGGCGGACGTTTTGGTACTTGACACGTCGGCCCTGATTGCATGGCCGATCTCGGAAATTTCTGGCTCGCTAATCGTCTCTGCACAGGAGTCCGAATTACGGAGGATATCTCCAGACAGGGGGGCTATCCTGGAATCCATGGGAGCAATCATGATTGATCCTGATGAAATTAGCCTAGACGTAGCCACGAATGCGGCGATAGAAACTGGAGATATGTCCGGCCTTTCTAAGGTGGATCTCTCGTTAGTTGCTCTTGCTTATGAAAAATCGGCAATATTAGTCACTGATGACTACAGAATGCAGAATGTGTCATCCACTATTGGAATTGAGTGGCGGCCCATAGGGGAAACGGGAATTACACAGGCATGGATTTGGGAATTGCGATGTTTGGGGTGTAAAATCGTGCAACCAGCTCCAAAGTCACCGAATCTGAGACGTTCCGACTTCGGAGAGTGCCCAGAGTGTGGCTCTGAATTGAAATTGAAGAGGGCCTGATTACTCACTCTCAGAGGCGACTTCTTCTGTCATTCCACCTCTGTCCATATCGTCCTCTGCAGAGGAATGAGAAGAAGTTTCCATGATTCCTTGCTGGAACTCACCTTTGGCCCGACCTACATTCCTAGCAAGTTTGGGAATCTTATCTGCTCCAAAAACTAGTATTCCGAAAATCACGATGATTATTGCCTCTGGAGCTCCCAATGCCATGTCTACCGTACCTCTGGAGAGGGATTACTCGGTTGAATGCTTCGGAGATAAATTCCCTAGCCGCCGGAAACAGGCGGAAGGAATGCTACTTCTGATGAGTCTGGAAGGGGTTTGTGCATATCTGCATCAATCTCTCCGTCAATAGCTACCCTCAACCCAGTATCCAACAAATCGCTGAGTTCGAACCTCTCGGCCAATTGTGAAGCCGAGGTACCCGCATCCAATGACACTGTAATCTTCCTCTGACCCATTCTTTCTGCCAATGGACCGAAGAAAAGCATACTGACCTTGATTGCGGGCCCACCAGGATGGTAGTGCTCGCCCATGTGAACCGGCTGCCTAACTAGGGAATCAAGTCATCGCTTCAAAACTATAGTAAATTAAGATAGAGACATTGCGGATGTCATGGGTAGGGTGAGTGCTGTCGTATTCGACTGTGATGGCGTTCTGACTGACAATGGTTCTTCGTGGCAGAATATCCATAGGAAATTTGGCACTGATACGGCGGATGATGGATCTCACAAAAAAACCCTGGAGCTGTTTCTCGAGGGAGGAATTACGGAAGAGGAATTCGTTGAGCATGACATCAGGCTATGGAAGAGCGTGAAGCCAGAAATCCATAGGGACGACATAATGAGGTGCTACAGCGGAATAGGCCTAATGGAAGGAGCTAGGGATGTTGTTGAAGAGCTTCATAGAAGGGGCGTATATGTTGCAATAGTCTCATCCGGAGTCGATCTATTCGTTGGGGCAATTGCAAATATGCTGAAAGTCGACGATTGGGCCGCAAATGGTTTCGAATGGGACGAGAGGGGATTCCTAGAGAAGGGGCTTCCAACTAGGGTTTACTCCCATGACAAAGGGCTGATGGTAGAGAAGCTTGCAAGGATAAATGAATTCGATACGAGAGAAATTGTTTCCATCGGGGACTCCAGTACCGATCTCTCCATGATGATAGGGGACTCGTCTTTCATTGGTTTCAATCCGGCCCGAGAAAGGGCTTTGAACGCCTTCCAAAAAGGAGGGGTTCCAATAGTGGAAAGTAAAGACCTTAGGGATGTATGGCCCCATATTTTTGTCGGAGAGAAATTCCCCGAATGATTATGCGAATGGAACAGAGGCCGTCGCAAAGGTGTGCAGGTTAACTACAGTCAGAATGCATGGCTTTGGTTGGAAACCCAGCATCCTCTGGAAATCAGTCTGATTCTGCCATGTCGAGCTATGGACCATAGTGGTCCCTTTGTATCCTCCAACAAAGTGACCATGGACGTGGCCAGTGACGAAGATATCTGGAACCGTGGAAATTACCAGGTTATCTTCTGGCTCAGGTGAAAGTGGGGTTTTACCCCCCCACGAAGGGGCTAGGTGCCTTCTCTCCAGCATCGCTTGCATTGCCTTCTCGGGCTCAGAGTACGATACCGACCTCAAGGTTGCGACAAAATCGTCAATGCTCTTCCCATGGTAAGAGAGAACCCTGACGCCATTTAGGCTGAAGTCACAAGGATTCCCTACAAAGGTAGTATCAGAGTAGTCTTGTTGCACTTCTGGATCCAATGCTGGTTGTGGCTCTGCGGGCCTTACAGCGTCGTGATTGCCGGGCAGTATTATGACATCCACCCAATCAGGTATGTCCTCCAGAAGTCTGGCCAGCTCACCATACTGCTGGAATAGGTCCTTTATGGCCAGATGCCTGTCCTGTCCCGGATAGATTCCGACACCATCAACCCCGTCCCCACTCAGGACGAAATACTTGATAGTTCGAGCTAGTGGGTCCGTCTTGAACCACTTAATCATCTTCTCCCACTGAGGACCAAGGAATGTCATGCTACCGACGTGCATATCGGAAAGGAAAGCGGCTGATACCGCCCTATCCTCACCCGCACTATTCTTTGTATGCCTGCCCAATGGGGGCAGGTGGATATCCTGAACGAAGAAGATTGGGTCCCTTTCACCAATTAGGAAGGAGCCACTTACACCGATGACATCGTCATTCATGAGTCCGTCAAGAGCAGGATGAACTTCCGATGCATCGGAGGGGGGCTTCACCAGGCACGAGATCTGACTGGATTCGTCTTCAATAACGAACATCAGATTTTTGTTTTTGGTCCAACGCATGTCGCTAGCCAGGCCCACCATGGTGATTTCATAGTCCTTAGTTGAGTGCCTCTGCCTATTCCTCCATGCTTCGGATGTAGATATCGGCCTCCTGGGCAGAACATTGGAGCTGACCATCATGCTCCTTATTGTTCTCAGCCGATCGGTAAAGCACGCTTTCATATCCGACATTTTTCCCTCTGTTACAGAATGCCCGGTAATGTCGAAGTGGACTTCTATTTCCGCATCCACGTCCCTTGCCTGCATAGGGAACTCAGCCAAGTCATAGTGGGCTAATCCGTGTGGCCTTGGAGAAGGGGCTAGTTCCAGGGAACTAGAAGGTGCGACTACTCGGCCATGTGAGGAATGGCTATTCGGGTCCGGTAAAGTGGCTTGCTCGGTTCTAGATGTCACATTGGTAGAGCCTTTTGACTCGATGGCGGGAACTAGGGTTAGGAGCTCTTCAACGGACCTAGCATCAAGCATCCTCAATCCCGAAGAGCGGGCTGCTTCGATTAATGGCTGTATATCGGGAATTTGCTGAATACTATCCTTTGCCGACGCCAGGACAAGAATGCCAGCGGAAGCGAGTATTCGCTGCCTCTCGGACCAGTCGTCCTCAGCCATGATATCGATAAGCAGCCGGGACGCTCATGATGATATCGATGAAAAAGTGGAAAATAAAGCAAATGCTACTCATCCCAATCAGCCAATGAGGCAAGATCTACCTTGCCTATCTCCTCAGCCACTGTTTTTGAGTAGTCCTCGACATTCCAGTCTAGGCTGCCTTCCCATTCCTCGGATGAAGGGTCCAGCTGAGAGGTGTCCAAAACCGCCTCAGAAGAGCCCTCATTCATCGCACGTTCAACGATGGCCTCATTCTCCTTCACCCTATCTAGAGCCTCCAAAGATAGTCTAAGTGCGAATGAAACGAAAGACCTCTTGTTGTCCAATCTATCATTATCCCCGAAATCCATCCTCCTGGAAAGGAAGTAGTCCCCTGCCATAACGGCGACATGGACTCTGCCGACCTCTTTCTCGGCGGTTGCGCCGCCCGGCCCAGCTATCCCCGTAATTGCAATCGAAACGTCGGAACCAGACTGATACTTGGCCCCACGGGCCATCTGGATTGCTACCTCGTGGGAAACAGCACCTGCATCTCCCTCGTCAAAGGCGGATTTTTCCACGCCTAGCTCACGCATCTTCGATTCGTTAGAATAAGTCACCCAGCCTTGATTGAACCATGCTGAAGCACCGGAAATATCTGTGATAATTGATGCGAGCAGCCCCCCTGTGCAAGACTCCGCGACGGAAATAGTCCATTCCCTCTTGCGAAGCCTCCTTGCGACGCGAGAGGCTAGACCAGCGGTCTCTTCGACCACGACCTTCCGCCACCCCACCACTTCTTGACGTTTTCAGTAGCGAGAAATATCCAAAATTATGGAAAATCTCATTCCTCAGATATGAAAAATTGGTGGGTCCGGCAGGAATTGAACCTGCGATCTTCGCTTTGTAAGAGCAACGTCATAACCCCTAGACCACGGACCCCGTTATGCCCGGGGGGGCGTTGTGTTCAAATGGCCTGCGGCTCAACAGCCCCCTGAGGAGTGAGCGTTGACGGACATATCCGACCTACTTGAACGGCTAATTAATGCTGGAATTCCCATGAATTCAGAGATTTTTGGTGCTATGTCCGAGGTTGATCCTTCTAATTTCACCGAACACTCGCTAGAGAGTTTCTGGCATGACAGTCCTGTCCCCTTCATGGTAACAGAATCCGGGAATGCCAAGACGATTTCTGCTCCACACATGGTAGTAACTTTGCTACACCATCTCGAGATTTCAGAGAGTGCAAATATCATCATTATTGGTTCGAAGGGGGGCTATATAGCGTCTCTAATTGATTGGATTAGTGGACCTGGTGGGACTGTGACTGTCATTGAGCCAAATGAGGAGGTGCGTAGTCATACAATTGAGTGTCTCGAAAGGGTTGGTTCGAACGGCATAATCAGAGTCCTCAGTCCAGAGTCAATGGAGGATCCAGCATGGAAAAGGGAGGTTAACAGGGTTCTAATTACGGGCGCAGTGAGAGAAATTCCTCAATATCTGGATTTACTCATCGAAGAAGGCGGTTTCATTCTCGGACCGTTTGGTGGACACCTGAATCAGAGGCTGCTCAAAAGAGAGTGGCAGGGCGGAGTTTGGATGGATACGGATCTAGGCGGCGTTGTATTCGGACCTGTTGACATTGGCGATTCTGATAAGAATCCATTTGAACCAAAATTACTTGCCGAGCACCTAGAAGATATTGTAGAAATGATTGGTGGTGCGACAGGTACTGACAATGAGGCGATGGCCAGGTTAGAAGGGTTGATTGACTCTCTAAGGGGCCTTCCCGAGGGGATACCGGAGATTGGTGAAGACTCGACGGAAGAGGAGATTCTTGAGCATCCGGTAATTGAGCTTCTGATGTCTGAAATGGAGTGGATGGGGGCATTATGGCCCGTGATTGGGGAGCTGTTCAGCTTCGATATTGCCAATCCAGGTGCACCGGGGGGCGATGGAAGTGACATGCTTGGTGGGCATGAAGACCTTGTTCCGTAGCACGATCTTTCCGAAGAAGTGATGTTACTGTGGCCTCCGCAAGGTACATGGAACCTGCGCATCCATTATTGCGACCCGAGGATTTGATCGTCCTTGAGGGGCTGAGGAGTAAGGGGCAGGCATGGATAGTGGGAGGCTGGGTAAGAGAGTCTATTTCTGGGAAAAAGGATACTGACGTAGACATTGCAACCACTCTACATCCAGATGAAGTGCAGGGCATTTTTCCGAGATCCCTCATGGTTGGTGCGAAATACGGTACTGTTTGCGTGAGACTGGAAGAGGAAGTCGCGGGAAATCAAATATGGGAGGTTACCACGCTCAGGAGCGATGGGTCATATGGCGACGGCAGAAGGCCGGATGATGTCCAGTTCGGGACCAATATAGAGGATGATCTTTCCAGAAGAGATTTTACAATTAATGCGATGGCACTTGAACATCCCTATGGTCGTGATTCCCTAATTGACCCATTCAATGGAAGGGAAGACCTTCTGAAGGGAATCCTAACATCGGTGGGGGACCCTAGGGAAAGAATCTCGGAGGATGGATTGAGGATACTTAGGGCCTTCAGATTCATGGACGGAGGAGATGAGGGAGTACGTGAGATAGATGGCCCTCTATCCGATGCGATATCTTCTAGCCTAGAGATGCTAGACATGGTTTCGAATGAGAGGATATGTTCAGAATTATCGATTATCCTCTCAGGAAACAGGGTTAATGAGATAGTTGCCAAAATGGAGGACTTGGGGGTTTTGGAACATATCTCGGGATCATTGCTGAGAAAATCTGGATTTAACCTATGTAACGATCTAGAGGTTAATCTGGCACTTCTATGCTGGGAGTTTGATGGTGACGGGAGTCAATTAAGGGCAGTTCTGCGTCAGGAGTTGATGCTCAGTAACTCGGTACTGGATGAAGTCTCTTTCTTACATGATTGCAGGAATGAAATGATGGAAACGGGCGAGGGGTACCTCAGGAGGTTCGCGGCCGCACTTCCGGAACGGCGAAAATCTAGGGTTCTCGAATACTTAGGGGCACTGGGGCGAGATGTCTCGGCCTTCTCGGAGGCTCTGAAAATTATTGGCGCTCCAAGAGCGGGACTCTCGCCGCTAGTGAATGGACATGACCTTTCTCGGGAAACGGGACTTCCACCGGGCCCACGTCTCGGTATGCTGAAGGGCTGGTTGTACCGACGGCAAGTGGAAGATGACCTCGTCACGTTCGATGAGGTAATCCGACTACTAGAAGAAATTGACTGGGATGATTCTGATCCGGAGGAATGGAAGAAGATGGAGTGGCCCTAGGGCAGCTCATTCAACATCTCTATGTACTCGTCCTTATTCAAGAACTGGTCTTCATCGAAATCACTCGATTGCGTCTTGACAATGATGCACCAGCCATCCCCATATGCATCCTCGTTGAGCAGATCCGGGTTATCTTCTACGTGTCCATTCAACTCTGAGATCATACAGGGGAAAGGGGCATTGATTAGGATTCTGTCGAACTCACCGTCATACTTCGTAGTTACAGTGATCATTAGATCGTCAACTCCGACTTGATCCCCGTCAGGGGACACGACAGTGGATTCTTCGACCTCATCATCCTCCGAAAGTCCTGCATCGCCCCCTATCTCGTACTCTCCCTCGTCCCTTGGCCTCGCTAGTACTGTCTGCATTACTTCTCCATACTCGGCCATTAGAAATTCGCTTATTCCAATCTTGATGCTTGTAGTTCCGTCATCCTTGTCTTCATCGAGAACCTGGAGCCATAAATGCTCCAAGGTATACAGTCGGTCGTGGGCTATGCTGAACTCCGAGTAGTCGCCATCTGCCATGTGGTTCGTCCGGCCGCCGACCGAAATCGGTTTTCAACTATTCGCTTGATGAATTACAGAATATTCGCCACGAGAGATTAACAATGCACGGCCTTTCGCAGTGTCGGAGATGCCTATGGATTTCGCTGAGAATGAAGAGCAGAGCATGATTCGAGATATGGTCAGAGGGTTTGCAGAGGATGTTCTTTCACCATCGACCTTGGAGAGGGACAAGGAACAGAGGGCTCCTCTTGATGAGTGGGCCACATTCTGTGAATACGGCCTTCAGGGAATTACAATTCCTGAGGAATATGGGGGTAGCCCCGTAGACGATATCACCGAGGCAATAATCGTGGAAGAGCTCGCCAGGGTAGACCCCTCATTCTCAGTGATGTACTGCGTGCATGTCGGACTGTGCTCGAAAACCATAGCCCTGCATGGAAATGAGGCACAAAAGAAGGAGTACCTAAGTAGGCTTGCCAAAGATGAAATTGGTGCATATTCATTGTCAGAGGCTGGAGCGGGAACAGATGCTGCAGCAATGAGTTGTAAGGCTAAGATAAGTGAGGATGGGACCCATTATGTCCTCAATGGTGAGAAGATGTGGGTTACAAATGGAAGTAGTGCTGACATATACGTTCTTTTTGCCAAGGATGTGGATCATCCAGACTTTGGGACTAAGAAGCACGGAGGGACAACCGCATTCATAGTTGAGAAGTCATTTGAGGGTTTTTCTGTCGGCAAGAAAGAGGATAAGCTTGGCATAAGGTCATCAGACACGTGTTCTCTTCTCCTTGAAGACTGCAAGGTCCCCATCGAGAACGTATTGAAGGGATCTGGCAAGGGGTTCCCGATAGCAATGAATGCCTTGGATAATTCAAGAATTGGGATTGCCGCACAGGCATTAGGAATTTCCCAGGGGGCTTATGAGTCAGCCCTAAACTATGCCCATGAGAGGGAGGCTTTCGGAAAACCCATTGCACACCACCAGAGCATTGGAAACTACCTAGCAGAAATGGCGACAAGGATTGATGCTTCCAGAATGATGGTGTACAGGGCGGCGTGGGCCAAGATGAGGCATTATGAAGAGGGCGCGCCAAGGCACACGAAAGAAGCCAGTATGGCCAAGCTTTTCGCTGGAGATACGGCGATGTGGGTAACTGAAAGGGCGGTCCAAGTACTCGGGGGGTACGGATACACTACAGACTTCCCTGTTGAGCGTTTCTTCAGGGATGCAAAGATCACACAAATCTATGAAGGAACTCAAGAGGTTCAGAGAATTGTGATCAGTCGGTCAATCAGGCCTGAGTAATTACTCGAACCACGAGTATCTGCGCTGACCTTCGAGATCGCCTTCAGCGCCTATGCCGACTAGAGCAAACTCGCCATTTGGTGGCAAGACGGATTCCTTTCTGCTACCGCGGTGAAGTGACTCATACTCAGATTTGTCAATGGCGTGACGTTGCGAGAGTCTCTCGAATAGTTGGAACCTCGCGGTCACTTCTCTCCAATTAGGTTGGACTACACCCTCGAAAACCTTGGCCTTTGCTCCGGAGCCATAGCCACAAAGGCCCACTCTCTCGCCACTCATATCGACTTCATCCAAGAAGTCACTTTCCATAGTTGACATGAGGGCTAGGAAAATCGATCCGGTGTACTGATTGCCGATTAGGCTTGATGCCCTCTGAGTTTTTTCGATCCTCATTTCCGCGAATTGCTTGAATTGCTCCGTCTTTGAAATGAGTCTTCTGTACTGATCGTTCGCCTTCTCGAATTCTTCCAGGCCCTCTGGAGAATCTGAGAAATCCTCGGGGAATGGCTCAGGACCGATCTCCTCTTCGATATTTTTCCACAATGGGAGATTCCTCCTATCGTGTCTGAAAACATCCGGGAACATTCTCTTTCCTTGGAAAGCATATGGCAAGTGGACAATTATCCTCATCCATTGCTCGGTAAGGATTTCATCATTTTCCGGACTATACCTGCCATCCCTAACTGCCTTCTCCCTGAAATCAATGAACGCAGTTTTTACTGATTCAGAATAGCACCTATTCGAAAACTGTCCATCGAAAACTGGCATGTCCTTGTGGATCATCAACTTTTCATTCTCAAAAATCAATTCATCCTTCTTGCTGGACGAAGGCAGGACCTTCAGTATCTTATCAACAAGGCCATCCTTGACCTTCTCTCCGCTTTCGACGGCTAGATCTAGAACGTTCTCGATGATAGACCTAGTATCGACCTCCCTGCGTGGCTTGAAGAAATCATGTACTGGCATGGTGGAAACACCCCAAATGTCCGGAATTGTCAGAAGTCTCGGATTATGCCTGATCAGTATTGCCCCTCCACCTGCTCCTTGGGTATACTCTCCACTTGAGCCTAGATCATACTTGGCATTATCAGCGAAAACCACTATTCCGATTCGATCTTCCTCGATGCCACCCCGTGCAACCCAATCTAGCGTATTATGCATCGCATCTACTGCCCCGATACATGCGAAAGTCAGGTCTACGACATCACAATTCCTGAAGCATTCCGAGCCGAACTCGGGAGAATATTTCTGCTCAAGCATATCCATGATGTATGTAGCAGTTGGCTTGGCACCGTCTAGGGCCGACTCTGTGCCCAGGTAAATTCTGCCTATCGAGCTTGGATCTATCCCATTTCTGTCGATCAGTCTTGAAGCGGCATTCGCGCCCATTGTTGCGGTATCCTCGTGAAAATCCGGTATTGCCATTGCCGAAAGGCCGAGTCCTTTGTTCAATTTACTGAAATCAGCGCCTCTGAACTCGGCAAAGTCCCTCATATCGAAATAAAGGCGTGGAAAGTAGATCGCGATGTCGTCAATACCTACCTCTGACATAGTTTCCCTCGCTCCCTCCCGACGACGAGAGGTTATGATACCTGCCCCAGAGAAATTTGGAGGGAGTCAATATTTCAATGGCCTACTGAGAGCCAGTGATGGAATTAATTGCTGACATGAGCTCCGTTCTGGTAGAGAAATGTTCTGAAACGGGGGACAGTACTTCGGCGAGTCCCTCGGCTACTGCCATTTTCGCATCTAGGGGGTGAACTGTTCCATCGGACACAGCCTTTGTGAAAGACTCCAAGTCGCTGTACTCAGATGGTTCGCCGTATTTTGGGTTGGGTGTAACATTCACCTTGCCGAGCCTCGGCAAAATGATGTATTCGACCATCTCAAATACTGCAGACGAAGAATTTCCGACTTCCAAGAATGCTTTCTTCATCTTCTTCCTCAAAGAATCTAGATCATCATGCATCAAGATTGCATTATTTGGATCGGACTTTGACATTTTGTGGTCAAATGAGTCCATTCTTCCCCCGGACCCCTTGAGGCCCGAGAGCATTGGCGTGTGGATGCATGTGGCCTTGGTCCAACCGTTTCGATCGGCCACCTCCCTCATGTACATGTGAGCCTTCCTTTGGTCCATCCCTCCAAATGCAATATCCACTTTTAATTCGAAAATATCGGCCGCCTGAAGAGCGGGGTAGTAGAAGGCCGAGAGATCGTGATCAGAGGAGTCTTCGGACCTCCCCATTATGCTGAATGTTCTCCTGACCCTTGATAGGCTCATATTCTTGGAGCATCTCAAGACCCTCTCCCAATATTTTCCTGAGTCCATGACCTCTGATGCTCGGATGAATCTGATCTGTCCAGGCCCTTCTCCCTCTGAGGGGTTTCCCAGCAGGGTTCTGAAGACCTCTTCCATGTAGTCTGCGGCAAGTGATATCTTGTCCATGTCCCTGTCGAACTTGTCATTTACCCACGCGTGCCAATCTGCTAGAAGAATAATCACATTGACATCCGAATCTAGTAGGTTTCGAATGGTGTCAGAGAGGATGATCCAGCCGAGATGCGCCTTCCCACTAGGCTCTAATCCGATGTATGCCACAAGTTGGCCGTCTCCTGAATGTGAAGGGGCGCCCGATAAGACAGAGGCAACATGCTCCACGCCCACAACCTCCTCGCAACCGGAAAACATTGATTGAATGACATCTGGGGAACCCTTTTCCGAATTGGTTGGGGTGTCCCTTTCATCCATCGTATCACCTAATTGAACAACTTGTTTAGCTTCTCAGCGCGCCCAGCCGCTTTCGTATTATCGTTCGACTCCAGGGCGTGCTCAATCTCTGCTATAATTGACTCTGCCTCTGAAATCTTATCCTGTGGCAGCGAATCTGCCATCTCGATGTAATGCCGAGTAGCGCTGATTGCCGACTTGGCCTTGGATGCCTTCTTGGCCCATTCTTTCGCCTTGTCTCCCCTCTGCTTCGAATTATACCCAGTAGCATCGTCGAGGAATGATGTCCACCTCTTCCTTGCGTCCATCGCGGATTTGACCTCTTCCGGGTCATCGAAATTTGGAGGCACATTTGTGACATCGATCAAAAGAGCACTTCCTTCGTAACTCCCGCTGATGGAAGTCATGATGCCATGAGAGCCTAGAAATGAATTATCACCAGTACTCTCCACTTGCTCAAAATACCTTTCCGCTAGGGCAGAAAGTCCACCCTCACCACTCACTTGTTTGATTAGTCCCCGCCTGACGTCGAATCGCTCCATGGGTTTGCGCCGGGTGAACCACTCTTCAAATCTGCCTTGACTTAGATGCCCGAAGTCGTCGGTCGAACGGGCTAAACCATTGTTACGTGTCGGAGGGTTGTGGCAAGAGCGTCGTCTTTGGCATTGGTATTGCTATCTGCAACAATATTCTCGACTGTTCCGGTGTATGCCGAGTCAGCCGTAGTGCTTGATGAAATGGATAGTCTGTCTTCTGCTGATTTGGGACTAAATGGAGCGACTCTCGATCCCTCTGGAAGTTGGGTGCTTGCATTCGGCGAAGAGTCGGTGATGAAAATGATCAATGCGGCAGATCCCTCGATACAGGTACCAATGCCGGTAATTGGGGAGACTGTTCTCAATGATGCTGACTACCACCCGGGCGGCCTTACTGCACTGATAGTGGGGGAAGGCGGGGTGGCCCTTAGGTACTCGGCTGAGGATCACTCGGTTACTGATGCAGGAGGCCATGATGAGTTCGGCGAATCCACTCTGACCGCTGTCGCTTGGAACCAAGGAGGATCATGGGCTTATGTGGGCTCTGACGATGGTACGATCTGGAGGATGAGAGCTTCTGCAGATGGAGGAGCCGAGGTGCATGTCTTGGAGGGACTTGGTACAGGTAGCGAGATTACGGAAATCGAGTGTCACGGGGAGATTCTCCTTTGTGTAGTCGGAACAACCTATGACGGAATTGCGATTATCGATAGGGATCACACTGTGCACTGGGTGGGAGGGGGCATATACCCCTGGAATGGATTAGTCTGCCCGAATACAGTGGATGTCTGCGTATTTACCTCTGGGGATGCCATAGGTATGGCCAATCTAGATGCGGCTAATCCTTCATCCTCGACAGTTAGTATTAGTGAAATTTCGGGCACTGGAGGAGTATTTACGGGCATAGGGGATCAATACGAAGATAGGTCGATAATCCTCCTGACACCATTTTCACTAGTTGAGCACGATGCAGGACTCAATGCATCATTCCCCTGGCTGGAAAACTCAGATGTGATTGAGTTTGACTCCACAGTCTCGGGAGAGAGGATAGTTGCAACTTGGGCCACTGACAGGGACAGTGGTTGGATCTTAACGGACAGGGGAACAATACTGAGTTTCCATCCACCTTCTGAAGATTCTTGGATTGGCGGATTAATGGGATTGGTAATCATGGTTGTTTTCCCGCTGGTCATCTTTGGGGTGGTCCTGAGTATATTGATGTCGATGTCTCCACGCCTTAGCCACTGGGTCACTATGAAGATTGGCTCAGAAGAGGAAAAGGAGTTCTCCAAGAGGGATTCTAGACGGAGAAGAAGAGTCAGGAAATAAGGCACTTCCAATGCCATACCTTGATGAGGTAACTGCGTTCGCAATGACATGAGAACATGCCGTACGACGCCCTAGACTTCTACGATGTCGACTCGTTGTTGACGGAGGAGGAAAGGATGGTCCGAGACATGGTCAGGGACTTCGTCGATAACGAAGTCTTGCCCAAGATCGAACAGGCCTGCAGAGAGGAGAAGTTTCCCGATGAGTGGAGAGTTGAATTGGGGAAAATGGGGGTGCTTGGTGCGCCCCTGAAGGGGTATGGTTGCCCCGGCCTTTCATACACTGCCTATGGGGTGATATGCAGAGAGCTGGAGAGGGGCGATAGTGGACTACGATCGTTCGCATCAGTACAGGGCTCCCTTGCGATGTATCCGATTTGGGATTTTGGATCTGAGGAGCAAAAAAATCACTATCTTCCGAAGATGGCTAGCGGGGAGTGGATAGGATGCTTTGGCTTGACCGAGCCAGACTATGGGTCGGATCCAGGCGGCATGATCACGAGGGCCGAGGATATGGGAGATCACTATCTATTGAATGGAGCAAAGATGTGGATTACGAACGGTACGATTGCCGAAGTTGCAGTTGTATGGGCCAAGCTTGATGGGGTCATTAGAGGATTCATCGTTGAGAAAGGGGACGAAGGTTTCACAGCTCCTGAAATGAAGGGGAAGCATTCACTGAAGGCTTCGGTCACTAGTGAGTTAGTTTTCCAGGACTGCAAAATACCCAAGGATCGGATATTGCCTGGTGTGAAAGGCCTCAGGGGACCGTTTTCTTGCCTAAACAATGCTAGATATGGAATCTCATGGGGCGCTATTGGGTCTGCACAAGCCTGTTTCGACTCCGCCAAGGAATATGCAATGAGCAGGATTCAATTTGAGTACCCAATCGCATCGTACCAATTAGTTCAGAACAAACTCTCATGGATGCTCAGGGAGATTACGAAGGCCCAACTTCTGGCCTACCACCTTTCGCAAAAGAAAGATGCGGGCACATGGATTCCTGAACATATCTCTTTAGCCAAGATGAATAATGTCGATATCGCTCTCGAGATTGCACGCGTAGCCAGGGATATTCACGGTGCCAATGGGATTCTAGACGAGTATCCAGTGATGAGGCATATGGCCAATCTAGAGTCGGTGAAGACCTATGAGGGCACTCACGATATCCACAATCTCATACTTGGTAGACACATCACCGGTATCCAAGCATTTACCCGTAGTCTGGAATAGTTGATGGCGATATTCAAATTGCTACGGGTGAATCTTGATAGAGGGGGCGCCAGTCGTAGGCCCGCAGGGATATCATGACAATAGCAGTTCTACTAAAACAGGTTCCAGATACAACTGCAAAGATTACTGTGTCGGGAGGCAGGGTGGATGAGTCAGCTGTTGGCAAGTGGTCAATGAGCCCATACGACGAATATGCTCTTGAGTACGCCCTCCAGCTGAAAGAATCCGGGGGAGGCGATCTAGTTGCGATCACTTGTGGCCCGGCAAGGGCATCGAAAATGCTTACCGACGCTGCCGCAGTTGGAGCCGATTCCCTAGTCCACGTTGTTTCCGATGATTCTGGAATTGACAGCTCCAACACTCAGAGCCTGCTTGCTTCTGCCGTGCAAAGGATCGGAGCGGAAGTTGTTCTATGTGGCAAGCAGGCAGCTGACACTAACGCGGGCTCCACGGGCCCAGGTGTTGCTAGTATCCTGGGTTTCACGTGCGTTGGAATGGTCTCAGAGGTTTCCGCCGAGGGAGGTGGTTTCGTAGCAATGAGGACAAGTCCGTCGGGCAACGAGAAGGTGTCGGTTTCCAAACCATGCCTATTCACCTTCGACAAGGCGGCGACTGAGATGAGGCGGCCTAATGTCAGGGGCATTATGATGGCAAAGAAGAAGGCTGTCGAGACGCTGACCCCTGCTGACCTTGGTGTAACAATCGATAGCCCCAGAGTCACCCTAGAATCGCACTCTGCACCTGCCGAGAAACCGCCTGGGCAGAAATTCGAAGGTGCAGAATCCGTCCCAACTGTGGTTTCCAAATTGAGGGACGAGGCCAATGTCATATGAGGTGGAAAAATGGAAGTAACGATAATTGCTGAAACTACTGGAGATGCGCTTCACCCTGTAACTGCACAATTGGTCGGTGCAGCTTGTTCCATGGGAGGGGCGCCCACCGTAATTTGCCCCGGGGGAATAGGTACGTCCGAGGCGTCAACCATTAGCGGGGTTGTTAAGGTAATTTCTGCCGAAGGCGATTGCTTTGGAACGTTCGACAGCGGTGCATGGGCCGATGCACTTTCTCCGCTCTGCGAAGGGGTTGTAATGACGTCTTCATCAGCACACGGAAGAGAGGTTCTTGCCCAGATTGCAGCAATTAGAGATATTCCGATAGTTCAAGATGCGACGGGTCTCGAAAGTGGGATCAAGGTCACTAGGCCGATCTACTCCGGGAAGGCCATCGAGACCTCCGTAGTTTCTCCTCCATGCGCTATATCAATCAGACAAAATGCATTTGAGTCGCCTGGTTCCGATGGCAGTTCCGATATTTCAACAGTGAACAATTCCTCCGATATTGGCGTAGCCGTGAAGGAGGCTCTTGCCAAGGCAAGTGAGAGGCTTGATGTCGGCGAAGCTGATATCATTATCTCGGGAGGAAGGGGGATGGGGGATCCATCCAACTTCTCCCATCTGTACGAAATAGCTGATATCGTCGGTGCTGCAGTGGGGGCCAGTAGGGCCGCAGTGGATACGTGGGACGAAATTCCACATGACATGCAAGTTGGGCAAACGGGGAAGACCGTGAATCCGAGTCTGTACATAGCAGTGGGGATCAGCGGTGCGATTCAGCACTTAGCCGGGATGCGTTCTAGCAAGTACATTGTAGCAATCAACAAGGATGCTGACGCCCCCATATTTGGCGTGGCCGACTATGGGATAGTCTCTACTTGGGAGGAGGCACTTCCCTCTCTCAAGGAAGAGTTCGGGAAATTGTAGTTACCTAACTTGAATCGTTATGCTAGCACTTGACTTCGCCCCGCCGTCATCGATTACAAGCAATGAGAAGTTGTGAACTCCCCTTGATATTCTTACTCTCAATTGAGGGGTTTCTCCGATTTCCTTGCCATCCCTGTCCAGCCACAGCCAATTCGAGATATTGCCGTCGGGATCGTATGACCTTGAACCATCCAATAGTATCGTCGCCTTCCCATCCTCATCCGAGTTGACGGTTCTGTCATCTCCTGCATCTGCTACAGGAGGAATGTTGAGGGATTTCGCCGACTCAATCAAGTCAGACAATGCGTCCGCCTCTACGGGAACGTCATCGAGAGAAATCTCAATCTCCTCATTCAGAGTCTCCATGAGGCCCTCTCCGTGATTGGAAGAATCCTGCCTTCTAGACACGATATCCAATTCATCCTCTGTGAGTCCACCAGAGAATTCCGCACTACTGGGATTTACTCCATACTCCATGAAATCCGAGTTCTTCTCGACTATTGGGGGGGATTCTGGATTGATTAATTGGATTGGCGATGGGCCCCTTGACTTCTTGTCGTCGCCGAAAATTGCAACTAATCCGTTTCCGAGGGCCATTACGCCCTCCACAATGCCGTGATTCTCGAATTGCCACACTAATTCGCCATCTGATGAAATTCTTGATGTCTCGAACCAATAAGAGACAAGAAACGTATTGTCCCACTTTGTAATGTCGCTAATCTTGTAATCCATCTGGGAAATCTTCCGGTAGCCTTCGACGCCGATAGTCAAATGGATCAATTCGCCATTGAAGCATCCAACCGCCACCCCATCATCAGTAATACAGAAAGAAGTCGGCTTTGATGGCATCTCGGAGGAATTGATCATTCCATCGATGGGGCTCCAGCACTCCAACCTATTTTCCGGACGGTCGTCTACTGTCATTCCGAGCGAGTTTCTCCCAACTAGCAATATCCCATCGGCCCTGAATTGGATGCATGAGATAGTTTCAACGTCATCGTCCGCAGGAAGTGACTCATGTAAAATCCGAAGTTCCTCATCGAGAATAATGAGTCTTCCGTCGATTAATCCCAGACCAATCAATAGTCCGTTTTCAGAAATTTCGATTATGTCAACTGCCCCGATATGCCTGCTATCCAGGATCTCTCCCGTCGATGAGACGTGTAGAATATTCCCAGAGCCGTCGACAGCGAAAACGCCGCTATTTGATCGATGAATTGATTCACAGCCCGAGTCCAGCATGAGATCCCACTCGATTTCCCCCTTGGAAAAAAGCCCCTTCTTACCGGATGCAGCGATAAGTCCGTCATCTGTTGTAACTAAGCCAACTACCGGACCTTCTATTGAGATATCTTGCAGAAATTCTCCTGATGAGTCGACATAGGATATCCTCCCTGATTCGAAGCCGATACACATTATTGAGTCTCTAGTTACACACCAGCTACTCGGATATTCGTCGATTTGAACCGATATGACTGGCTCGATTGTGGGCTGCACGTTTGTCGTGAAAGAGATACACGTCTTCATGTTGGCGAATCAATGATCATACCTGCGCCTTGTTTTTCACAGAGTCGTTCCTGAGACTCTCTATCCTTTCTAGATACTCTTCTGTGATGCCCCCTGTAACATAGACCCCGTCGAAACAGGAACAGTCGAAATTGGCAGGACCTTCTGAGTCGTCTCCGAGACATGCCTTGACCAAATCTTGCAGGTCTTGATAGACAAGCCGATCCGCACCTATGGCCTCACATATCTCACTCACAGAACGACCATGTGCGACATACTCCGATTTGGCTGGCATATCTATTCCATACACATTTGGGTGAACTATGGGGGGAGAGCATGATGCGAAGTAAACCTTTGTCGCGCCAGCCTCTCTTGCCATGCTGACAATTCTCCTGGATGTATTCCCCCTGACAATACTGTCATCCACGATGAGTACTGTTTTTCCGAGGAATTCCCCCTCGATCGTGTTTAGCTTCTTCCTCACGGAGTCCTTTCTGATTGTCTGTCCGGGCATGATGAAGGTCCTTCCAATATACCTATTCTTGACGAACCCCTCCCTGTATGGGACTCCAAGTTCCCTAGCCAAATCAAGTGCTGCTATCCTCCCACTATCCGGCACAGGGATCACAGCATCTATCCCATGATTGGGAAGTTCGGAAGATATTTTCCTCGCTAAAGTGGCGCCCATCCTCAGTCTCGAAGAGTGGACTGAGATGCCATCCATCACTGAGTCTGGCCTGGCGAAATATACATGCTCGAAAATACATGGGTGATGGTCAACTTTGTCGGAGCAGACCTTTCGGGACAGCTCCCCATTCATCCTAATAATCACAGCTTCCCCCGGAGAGACATCTCCATCGTGGTTGAATCCTAAGGCCTTACAGACCACGCTCTCTGAAGCAACCACTCTCTCGGTAAATCCGTCCACGATATTACTTCCAATGCAAAGGGGCCTGATTCCGTTCGGGTCCCTGAAAGCAACAATTCCCCAGCCCGTAATCATCGTGACCACACTATAGCTGCCCTCGGCCCTCAGGTGAACCCTCTCAACTGCTCTGAATATGTCATCATCCGCCAGTGACTCTAACCCGCCTGGATTCCCATTCAATGATCTCTGAATCTCAGCGGCGAACAGATTTAGCAGAGCTTCGGAGTCTGAACTTGTATTGATTCTCCTGTGGTCATACTCCAATAGACTGGAAATTATATCTTGGGTATTGTTGAGATTGCCATTATGTGCGAGGCTGACTCCAAATGGGGTGTTGGTGTAGAACGGCTGTGCCTCGGAGACCGAGCTGGAGCCGGCAGTTGGGTATCTGACGTGACCTATGCCCATAGATCCGAGTAGCGCCTCTGAGTGTTTTGAGCGGAAAACATCACGAACTAATCCATTCGCCCTGCGATGACAGATATTTTTTGAGTCGCTTGTCACTATACCCGCTGCGTCTTGTCCCCTGTGCTGCAAGACAAGGAGGCCGTCATACAGGGAGGGGGCCACCTGGGATTGAGGGTGACCAATGATTCCGACGATCCCGCACATCGTCTACCGAATGGTGCTCTGGCACTAGGGACTTAGCACTTTCCGGAGTGCGGCTCACTTGCTGCCCATGGTTCTGTTGCGCTTGCTCCACCTGTACTTCCTCATCTTGGAAGTCTGGCCGTACCCGCAACTTGAGCAAATCGACTTTGTCTTGTGGAATGAGTGCTTGCCGCATCTCCGGCATCTGATGTGGGTGGACTTCTGCCTCTTACCCATGCTTGGAGTACCCTTGGACAACCTAATCACCCCTTGAGACAGCGCGGCGACCGACCCGGGTGTTATCAGCGTTCCCCCAAGGATGCCCTTATCGCTAAAGACGGCAAAGGAATATTTGCTGACCGAATTAGTGGTTTCTCTGTATTGAAATTCTGGCCATTAACAGCGTAAGTATTGCGTAGATTACTGGAGAAGCTGCGAACAAGCCGGTGATTGCCAAGGAAGTTGATTGCCTCATGGAATCAAGTGCTGTCAGCCCCTCTGGACCGGCCTTCATGGAAATATACAATCCGAGGCTTAGTACCAGTAGTGATGAGATGACCAGAGGGAGCGGTCTATGGTAGGGGTGATGGGCGGAAAATATGTTGATTAGAACAAGCAGTGAACCGAGCATCAGGGCCCCTGAGATAGTCAGAAGAATTTCGACCATCTACTGTTCCCCCCTGTTTCCCAGATTCCTGGATAGTACGGTAGTAACATACGTTTTCTCACTTTCAGAAAGGGGTTCTACCGTCTCATCGCTCAATGGCCTAGACTCTACGAATCTAACTGCAATGATATGGACTACAAAGACGAATAGCAGGCCAATTATTGTGACTAGAGTAGAGGTGATGTCGTGAGTGAATGGTTCTGAATAATTGATCATGATGTACCATGAGATTGCCACGATTGACCAACCGGAGAACAATAGTACTGGCTTGGTCACATTGTAGATTGAGGCTCCTTTGAATAATGCGTAGCAGCCGACAATTCCGGGAATCGTCCAATACAGCGTATGATTGAGCGTCTCTGAGGCCGTAATCTCATTATCTACGAGTCCTTCTGGTGCGAAAAAGGCTAGACCTAGTCCGAAAAGGGCTAGTGGGTATCCGATTTTTGATCTAGAGAATGCCGGGCCCATCCTGCCCATTGAGAAACCGCAAACAATCATGAAAAGGCCGATCCACCACTGCAGCCACCACCCGGACATAGTGCTGCGAGGGCGGGTTGATTCAAGTTGTTTTTTCTTGAAAGGGCGCTCATCAGCGGGTATGCTGACACGCATTGGGCTCGATAGACTTCATAAACGGGTCATCGGTGGCCCGCTTCGCTACACTGCATAGAGGTGCAAATTATGGTCAAGATGCCGAGGAAGGTAATGCGATACAGCCCCTCTGCTGGTAAGCACACTGAACACACGGTGGAACGCGTCAAGAAGAGGCGTGCAAGCGAGCTGAAGTGGGGCCAGAGGAGATTCAGGAAGGTTACATCGGGTTACAGGGGTTTCCCTAGGCCAAAGCCTTCCGGCGATAAGCCGACCAAGAGAGTTAACCTAGTCTACAGGTGTACCGAAACTGGAAAGGCTCATTCACCCAGAGGGAAAAGATCGCGTAAGTTCGAACTAGTGGACAAGTGAGGAGAGATAATGGCTGGAAGATTCTTGAAAGTTAGTTGCCGTGACTGCGGTGCAGAAAGCAAGATTTTCGAGAGAGCCTCAACGGCGATATCGTGCTCAGTATGTGGCGCGACTCTAGCTAGGCCTCTTGGAGGAAAGGCTGACCTTTCGGGCAGCACCATAGTGGAAGTCCTCGAGTGAAGGGGGCATTGAACTGTGGCAGTAGACGAAGATGGTGATTGGCCCGAGGAAGGGGACCTTCTAATTTGCACAGTCAAGGACATTAAGCAGAATGGGGCATACCTCACCCTCGATGGATATGACGGTCAAGAGGGCTTCGTTTTCGTCGGTGAAATTGCCGCTGGGTGGGTTAAGAACATCAGGGCCCATGTCAGAGAGGGACAGAGGGTCGTAGCCAAGGTCATTCAGGTCAAGAAAGACAGGAAGAGGGTTGAGCTTTCACTCAAAAGCGTATCAGAAGAACGCCGAAGAGAGACCGTGCAGTCCTGGAAAAACGAGGAGAGGGCAAATCAGATCATGAGAGTTGCCTCGGAAAGAATTGGCTGGGATGAAGAGAAGACTTCTACTGTTTCAGGTGAAATGATAGAGGCCTTTGGGACTCTATACGGTGCACTAGAGGAGTGTGCGATAAGCGAGAATGCACTATCCGATTCCGGATTCGAAGGAGATTGGATTGGGGTTGTCACCGGACTTGCTGTGGAAAATATCGTCCCCCCGTTTGTAGAGATCAGGGGGACACTAGACATTCAAGTCTGGGGCGAAGAAGGGGTCAATGCAATCAGAGACGCCCTAATGGAGGCCGAGGCTTGTGCAGAAGGACTGGAGGAGGTCACCCTTACTTGCCACTATGATGGGGCACCACACTACCGCGTGGACATCAGGGCTCCTGACTACCAGGCGGCTGAATCGGTTTGGCAAGCAGCAACGGGAGCTGTCGAGAAGAGGATGTCTTCGGTCGATGGCTCACTATCCATAGAACGCGCTTGAAGGCGAATAACACCCGTATTGTTCATTGACCCTTCCGCGGGCAGGTCGAGTTGAGGACACATGGTTAGATCGAAATTGCAGTACTGTGCAGAGTGCGAAATATACGGACTTGGGCCGAAATGCGAGGAATGTGGATCTTCGATGACACCTCCTTCCCCCCTCAAATATTCTCCTGAGGACCCACAGGGAGCTAGACGTAGGCAAAGGCAGGATGCGGGAAGTGAGGAATGGGTGGACTCACTGCCCTCTGCCGGAAAGGGAGACTCGGAGGAAGGGAGTTGAGCAGCACCACTATCCACTGGCTTGTAGGTGATGGCCTTCCCGAGCATTCTGCCATTCTGGAAGCTGTTCCAGGAGTGGGCAATGTGGGGAAGGTACTTGTTGACTCATTGATCTCTAAGCACCCGTCTAGGACCCTTGGTTGGATACTGAATCATGACCTTCCCCCGCACTCGACACTGGACGAGAAGGGACTCCTGAGGCCACCGAGGCTCGAGATTAGCTCGGTCATGCTCCCCGATGGTAAGACCATCGTAACGATCAGTGGTGAGCTTCAGCCCATGACGCCCAGTGGGCAGCATGAGGTAGCCGAAGCAATCCTTACTATAGCCAAGGAGAGCTCTACCCCCAATGTCCTAGTGCTAGCAGGCCTCGCAACAGAAGCTGAAAGCAGGGGCATTCATGTGATATGCGCGGACGAAAAGGTTCGTTCCTCCTTGGAAGCCGATGACATCCTAGTTAGCCGTGAACAGCCGGAGTCTGGCATGATTGGAATCGCAGGGCTCCTGGTTTCTCTCTCACCCATCATCGGCGTACGTTCCATAGGATTAGTCGCCGATACGGTCGGGGCCAGCGCGGACGTACTAGCGGCAAATAGGCTCGCGTCCTGGATAGAGGAGGGTTTCGATCTGAAGCTTGACTTGGATCTGGACTCCACTGAGGAGATAGCGAGGAAGCTGCTTGAGACTTACGAGGTGGGAGGGACACTGGAAGAGGCCATGGGAGTTGAGGAAAGTGACTCCCACAGGGATTTCTATGCATGATTTGGTGATGGCATGAGAGTTCTACTTGGAAGTGGAGGGATAGGCACCGAAGAGCGAAGGAAGCTCTGCATGGATGAGATGAGCAGGGTTTTCGAGGGAGTTTCCCAGGTCCTTTTCATCCCATATGCATCTAATGATCACGATTCCTACTTGGAAGGGGCCAAGAGATTCACCTCAAGCGCGCCATTCGACTTAGTTGGGATCCATGATGCTGAAGACGAGTTAGATGCGATAAAGGAAGCTGGGGGGATCTATGTAGGAGGGGGGAATTCCTTCCTCCTGGTCAGGGACCTACACGAGAAAGGCCTAGTTGATGCCATAAGGGACAAGGTGTCGGATGGCACCCCATATGTCGGAATTAGTGCCGGGTCAAACGTGGCATGCCCGACGATGATGACCACCAATGATATGCCAGTGGTATTGCCTAGTTCCTTCCATGGCTTTGGCATCGTACCTTTCCAGATCAATCCACATTACCACCCCGGTAGTATTCTGTGGAAGGAGGGCGACGAGATCATCCATCACTTCGGAGAGACGCGTGCAAGGAGGATTGCCGAGTTCCACCAGCACAATCAGGTACCAGTTATTGGGCTATTCGAGGGATCTTTCCTAAGGTGGGATGGGACCCTGGCCACGCTAGTCGGGGGAGCAGCGGAAATCTTCTCCGTCGGAGATACGCCATTGAGGGTGGAGCACGGTGCCATTCTCGACGGCTCGCTAACCCCCAGATGAGACGACAACCAAATCTAGCCTGATGTCGTCATTGATCAGGGATGTATGAGGCACGATCGTGTCTTCGAAAACTGCCAGGACAGTTGAGGGGGGGATGTCCAAGGAGCTCAGGATTTCCGATACCGTCAAAGGGCTCTCGGATTCCACGACTAATACTTGGCCAGTGTGCATTATCTCGACCCTCATCTATTGCCGGCAGACCAGTCAGCCTTATCTTTGATTCGCAGGTGGCGAGTCTGCTGCCGAGATCGCATAGCCCGGTATTGCGGTGGATTCGAAATCCACTGTCCATTGGACGCGGGGGTTCAAATCCCTCTCTCGGCGCCTTACATGTAAAATGCATCATGCGTTTGAGTAATTTCTGAAACTAAGTCTTCATGACTATTAGGTGAAATCTGTTTAAGTTTTTCAA
>PBGL02000030.1 GCA_002718995.2 Methanobacteriota archaeon
TGCGGAAGACGGGCGTGTAGCATAGCCTGGATAATGCACTGGCCTCCTAAGCCAGGGACCGCGGGTTCGAATCCTGCCGCGCCCGCCACTAAACGAATGCCAGACCATGGCGCTCCCCTGCCGAGGATACTCTGTGTAGAAATCTCTCCAGCGGGACTCTCGGCTGCATTGTTCTCCTCAGACTAGTATCACATTCTGCAAGAGCGTTTAGTAGCTCCTCACGAAGGTCGTCGGGTATCGAAAGTCTCCTTCCAGTAAGAACGTCGTGTAACTGTGACACCACATCTTCCGCGTCCAGGCCGTGATTGTTCATCAGGGTGTCAACCTCTGCGATCGCTCCCGCTAGAACCCTCCTCTTGCGGCCACCGGTATTTTCCCACCTCCATTCAATGACCCTTCCTCTCAATGCCATTTCTATGACATGTCGGCCTGCTTGAAGGGTGGTTGATTGCACTAGTTTGTGAACGGCCGATCTATCTCCTTCCAAGCCCCGTGCCCGTAGCATCTCCAATGTGAAAATGGATTTCCTGAGGTTTCCGTCGCAGATGTATGCAATATCCTCCAAAACTCCCTCTGCTGCTTCGAATCCCTCCGTCGAAGAGACTTCTCTCATTACTTGCAGTATACTGTCCTTGCTTGTGCCTGGTATCCTGATCATCCGACTTCTTGATCGTAGGGCGTCAATTATCCTTGAAGGGGCCCTGGCCACTAGTATGAATCGGGATGCGTTGCCCACTGTTTCTAGCATTCTCCTGAGGTATGCCTGCCTTATCTGGCCCAGATGGTCTGCATCCTCGAGTACAATGAGTCTGCTGACTGGCAGCGTTCCTTCTGGCATTACTGCCTCCTTCCCTGCAGGGGGGACGTCGTCTGCGCCCGTAACCATGCCCCTGTCGAATGCATCGAGGCTCAGGCGGCCGGCGAGCGTGTCGACCGAGCCACCCGGCCGGAGAAAGTTCTCGAAGGTGGCCATTGCGCCCGCCTGCCTAGCCAGGTCCCTGCACTGCAAAACGTGAGTAGTAGATCTCCAACCCGGTCCAAGTACCTGCCTAGCGACTAGTTTCCAAGACTGGGTCTTACCGACACCAGCGGGCCCGGTAATCAGCAAGTGAGGGGGGTCTGCGCTTATGCTCGAGGAAACGAGCGCCTCACGAGCTGTGTCCGGCAGTGCCAATTGGTCGAATGTCTTGGGTGCATGAGACTCTAGCCAGCTCGCCACGAGTCGTCGTCGGGGTGACGGGCCTTGAACTCCGCGCCTCAGATTGCCTTCAGGGTCTTGTGTGGCCTTCCTTGGCTTCTGGGTTTAGCAAACACCCTGTAGCCACACTTGTGACATGACTTTCCGGTGGCTCCAGCCTCTATCCATGTCAAGTGGCCGCACCTCAGGCACTTGTATCGAATCTCGAGTGGGTCCATGGATGATTCGCAATGGTTGCACCTAGGCGGCTCCGCGGGGGTCCAAGGCCTCCTGTCCGTGCGGTTGCACTTCCTGCACTTGTGATTCACCAGGCGCTCTTCTTCCTTTGCCATCAGGGCGGCGACCTGCCTGCCCTTCTTCAACCTGTCCTATTCATCCATGAGCCCTACGGGCTCTCCTACATATGTCCACGAAGTTCTGAAAAATGTGCCCTCCGTACTCTGAATCATTGACTTCTGGGTGGAATTGGAGGCCAAACCTGTCGCCATCCTCGTTCTGCATGGCCTGGACCTCGCAAGACTCGCTTTTGGCGGTAATTATGAATCCCCGAGGAACCTTGGAAACCTCATCATTGTGGCTCTCCCATACGATCTGGGTATCGGGGGTACCGGCAAAAATGGGGCCTCCTCCCTCAATAAGATCGATTGACGCCGCTCCAAATTCTGGTGCTGGAGCCTCCCTGGCTTCTCCTCCGTAGTGACCTGCCATGAACTGATGCCCAGCACATATGCCCAATATCGGGACCTCCATCCCCAGATACTCCGCGCAGTTTCCTAGCTCGCCAGTTAGGCCCACTCTGGCCGCGCCCCCCGAGAGTATTAGTCCGTCTACTTCCCTCATTTCCGAAATCGGGGTATCATTGGGCAGTATCTTAGTATCCACACCCAGATACCTTAGCATGCGCCACTCCCGATGCGTCCATTGGCCGCCGTTGTCGATGACGTCAATTACGAGGTCAGTGGTCCCCATGCGCTCTCGAAGAGCAGGAGGGAGATGAATAATGCCCCCTCAAAGATTGAAAAAGAGAACCCGTGTCGTAGGTCTCCAAGCCCCGATGGTGTAGTGGCCTATCATGCAGCCCTGTCGAGGCTGCGACCCGGGTTCAAATCCCGGTCGGGGCGCCACTCATTCTACCTACGACGCTGGAGCTATCCACGCCTCAAAAGAGCAAAGTCGGAGTGTCGAACTGTAGTCCCGCTTAATTTTGAGAGTCGGTTCGGGTGTTCCTTGTAGCCTGAGTGGTAGTACGTTTCGAAGGGTCTCGTTAGCATCTTCAATCTCTGACTCGGCTACGATGGCCCTGCCTCTGACCATACTAGGAGCCGTCCTGTCGAGGAGTTGCACTAGCGATGGGAGGAACTCGAGGGTTCGATGTGGTAGGTTAACCAATAGTAGATCCCATGCCCCTACCATATCAGGGTCCTCATGCAATTCTGTCGCATCGGCCAGCCCAACTATGCGATCTTCATGTATTCTCGAGAGGGTTTTCACTTCGATAGGGTAGTCTCTACGATCCCAGCGGCGTAGGTTGTCGAAAAGGAGCTCTACTGCATCGGGATTGAGGTCTGATGCGAGCATGTGCCCCACCAAGCCTGGCTCACCCAGCAGCGTTGCTAATGCGGGGCCAACACCGCAGAACGGATCGCAGACGCGTAGAGATCGCCCCAGCATGGAGCGCAACTCCTTGGCTAGCGCAAGAGTCTCCAGCCTCTCTGTCTGCAATTTGGTTGAGAAGTACGCACGCCTAGGGTCGCATAGGATGCTTCGTCCTGACTCTCTCACCATTACTCTGGTTTCGAGCAGGTGTGATGGGAAATCCGAAGTCAGGATTTCTTCGCCGTTCCTGCATCCTATTGGGCGGAGATCACGGATCCTGAGTTCCCCCTGGACGCCGTTGTCCTCCATTACCAATCTGACGTGTGGGTGGGATTGCATCTTCGCCTTCGCTATGGGTTGGGTGTGCTTCCTGAGTGCTTCATCGATTCTCACGATCATGATATCTCCAATGAATTCATGATTCGATGGCCATGACTCGCCATATAGGGCGACTTCTTCTTCGCCGATTATTTCCGTGAGGTGCTTCCACCAGTCTGATGAGGGCCTGTCATCGGCTCTCCCCCTGACGTCTACTACCTCGTATTCAGGCGTCAGTCCGGGAAGTTCGAGTGGTGCCTCGGCGCTAATCGGAAGGAGTCTGTGATTATCGTCGCCATCCGAGATAACTCGATACCCAATAGCGAGCCACTGCTCGGACTTCATTCGGTCCAAGGTGTCTTCGACCTTGTGGTTTGGGACTCTGAGGTGTCGCATCACGTTCATGATGGGCAGCGGGGCAGGACGCTTCACAATGACGGATGAGGGGGAGTCGGTCGGACTGTGGCTAATCGGGCTTGGGCCGGGTGATTTGGGGCTGATGACTCGTTCTGCGACAGAGGCTGCTAGATCTTGTGACAAGCGGTATCTCGAGGGGTATACCGCTGTCCTCCCTGCGAATCAGGAAGCGGCCCTGGAAGGGGTCGTCGGTTCTTGGGAGAGGCTCATGCGCCCATCGATTGAGAGTCCCTCTGTCTTGATGGAAGAGGCTCGAGTTTCCGCAGTGGCTCTGATGGTAGTGGGTGACCCCCTTCAGGCAACCACTCATGTGGATTTGGAGACTTGGTGCTCCGAGTCGGGCGTGAAATTCCATGTTGAGCCCGGTATATCGGCTACATCTCTCGCGGTATCCGCCTCCGGGCTTCAGTCGTACAGATTCGGAAGACAGGTTACTATTCCCTACAGATATGGGGAATATCTACCGACATCTCCTCTTGAGATGATTGAGGGGAACCTTTCGAGGGGTTTGCACACATTGGTTCTCCTCGATCTTGACCCTAGTGGAATGGGGGTCGATCGACCCACCCCTATGAAGCCGAAAGAAGCGGTTTCTCTGATTGAGAGTATGGCTGAGAAGTGTGTTGAGGAGGAAGTTGGTGGGATATTTACAGAATCTTCGATAAGGGAGTGGGATGGTTTCCTCCTAAGTGACCTTGGGACTGATTCACAGAGGGTGTTGTCGGGTAGCCTTGGTGAGCTCTCGAATGCAGAGGGAGGGCTTGTTCATACCCTCATAATTCCTGCAAACATGAGTGATAATGAGAAGGAGTCATTTGAGCGCCGGAGACCGCATAGGTGATGGGTCGGTCTTTGTTCGGATATCATGGGGGGAGTTTAGAAAATGGCAAAGCCACCAGCNGAAGTTCGATTCCCAGGTGACAAAAACCGTAGGAGGAAGGTCAGAGTCAGAGGCATCAAGCAGGCCTCAAAGGAAATTCAAAAGAGGCTAGAGGGGAATCTCGATAGTTTACTGGATGACCCTGAATGCTTCATTCCGGATATCACTGGAGAGTTGGGGAAGGTATCTTTCTTCGGTACGAAGGACAAGTTGGCAATGACACTGAAGGAGATAGAGATAGTAGCCGCGAAGAGGAACGATCTCAAATGGCTTAGGAGGCGGATGGTCAAGAAGGGGGGAGATGAGGTTTGCAAATCCCTTGCAGGAAGTCTCGTGGCGGCGAGCGAGGAGGACCTGTCTACTGTTTCTGTGTTCAAGCACCCATTGTATGGTACCGCTAGTTACCTGAGAAGGGGGAATGGAAAGCAGAGCCATCAGGCCGGAATCCAGAACTTCAATCACCCTAAGCTGCGTCTCTTAGTGTGGGACGGGCATGCGAAATCCGGTCAATACTTCTTCTCTTGGGAAGGGGGGTTCATCTGTTCCTGCTCAGAGCCTGAAGCCCCTTCGGAATGGATCCAATGGGTTCTAGACAAGTCATCAGTGGACTTGACGGGAAAGAATGTCAGGTGGTCTTTGGGGCTGAGCGAAGAAATAGTCTCTGAGGGAAAAAATACTGAGAATGGCTGGTTGAGACTGGAATTCCAAGATGGTACCACGGTCGGTTTCTCGACCTCCGCTCTTGCGAAAACCGAAATTCCTCTTGCACAAAGCATCGCCATCTCGATGATGCCCCCTAACAAACTCGGTTCCGTCTGTGATGCGAAATGGATGTGGATGCCAGATGGGTGGCCTGATGACCGCCCTCTTCCTCCTGAGGGAGAGGAGCGCCTGGGCGAGGCGTTGGATGCTTGGCTGAAAATGTCCTTGGAGGATGGTTCACTCTCCAAGACCTGCAGATCAAGCATACTGAATTCAATATCCGACGGGTATGTGGTTGGAAACAGTTGGTTCGCGGATGAAGATAAAGAGGGTTTTCTGAAGCACATGGGAGGAACTTCTGAAGAGAAGAAGGCATTGGCATGCGTCCTTGATTCACTAGATGCAGGGATTCACGTCAGGACCGATGGTCTGGCCCTGGAGATAGACGAAGAGGTGGTTAGGTTGGAAGACTCCTCTTGCCATCCGGTGCTAGTGGCCTTATGGCCTGACCACGGGAGGAAGATTCTCAGTAAGATGTATGGGCTCAGAGGGGAAGAAGCGGATGAGATACTGGCTAGGCAAGATAAGCGCAAGCAGGGCTTCGGTGCCTTCCTTCGGGAGTTGGGGGATAGCCTTGACACGGCTCAGCGACTTGACAGGCTGCCATGGGATAATGGAGAGTTGCCCGTGCCCCTGAGTATGGCTGACAGGCTGGTAAGAAAGGCCGTCGACGACGGAGTCGCTTCGACTGTTTCCATAGCTAGGAAGGGCAAGGGCCTGGAGGCTGCTATGGGTTGGGCGTGGTTGGTGGTCCATGATAGGACAGAGTCGGATGCATGGAGATTCGATGAGTCAAGCAGGGACAAGGGTGGAGACTGGGTTCCAGCGCTGAGGGCGCTATGGGACGCTTCAGAGGATCTCTTACTCGATGACAAAGAGGACGCTGTTGAGGATTACAAGAACGCCATGAAGTGGTTGGCTGAGTCAAGTGGGTCGGAATGCCCCGCGTGATTCATTGTGGCATAGCTATCCAGATTGCCACGGCCAGCAAAGAAACCCCCATGGCTCGGTTCAATGCGGTTGCTGAGGAGGGAGAGGAGAAGATTCTCCTGAGAGCGGAGCCGAATGCCGCCCACGTCATGACTGCGGGTAGACCGAAGAAGAGGTTCATGAAAACCAAAGCGGCCTTTCCTGAGAAACCAGTCCCGAAAAGCCCGCCAAAGGCAGTCATAAGCACTAGGAAGTGGATCCAGGCCTTGCCATTGACAATCTGAATGGTTAGCCCGGTCAATACCCCCAGCTTCTCCCTTCCCTCTTCATCGGGAGAAAGAGGGGGGGATGTCGCGACCCTGTAACCGAGATAGGCGATGTATGCTGCACCTATGTATGTCAGGAGCTCGAATACGGATTTATTGTCCTCGATGAATACAGTGGCCCCGCCGACGAACAGCCCGAGTGCGGACCATCCTATCGCCATCCCTGCGATCAAGGGGAGGGTGTCACGGAATCCGTGCTGTGAGCCGTGTGCTGCGCAAAGTACGTTGTTGGGCCCAGGCGTAAAGCACATCGGAACTATGAACACCAGTGTGGCAATCAGCAGTTCGATGTCCATACGGACCACTCAGGCCCTTGTCTCAAGGAATTGGTTTGCAGCTTTCAGGGCGCCTTCAATGTCCTTCCAAAGGTCTTCGACGTCTTCGATACCGACGCTCATTCTAACGAAGCCGGGGACCACTCCTGCTTCGTGCCTGACGTCCTCGGGGACAAACATGTGACTGGAGTTGAAGGGGCACTCGACTAGGCTCTCGACACCGCCAAGGCTGGTCGCTTCGAAAATTGTNTCCAATGACCTCATGAACCTGAGGGCTGCTTCATCGCCGCCCTTTACTACGAAAGCCAGCATTCCGCTTCCCTTGGGCATAATCCTCTGAGCTACCTCGTAGTCCGGATGTGATTTTAGAGAGGTGTGTCTGACGCTTTCTATCATGTCGTGTGACTCAAGTCTCCTAGCTAATTCAGCTGAATTAGAGGCATGCACTGGCATTCTGGTGTGGAGTGTCCTCATTCCCCTCTCAAGCAAGTAGCACATGTGAGGATCTGCCGCTCCTCCATAGTGTATTTTGCTGAAGAAAATATCAGCGATGAGTTCCTTCTTCCCCGCAACTAATCCGGCTATCAGATCGGCGTGGCCGCCGAGGTATTTCGTTCCTGAATGCAGAACGATATCGAACCCCATCTTAATCGGATTGCATCCCCATGGTGATGCGAATGTATTGTCAACGACGGAAACGGCTCCATTCCTCTCGGCTACTTCTGCCATTGCCTCCAGATCGCATACCTTCAGTACGGGATTTGTCATTGTCTCAACATAGAGAACCTTCGTGTTCTCTTGGATGGCCTCTTCGTATGATGAAGGATCCGTCATGTCCGCCATGGTGACTTCGATGCCCATCCGTGGCATTATCTCCGTCAGGAGCCCGTATGTCCCACCATAGCAATCGGCGCTCGCAACGATGTGGTCCCCTGAAGACAGGAGTGTGAACAGGGTGGTCGAAATTGCTGCCATGCCGCTGGAGAAAACCTCGGCATCCTCCGCTCCCTCAAGGGCCGCTATTTTCGCAGAAACTACCTCGGAGTTGAGGCTTGAAATTCTACTGTAGATTAGTGTGTGTTGCGCCCCATCAGCCCATCCCTTGTAACGCTCATCCGTGAGCTTGTATGTGGAGGTGAGAAATATCGGCGTAGCCGCCGACCCCTCAACATCCTGCATTCCAGAATGCACTGCCTTTGTTGCAAACCCCTTGTCGGTGTCGTCCCCTTGCATACATCCCGGAGAGGTCATTGGGTCATCAATCATACGCAGTGGCCCTGTTGTCTAGACAAGTATCAATTTCTTTGTCTCTGGGCCTCTATGGCGACTGCGCTCAACGGAGCTTGAAGGTTGAAAGAAGGGACGAAGCCAGTCATTGGAATCCTGATTACCAAATCCGATTCTCTAATTATCTCCTCTGGAATCCCATGCTTTTCGCCACCCACTATCAGTACTATGTTACCAGTCAGGTCCGCCTCCCATGGATGGGAATCCCCAACATCCTCGATTGAGATTATCCGAAATCCTGCTTTCCTGGCCTCTCTTACCGCTTCAAGGCCGCTCATCCAGTGGACAGGGATGAATCGATGCGCCTTCATCGAGGCACGCTTCGCGGCCTTTCTCTCCTGATTTGTTAGTTCGGCATCAATCACTACTGCATCGGCGCCGGAGACTTCTGCCGTGCGGATGCAGAACCCTATGTTCACAGGGTAGGCGGCACCGGCGAGTAACCAAATCAGCCCCCCGTGCGATAGCGTCTGATCGAAGGTAGATTTTGGGTCTCTGCCCACTAGCCCAAGAATGTCGGGGATGCCTTCCGAGTTATCTTTCGACATCCTCCAGAGGTCGTTCTCGGACCCCTTGATTACTTTGATTCCCCTTTCCTCGGCTATGGACAATACTTCTTCCAACTCAGTTGTCTTAGCATCTCTTTTCACCAGCAGCACCGAGATGTTTTCATTCGCCCGAATTGCCCCCAGTACCTCATCTATGCCACACCTCTGCATATCACTCACCCGTTTGCTCCGAGATGTTACCCACGGTTCCTGCGAGATTCAGGCACACTGCCACTACCGGCCCTATGAGTAAGGCAAATGCGACGGTTCCCAGGCCCACCGTTCCCCCCAGCAGCCAGCCGGCTACAACAACAGAGACTTCAATCGCGGCACGCACCCTCCCTATCGGTATGCCGGTTCTTCTCTGGATACCTGTCATCCAACCGTCCCTGGGGCCCGGACCGAGATTTGCGGTCAGGTAGAGGCCGCTCCCTATTCCGACCAGTATTACTCCCAAGACAACCTGTGCAAATGCAAGTGCGTAGCTATCGGGCGTTGGTAGCATTGGTAGCATGTATTCTATCGCAGCGGCGATCAGTACCGCGTTGAGAATNGTTCCAATCCCTGGCTTCTCGCGAAGAGGGACCCAAAGGAATAGGACCGCTATGCTGACAAATAGCGTTGTCTGGCCGATGGATCTGTCTATGTTTACGGAAATCCCGTCTGCTAGTACGGTCCAAGGGCTGTTTCCTATTCCTGCAGCCACTAAAACAGCGTCTCCGGTACCAAATATCCACAGTCCGGCGCATAGCATCAACATGGTGTTGAGTCTCGGCCTTGTTTCCATTGGGTCGTCTGAGCTCCACCATGTGTGCGGTACCTCCTTCGCGGGCTTGAACAGGGAGGAGGTGCCCATGATACACGAAGGGCGTCTCAGTCTTGAACCCAATCGTAGTATTCCTTCGTAGACTCGGTGGGCCAGCAAATAATCCCAGGAACCTCATAGGGGTGATCGGATTTGATTTTAGAAATTAATTCGGTTTTTTTCGATTCTGAGGTCTTCATCTGTATGTCCCATTCGGGGGTGCTCTGGATTTCGCCTTTCCACCTGAACATCGAGATCGTTCTTTTTATGTCCACGCAAGCAGCCATGTTCGAGTCGATTATTGGTTGACACCACATCCCAACTTCGGCTTCATTAAGCTCGCCGGGGAGGGTTGTTTGAACGACCCACACGGTGTTATCCATAACAGGGGGAAGGAGCGTTCAGCCATGAATTCGATGGCATACCTTGAATGAGTGACGTGCCTTGCATTGTAAACGGCGATAGCATGGAGGCATGGGAGGAGCCCATTCAAACGGGAGATATCCCGGAAACCGGGGAGGTCTTCGACGTGATTGTCGTGGGAGGCGGGCCTGCTGGTTCTGCTGCGGCGGCCTACAACGCTCTGAATGGTTGCAAGGTGCTCCTCATTGAGAAAGGGGTTTGGCCTAGAGACAAGATATGCGGAGATGCTGTCGGTGGAAAGTCCCTTTCCCATGTTAAGGAGCTAGGCGTGAAGGGCATGATTGAGGCGACTCCTCACTTCACTGTGGATTCAATAATTTTCGGCAGCGGCAAGGGGAACACCGTCAGAGTGATGCTTCCTCAAGAGGAGTTCCAGAAGAAGGAGGCCGGTTACTCTCTCCCGCGTTTGCAGTTCGACTACATGATGTTCAAAAGATGCTCAGAGATCGTAATGGAGAATGGGGGAGCGGCAATCCAAGGATTCTCAGTAACAGATGTTCATGTTGATGGTGGGCGCATTACGGGAGTTAGTGGTGGATTTGGAAGGCGAGGCGACTCTGATGAGAGGCGGTATTCATCTGCTCTAACGATCGGGGCGGGCGGGTATAACTGCCCTGTGGCAAAGACCGTGACGGAAACCTTGCACAATGAGCCTATGAGGGATGATGAGCACTACTGTGGCGGTTTCAGGGAATACTGGGAGGGAGTTGGTGGTTTCAGTGGAACCCAGGGGCCCATTGAGATTCATTTCATTGACGAATTCAACCCCGGGTACTTCTGGCTCTTCCCCGTTAAGGAGGGCGTTGTGAATGTTGGAGTTGGCATGGTGTTCGCAGAGCAGAGGAAGCAGGAAGGAGACAAGAAGTCCCTCAAGAAAATGCAAGACTGGGTCATCAACAACCACCCTGGTTTCAAGAAGCGTTTCGAGAAGGCCAAGCTCGTAAAGGGCACGAGTAAGGGCTGGCAGCTTCCTTTCGGTTCCCCGAGGAAGGGACAGGAGCACCAACCAAGAAGGTCCGCCACTGCAGGCGCCATGTGCGTTGGAGACTCCGCTAGCTTGGTCGACCCGTTCACAGGGGAGGGAATTGGGAACGCTCTGCTCTCAGCAAAGATGACCTCGAAGTACTTCGACAAGGATGCTCACTCCGATGGTTTTCCTGAAGAAGCGGCTGAAGCGTACATGAAGGAGCTCTGGGAGTCCTTGGGGCCCGAGCTTTCAAACTCCTACAAACTCCAGAGATGGGCCAAAAAGAAATGGCTGATGAACTGGGTAATAGGGAAGGCTGGCCGTAGTGAGGAGCTCGCGGATATGATGACTGGAATGATTGCCGACAAGGAGGCGTCCAGGCAGCTCTGGAGCAAATGGTTCCTGTTCAAGACTTTGATTCTTTCATGAGGGGATTGAATGAGGGGAGACGTGGACAGCTCTTTGGAGGGCATAGAAGCGATATTTCTTGACCTCGATGGGACGATATACCTCGGTGGTGATCTGATTGAGGGGGCCGTACAGTTCCTTGATCGCCTGGAAGACAGGGGCATTCGCAGATTCTTTCTCTCAAACAACTCGAGTAAGTCCGTTAACCAGTATCTCACGAAGCTGCAGTCATTGGGAATACCCTCTACTGAGGACGACGTGCTGCTATCTACCCATGACCTGCTAACATGGCTCAGAAACGAGGGAGTCAAGGAAACCTACCTAGTTGGGACGGAAGGGATGAGGGAGATGTTAGAGGACGTTGGAATCAACACCAACTCTGGTAGCCCTCAATATGTAGTCCTGGGTTACGACACGGAGATTACCTACGAGAAATTGAGCACTGCCTCAGTCCACCTACACAAGGGGGTTCCAATGGTGTCTAGCCACCCTGATGTGGTTTGCCCGTCCCCCGAAGGGGGGCTCCCCGACACAGGGGCATACATGGATCTCTTCGAAGCGACCACTGGAGTCAGGCCCGTACATATTTGCGGCAAACCGAATGCTGGGATGATTCTGCACAAGGTGGAGGAGCTTGGGCTGAGGCCGGAGCAGTGCGCGATGGTTGGGGACCGTCTCTACACAGACATAGAGATGGCCGACAGAGCGGGCGTTCATGGGATTCTAGTGCTCAGCGGCGAAGCTACGACGGCCGATTTAGAAAAATCGTCCCTGCGGCCGAGCCTTGTGGTTGATTCCGTCGCCTCTTTGTTGTGAGGTGTTTGCCGGGACACTGAGTGAGAGCGTACCTACCTAGCCATAGAAATACCATTCTTCTTCCGGCGGGGCATGGAGTCCTCCAGTTCACCGGCCTCAATGCAGAATCGGGCCTACTACAAAATGGGGCTNCTGGTATANGATAATGCCAAGGTAGTTCTCGTACTTACACTGCTTCTCTGCGCGGGCCTTGGAAGCCTCATGATGCTGGAGCCACGGTATGCCGAGGGATATGGAGAGGGGGACCTCGAGTCCGTGCATGGGTGGGAGGCCGTGAGAATAGGATTCAGTTCCGAAAACGAGACCGAGAAAATGGGCTTCTACGTACTATTCCACCACCCGGGTGCTGAATCCAACGACGAGCTGGTGAAGGAGGCGATGCTATCCACTGTGGCGGTCTTGGATGAGAGAGAGGAGGTTTCTCTGGAATATCCTTGGCTTACGAACGAGGCGAATCGTTCCAAACTAATCAGTTCGGTAGACCCGTCATGGTCCCGTATCAGGGTTGAGGTCAGTCTCGATCGCGACGAGTCAAAGGTGCTTCTGAAAGAAGTCATAGATGACATCCGACTGCCTGCGGATTCACCAGAAGGGATGGAGAAGTGGGTAACTGACAATCTAGCGATTGACGTTACCTTCGATTTGACGCTCAAGGAAGAGTTAGTCGAGGCGGAGTTGATCTCGGCTCCACTGACATTGATAATCCTACTTTTCGTATTCGGTAGCGTTGTGGCGGCAGGTCTGCCGGTACTGACTGGCGTGTACACAGTTGTCGCCGCCGTGGGCATAGTAACTGGTCTCACTTTCGTGTTCGATGACATTACCGTATATGCCAACAACATAGTGTCTCTACTGGGGATCGGTCTGAGCGTGGACTACTCCTTGTTCATCGTTAACAGATTCAGAGAGGAGTTGGACAATGGACATGATAGACGGACCGCAGTCGCGATGACCAGTGCTACGGCAGGTCGTGCCATTTTCTTCTCTGGGCTTACTGTGATAGCCGGCCTTCTAGGCATGCTTTTCTTCGACAACACTGGGCTGCCCTCGCTTGGGTGGGGAGGCATATGCGCCACATTCGTGGCGCTAACCTCTTCGATAGTCCTGCTTCCCGCCTTACTTTCCCTGTTGGGAGACAGGGTGAATTCTCTGAAGGTGCCCTTCTCCGCAGGTACGCGGACCAGTGACTCGGGCTTCTGGTCGTGGATAGCGAATGGGGTAATGGAACGCCCGCTTTCGGTTTTGGTTCCCTCAATGATCGTCCTATTGCTCGCTGGCTCTCCTTTCCTACAAGCTGAGTGGGGAATAACTTCCTGGAAGGCGCTGAGTCCCGATGACGAGTCCCGGAGAGGGATGGAGCTCACTGATGAATATTGGCCGGAGGATGTTGCTAACACGGCATTGGTGGTGTTTGAGATCGATGATAGCGTGGAGTTGCTTTCAGAAGAGTACATCAGGTCGCTACACTCGTTCTCGAAGGAGATCCTTGCCATCGAAAACACGGGCTATGTGTACTCCTACGCCCATTTCGACGAGGGGATGAGTGAACAGGAAGTGGTGGACTTCTGGGATGAGGGCAATGACGATGAGATGTCTCCTCAGCAGGCGCAGATGGTCGCTGTCCTGAGGGAGTACCATTTAGAGAGCACCGTGGGCAACGGGGTTGCCATGATTGTAGTAGGAATAGAGGGAGATCAGACCAGCGAAGAGTCGCGTCAGGTAGTCAACACAATCAGGGGGCTTGACAGCAAGGAGGAGCAGTACGGTGGCGTTCCGACGGTTTACGTGGCAGGTATGGCTGCATACAACCAAGATGTTTTAGATGCTGTAATAGAAAGCATGCCTCTGGCTCTGGCATTCATCCTGATTTCCAGCTACATCCTAATCTTCCTCCAGGTTAGATCGGTTATTTTGCCCCTGAAGGCCCTGGTGATGAACGTGCTATCGGTGGCAGCNTCCTTCGGNGTATTGGTTTGGATATTCCAGGAGGGGAACGGCGCTGAGTTGCTCAATTTCACTCCGCAGCCCATCGATCCAACCACACCTGTGATGATTTTCGCTATACTTTTCGGCCTGAGTATGGACTACGAAGTACTGATGCTTTCTAGGATTCACGAAGAGTGGGAGAGGGTGGGGGACAACACCAAGGCCGTTGCAGTGGGCCTGCAGAAGAGTGGTCGCATAATCACCTCTGCTGCGTTGGTCATGGTGACTGTCTTCTCGGCATTCGGCCTGTCNTCCGTCTCATTGATGAAGCAGTTCGGCTTGATGTTGGCTCTCGGTGTAGCGGTCGATGCAACCATTGTGAGGGCCTTGGTTGTGCCCTCGACCATGCGATTGATGGGTTCCCTGAATTGGTGGGCTCCCAGTTGGCTATCCCCTGCCTCCGAGGACGACAGTGAATAGAGCGCTAAGTCAAAGCGCGACGCGCATTCCGTGGACCATGGCAGGCGGCACGGTAGTGGTTACTGGGGCTAGTGGTTACATCGGTAGCCACGTTGTTGCGAACCTGTTGAGTCGCGGGCGTAAGGTCAGGGCCACGGTTAGGGATCTCGAGGACCCAATTAGGGTAGATCACCTGAAGGGACTCCCTGTTTCGCAGGGAGGTAGCCTAGAGATAGTCGAGATGGATTTGCTCGATACCACTTCGGTCAATCGGGCGATTGCAGGGTGTACTGATTTGATACACACCGCAGCCGCAGTGAGAATTAGCGCCAAGGACCCACAAAGGCAGATTGTTGACCCTAGTGTGATAGGAACCAGAAATGTGGTATCTGCAATAGACGACGCTGGAACGGTGGAAAGGTTCGTTCACACCTCTTCTACAGCAGCAATTCGACCGATGAAGTGGGAGGACGGCCAGACACTGACTACGGACACGTGGGCCGATGACGCAACGTTGGACGAAAACCCCTACGGCCTAGCCAAGGCTATGGCGGAGAGAGTGGTCAGGGAATGGCATGGGGGTTTGGACAGCAGCTCGCGCCCCAGGATGGTTACCATACATCCGAGCGTTGTCTTCGGGCCTCCAATGAGCAAGGTCCACCTTAGGGGGTCACTGTCCTTCGTGATGGCCTTGCTGCGGAGGGACATACCCGTTTTACTGCCGATGCAAGTGAATATAGTGGATGTCAGAGACGTTGCCGAGGCCCATGTGAGGGCCCTTACCATGGGCGAAGACGGAGGGAGGTACCTCACGGTCAGCGGAGATATGCAATTCAAGGATATCTCGTTGGAACTGAGAAAGGCACACCCCCAATTCAAGACCCCTACACTCACGCTGCCTTACCCTGCTGCCCTGGTAATGTCCCTGCTGCACAAGAGATTGAGCGTTTCATGGGCGAGGCAGCACCTTCGGAGGCGCCTCTACTGGGATGCCCGCCCAGCAGAGAGGGAGCTTGGCATGAGCTGGAGGAGCCCACGTGATTCCTTATTGGACTCAATACCGCCAGTTCTTGAGAATGAGTGGCTTTAGACAACCATTGGATGGGGTTTTGAAGGGGTCACTGGAGGAGGTTCCATGAGAACGGGTGCGGCAGCCCTTGTCCTGGTACTGCTGAGTTCCAGTCTGTCCGGGTGCTTCTTCTGGGTCGATGATGCCCCGACTGTGTCTGAAGAAGTCGGGCCTTTCGTCTTCGATGAGGCAATTCCCACTACCACCTGGTACCATTATCCCGGCACCGTAACCGAGCCATGGGCAGTCGATGCGACAAATCCGTTGATGGTGTCTGCGGCCAACATCACAGCGAACCTGACCGGCCCCAATACGCCAATCTTTGCGAATGCGACCTATTATGGGACTGGGTGGGATACTTTCGAGCCAACTATAGGGGTCACTTCCTCGGGCGCGATATTCTTCACAAACTACAATGGATTGGGAGATGGAACGCACATCATCCGATCAAGGGACCAAGGGCAGACATGGGAGGATGTGGGGCCTTTCGGAATGTCCGATGACCAGGGGCAGACCCCTAACTCGAACGATCCGTACCTGTACGTGGACAAGTTCAACGATCGGCTCGTGAAGTTCGATATGCATGCCTTGACCGCGATGTTCGTAGAGTATTCCGATGATGATGGCGAGACATGGAGCACTCCCTTTCCCGTAGAGGGCTACTATGCCCCCCAAGATCACCAAAGTATCGCCTCTATGCCTCACGAGAACGCTTTGGTGGGGGATGTGGTCTATGTCTACTGCATCAACACTGGATCGCCAGCCCTGGGAGCCCAGTGCTCCAGGTCCCTTGATGGCGGACACACATGGGACCCACAGAGGATAGGTTACCCCACTGAGAGCTTCGGAAACCAATGCTCGGGGCTACATGGGCATGTCGCCGGTGGCTCTGATGGCTCGATATACAGGGGAAACCCATCCTGTGAGGGACCGGCCGTCTATGCTTCGCATGATGGCGGTTACACTTGGAGCGAGCACACCATCACGACCGAGGTAGGGATGCAGCAGGGATGGCACTCTCATGAAGTGGCTACCGCCGTGGACGAGGGAGGGAACGTACATGCAACTTGGATATCGACGGACATGATGCCTTGGTACGCATATTCAAGGGACCAAGGGATGTCCTGGAGTGAGCCCATGATGGTCGCTGCACCGGGAGTCAACGAAACTGGTTTCCCGACTATCTTCGCAGGCGATGAAGGGCGTGTTGTGATCGGATACATCGGTGAGGTGAATGACATCGCCAACGAAAACGCGACCGGGGGGGTCGGTTGGGGGGGCTATATGGCGATAATGACCAATGCCTTCGAAGAACGCCCCCTCATCACTAGCGTGGTGGTGAACTCACCGGATGACCCATTGGATGTAACCTCAGATTGCGGGAATGTCAGGTGCGGAGGTTTCGGTGATTTCATCGATGTTGAGTTGGATGACGTCGGGCGCCCTTGGATTGCGTTGGCGCACAACGCGGCCGGCTTCGAGGAGGCGATCATTGGAACTCTGACCGAGGGGCCCGCGCTCTATGGGGAGATTGTTGCTCTTGACTCGCTCCCTAGTGGAGGGAACTCAACGCTCAAGATGGGGTAATGCCACCGAAGGGCATGCGTTCAGTCGCGGTTGCACTAGTGCTGCTGGTGGTTTCGGCNCCACTAAGCGGCTGTTTCGGGGATGAGCCCGNAGCCTCAGAGGAGGTCGATGGTTTCGATTTCGCATATTTGTGCCCAGGAGGAATTGCCAACAACACCTGGTACCACTACTCCAATGCCACGGACGCCACGAAGGTCTCTGGCGAGCTTAACGGGACTTCTGTCCTGGTAGGCAACAATGCCCCCTCCTGCGCCATAGGCACCTACTACGGGGTTGGCATGACTACCTTTGAGCCTACGATAGGAGTGACTTCTTCTGATAACCTGTACATGTCTAGTTACGGCAATGGGGTTGGTGGCTCGACCGCAATAGTTCGTTGTTCGGGCCTGATTGGGATGGTCAACATTAGCGACTATGACTGTGTTGATGTCTACGCACCGCCTTTGATTCCGGTGGTAAATTCCAATGACCCGTATGTCTACGTAGACCCGTGGACTGATCGTATCATGAAATTCGACATGCATGCATTGACGGCGATGACCGTTGAAACGTCCGATGACGAAGGGGAGACGTGGTCGCTCCTCCCAACCCCTGCCACTGGAACTTCGGTTCAGGATCACCAGACGATAGCCTCCTCTCCTTATCCGACCCCCTTTCACCCGACGACGTGGGTATTCTGTATCAATGGCAATTGGCAGTCACCACTTTGTTCCTCGAGCTTTGACGGGGGCATAACTTGGACACAGCAGGTTCCAGGGGCCCCTCTCAACTGCGGTAGCGGTGGGCTGACAGGCCACATNATGGGTTCCGAGAATGGTAATTTCTACAGAGGGAACAGGGGCTGTGATGGAGGGGAGGGGTACTCGATCTACCGAAGCACCGACGGTGGGCTAACATGGACCGAGCACCCACTCCCGACTGAAACCACCGGAACTGCGGAAACTTGGAACTTCGAGGAGGCGCAGGTCTACCCTGACTCGGAGGACAACGTCCACGCGATGTGGATGGGGTCTGACAACATGCCATACTACTCCTACTCAATGGACGAGGGCGACACGTGGAGTGCTCCAATGATGGTCGCGCCGCCCATCGGGCTGAACGGTACCGGATTCCCCGTGATCGCCGCGGGGGGGCCCGGGCAGGTGGCTCTTGGCTACCTGGGAGATTCCGGGGGCGACACGTGGAACGGCTATCTGACTGTGATTTCCGATGCCTTCAGCCCCATGCCACTGATGACCACGGTGCAAGTGAATGCCTGGGGCGACCCCCTGGACACTAGCGAGGACTGCGGTTTCAACCGGTGTGGTGGTTTCGGGGATTTCAACGACATAATCATCGATCAGCATGGTCGTGCATGGTTCGGATTAGCACACAACGTGGGTGGCGAAATCGGAATTTTCGGGACTATGGCTATCGGGCCGTCACTACGTGGTAACGGAACCCTGACAGAGATACCTTTGGGTGGGCCTGGGACCCTCTAGAGGGTGTTCCAGACCTCTTCCATGTTGTATGCGTCCCAAGCATACGAGGCGGAGAACAAAAGCATCGCGACGCCACAGAACGCCAGTAGCCTTCGATATGCGACTGGGGATATGCTGCCGCCCGCTCGATGGACTGCATATGCGATCGTTGCCTTAGTCAGCATTATCGTAACGAGGAACGTCACTGCATATGCGATGGGCGCAATGATGGTTTCCTCTATGGCGGAGGCCATCAGTGGCCCCCCTATCAGGAACCAGAAGACGTAGACGTTCGGGTTGAGGAGGTTGGTAACCACCCCTCTGAGGAAGGAGCCNGTGGGTGGCGGGGCGTCCGCGTTGACATCGGGGGGATCCAGGTAGAAGCACTGAACCCCCATCCAAGCAAGGAACACCGCCCCCGCCACTGTAACTAGGAACAGGAGCGTTTGATCTTCTGCGAGCCATGCGGCTGCGAATAGGCTGAATATCACCAAGGGGCCGTCTGTGAATATCGGCGCGGCTGCCGTCCAAAGGCCGGCACGGAGGCCGCCAGAGAGGGTTTCTCGGATCACCATGGTCAGCAACGGTCCTGGCTTGATGCCCTCGACGATACCGAGTGTAGCCCCTGCAAAGGCGAGGCCCAGTATCAAATCCAACTGCAGTGGATCGGTCATTCAGGCCCCCCACACTACCTCTTCGAAACGGCGGCGATTTTAGCTAGAAGCTCGAGTATCTCAAGATATAGCCAGATGAGGGTCACCATGAGGCCGAAGGCCGCCCTCCACTCGAGTTGCTTGGGCGCGCCACGCTCGACCCCCCTCTCGATGAAGTCGAAGTCAGCCACCAGGCATAGTGATGCTATGCCAATAACGAATAGAGAGAATAGAATTCCCATTGGGCTAGCATCGTGGATAACCGGAACTCTGAATCCCAGGAAAATCCCAATGATGGATATGAGGTATATCGTAAAAATCGCTAACACGGCTGAACCCACTGCGATCTCCAGATTCTTGCTCCAAGAAATGAGTCCCGCGCGGTATATCGCTAGCATCGCCCCTAGAATCGCAAGAGTTAGGACGACTGCTAGGATTCCAATACCCGGGAAGTACTGCTCATAGATCCATGTCACCCCTCCCAAAAATAGTCCCTGGCAGAGAGAGTAGGAGCAAATCAAAGCCGGGTTGGTAGAGCCTGAAAAAATGATCACCATGGCGAGGATGAATCCTACAATCACTCCGATAACGGCGAGGAGTCCAGATTCTGGCATGAACATAGCTGTCCCTATTGCTGTCGTGGCTATAATGATCAGAAGTATTCCCGTCTTCTCAGTGGTCCCCTCCATGGTCATCATGTTGGAGTCCTGATCATCCCACCAGGGGGCGTCGGAGTAGGCACTCTTGTCGAATGTCGAGTCGGACAATGCAGGGTTTCTGGAGCGGTACATGACACTGCTCACAAGGGGGTCCTTCTCAAGGGTTGGCACTTATTTTACAAGAGAGGTGCCAAATGGGCACCAGTGTAGCTATCGGAGGCTTTCGGTATCTGGTCTGGCGGCCCTTGGGCAACTATTTCGCCCCCTAGTTCGCCGCCCTCTGGGCCGAGGTCGATGACCCAGTCAGCGCACTTGATGACATCGAGATGGTGCTCTATGATGATCACTGTGTGGCCGTTCCTCCTGAGGCGCAGTAGGACCTGGATGAGTTGATCGACGTCTGACATGGCGAGGCCCGTGGTCGGTTCGTCTAGGACGTACAGGGTGTGCTTCCTTGGCGGTCGGTGTAGCTCTGTGGCGAGTTTCACTCTCTGTGCCTCCCCGCCAGAAAGGGTTGTGGCTGGCTGGCCCAGTCTAATGTAACCAAGGCCCACGTCATTCATCGTCGAGACGATTCGGTGTATGCCCCTCTGGTTTTCGAAGAAGGCGCATGCCTCCTCGACACTCATCTGCAGCACGTCGTGGATATTTTTCCCTCTCCATTCGACTTCCAATGTCTCTCTTGTGTACCTCTTCCCCTTGCAAACGTCGCAGGTGACCCATACGTCAGGGAGGAAGTTCATCTCTAACTTCGTGGAGCCGGCGCCTTGGCATGCCTCACAGCGCCCTCCCCTTACGTTGAAGGAGAACTGGCCTGGCTCGTATCCCCTTTCCTTGGCGAGGGGAGTGGAGGCGAACAGGTTCCTGATGGGGCCGAATGCCTTGGTGTAGGTCGCTGGATTGGACCGGGGCGTTCTACCAATTGGCGATTGGTCGATCACGATGACCTTGTCGATATTTTCGATTCCTTCTACTGTGTCGTGGCTTCCCGGTGTCTCGTCCGTGCCATGGAGTTCCCTATTCAGGATCGGGGCTATGGTGCCTGTAACTAGGGATGACTTACCGGAGCCGGAGACCCCTGTTACCGCCACCATGCAACCCAAAGGGATGTCGACATCGATGTCTTGGAGATTGTTCTGCCTCGCTCCCTTGACGGTTAGCCATTTGTCTTTCTCGGGCTCGGCTCTATCCTCCGGGAGTGGTATGCTTGATTCGCCCGATAGGTATGCGCCCGTGGTGCTCTCCTTGGTTTTGAGTAGCTCGCCTAGGGAGCCGCTGACAAGTATCTCGCCGCCCTCCTTGCCGGCGCCAGGGCCTATGTCCACTAGCCAGTCAGCCTGTCTCAATGTGGCCTCGTCGTGTTCGACCACTATCAGGGTGTTCCCTAATTCAGTAAGCTCTCTGAGAGTCTCCAGGAGTCTGCCGTTGTCCCTCGGATGAAGGCCTATGCTGGGCTCGTCAAGGACGTACATCACCCCTGTTAGTCTCGTGCCTATCTGTGTTGCAAGCCTGATTCTTTGCGACTCGCCGCCTGAGAGTGTGTTGGCCCTCCTGTCCAGTGTGAGGTAATCGAGGCCGACTAGGGCTAGGAACCTGAGTCGGGACTCTATCTCTTTGATTATCTCCCTCCCGATGAACATCGATCTCTCGTCCAGCTTTGCGGCGGGCGCTGCGTCCTCGTCGGGTTCCTCCCTCTCGATTCTCTCCCATGTGTCGTCAAGGTGTCCTAGCCTCCATCTCTGAACGGTAGCGAGCGCCTCTAGGACGCTGCAACTTGATATCCCTGGGAGGGTTACTTCTCCGACTGTGACGCCACTGACTGCCCTATTCAGCTTCCTTCCCTCACACTCAGAGCATGGCTCGTCCGTCATGAATGAGGATAGTCGTGAACGCGTCCTGTCAGATGAGGTGTCCGTGTAGGTTCGCTGAAGGCGGGAAAAGACTCCTTCCCACGGCTTCATCATCCTGTAAGTGGATCCTTTCTGTGAGTTGAAGACGAAATCGATTTCAGTGCTTCCAGAGCCGTACATGAGTATGTCTACATCGTCCTCGTCCATCTCTCCAAATGGGATGTCGGTGGGGATCCCATAGTGATCGCAAGTCTGTGTCATTTGACTCCTGTACCACCCAGACATCATCGACCGGCGAAATGGGCGGATACATCCCTCTTCCACTGTCGCAGTCCTATCCACGACCAAGTCGTAGGAAAAGGATCGTTGAACACCGAGGCCCTGGCAGGAGGGGCACGCACCGAGGGGGTTGTTGAATGAGAACACCCTTGGGCTCATCTCCGGGAGGAATGCCCCGTGCTCCGGGCAGGCGAATTCCTCCGAATAGGGGATTACTTCCCCCTCCTTCGTCTTGAATCGCTGCTCCTCGTTGTTGTCCTTACCAGGCTTGGGCGCGCTCAGGCTCTCTATTGCCACGGTCCCCGCCCCTATCCTCAAGCCTGATTCGATCGCTTCGGTTAGCCTCTGTCTATTGCTCGGGTGAAGGAGGAGCCTGTCTACTCTGACATCGATATCGTGCCTGAGGTTCTTCTCCAGGTTGGGTGGTTCTTCGAACGACTCCTCCCTTCCGTTAACCCTGCCAACTAGGTATCCTTGCTCGACTAGTGCCTTGAACAGGTCGGCATGGGTGCCCTTCCTATTCCTAACTGAGGGAGACCAGATTGCAATGGCGTGGCCCTCGAATCTCCACATTACATCGTCTACTATCTCCTGGACTGTCCGCCTGGCAACCTCACGGCCGCAATCAGGGCAGTGTGGCAGGCCCACACGGGCCCAGAGTAGTCTCAGATAGTCCATTATCTCGGTGACGGTTGCGACGGTTGAACGGGGGTTGTGGCTTCCCTGCTTCTGATCTATGCTTATCGCGGGTGACAGTCCCTCTATGCTATCGCAGTCCGGTTTTTTCATCTGCCCCAAGAACTGTCTTGCATAGGAGCTCAGGCTCTCGACGTATCGCCTCTGGCCCTCTGCGTAGAGGGTATCGAAGGCAAGGCTTGACTTGCCAGAACCCGAAACGCCCGAGATGACAACGAATTTGCCCCTTGGTATGCTGACGTCGATGTTCTTGAGATTGTGTGTCCTTGCCCCTTTGACCTCTATCCAGCCCTCATCAGAGAATCCGTTCTTGTGGTTCTCGTCCATCTCAGCACCCGTGTAACGTTCCTACGTGAGAGAGGATGTCCTTGAATTCATGTATTCTCGGTNGGGCTGTTGACAACGGCCGNGGTCAGCTTCCTCGGCTGTCTCCTGCGCCCCAAGATGGACAGCAACCACCACCCGAGAGAAAGGATTGGAGTTGAGAGGAGTATCACTAGTAATGCCCACATGTACACTATGCCATTGGATACTGGCCACGCCCAAATTGAGACGGATGCTATGACGAGCAAGAAGAATATCCTGGAGGCCTCGCCGGGTGTCTTCCAGCCACGGTGATCTACCCTAGGTGCGAAAAGGTAGTCCATAACACCCACACGACCACCTATCTGACCTTGGCTTGATGTTGCTTCTTGGGCGCCGTTTGCTCATGCATCGACCACTGCTCGAAGACGTACTCCTCGGTCTCGATCTTGAATAGCAACACATCGCCTACGCCCATACCAACCACTCTGTTGGTTCCTCGTTCTGGACATAAAGCGTTGTTTTGGGGGCGCAAGACACCACTGCAGTGATTTCATCTCAGCCATAGTGCGTCGATTGTTTTTCCTGCCTTTCCATCCGTATCTGGAGGGAGTAGTGTAAGCCCGTTGTGCGCGACCATGCTATGCATGTTACCGGATCCCTGGTGTGTATGGGTGGTTGCGAGTAGTTCGCCGTTGTGCGATCTTATCCTGATTCTTCTCAGGCAGAGCTTGCCTGGTGCGCCCGCTACATCGTCCTCGAGCCTGACTGAGACCCTGTCGCTGATCCTAGGGCCCATCTCTTCGTGGTAGCCGAGGGACTTCGATATCCAAGGAGCAACGAGGACGTGGAAGACCACTAGGCTGCTCACTGGATTACCGGGTAGGCCGAAGACGGGGGTTCCCTTCCATGTGCCGAAGAGGGGCGGGCCGCCCGGCCTGAGGTTGATCCTCCAGAAGGCCACCTCGCCCTCTTCCTCCATGATACGCCTGACTAGGTCCCAATCGCCCATGCTGACGCCCCCGCTCGTCAGGATGGCGTCATACGAGGAAAGTGAGTCTAGTGTCTGCCTGAGCTCGTCCATCGAATCGTTCGAAGAGTCGATCCTNGTGGCTTCGCAGCCCATCGCCTCGACAAGGGAGGAAAGTGCATGCGAGTTGGATTCGTAGATTTGGCCCGGTTGTAGCTCGGTTCCCGGTTCCACGAGTTCGTCTCCAGTTGAGAGTACCGCAATACGCGGCCTTCTGATTAATTCCAATTGACCATGCCCCATGGTTCCTGCCAAAGCGAGGCTTGCGCTTGACAGGAGTGTGCCTTCTGGCAATGCCTCTTGGCCCTTGGAAAGGTTCTCGGCCCTCCTTCGGATGTAGGCAGTCCTGGCTGGCCCGTGGATGATGACATGCTCATCATCTACCTCTGTGTCCTCGACCATTACGATGGCGTCTGCTCCTTCTGGCATGGGTGCGCCTGTCATGATTCTGCATGCCTCCGCTCGTGCTATTGGAGGCGGTGTTTCACCGCCGGTTTGGCTGGTTCCTACAATCTTGAGCCGGACGCCGCTCCTGTCGCAGTCGGAAGCCCTTACTGCAAACCCGTCCATTGCTGAATTGTCGAATCTCGGATCGTCGACGAGGGAGGCGAGAGGGGTTGCGAGAACTCGGTGCCTCGCATCATCCAATGTTGCCCTTTCCACGACACGGGCCATGGGGGTTGCGCACGCGATCTGGATTGCTCTCTCCAGGGTGACCCGTGTCTCCATGGGGGTTCATGTGCGGTGGGGTTCAAGTGTTCTTCCACTGTGGTACTGATGTGTACGACATCGGTTTCGCTTCGGCTTCGACCACGTCACCAATGATACTCTTTGGCCTGATGCTCATGGCCGTGCTGTACTCTAGTATCGGGCATGGGGGTGCGTCCGGTTACCTCGTGGTGCTGTCCCTCACTTCGTTCGGCCTGTTGGAGAGCGTATGGCTGAAGCAGAACGTTTGGTGCCTCAACCTGGTGGTCTCGTCCATCGCCTTCTACCACTATCGCAGTTCTGGTTTCCATGATTGGCGTCTGACCCTCCCCTTCATTGTGAGCAGCGTCCCCATGGTGCTGGTTGGGAGCTACATGCGTGTGGATGGGGCGCTTTACGACATCCTTCTTTCGTTCGTCCTCCTTTTTGCCGCATGGAGGTTGATTGAGACTGTTGAAACCGACGGTTCGGATGCTTACGAGATCCCGGGGTTCAGGCAGGACGTGCATCTGATTGGAGGTGGCATTGGTTTGGCGAGCGGGGTTGTGGGTCTTGGAGGGGGGGTTTTCCTCTCTCCTGTCGTCATACTGAAGAAATGGGGCTCGCCAAAGGCGACTGCTGCTACNACGGCCGTCTTCGTATGGGTGAACTCGGCTGCCGGGCTGCTAGGTTCGAGCCTGTCGAACGGATTGGGTNTTGAGTTGTCCTCTTTGGCGCCTTTCGCCATGGCCGTCTTGGTCGGTGGCTTCATCGGGAGCAGGTATGGTTCATCTGTAGCATCGGAGAAGGGCGTCAAGACATTCCTAGTGGTTGTGCTCGTAATAGCGTCCGCGAGAAGGGTACTAGGAGTCCTAGGACTGTGGGTCTAATCACACGCCTATTGTGTCTTCGTGATTACATTCGGGGTGTGCGCATATTACAGTATATCTGTCTCTCTTCGGTCTTGGGATACGCATCATTGCGCCGCACATGGTACACTGGTGGTCTACGATCTCTGGCTCCTTNTTCACGGGCTCCTCGATGTAGTCGTCCATCTCATCTTGTGTGACGGTCCATCCTACTTGGTCCGTGTAGGAGTCGTCCTCGTCACTGATCGACGATTGCTTGAGCCTGAGTTTGATCTTGATTCTCCTGCCCTTCTTCTTGGGCTGCGCCTCCTTCTTCTTGGGCTTCCTCTTTCCCTTTCTTCCCTTCTTTGGCGGTGGTGCCTTCCGCCTCTTCTTCGGAGGGGGTGGCGCCTTCTTGGTTGGCGGTGGAGGGGCCTTCTTCGGAGGGGGTGGCGCCTTCTTCGGAGGAGGAGGGGGTGGTTTGTCCGCCACGGGTATCGCCTCTTGGAAGTGCGACGACCCTTTGAAGAAATCGGGGGGTTGTCGTTTTTTTACGCTGGGAATCGTAGAAGGGAATGGGCTTCTGTCATGCATTTCGCCCTCCCATCCAGACCTTCGAGCTCGATTAGGAAAATCCCTCCCAACACCTCGGCACCGAGGGATGAGCATAGTTCCACGGTCGCTGCGACGGTTCCTCCTGTGGCCAGGAGGTCATCTGCGATGAGTACCTTGTCACCTGGACCGACGGCATCGGTGTGTATCTCGAGTGAGTTGGACCCATACTCGAGTGCGTACTCGACCTTGTTTGTGTTGTAGGGTAGTTTCCCTGGTTTTCTGATGGGAATGAATCCTATTCCCATCCTTTCTGCTATCAGGGAGCCGAATATGAAGCCCCTGGACTCGGGGCCGGCGATGTGTGTTGGTTCCCAACCGAGGGCGTCGATGTCGGAGATCATTCTGTCCACCAGCTCGGTGAGCATCTCGCCATCGGCGAGTACTGGTGTGATGTCTCGGAACATGATGCCCTCGATCGGGAAGTCCGGAACGGTTCGGATGGACTCTCTCAGCGAGGCCAAGAATTCGTCGTCCATGCTAAACGCTCCGTATAGGGGTGGGCCCCGCCCCTAGGGACGGGAGCCCAGTTACGTGTTTCCTGCTCAGTTGAGGCCCATGNTNNCGAACAGCCAGTCGAAGGTGTTCGTGTCACCNGGNCCTAGGTAGAACATTACCATGAAGACGAAGAGCGCCCACATGACGTTGTTGAGCTCGTCCCACTTCTGCATACCGATCTTGATGGCGCAGTATGAAATGACACCTATTGCGATACCATCTGCGATGGAGTACGTGAAGGGCATCATGACCATGGTCAGGAAGGCTGGAAGCGCCATCTCGGAGTCTCCCCAGTCGATGTCCGCTGCCTGGCGCATCATCATGGCACCGATTATTACCAGTGCCATTGCTGCTGCGAAGGTAGGGATGTTCTGGAAGAGGTTCTCGAAGAAGAGGCCGGTTAGCATCAGCACACCTACGGTGACTGCCACTAACCCTGTCTTTCCTCCTTCCTCGACACCGGCGACCGACTCGATGTAGGTCGTTGTGGTGCTGGTACCGAGCACTGCACCAACGATGGTTGCTGCAGCGTCGGAGGCGAANGCCTCGTCGGAGTTCATTAGGACGTCGTTCTCATCGACGTAGCCGGCCTGGCGCCCTACAGAGTATAGNGTNCCAGCGGTGTCGAAGATGTCGACGAANAGGAAGGTGATCATCACCATCAGGAACATCCCGATTGTGGTGCCACCGTCAGCGCCCACATCGCCAAGAGCGTTGAGAGCTGCCATCATGGTCTCCTCTGGCATCCCAACGAATCCGATCGCGGTGATATCGGGCCATGTTGCTTGGACATTAGCCCAACCTGCCCCGCCTGCCATGAAGTCGTTGTACGGGTCGTATGCCTCTGTGAGCCATCCCCAGATGGATGCCACTGCGATACCGATGATTATCGCGCCCTTCTGTCCACGGGCGATCAAGACCGCTGTGAGCATCAGACACACCATTGAGATGAAGCCGCCATGGGCATACAGGGCGTAGTCTCCTCCGCCCCAGGATGCGGTGTCGGCGATGTTAACCAACGTAGCACCGTCNTCCATGATCCAACCCATTTCCCTCAGGCCGATTATCGCCAGGAACATGCCTATACCGGCACCTGTCGCAATCTTCAGGTCGGTAGGTATGGAATTGATCATCAGCGATCTCCAACCCCCGATAACTGGGATTTGGGGCATAGACATAGCGAGGAACAGAAGCCCCTCGACGAAGACGGCCGCTAGCGCGACGTCCCATGGTATGCCCATACCAAGGACCACAGCGAACGTAAAGTACGCGTTCAGCCCCATTCCAGGCGCAAGGGCGAAGGGCAGGTTTGCCCANAGTCCCATGACGATACAGCCCACGAANGCCGCTACGGCAGTCGCGAACAGCGCATCACCAAAGGGTATNCCCGTTGCACCAAAGTTACTCAGCATAGAAGGGTTGACNANNAGGATGTAAGCCATAGTCAGGAATGTTGTCACTCCCGCTCTGATTTCTCCCTCGACAGTCGACCCTGCAGCTGTCACTCCAAATTGTTCATCTAATGCACTCATTTTTTTCTCACCTATTTTTCTTTCATTATCACGCAAACTTACGTCTACGATAGCAAAACCCACATTACACTGGGCCTATCAACAAATCGGAGNNTTTTTTGGGTTACTCCAGTGTTATTTGAGTACCGTTTTCNGGAATGTGGATCTCCATTTCCCCGTCTAATTCGGAGGCTANGGCCTTCGCTGACTCCTCATCCGCGTGAAAAATAACAAGNTGNCGNGGGGAGCAGGNCCTTGCGAANTCCACGAGTTCGTCGTGGCCCGCGTGGTTGGACAGGGAGAACTGCTCCACNTCCAACTCGATCGGCGTCATGTTCCCCCATATGGGCAGTCTTCCGTCNTCGAGGAGNTTNCTGCCNCCCGAGCCCTCNGCCTGGTAACCAGTGAGGAATATGGCATTCGCTGGATCGTGTCTGAGCCTGTTGATGTACCATATGGCCGGGCCGCCGTCGAGCATTCCGCTAGTTGTCACTATGACGTCGGCATCAAGGGCTTTCTTTCGGTCCGACTTNCTCCTNACTCTCCTGCACCANTGCCATGTCTTCCTCAGCTTCTTNGGGTCTCTTATGAGGTGGGGATGGTCGAGCCAGTCGAGGGTTATCCTCGTGCCCATCCCATCNTAATGAACCTCCAATTCTGGGGCGGATTCGTGGAGGATCCTCAGGATGTCCTGCCCCCTCCCCGAAGCAAAGGCCGGGATTAGAGCCACCCCACCTCTCGAAACAACCTCTCTGACCCCTTCCACCAGCCTCCTCTCCTCCTCGGGTCTGTTGGGGTGGTTTCTCCCCCCGTAGGTTCCCTCCAGGCAGAGTACATCGCACTCAATGGGTTTGGCACCGATGACGTTGGGGCTATCCCTGGTATCGAGGTCCCCTGACCAAAGGACCTTCAGATCGGGTGTGTCTATTTCCACCATTGCTGCCCCTGGAATGTGTCCTGCAACGTGGAGGGTCGCCTCCCAATCGCCTACCTTGAATCCCTCTCCCATCAGATGCGGTTGCCATGCGTCGAGGGCGGCGTCCATGTCTCTCCTGTCCCAAGCCAGAGGATATCCCTCGATGCTGGAAACCTTGTATGTGTCTGACCACATTATCTTGGAAACCCTTGCAGTCAGGTCGCTTCCATGCAATGTGGTACCATGGGAGCCGACAAGCCATGGCGCCATCCCGATGTGGTCTATGTGTCCGTGTGTGATTATTGCGTTGTCAACGNCCGGGGCCTCTGCAGGGTATTTCGGGGGCCGTGTGGGCGCGAGGCCGTAGTCGATTAGTAGCCTGGTACCCGTGCTGTCCTCGAGAATGCAGCCGACATTTCCGACCTCCCGTCCTCCACCGAGGAAGTGTAGCCTCAATCCCGATCTAACCGGGGTCGGGTCATAGCTCGTCGTTCTCCCCGGAGTGTACAGTACCATACCCGTGCCAGGGGGTCGGGTCAAATAGAGTCGACCGGGGGATCCCCCTCATTTCCACTGGAATGGTATCCTTCCGAACNGCTCATTCCCCNGNCNTACCCAATNGTTATCTCCCTCCAGCCAAATATCTCGCCGGGTATAGCGATCTCGAGTCAAAACAACAGAAACGGACCGTTTTGGCGATACAAATCTCGGTTCCATCGGAAATCATGGGGTTGGGGTAATTTTGACAAGGCATATCTGTTGGCCCCACTCATGGCTAAGAGGCCAGGGCACACCTTCCTCGTCGATTCGGACAGCTGTTTCGGGTGTGCGGCATGCGTAGCCCTTTGCCCGGTAGACGCCCTTTCCCTGCAGGCCCTGTTGGCGGTCGTTGATCAGGGTCGCTGCACACACTGCGACCTGTGCATCCCAGCCTGCCCCGTCCATGCCCTCTCTATCGTACAGGAGGTGGACTCGACTGCCCTCAATAGTGTTCCAGAACTCATCTCTCACTAGCATAGCCTGCGCGCACTTCCTCCTTGACGCCCAGGAATCTCTCGAGATCCACCTGATATCCGGCTCCTTCGAAGTCGGCTTGATGGGTGAGACGCCTGGGATCATAGGCGAATCTGGCTGGCCGGTTGTCAGGCCGCATTGGATTTCTGAGGGGGGCCTGGACTTGCCCCAGGAGACCTCGACCGCGCTAAGGGCTAGTTGGCTGGCGAAGTCGATGGCAATCTCGCTATCCCAGAGGGGTGCTAGCTTCCACACGGGATCCAGGATCCTAACTCATGACGAAGATAGTAAAAAAATCGTGATAACCGTGCCCGGCGATGAAAAGACCTCAGAGATCCATTACGATACACTGGTTACCCCGGAGACAACTTCGGGGGAAGCACAGTGGAAAGGCGCAGTCGCACTTTCACTGCCAGAATGGCCCTCAGTGAATGGGAGGAGATCCGACGGGACCCATGAGTTCTGGTGGTTGGACGAGAGAAAGCCGGAAAACACCCTCCAGACCATGAGTTGGGTTGGCGTAGACCCCTCCTCTGCAGTAAATGATGCGATAACGGAAGCCAGAAGGATCAGCGATAACATCCTCTCAGGAAGCCTCGCAGCGTGAAATCCTTAGGGGGACCATCGCGGGGGGAGTAACATGGGGGCCAGAGAGAGCGACACCGCAGACTACGCATGCTCCAGAGTGGGGCCCACCAGGCACGCGATACTGATCGACCCAGCTGATCAAACTCCCGACATGGCCGCAAAGAGAAGCCTCGCAGCAGTAGCCGCGGGCAGCAGGATGGTCCTTGTCGGAGGCTCCTCCGACACTGACATGGAGAACGTGCACGAGACGGTCGTCGCCATTCAGGAAGCCCTCGAGCTGGTGGAATGGGCATCAACCCAGGACGCAGGATCCGAGAACCTGTCCAAGGTCCCGGTAATCCTCTTTCCACAGGGTGCTGCGGCGCTTTCCCCCGCAGCCGACGCCATCACCTTCATGATGCTCATGAACAGCACGACCCCGAGGTTCCTCATCGAGGAACAGGTCTCGGGCGCCCCATTCATCAGGAAGGCGGGTGTAGAGCCAATACCCATGGGGTACCTGATCTGCGCGCCAGGCGGCAAGGCGGGAGAGGTGGGCGAGGCCGACCTCATCCAACCAGATGAAACCGAACGCGTGGCGGCGTACTCGATGACAGCCCAGTCATACGGGTTCAGAATGTTCTACCTAGAGGCCGGTAGCGGCGCCCAGTACCCCGTCAACCCAGACCTAATCAGAGCAGCGAGGAAATCTTGCGACCTGTCCCTAGTGGTCGGCGGTGGAATCAGAGACGGCGCGTCAGCTAAGGCAGCAGCGCAGGCCGGTGCCGACTGGGTCATCACCGGGAACCTAGCCGAGGACTACGATGATGTAAACGAGCTGCAGGAAGTCCTCAGGGCCTTCATAACAGAGATGAACAGTGACTAATTCCCATCTAACATAGCGACCAGTCGAGTGATTTGGGCCTCCATGTCAAGTATGAGCATCAGGTTCTCCTCCTCCGCCCTTAGCAACCTTGCGTTCTCTTCGAGGAGCCCGTCTATGCGTGAGCCACCACCACTCTCCTCGGCCTCCTTACGACGCGCCTTCTCGTTCTCCAGGCTCCTCTGAAGCTGCAGAACCTTTCCCTCTGCAACACGGACCATCTCCTCCATATGTGCCGATGCCCCTCTGTCCAAGGCAACCTCCCCGTTGACCAACTCCGCCTCAAGTGAGCTGACTCTCTGCCGTAGGACCGCGTTGACCCTCGAACTCTCGTTGATCTCGTCCCATGCCGAGATCACTTCCTCCACAAGACGCTCCGGTGAGAACTCGGAGAGCCTCTCGGAGAGCCCCCCCTCCTGCTCTGCGCTGTTAGACGCCATCACAATCACAGAGAATCCTCTCCCATCCACTCTTGAACCTTGAGGGACATCGGGGCTTTGGAACCGCGAATGCAGAGGGAGGCANCCGCACCGGCTCCATTAAACCCGGAANCCACNCCCTCGGGTTCATGTCACTGTACGACACCATGGCAAAGGCAACAGAACAGAGAGACGCGACGAAATACACCGATCTTTTCCATCCCGACTATGAGTTTGTCAGACACCAGTCTGGAACATCGATGAATCGTGAGCAGATGNCTGAGATGATGAAGATGATGATGGCCAATGAGAAGGTCGTAATCCGAAACTCCAGATGCATCTACGAGAATGAGGATGTACTGGTAGAGCACTCAGTCATGGACTTCCCCGATGGAACCACGGAGGCCGTATTGAGCGTCCACTCCCTCAAGAACGGACAGATATTGAGGACCGAGACAGGGGCCACACTGCTCACTTAGTGAAACTAACCACCGTCCAAACCCTTGAACAGTGACCACACCCCAAGAAAAGCAGCGGCGAACCAAGCCACCTCCAGTATGAGGAAGGCCCACTCGTCAATCAGATACGCCCTCACGGCCAGAAGCCCCGAGCCAAGGGCCATGAGGGCCAAGTAGGGAANCTCCTTGCTTTGGAGAATGCCCCTGGTCTCAAGGACGAAAGCACTCAATATCAGAATCATGCCAGCGTACGCGACGATCTCGCTATGCGCATAATCGACCAAGGTATCTAACACCGAATCCCCGACACACCACTCATGGCAACGTCCATGAATATTGGTTCTCCTGGGCAACTAGACTATCCGTTTTAGTTAAATCAGGACCCTAGGTCGCAGGCACCATGAAGGCATTCAGGACAATCGGCACCTTCCGAGCCGGGAAGAGAAATCAGCCATTCACGCTAGACGTGGTAGCGGCGGACGAGGACGGAGCCAGGGAGAAGGTCCTGTCTAACTTCGGCAGCAGGCACGGTGTTCCAAGGAGATTCGTAATCATAGACTCAATCAATGGAATCAAGCCCGAGGAGTCGACCGAGCCAAGCGTCGTCTCCCACTTTAGGAAATNACCCCTCNCCTNCTAACGGCCTNCGGCGCTGTCCGGGACGCGTAACGGTGAAAGCAGAGTCATCGGGCCACAAGCACGATGAAGAAGGCCGTAATGAGGCAATACTGGCGCATCCAGCAGAGCCAGACACTCATTTCAATGGGNTTCTGGGTAACCACGCTGACTCTGCTCACATGGCCATACGTGAGCTGGAGATTCGACTCCGGGACGGAGCTGGCNGGNCTCCCGATGACGTACTGGGGCCTCGCGGGCATCGCCACCGGCGTCCTCTCCGCTGTCCTCGCCATAGGNTGGGCATACGACGTATCCCTCGGCCTCTGGAGGGAGCACCTCACAGTCGTCCANGAGAGGAACCCGTTCACCACCTACAAGNTGAATGCGCCNTTCGGCGTGATACTCTCCCAGACCAACGCCATCCTCAGGAGGATGGATCCGGAAGACGAGGAGGTACAGAGGCACTGTGACTTCGTCGACAGGTGGCTTGAGTGGAACTCNCAACAGGAGATATGGGCGAGAACCGTATCATCCCTCGAGAACATCGTCGGTGATGACGACCCATTCTTCTCCCANCTCTCAGAGGANGCCAGGGACGAACTGACCAAGTCCTCCAAGGAGATCCAGGACTTCTGAGAGGGGCGCCAATGCCGGACTTCGACGAGGTGACCACCATCGCGATAGAGGCGGGCGAGGCCATCATGGAGGTCTACGACAGAGGCGACGAGATAGACATCAAAACGAAAGACGACGAGTCTCCCCTCACCGAGGCCGATCTGGCAGCCAATGACGTGATCACCGCTAGACTGCTCGCCATCGAACCCAACATACCAGTGGTATCGGAGGAGGGAAACGTAGGCAACCCAGCGGAAGCCCCCTACTGCTGGTTGGTGGACCCCCTAGACGGCACGAAGGAGTTCATCAAGAGGAACGGGATGTTCACGGTCAACATAGCCCTCATGAGAAGGTCTGCCAGTAGGTGGAAACCAGTCTTCGGCGTGGTGCACGCCCCCGCAACCCGCATCACATGGAGAGGGGGCGCGTCTGTCCCCGCGGAGAGAACCGGCCCGGACGGAGGCGGGCTNATCATGGTCAAACCCTCCTCCGACGAAGAACCCACGAGGCTCGTGGCCAGCGGCACCCATAGGGGAGCGAAGGACGAGACATTCGCCGAAGCAATAGGCAATCACGAACTAGTGAGAATGGGCTCCTCCCTCAAGGCATGCGTCGTCGCAGAGGGCAATGCCGACCTCTACCCGCGCTTCGGCCCAACCTCATGCTGGGACATCGCGGCAGCACACGCGGTGGTCTCAGCAGCGGGCGGCTCGGTGCTGGGCCCTGACGGACAGNCCCTGGACTACGACGTCATCGACGACGTGCTGAATCCCTACTTCCTAGTCACGTCCGATGAGAGATGGACACCCCACTGGGTCGACTCGCAGGCATAGTGCAGACCTCCATCGCAGTGATATACGCCTCCTATCTCGCACAGCACCCGGAGGGTGCTTGGTTGGGTAACAGAATAGTTTGGTTCACGGGGCTTTCGGGCGCGGGAAAGACAACCATAGCGATGGCTGCAGCNGANAGGTATGGCTGCGAGGTCCTCGACGGTGACACGATCAGGGACTTCTTCGCCAATAGGGACTTCTCCAGGGAGGGCCGCGAGAGGCACCTTCTCGGGATAGCCAAGATGGCCAAGATGATGTCCAAGCACACAGATGTACTCTGCTCTTTCATCACACCCTATGAGGACGTCCGCGAGAAGATACTGGACATACTGCCCGATGACGCGGTGATGGTCCACGTCTCCACGTCTCTGGAGGTCTGTGAGGACCGTGACGTGAAGGGGCTCTACGCCAAGGCCAGAACTGGAGAGATATCCAACTTCACAGGCATATCAGACCCATTCGACGAGCCCACGTGCGCTCACATCACCCTCGACTCCAGCGGGTCAGAGGGCAACTCGGTGGATGACATGGTCGATCAGCTGGCACATCTCTTCGAGAAGCCGAAGGCGGTCCTGCTGCCAGGACGCTGGCAACCTCTCCATGTCGGCCACGAGTGGCTCATTCAGAGGGAGCTTGACGCAGGCAACAGGGTAGTTGTCGGCATAAGGGACACACCGGTGTCGGAATCCGATCCATTNTCCACAGACGTCCGCAAGAGGATGATCGAGCACAGGTATGCCGGCGAGGANGTCGAGGCATGGGTGATGCCAGACATAGCAGCCATCTCATACGGTCGAAAGGTGGGCTACGAGCTCCGCGAGGCCGACGACATACCCCCTGAGGTGTTCGCGGTCTCGGCTACGGGCGTTAGGGGCGGCAATAGGGCCAACGTGTCCGAGCGAGTCATGGAGTTCATGATCGCAGAGGGGATCTGGGACGGAGAGTAGCATGGAGTTCCCCGAGAGCAAGGAGGAAGCGATCTCCCTGCTGACGAACTTCGCGATAGACACCTACCCCACACTGATGGCCATACTCTCCATCGCAGCCTACTCCAGCTTCGTCTTCATGTTCTACAGGATCCTCGCGAAGAGGGACCTGGTGACTCTTGACCTCAGCAAGTACGCGGANGACTTCAAGGGAAAGATGCAGAAGTTCCTCAGATCCNNNCTCTTCCTGGTGCAGTACATCGTTCTAATCCCCCTGCTCATATCGTTCTGGACGCTCGTCCTAGCGACAATACTCACCCTTCTCTCAGACGGCGCCGACCACTCGAGGAACGCGCTTATCGCAACATCCGTGGTAGGTGCCGTGCGGATCCTCTCGTACTGGACCGAGGACCTCTCCCGAGACGTCGCCAAAATGCTCCCATTCGCAGTACTGGGCGTCTTCCTCGTGGATTCCACATCGGTTCAGTGGAGCCAGTTCGAGGATCTCGTGGGCAACCTGCCCGGCCTCGCCGAGTCNTTCTACACCAGCATGGCGCTGCTAGTCATACTGGAGACACTGCTCAGGATATCCCACTCACTCGGGAACAGGCTNTACCCCATTCCCGAGCTCGAAGCCACCTTCAAGGACGCAGACTCCGATGGCGACGGCAAGCTATCGANCGAGGAGTTCACCGCCGTGCAGACAGACGANACGCCCCTCGAATCCCCCGACGGCTTCATTGGTGACCCCTAGGTGCCAGTTGCGTGGCCGACGCGAGGGAGGACCTCCAGAGAATCGCGATGCTGGTGGAGACTAACAGGGAGAGGATGGAGTCACTGGAGCAGCAGATGAGGCGCCTCGAATCCGTAAGAATGGAGCAGATGAGCGCCCTGAGCACCCTCGAATCGATACCGGAGGAGGGCACCGAGGGCTCCATGGTCCCCTTGGGCGCCGGCGTTCAGATAGCCACAGACATCCCTGCGGGCGCGGGCGCCGTGGTGGACATCGGCAGCGGGATACAGGTCGAGAGGACCAGGGGGGAGGCGAAGGACATCCTAACCAAGAGGAACGANGAGCTCGAGGCTCTCATGGACAGGATGAGGTCAGAGTTCGACGAGATAGAGGCCAAGACCATACAGCTCGCCAATGAGTTCAACGAGAAGATCGCCANAGAGGGAGACCCCTCACTACCGACTCCCGAGCCNCAGGCCGCTGATCCCGAGCCACAGAGCACGCCCAAGAAGGCACGACGAAGGCGAGGCACGGACCTGACTCTGGATGACTAGGTGATTGGATGGGCCTCTTCGACCGCTTCAAGAAGATGATGAAGAAGTCCGAGAGCACCGAGGATATCGTCGCCACAGAGGACTCCGTCGAGGCCGAGGAGGCCCTCTACCAGAAGAGGAAGCTGATGGAGGAGCTCGAGAGCAGAAAGCCCGCGCCCGCGCCCGCGCCACCACCCATGCAGAAGGACGAGGAGTGGGACGAGCAGGAGCCAGATGAGACCCCCTTCTCGAAACCCCTAGACAAGAAGGAGAGGAAGAAGGCTGAGAGGAAGAAGGCTGAGAGGAAGCCCAAGCCCAAAACCGTGACACAGAAGGCTGACCCGATGGAGACCACAACAGGCTTCAAGCTAGTAGCGACAGAGCCGGCGAAGATAGAGGTAGACCTCTCTGATTCGGAGGTTACCCGCGGTGGGATGATCATCAGGGGTGGAGAGGTGCTCGATGGAATAATCGAGGAGCTCGAGACAGACCTCCTATCGGTGGACATGGGCCACACGGCGGTGGACGAGGTGGTCCAAGCCCTCAAGGCGACGATAATAGGCTCCAGGATAACCACCAGGAAGGACCTCGCACAAGTGGTCGACGACGCTCTAAAGACCTCTCTCCGAAGGCTATTGGAGGCCGGCTACTGGGACTTCGACAAGACGATAGAGTCACTATCGGAAGGCGATGGCCCAGTGGTAATCATGGTGGTTGGTGTGAACGGTACAGGCAAGACCACCACCACCGCCAAGATGGCNCACAGGCTAACCGAGGGCGGCTACTCAGTGGTCCTCGCAGCGGCGGACACCTTCAGAGCTGGGGCGATAGACCAGCTCGAGACCCACGCCGAGCGATTAGGCGTGCGTTGCATATCCAGCCAGAGGGGGGGCGACTCCGCAGCCATCTCCAGGGACGCGGTCGAGTCGGCCGCAGCCAGGGGCGACGACATCGTGATCATCGATACTGCGGGCAGGATGCAGAACAAGACCAATCTCATGGAGGAGCTCAGTAAGGTGCACCGAGTCACTAAGCCCCACCTGGTCCTATTCGTGGCCGATGCCTTGGCGGGGAACGACGCGGTCGAGCAGGCCAAGGTGTTCCAGAGCATGCTCAGGTTCGACGGGGCCGTCCTCTGCAAGATGGACACCGACGCCAACGGGGGAGCAGCNCTATCGATAGCCCACACCACAGGGAGGCCAATCGTCCTAGCAGGGGTAGGGCAGGGATACGAGGACCTCATCCCCTTCGACCCAGAGTGGCTCTTGGATTCAATACTCTGAAAACCCCCNCTNATCCAATCACCTTACCGCGTCGTTCATGAATCACCCTCGTCGTGTNCGCCTCATGGGGGAGGAGAGGCAATCCGTGCTGATCGTCGCTGACAACCCCATGACGGAGGGGCAGCTCAAGGGCATATTCTACCGCAGAAAGTGGGAGACCATCATCTGCGAGAACGGGGACAAGGCCGTCGACGAGTACGTCGAGCACAAGCCCGACCTGGTCCTCCTCTCGCTCGACATACCCGGGCTCGACGGCCATCTGGCCGCCCTGGAGATGAGGGAGACCGANTACGACGCGAGGATAGCGTTCGTGACAAGCAGGACCAGGCTCGACACAGCCGAGGACGCGGCCTTCTCCGCAGGCGCGACCGCGGTCCTCGTCACCCCCGTCACCGCTACCGACGTGGACGAGACGTGGGACGCGATAATGGGCGAGGTTCCGGGTGCCCCCGGCCTCGCAGACCTGGACGAGCTGTACCCCGAGATGGAGCCCGAGGCCCCGGTCATGCCCCCCATGCCGGTCATGCCCCCCATGCCGGTCATGCCCCCTGCCCCAGAAGTCGATGAGCCGACCGAGCCGCCTAGGAAGAAGCGCAGGTGGCTGAGGAGACTGCTCCTGCTTATCCTCATCGCGGGCGCGGGCGCGGGCGGCGCGCACTACGCGGAACTCGTCGACCTAAGCGAGTACATCGACCAGATCAGGGACATCGCAGGGATATAGCGCCGAATAGCGCGTTCCGCAGCAAGGTTGATTCTCTATGATGCCAAAACCGCTCCATGAGCGTAGGCGGCCCATGTACGGTCCAAGGCTGCTGGCGTAAGCACATGTACAACAGCGACGTCTGCCACAAGCACGGCTCAGAACCCGCAGNCCCCCCTCCGACCAGGCCCGAGCACCCCGTCGAAACCGAGGTCGACGAGGACCTATGGTGGACAAAGGAGGACGAGGGGGAGACGAGGACCAAGCAACTCATGGCCGCGTTGGCCACAGTGGCACTCTTGGCGTTGCTAATCCCAATCGGCCAGGACATGGTGAGCGAGCGAGAGAGGGCACTCTGGGAGGAGGCCGATGGCACCGCCACGTTCGACCCCGAAGACGCCACCCTCTCGTACAACTACACGGTGGGGGGCTCCGAGTTCACGGGCGACCCGCTGGGGTTCCCATGGCACAACGAATCCAAGCAGACATTGGAGATCTCTATCGTAGACCGGGCTTACGATGGGGGGTGTTCCCAATCTCGCGGTTTCAGCCTTGAGCCCGGCGAGATAGCCTACGCGCGCATCCAATCCACAGGGGGTTCCAACGCCACGAACGCCACGGTGCTCATCACGCTATGGGGCTCGGGCACCACCTCCTTCAAANCCGTCCAGGGGACCTCCCACGCACTCCTGTCCATGGCCCCCGGGGAGTATACCGTGCGGGTGACCAACCCGACGGAGTGGGTGCCAATGGCAGACCCCCTCGGCCTCCTTTTACAGCCGATTTACGTCAGCGAATGCAGGGGCAATCACCTCATGACCATCGAGATATANGAGGCCCCCATCAACCACACCTCCACGGGCCCNACCTTCTCGAACGGCAACGTCACTGTCCAGTACGACACCGGGGACCCNAGCACCTCAGCCCTCNTCGCCCCTGNCTCCCCCGACCATCCCCCCAACATCGTCATGCTTCTCCTCGCATACCTCGCCGCCCTGGTTGTCATATTCAGGGGGAAGGAAGCCATCGATAGAATCCCCAATGTCAACCTCGAAGAGCACCCGCTGCTCCAGACCCAGATATCGGGCACCCGGGCGAGCAGGGGGTGGACGGAGAGGCAGGAGGGGGGCAACTTCCGATTCACGTGCGAGAGGGCCGGGTTCCACGAGTTCGATACCTACGACGGGATATGCTNNCACTGCAAGAAGGTCGTGGACCACGACCTCCACCTCCTCGCCCTGGTCCTCGGCGACCGCACNGCCACACGCCTCCTGGACATGGGNCNNNNCCCGCATCCCTCCGTCCTCGAGAAGCTCGACGAGGTATTGGAGCCGCTCATAGATCGTGACATANAGCTCNNCGANCCGGNCGNGGGGACCGTCGAGTCCAGGGTNANGGCGCTGCAGGAAGTGGATGACAAGGAGTACATACTGACCGAGATGGAGCGGCACTTCCCCGACTGGGAGGCAAACCGCAAGAGGCACCTCGAGGGGAATCTGGAAGACGGCGAGGTGAATCTCGGGCTCGACCTGGACTCGCTCGGTTACGCCATCGACACCCACTACTACCGACTCCACGACTGCTATCCCGGCAATCCCATTTTCCTCGACTTCCTGTTCGACCCCGGTGACTGGGAACTGGTCGACCCCTCCCCCCCGAGCCCGCACATCGGAGGCTCCCGCGGCCACGAGAACCTCAACCCGGTGGCGCACATCGTCGCTGCCACCTATCTGATTGGCGCCTGGAGCTGGATGGTTGACCAAGATTTCACCTCCGAGGGGATGGAGCACGTCGTCTGGGCAATGTTCTTGCCCGTCCCCATCATCTACAACTTCTTCTCGTACGGCCACGAGAGGGAGTAATTCGTCCATAGATTCATCCCATGTGGGGCAGAACGGGAATCATGGGAAACCGCAGGTGCGCCGCCGAGGGGTGCAACGCCCTCGAGTTCAGGTCGGAGGGGTGGTGCCAGAGGCACAGGGGCGGCAATGACCCGATCCTGCCTGCCAACGCCCCCAACTGGTGGGAGGAGCAGCCAGAGGGGGCTCCCCTGCTGGCCACGCCCCCCCTACAACCCGTCGAGGAAGAGGAACACAGCCACATACGCATGCAAGCAGCGGAAGAAAAGTCAATCGGCGCGAGGATCACAGAGGGCGTTCTCGGCCTCTTTTTCGTCATCGCCATCTTCTCTGGGACCTTCGAGACCAGCTACGCCCCGGACAGTTCTCCGACCGTGATATCCAACGGCAACGAGGGCTTCAACCCAGGCACCCCCGGATCCGGCTTGGCCCAAGACACCTACACCAATCCCTGGAACGATTGCTCGATCGTCATGTACGACGCTTGGTGGTCATACTACCCCGCCGCGGCCAATGACAGCGGGGACCTCTCCATAACATGGGACGCAGACATCAACTGCCCCATCGCCGCGGACATGTACGCCACCATCACCATAGAGACAGCTTCCGAGAACGACACAGTGAGAGTTCTGACCAACGACTTCTGGACATACTCCGACAACTGGGATAACATGTCGGTATTCGCGACTGCGGACGGGCTGCCGGGCCAGATAGTGGACGGCACCTACACCATCAGCATCCTCGTCACCGGCACCCACTCCATCTACAGGACAAACGCCCCACTGTTCCTCCAGGCGTCCATCACGATCGGTGAGGATTCGACCACCGGTTCTCTATGCACCGATCATCCCTGCGGCATCCTGAGCTAACGCGGCTCAACGACTCAGCAACGCTGCCCAAGTGGCGTCCGCATACGCCTTCGCAGCGCCTGCGGGGTCCTCCGACTTGTGTATCCCTGTTCCCACTATCACTGCGTCCGAACCAGCTATGATGGCATCGGACGGATGCCCGTAGCGCTGCCCCAGAACCCCTTCCTCGGCTGATAGGTTCACCCCTGGGGTCCAGATCATCCTCCCCTCCCCGGCCTTCTCCCTGAGCGATGATATCTCGTCCGGGCTGCTCCCGTTGCCGATGTAACCAACCACGTGGGGCGAGGAGGTGCCGATCTCGATGGTGCGGTCTGTGTAGGATTCATCCAGCAGGTTGCCCCGACTCGACATCTGAGCGAGCATAAGCACACCCCCAATTCTCTGGACGCTGTCCCACGCCGCCGCGATACCGTCGACTATGTCAGGACCGCTCACGCTGTGGGATGTAACGAGATCAGCCCAAGAGCGAATGTCGTAGAGGCCCCCCATCTGGGTCTCGCTGACCCTTCCGATGTCAGCGAACTTCCTGTCCTCGAAGATCATCATACCATGTGACTTAGCGGCATCCACCACCCTCATCCAGTCGTCCATGCTGAACGACTCGACCATGTCGACATGAGTCTTCAGAGCTGTCACGTGCGGCCCCACCTGGTCAATCAGTTGCACCAGCCCGTCTACGGTGGGGATGTCTGCTGCGAGGACTACGAGGGACTTCTTCTCGCAGGCCGTTTCCATGAACCTGTGGGACAGCGGGTGAGCGCATGCGCGCCATCGCCCCCCCCACGCCTCGTCCGGTTGCATCGGCCCTCGTCCTCACTGGCCCCTGTTCAAGCCTTCCCTCCAGCCGCTTTGTTCATGGACGTAGAGCCATCGCCCCCCCGCATAGGGGAAGGGGCATGTCAGGGGAAGCAGCTGTACGCCTCGTGGAAGTAACCACCCGGGACCTCGAGGGGCTGCCTGACGCGAGGGGCAACAGCACTAGGGAGATGCTGGCATCGGACCACGGCATCCACGTAGATCGCGTACGCGTCATACTCGGGTACCAGGTCCTTGGTAACCTGACTGAGGAGGAGGCCGAGAGGACCGTCTACGACCTGTTTGCAGACCCCATAATAGAGAAGGGCAGAATGGGGGAGTCGCTGCTATCATCGTTCTCAGAGCCCCCCGAGATCGCGATCCAAGTCGGATTCAAGCCGGGGGTCACGGACAACTCAGGTCAAGCGGGCCTCGATGGCCTCACCACGATTTTCCCACATCACGGCAGTGCACAGGTCGCCACGACCCGTACCTACGCCTTCTGGGGCGTTCCAGAGGGAACCTCCCCCGAGGCGATCTCCAAAGCGCTACACAACTCCATGATAGAGAGGGCGGCAATAGCGGACCCGGACCAGTGTGCCGAGGGGGTGTGGCCCTCTTTGGAATTCCCGGAGCGACCCCCCATTCCATACAGCCCCCCTGCCGTGATAGACCTCGAAGTGGATGACTCAGAGCTTGTGAGCATCAGCGAAAAGGGACTCTTGGCACTTAATTTAGAAGAGATGCAAGCAATCCAGAGCCACTACAGAGACCCCGAAGTGAGATCCGCCAGGCAAACCCTCGGGCTTCCGCCGAACGCACCCACAGACGCAGAGCTGGAGTGCTTGGCACAGACCTGGTCCGAGCACTGCTCGCACAAGATATTCGCAGCAAGGATACACCACGTCGACAAGGAGACAGGAGAGGACTCCGTGGTGGACTCCCTGTTCAAAACCCACATCATGCAACCCACTCTAGACATCCAGAAGGAGGTCGACTGGCTCCTCAGCATATTCCACGACAACTCCGGAGTGATCGCATGGAACGACGAATGGAGCCTTTGCATCAAGGCGGAGACCCACAACTCCCCAAGCGCGCTCGATCCCTTCGGTGGCGCCATCACGGGCATCGTGGGTGTGAACAGGGACATCGTCGGAACAGGCCTCGGCGCTAGGCCGATCGCGAACACGGACGTGTTCTGCTTCGGCCCTCCTGACTACCAGGAAAGACTCCCTGAGGGGCTTTTCCATCCTTCTAGGGTATTCAGGGGGGTCCACGCCGGCGTGCGTGCGGGAGGAAACGAGTCAGGCATCCCGACGGTCAATGGGGCGATAGTGTTCGATGAGAGATACATCGGAAAGCCGCTAGTCTACTGCGGGACGCTCGGAATAATGCCCAGGACCCTCCCGGACGGCAGGGAGAGCCACATCAAGACCCCAGAGCCGGGCGATGTCGTGTACATGGTCGGGGGAAGGGTCGGTTACGATGGAATACATGGGGCCACCTTCTCCAGCCTGGAGCTGACCGAGGAGAGTCCGAGCTCAGCCGTACAGATAGGGGACCCGATCACCCAGAAGAAGATGATCGACATGCTACTCGAGGCCCGGGACGCCGGGTTGATCCAGGTCATCACCGACAACGGAGCAGGAGGACTGTCGAGCAGCGTGGGCGAGATGGCCGAGCTGACCGGGGGCGCCGAGCTAGACCTCGGGACGGTCCCATTGAAGCAAGCAGGACTCTCGTCTTGGGAGATACTCGTTTCCGAGTCCCAAGAGAGGATGACCGTGGGCGTGAGGCCGAGTGACTGCTCTGCATTCGAGAGCCTCGCAGCCCTGCACGAGGTTGAGGCCACTGCCGTAGGGACCTTCACCGACTCGGGCGTTTTCGTGGTAACTCATGGGACGGAGCCAGTCGCCCACCTCCCAATCCAGTTCCTCCATGACGGCTGCCCGCAGCTGAGGCTGGAGTCTGAGTGGGTGCCCCCCGTCCACATGCCAGCCGAATTCCCCGAAGCGGACGCCAAGGGGGCGGGGGTGATTCTCAAGAGACTGATGGCGAGGCCGAACGTCGCGTCCAAGGAGTGGTGGGTGCGCTCCTACGACCACGAGGTCATCGCCCAGTCCGTGATCAAGCCCTTCTGCGGCGTGAACAGTGACGCACCGGGGGACGCTGCTGTGATAGCACCGATCCAGGGAGGCACACAGGGCGCCGTGATATCCAACGGCATCGTACCCAGGTACTCCGACATCGACGCCTATGCGATGGCAGCCGCCTCCGTCGACGAGGCTCTGAGGAACGCGGTGTGCGTGGGCGTCGACCTAGACCTGATAGCGGGCCTGGATAACTTCTGCTGGCCCGATCCCGTGGAGTCCGCCAAGACCCCCGACGGACGCTACAAGCTGGCCCAGCTGGTCCGTGCTAACCGCGCCATAGATGACATCTGCAGGGCTTACAGGCTCCCCTGCATCAGCGGCAAGGACTCGATGAAGAACGATGCCACTCTGGATGGCGAGAAGATCAGTGTTCCGCCCACCATACTGTTCAGCCTGGTTGGCAACCACCCAGACGTAAGGAATGCAGTCTCCTCTGACTTCAAGAGCCCCGGCGACTCGATATATCTCCTCGGCGAGACCCATCAGGAGCTCGGGGCCAGCGAGCTCGCCTTCATGCTCAGGGACGAAGAAGGCAGCGGCATAGGTGGAGCGATACCCGAGATAGACGCCGAGAGGAACCTAGCGATGTACAGGTCCCTGACCAGCTCTATGAGGGGTGGGCTGGTAGCGAGCGCTCACGACTGCAGCGACGGCGGCCTTGCCACGGCCCTCGCGGAGTGCTGCTTCGGAGCGGACTCAGGGGCGACCACCGACATAGGGGAAATATGGGGCGACTGCGAGAGCCTCGACGAGTGGGGCGCGTTGTTCGGTGAAAGCCTCGGAAGGATACTAGTCAGCGTCAGACCGACTGACTGCTCGGCATTTGAGAGGGCCATGCATGGCCATGCATGCTACCATGTAGGACGCGTCTCGGAGGGGGATCAAATAACCATCAACAGAGGCGAGAGGGAGATACTCTCGGCCTCAATGAGCGAACTCAGGGAGTCCTGGAAGGGGGCACTGGGGGGCGGTGAGAGATGAGCGACAAGCCCAGGGTGGCTGTCCTATCCGGCTTCGGGATCAACTGCGAGACGGAGACCATGGCCGTGTTCGAGATGGCCGGGGCCACGGCGGACAGGATCCACGTCAATAGGCTGGTCAACGGCGAGGCGAACCTCTCTGACTACGACATCATGGCGGTTCCGGGCGGCTTCTCCTTCGGGGACCACCTAGGCAGCGGGAGGCTGATGGGCAACCGACTGAGGTTCGGCCTCCGCGACCAGGTGAGGGCGTTCGTCACAGCGGGCAAGCCCGTCATAGGGATATGCAACGGATTCCAGGTCCTCGTCAAGATGGGGCTCCTCCCCGGGGACGAGGAGGTGTCCCTTACTCAGACCGCATCGCTCGCCCTCAACGACATCGGGCGCTACGACGACAGGTGGGTCACCCTCGAGTTCGACCAGAGCAGCCCCTGCGTCTGGACCAGGGGGATAGAGAGGATCAGGGTGCCAGTCAGGCACGGCGAGGGCAAGTTCGTCACGGACGACAGGGGACTTTTGGACAAGTGGGCCGACTCGGGGCAACTCGTGGCTAGGTACGTCGACCCATCCACGGAATACCCCGGCTCCAGCGACGAGGTCCTGCCCTACCCCGTCTCGCCGAACCAGAGCTGGAGGAACGTCGCAGGCGTCTGCGACCCAACGGGCCTCGTGTTCGGCCTGATGCCCCACCCCGAGGCCAACCACTCGACATGGCTCGGGGCCACGTGGACGCGTGAGGACGTCGAGCACGGCGAGGGCGAGGGCATGGCGATATTCAGGAACGCCGTCGAATACGTGGCATCGCGGAGCCGGTGATGCCCCCCACAAGACCAAATCCGCAAACTCATCAGCGCAAGATGGTGGAGTAATCCGTGGTCGAGGACGTCTGCTTCGAAATCATTCTCGAAGTATTAGTCTGGATCGCCTTTCACGTGCTATTTGAGATAGCCGTGCAGGTCCTGATGGGCCTCGGGTTCTCTCGCCTCGAGGCCGAGGCGATGGGGTTCGCATTCCTCTTCGCGGTAGTCATTGTGTTGGTCGCTATCAATGCGTACAGGAGGAAGAAGCTCGGAAAGGCAGTGGTCCTGGACACAGACGGCGACGGGCGGATATCCGAGGAAGAGGAGGCCGCCGCCTTCGACCAGCAGCACGATGATAACGAACCAGAGGAGTGGTGGCAAGGTGACTGACCCCTCCATAACCCCAGACGAGGAGACCCTCCTCATCGACGCGCTCTCCTCAATGCACCCCGGCGCCAAGAGGAACTCCCTCCGTCGGATGATAACCCACGGGAGGGTCAGGGTGGACGGCGTGAGGGCCGAGCACCCTAGACAGAGGGTGGCCGCCGGCTCGACGGTCGTGGTGCTGTCGAGGGAGGACGGGGACCGGCCGGCCAAGCCGAAGCCGGGGTTGCCCGAGCCCCGCGTGCTCTACTCGGACTCCGAGGTGATAGTCGTCGACAAGCCCCACGGGCTCCTTTCCGTCGCCACGGACAGGGGGGAAATAGACACCATGTTCGACAGGGCCGCCAAGTGGGCGTGGGACAACGGCAGATCGAGGGCGATACTAGTTCATAGGCTCGACAGGGAGACCTCAGGGTGCCTCATTCTAGCACGTAGCCCAGAGACTAGGGACATGCTGCAGGAACAGTTCAAGAGACGCTCCGTGGAGAGGATATACCATGCCGTTGTCCATGGCCGTCCTGAGGAGGAATCGGGGACCGAGACAGCTAGGATCCAGGAGACCAAGGACATGCGCGTACGACTCGTAGTCGAGGGCAGAAGGGCCGGCCGGGAGGCGATAACCCACTGGGAAGTCGACGAGGAGGGCGTTACGCACACCTTGATCCGAATCAAGATAGACACTGGACGAAGAGCACAGATACGACTCCATATGGCCAGCCTTGGGTGCCCCGTCGCCGGGGATACGAGGCACGGATGGGGCAAGGCCAGCGTCAACAGGCTTTGCCTGCATGCGTCGGCGCTGTCCTTCGACCACCCGAATGGNGAGAGGATGACCGTCCAGAGCGACATACCCAGGGCCTTGAGGGCCGAGCTGAAGCGATAAACAACCACGAATCAGCGAGCATTCNCCTCTTCCGACTCGGGCAATTCGAGACGCGTCTCCACCATCCCCCTCGTCACGCCGTAGTTGTAGATCACCACAGCCAGGACGCCTAGCACGACCAGCTCCACGCCGAGGAATGGTATCCACATCTCGTCAGACTCCGCCGACTCGCCCTCGATGGGCTCCGGCTCCGGCTCTGCCGGCTCCACTGGGGGCGCGGGCTCAACCACGACCGTNCCGATCATCCCCATCGCCTCGTGCGGCTCGCAGACGTAGGTATGGGTCCCGTTGGTGCCCACCTCGAATGTGAACGAGTAGTCTACCGAGGTGGATGGGTCGCCCGAGTCGAACAGCCCGTCGTCAGCNACCGCATTGTGGGCGAGCAGCTCGCCGCTCCAGAAGAACCGGACCGTGCCTCCCTCCGTGATGGTCACGGTCGAGGGCGAGAAGCGGAAGTTAGTGCTGTCCACGGTGACCACGACCTCCTCCTGCATGATGGANTGGTCGCCTGACGAGCCCACGGCCGAGNACGCGAATAGTAGCAACGCNACAAGAGCCCAGAACCTCAANCCAATNCCCGCCTATGACTNGTACTCGTTCCTCTCGCCNGGCTCGTCGCTGAGGTACTCGACAAACTCGTACTCGTTGCCGTCATGATCGAAGAAGTAGTAGCGNTGCCTGTGGGGGTGGTCCAGATAGGTCGCCCCCTGCTCGTACCCCGCCTCGGTCAACCGCCTTGCTACCTCCGACGCCTCGCTGACGACGAAACCCATGTGGTTCAGGCCTGGATGGACGTACGGCCGGTGCGGCCCCTTCTCCGTGGCCCCCCTGTCCTCTATGCAGAGGTAGGAATCATCAGTGCCGATGTGGACCCATCGCTGCGCCTTAGCGCCNCCTCCTTCCCCCCTGATGCTGAAGTCAGGCATCGCGGTCATCAGAAAGCGGACTGTCTCATCCACATTGGTCGAGGTCATGTTTACGTGCTCCAAGAAGGGCTTCACAGCCTCTGAAAGGCGGTGTGCGATATTAATTATCGTTCCATTTCAATTAAGGGGCCAGAATGCTGTCGGTGGCCAACCAGTAGACGAACACAACCATCACGACGATCAAGCCTACAAGCATCCCCCTTCGTATTACTCCCATCGAGCTCCAGGACGCCTTGGCCTTCGAATCCTTCAGGCCCCTAATGGATAGAGCCATCACCAACAAGTCCGAGCCAAAGAACAGGAGCATCAACAAACCAAATATTATCGCTTCATAATCCATACTACCACCTAATCGCTAATCGCCCAGAAGAAGTAGACTACCGTAGCCAAGCCCAGCGGCAAAACGGGCAACAGCACCCATGTCGGAATCACCCCGGCCTCCGAAGAATCGGAGATGTTCCTCAAGACAGCGAAGAGGGCCAACCACCCGATACCAATCACGTGTCCAACCCCCAGCTTCTTTTCCTCCATGCCACTAACCACCCAACTCGGGTCACTAGAGGGGAAAACACTCCCCATTAGGATTGGGGCTAATCCNTNCCGGGCATGTATGATCTCACCACGAAAGCGGTCGCAAGGGCGATGGCCCCGCCNACCATCGCGCTGGCCACCATCCCCTCGACGAACGAGGCCCTCGCCGCCTCGATGAGCTCCAGGCCCGCCATGTTCCCCTCTGCGAGCATCTCCCCTCCGATCCTCATTGCGGCGGGGAACGACTCGAGCGGCACCGAGCCGAGGTGCTCCAGTCCCTCTGGGATGGACATGCTCCTCTGGTAGTACTCGTTCAGCACGCTGCCCCCTATCGCTATGCCTAGAGCCCCCCCGATCTCCCTACTGGCATCGTTGGTAGCGCTCCCGACCCCGGCCTTGTCATCTGGCACGGCATCCATCACCAGGGTGGTCGAGGGCGCCATAGTCAGTCCCATCCCCACTCCGAGGAGCAGGAACGTCGCCCCGATCACCGGATACGCCGTCCCGACGTCAACCGTGGTGAACAGGGCCATGCCCAGGGATACGAGGGCGAGTCCGGTGGTGACCACGTTCCGGCTCCCGAACCTCTGCACCAGCCTGTCGCTGTTCGCCGCCACGGGCCCTAGCCCCAGAGGGAGTGGGAGGAACCGGATGGCAGCCTCGAGAGCGGTCTTGTCGCGGACCAGCTGGAAGTGCAGCATCTGGGTGAACATGAACGAGAACATCACGAAGAACGCGAACATAATCGCTATGAGGCCGATTGTGAACCCCCTGTCCCCGAAGAGGCCCATCGGCAGCAGGGGGTGCTCGACCCTCCTCTCCCATGTTACGAAGGCGATCATGAGCAGTACGCCGAGCGCCGCGACGCCCAATGTCTCGTTGCTCATCCAGCCATGCGTCGGCGCCTCTATGATCGCATACAGTATCGAGCCCAGGCCGAAAACGGATAGCAAGGCGCCGAGGGGGTCCATGGGCCTGCGCTGCTCGTCCCTCGAGTTAGGCACGAGAAATAGGCCGAGAAGCAGGGCGAGGGCTATGATTGGAACGTTGATCCAGAAGACCATCTGCCAGTCGTAGTTCTCGACCGCCCAGCCACCGAGCAGCAACCCGATCGGGGCCCCCACTCCCGCCATCGCGGTCCATATCCCGACAGCCTTCGCCTTCTCCTCGTGAGGGAACACGACGACGACGACCGAGAGGGTCGCGGGCATCACCAACGCGGCTCCGAGCCCCATCACGGCCCTAGCCGCAATGACCTCCTCCGTCGCGTCGGCGTACATCGCGGTCGCCGCGGAGGCAGTAGCGATCATCAGCAGGCCCAGCTGTAGGGCCGGCTTCCTGCCGAAACGATCTCCTAGAGCGCCCATAACGAGGAGCGTCCCACCGAATATCAAGGCGTATGCGTCCAATATCCACTGCAGCTCTGTGTTGTCCGCACTGAGGTCCTTCGAGAGCTCGGGCAGGGCCACGTTCAGGGTCACGTTGTTGAACATGACAATAATCAGGCTCAGGCTCATTACGCCAAGTATGGCCCAGCGCTTCTCGTGACCGCCCACCACACCCATAGGCAGTCGAAAACAAACCCCCCCATCAATACACAGGTTTTGAAACACGAACCGGCCGCGGGCATCATGGGCAGACGCTCAGCGGCACTCTCGCTCGTGGTACTGCTCCTGGCAGGGACTCTCTCGGGGTGCATATTCTCCGAGGAGGAGGGACGACCGCCCGCATCCGATGAAACCCAGTACCCCTCCATATGGGACAGGCACGCACTGCAATGGGAGACGTCCGGAACATACAGCCTCGTGCTCGACCCCGGGCCATACGGGGCACTCGAGGTCCAGGAGGCGATGGTCTCCGTGGACACGTCCACCGTATGGGAGACAGGGCCAAGCACCTCCGAGGTGCACATCTCGTATTGGCTCCCGAACAACACCCAGGCCGGGGACAAGGTACCCGTGATAGCGATAGTCTCGCCATACTTCTCCTACGGCCAGCCAGGCGACGAGTCGACCCCGACAAACGTGGTCAGCGCAGGCCGCGGCGAGTTCATCTTCGAGAACTTCGTACCCCATGGCTACGCATTCGCGCAGGTTGCTGTTTTTGGCACAGAGGAGAGCAGTGGCTGCTTCGACTACAGGGGCGCGGGCGAGGGACTGGGGATACACTCGGCGGTGGAGTGGCTTGGGACACAGGAGTGGAGCAACGGGAACGTCGGCCTGTACGGCAAGTCCTACGAGGGTGCGACCCAGTGGGAGGCCGCGGCAATCGGAAGCGAGCACCTCAAGACNATCGTCCCGATCTCCGGAACCACTGCACTGCACCCGCTGCTNTACAAGAACGGCAGTGCGGAGGCGAGATCCCAGATCATGCACATGAACTACTTCTCGAGCACGGTCGACTACAACGAGGANGACTTCGACAACGTGTGCCCTGACATAGCAGAGGGNCTGTTCGCAGGTCCAGTAACTTACNTCGCGGGCGAGATGGATCCCTACATGGACAACTACTACGACGAGAGGAGCCACATNGACAAGGCATTCCAGAACTGGAACGGCAGCATATACTGGGTGCAGGGGATGCAGGATTGGAACGTCGACCCCCACCAGGTCTTCGGCGGCCCCCTGGGGACGAACTGGTACCAGGCCTACGTGGATGCTGGGTTCGAGGTACGAAGCATCCTCGGCCAGTGGGGCCACCATTACCCGGATCAGGTGAGCAGCCACGATGGCGTAGACTCCGGCTACGGGTACGAGGCCCTGCACAACATGACGAGGTGGGACTGGGGCCAGGACCTGTTCGAGTGGTTCGAGTACTACCTGCAGGAGAGGGGGCCAAAGCCATCACTGGACGCCCAGATACAGAGGAACGACGGTCAATGGAGGATAGAGGAGACATGGCCTCCAGTGGACCGCGAGCCGTTCACGCTCGAACTAGCCGACTGCATGAACGACGGGGTGTTCGTAGGGGGAGGGGCCCCCGTGGTAGGGGGAGGGCAGACAGTCACAGTCGAGTGCCCCTCGATAAACGAGGACCTGGATATGCACATCTCAGGACTCCCAACGCTGCACCTGTCGGCAGTGCCCACTTTCGACGGCGGTCAGATATTCATCGAGATGCAGGACGCCGAGACGGGCATGAGAATAGGGCACGCGACAATGGACGTGCGCTACCACGCGGGCGGCTACGACCCCCAGACGGTCATGCCAGGGCAGCAGATTACCATGATGATGGAGTTTCAGGGGATAGATGCGCTACTCCCTGCCGGACACGGACTCCGGTTCGTATTCTCAGACACAGGAGAGGACTACCTAGCTCCCGCATGCGGGAGCATATGCACCGTCCACATCCTGCCCTCGCTATCGACGTTCGAGGCCCCTTTGGTCTACCGTGACCCCGCCAACGCGCTAATGGTGCCCATGGCTCAGTAGGTTTGATGTCAGAGGACGCGGAGGATAGCGCATGTCACTGCCCCGCAGGGCCATGGAGCAGATGGGTTTCGCGATATGCTGCCTATTCTGCGACGCGCCCGACGTAGCCGGTACCGAGAGATGCAAGAAGTGCATCGCCGCTCACACCAGATCCAGGGACAGGCTCTCGGGACAGGCCACCACCAAGGCGGACAGGCTCTCGAGGGAGCTAGTCACCATGCTAGCATCCCCGGCCAGCTACATCGACGACCCCGAGCACGGGGAGCTCATGCTCCACTATGTCACGCTCATCTCCGAGCACCAAGGAGAGGTGTCTCCGAGGACCCAGGAGGAGATAGAGGACCTGTTCGAGAGGCTTCGCCGCCAGGAGAAGGGCTCCCTAATCGGAGACAGGAGGAAGAAGGCCAGCTGGTGGGGTTCCAAGCTGGAGCCCGAGGAGATGGAGGACCTCCTCTCCCTGATAGACGGGGGGAAGCGCAAGGAGGTGCCCAGCTGGGACGACCTCCTCTCAGAGGTCGGCGATATGCTGGAAGAGGACTGAGGACTACGAGCCTTCATACGAGACACAGGGGAGACAGGAACGTGACAGGAGAGAGGGACCCCCGGGCCTGGAGGATAGACGACGACCCCTTCGACAGGATGGACGACTCTCGACCCCCTCCCTCCCACTCCAGAGCCAGGGACGACGGCAGCCGCCGCAGCCACGTCAGGGTCGTCAAGGTCAACATGACAGGCGGCCGACCATTCTTCCAGGTATTCGGCGAGGAGCCACAGGCCAGGAGGATACCCGTCCACAAGGGCTCGATATGGCACTTCTCGAGTAAGGAGGTCGAGCACCTCGCGCAAGCCACACTCGCCTTCGCCTTGGCCCTGGCATTCATGTCAGTCGGAGGAATACTAGGCGCCATCTCTAGCCCCGCGCAATTCATCATAGGGGGGATTTTCTGGATCATACCAGCCGCCCCTGCTTTCATCATTCACGAGATTGCACACAAGGTCACGGCTCGCAAGTATGGCTGTTGGGCCGAGTTTAGAGCTTCGCCCAGCGGCTTGAGATTCGGCGTATTCCTGGCTGCCCTGACAAGCATTGTCTTCATGGCCCCTGGCGCTGTCATGGTCGCAGGCAACACATCGCGTTCCCAGTTTGGGAAGATTGCGTTGGCAGGGCCCGTAAGCAACATCATGCTGTGGGCCCTCGGCATCGTGCTAATCGTGCTCGGCTTAGAGACTACAGAATTCACCTCGCTAATCAACGGGAAAGAAAGAGGGCTACTAGAGCTCTGGTGTTGGGTCAATGTTGGGTTGGGCACATTCAACATGCTGCCCTTCGGGCCTTTGGACGGGAAGAAGATCAAGACTTGGTCCGACAGCATCTACTGGATCTGGGCCATTGTTTTTGTCGCTTTGATCTGGTTCAACATCAATATCCTGCCCAACCTGCTCTGAGGTGTTCGGATGGCTGGGACCTACGAGGAGCCCGAGTTCGAGGTCCTCAGGGAGTACAAGCGGTTCGAGGTCAGGAGGTATGCCGGCTCGATACAGGCCAGGCTGCTCGCCCCGGGCACTGGGTGGGGCGGCACGAGCGGAGGCTTCAGGAGGATAGCCGGGTACATCTTCGGCGGCAACGAGAGGGGTCAGAGGATCGCCATGACAGCCCCCGTCCACATGTGGCAGGCCGAAGAGGGCCCCATGATGTCGTTCATCATGCCCTCCGAGCATGCCCTCGAGGACCTCCCGAGGCCGAACGACGGAGACATCGAGATCACCCAGGTGGATGGTTACGTCGTGGCCGCACTGCGATTCTCCGGATTCTCGCGCACGCCCAAGGCCAGGGCGCTGATGGGCAAGCTGACCAGAATGGCCGAGACAGAGGGACTGAACCCAACAGGAGCACCCATACTGGCGGTATACGACAACCCCGGAACCACTCTGCCGTTCATGCGCAGGAACGAGATACTCCTACCCATCGAGTGGGCCCTTTCAGAGGGTAGCCTATGAAAGGGCGGACTGCAAACCCATTAATACAGTAATTACTAATTCATGGGTCCGAGTAAAACCCCATTAATTGGACTGTTAATCGATTACATTATGACCCGATTATCAGAATTATATCTACTGAATCACTATTTTGATTGAGATTCATATTGTATAAAATAAATAAAATCACTACTAAAAGCGAGTGTTTCAACCAGAAATCATGCTTGAGTGGAATAAAAAAACTTTTCAACTTTCTATGGGGGACTTTTCTGAAGAATATATTCGAAAGGTAGCCATGGTCTTTGCAGTGGTTGGATTCTTTGTGCATATTGTAATGTGGGCTTTGTTCGAGACAGGAAATATAACAATAACAGGTGAAGCATCGGAGCTTGTCAAATCTCCTCTATCAACCCTCTATACACCATTCTCTATCCTCTTAGTATATGAGGTGTATCAGCTTATTAGAACCATTCCAGACTCATTCTCATCTTCTGTGGGAAAGCAATATGAAATCGCTACATTACTTGTAGTTAGGGACATTCTGAAGAGACTTTCAGAAGTCGAGAACTCAGAGGGGTGGAAGATTAGTTCCGACCTTGGGTTCCTATTGGTAGAATGCGCAGCATTCCTAGTATTGCTATACACATCACTGACTTACTTCAGAATAAGCAGTAGTTCGGAAAAATCAGAGCAAATGGCAGATAATGTAGCGATCTTTGTCGAGGCGAAAAGAGGGATTGCAAACGCCATGTTACTCATTTTCTTGGCCATGGCGGCTTACTCTTTCTACACATGGGTCGACTCAGTGCAGGACGGGGGCGGATCAGTCAGTCGTGTCATTTTCTTCTTAGATTTCTTTACTTTTTTAATATTGGCTGATATCCTGATACTATTGATTTCTTATTGGTTTTACACGGATTTCGGTAACTTGGCTAGGAATACTGGATTCGTTCTGTCGACGGTAATCATCCGCGTAGCGATATCATCCGAGGGAATATCGTCAATGATTTTGTTTACCCTAAGTGGTATTTTAGGCATTGCCATACTAAGAATGTTCACACCGAATAATTCGAAACCATAGCGCCCCCCTTTCAGTGGCTAGCGAAGTGGATGTATCGTCAATAAGGGGTACCCTATGATTCGGTTACTCAAGCGGCTCCCACCGCCCTGTCGTGACGTTGAACGTGACCATGCTGCCGTCAGGGTTCTGAGCATATGCGGTGCCCGCATCGCCAACCCACACGAGTTGCCCCTGCTCGTTCATCTTAGCATGAGGAGGAGGAGTGGGGCGGCTCAGGTCTGCTTCGGGTTCTTCTAGGAACTGCCCGGCGCTCGTCTCCGGTTCGGGCTCCGTCTCGTAGACAGACTGGACTGGTGCCTCGACACTGTGTGTATGCTCGTCCGCCTCGGTCACCGTTACATCCCTCCTGCGTCGCATAACCGTCCAACCGCCGAGACCGAAGACTAGTATCGCACCAAGGAGAGCGAAAAGAATGGCTGGCGACTCTGCTCCGAATGGCCAAACGCATTTGCTCTGCCCGACGAGCGGTTGACTGGTTCCCGTCGGGCACGGGGTCTGTGATATCGAGCCAATGGCGTCAACGTAATGGTCAATGTGAGCATCCTCGCACTCGCTTGCACCAGGCCGTTCTTCGAAGGTTCCCAATCCACACTCGGTTTGAGTAACCGAGCCCATTCCTGAGGCAAAGTGACCAGGTTCGGCCTGCAGGCATTCGGTCTTCCCTTCGGATGGTTGATACCAACCTTCGATACACTTGGCTTGTCCAGTCAGGCCTGATGTCTGAACAAAATGCCCCGGATCTGCAGCTCGACATGTCCCCTGTCCAGAATTGAATTGGTAAGTTCCTGCTGCACAGATTATCTGTTCCGTCATACCTGTCTCTGGAACGTGATGACCGGGATCTGCCTCAATACACGAAGTCATCGCGACGAGATTCTGATATGTCCCTGTATGGCATGGAATCTGGGCGTCCGCACCCGCCATCGGGATGTAGTGCCCGGCTTCGCTGGGTATGCAGTCGGCGGCCGAGGATGAGCCGGTGCTCGGGTTGTAGGTACCCGCGCTGCAGGCGATCTGGGACGTCGAGGCCGGGGTGTCGACG
>PBGL02000008.1 GCA_002718995.2 Methanobacteriota archaeon
TTTCGTGACTATATAAGGCTTTGTATCCACTGCAAAACTAAGTCGATCATTTGGGGCATATTTAACTTTTAAAATTCCCCGAAAATCTTCTCGTTTGTAATCAGTGTCGTGGCCAGCATGGTCGTCGTCATGGTCGTCGTCATGGTCGTCATGGTCGTCCGAGAGCATCCCGAGGGTAGTGCTCTCAAATGGGCCGTCGTTCATCAATTCGCACAGATCCGCCACTAGAATTGACTCGTAATCGAGCGTGATCTCGCCGCTGGGCATTGTGTGCGTCATGAAGGAAGGGGGTGCATCGCTTCCAAGGGATGCGAGTGTAGCATCGACCCATGGTTCGAGATTCAATCCGTGATAGAAGAAGACATCAGCCTCTTGCAGCCTGATTAAGTCAGCTGCAGAGGGCTCGTAGTCGTGAACAGGAATATTGTCCTGGCTCATGTAGTCCATCACGACGTGGTCGCCTGCGACTGCCTTGACAAGCTCCCCTACGTGATAGGTCGAAACCATCACGCTACCGAATACGGGAATTGGGTCTACGACATCGATCGGGTCTACGACATCGATCTCATCGGCGTCGTTTGCCTCGTCTCCTAGGCATCCAGCTAGGCTGGATGTTACCATCAAAACGCTCAACAGAATTGACCTGTACGTTACACTCTTCATGGGCCGACCGCCCACTATTACTTATTTAAGAGATGTTAATAACTAGTTAATACGCAATTATTATTACTGAAATATGAGACGGGGCAATATGACCCGCATAGTGTCCTTCAGTACAGATAATGAGTTTGCTGAAAGGCTTGGGAAACTAGTTGAGAGGGCGGGGTACAAGAACAGAAGTATGTTCCTCAGAGATGCGAGTATCCATTTCGCCGAGGAGGCGATTCGGGGCAGCCTAAGTGACATGGAGGACGACCTTGAGGTAGAGGGCACCGCTGTAGTCTACTTCCAGCACGATATTGAGAATAAACTGGCTGAGATCAGGCACTCTGGACGTATTGACGTTTCATCTTACCATCACAACTGTCTTCCATCCAGTCACTCTTGTGTCGACACAATGCAGGTGAAGGGTACAGCAGAATCGGTCAGGGCAATGGTCGGTGAACTCAGGAACATAGATGGCGTTGACCGAGTGGTATTTGTTTTGGCGCCCGACCGTGAAGATGGTTGCTGTTGAATGCACTATGGGTGCACCAGGAAGGCAGCCCCCAGTACCACGTATGTTCCTAGTAATAACGCGCCCTCGAGCCAATTTGACTTGCCATCGGATGCGATGATATTTACGATGAGTACAGAGAGGAACGCGGAAACCGTTTCCAGCTTGCCGAACTCGAAGGTCAGCGGTACGCCCAATACCCATGCAACGATTATCATCATGGGTGCAACGAAAACCGCGATCTGTGTTGAAGACCCCATCGAGATGGCGAAAGATAGGTCCATCTTGTCCTTCCCAGCTACGGTGACTGCTGTGAAGTGCTCAGCTGCGTTTCCAAACAGTGGAAGGAGGATAACGCCGATGAACAGGTGGGGGAGTCCCATATCATCAGCGGCATACTCGACTGAGTGAACAAGAATCTCTGCCATCCATGAAACTAGGACCGTTGCGACTACCAGCAGTATGACAGCATCACGCTGGCTCATCTCTGGCTCCTCATGATTATGGGACTCAGTGGCGAAGAGGTCGACGTGCGACTTGAATTGGAAGTAAAGGAAAAGTCCGTACAGCATGAGGAGGACGATCGCAGCGACGTGGCTGAGTGTCGCCACGCCCTCGTCTCCCTCTGTACCTCCTACGGTGGAGTTGAACACTGCTGGGATAATCAGTACAATCATTGCTAGGAGCATCAGAGAGCCATTGGAACTCACCTGGGTCGGCGAAAATTTCTGCTCCGTGTAGTGGATACCTCCCCAGACGAATGCCAGTCCCATCACTAGGAGTAGGTTTCCCAGTATACTCCCTATGAGGCTCGCCTGCACTAGGCTGACCATGAGTTCCTCGGTCTCGCTTCCCGCGGCTGCTTTTGATGCAGCATAAATAGCTAGGAGCGCGATAATCATCTCGGCGGCGTTTCCGAAGGTCGCATTGAGGAGCCCTCCGAGGGATTCTGATGTCCGCAGGGCGATCTCCTCGGTCGCCCGTCCCATCAGGAAGGCTAGAGGCATTATAGCGACGAGAGACGAGAAGAAGGCCATCGATTCATCATGTGCCACATATGAGAAGTAGCATGTAACTGGAACTGCAATCAGTAATAGGTTCAGAATCTTCTCTCGCGGGTGCATGGCACCAATCCAACTAACGTTCTCAGACATGCTTACTCGCTCTCGGCAATGGATGTCCGTGGTCAATGTTACGCTTGTCTCGCGCAGTGTTCATTGCTTCTCACGCGTGCGGACATCCATGGGAGGAGGTTCTCGGGTCGCTATTACTGGTACGCCTGGCGCAGGAAAGACCTCTGTCAGTCGAATGTTAGAGGAGAAGGGATTCACATTGTTATCCGTCGAGGATCTGGCCGAGGAATTCAGGTGTATAGGTGAAGTCGATCCTGAAGACGGCGCTAGGCCAATAGACACTGAAAAGTTGGGCCTTTCCCTAAATGTAGAGTGGGTGAAACCAGATGAGGGGGTAGTGATTGTGGATGGTCATATGTCGCATAATCTTCCCGTTGATGCAGTTGTAGTGCTAAGGTGCTCTCCGGATGCTCTGAGGGTGAGGCTTGCCGAGAGGGGCTACTCGGAGGGAAAAATAAATTCTAACTGCGAGTGGGAGCTATTGGGTGGAGCTTGGAATGACTTTGAGGGAGGGATTCCTTGGACGGAATTCGATACTACGGTAAATGAGATAGGGTACGTTGTCGATAATATTCAGAGTTGGATATCAGATGGTTTCAAGCCAATGAGTATTGGCTCGACAATAGACTGGGTAGAGCAGATGGAGGAATCGTGATGTTTGAGAAGATGAGGGCTAAGTGGACAAAGGCAATTCATCCGTTGGTCCTCAGGATGGGGGACTTGGACCCGAGTGTATTGACTTGGGCCAGCCTGTTACTGGCAATAGTTGCCTTCTATCTGCTTTCAAGAGCTGGATTGGATGAGGCTGGAGCGATTGCCATCATGGGAGGAGTGGTACTGATCCTAGTAGCCGGAGTACTTGATGCCCTAGATGGGGCGCTTGCGAGGCACCAGGGTGTTGACGGGCCCTACGGGGATTTCCTGGATCACACGATAGACAGGGTTGTCGATGTAGGTCTTCTAGTTGCCTTGGGGATGAATGTGGCCTTCGTGAGTGATCCCCGCTCGGGACTTTTGGCCGGTCTTCTGACCCTTTTCGGCTCATACATGGGAACACAAGCACAATCGGTCGGATTGGGTAGAATCTATGGAGGATTCTCGAGGGCCGATAGGATGGTACTGACCCTAGTGGGCCTCGTAGTCGCTGCTTGGCAGGCTCAGACTGGGACCATTGGGATATCGGCCTCAAGTATTCATGAGTTGGCGGAATGGGCGTTATTGGGGAATAGTGAGCTCAATGGCGTAACCTTTGCCCTCGCTATTTCTGCATGGGGAGGGCTCTACACGTTCCTAGTTAGATTCGTCAAGACCAGGGAGCAGCTCCTTTGACGGCCCCTCAGGGGCCGTGTCCAAACTGATGTGAAGCGCCCCTCCACTGGGGTAACGGTTATCCTCTGTTCGACTCGGCTCGCATCCGTGAAGCACCTCATCAACAGAGTTCTTGAGATTGATGAAGAGGGGGAAATCCCCACTGGACCCATCGATACAGAGAGTGATCCAGAGCTACAGAGCCTTCTGATGTCGCTACAGCCGAAGATACGTGTTTTCGGTTGTGGGGGTTGTGGCTCCAATACGGTAGCACGACTAGAGCATGAGGATCTTTTCGATGAGGAGTATGTTAGAGGGATTGCAGTCAATACTGATGCTCAGCACTTGTTGCGGGTAGCCGTCCGCAACAAAGTTCTGATTGGTAGGTCAGCGCGAGGCAGGGGCGCTGGAGGAGAACCAGAGAAAGGGGAACAGGCAGCCTACGAGTCCGAACGCTCGTTGAAGGCCGAGATCGAGGATTGCGATCTGGCCTTCATCACAGCGGGACTTGGTGGGGGTACCGGCACTGGGAGCGCTCATGTCATAGCACGACTTGCTCGCTCCGCCGGTGCCCTCACAATTGCTGTTGTGACCTACCCCTTCCTCTCAGAGGGCGCCCTAAGGAGGCAAAATGCGGAATGGGGCCTGGAGAGGCTGAGGGAGGTATGCGATACTGTAGTGGTGCTTCCCAACGAGAGGCTACTCGAAGTAGAGGGCGTCAGGGACCTGCCTTTGGATGCAGCCTTCCGTGTTGCTGACGAGCTACTAATGAGGAGTATCAAAGGAGTATCGGAGATGATCGCCAAGGAGGGAATCGTCAATCTCGACTTCCAAGATCTAAGGTCTGTAATGGAGAATGGAGGAGGGGTTGCCATGATTGGCCTCGGCGAGGCAGAGGGCGAAGATATGGCAATTAAGGCGACAGAGGAAGCCCTGCAATCTCCCTTGTTGGACATTGATATCTCAGATGCCAGGGGTGCCTTGGTCAATGTTGTCGGAGGATCAACGCTTTCATTGGGCGATGCGGAAGCCTGTGCGAAAATTATTCGTGATAGGATTAATCCCTACGCTAGAATAATCTGGGGTGCAACTACCGATCCAAGCATGGGCGAGGGCATAAGGGTCCTCCTGGTGCTTACTGGTGTCAAGAGCGAGCAGATTCATGGGGCAGCACTACACACACAAATGCGCAACCTGCGCAGCAGAACGGTCGAGTTCGTGGGGTGAGTCGCTCTTCGAGCCCCTAGGGCTCGTCCGGCGTGCTTAAATGAGGTCCTCCGGTCGGCAGACCGCTTCGAGGTTGAGTCATGGCTATCGAGAGTTCTAATATCGGGCCCATCGAGGAGACTGTTCAGGGCTGGCAAGATGGTATCGAAGGACGTGTCAGGAGCCTCCAGACTGGTTCATATGCAAGAATCTTGAAGATGGCCAGAAAGCCTTCGAAGCAGGAGTTCAGGCAGACCGTTATTGTTTGTGGAATTGGGATGTTTGTCCTGGGCTTTATCGGATTCGCTATGCTATGGGCAATGGATACTGCACTTCCCAAGTTCTTCGCATGGCTGATTAACTAGGTGAAAATATGTCTGATGCATTCGTTGCTTACATCCGCCATGGGGAGAAGGTCCTATTGATGCAGAGAGCCGATGGAGTGGCGGACTTCCCCGGTGCTTGGGACGGAATCTACGGTGCGGGTGATTCAGACGATATAGATGCGGTTGCTGCGAGAATCACCGAGACAACTGGAATTGAGGCAGAGAGCTTGACATTCGTTCGATCCGGAGAAGCCAGGGGATTAGAGTTTGGAAACAGACTTAATGATGTCACTCCACTACTATTCCTGAGTGATAGCGACAGTGTGGAAGCTCGTGGCCTTTACAAGGGATTCAGTTGGGTTGACCCAGGATACATCAACTGGGTTGAGCCTGAAGACACCTCAGATAGCAGGTCTTCCAGGTATATGGTTCCACAACTAGGAAACATGTATGGCGATGTTGCTTCTTTCCTTTACATCTTGAAGACCAGTATGGGGCAAGAGCAGAACGTCTCCAGGGAGATTCGAGCACGTCTTTCAGGAACTGGCTCGCTGAGGGACATTCAAGACAAGATCTTCGGGGTCCTCAGTCCGAGCTATCTCAAGGGTTTCGTCTTCATAGAGGCGACCGCACTACACCATGTTGAGAAGCTAATCGGGAGAGTTGGTGTTTCCGCAACGCCAATGAAGAATTGTCGTAAGGTACTTGATGGAGAGTCTCCCCTCCGTGACATTCTACCTTATCTAGAGCCGAAGGCAGCTACTGCAGGAATAGAGGAGGGCAACATAGTAGAAATCAGGGGTGGCGCCTTCAAGAGTGCAACTGCCAGAGTTATTGGTGTAAGTGAGAGTAAGGAAGAGGTGACTGTGGAGCTGTTCGAAGCCGCTGTTCCGGTCGCTTTGAATATCAGAGCTGACCAAGTAAGAGTCACACAAAGAGTGGAATGAGGGAAGGGGCAATTTTTCAGAGGTTGCATCACGCTCAAATAGGGAGAGTAGGTCGCCGGGGCGCACCAAGGGGGTACTAGAGATGTCTGCACGTAATGAGACTCCTCACAAGATCATACAATCCCTGGGCAAGAAGAAGTGCAACGGCTCCTGGGAAGAGGCTACTGAGAATCTCACTATGGACCAGGTCAAGAAGCTGGCTGAGGATCAGTCGGATCGTCTAACCGGTGCTACTCTATACGCCAAGTGCCGTGAGATTATGGGAACGTGCGTTTCGATGAGAGTTAATGTTGAGGGGATGTCTCCGAAGGAAGCTCTCGATGCCATGAGCAAGGGGGACTTCGCTGAGCATTTCGCATGATGCTTCACGAATTGCGGGAGAGGGTAACCTCGTTGACCGCAGAGGTGGTTTGAATGAAGGAAAACATACAGAACGCTATCCAACAGGCTCTTGATGAGTCTCCAGAGCGTAACTTCGTTGAGACGCTAGAGATGGCTTTCACCCTTAGGGACGTTGATCTGAAGAATCCAGCCAATAGGATTCAGGAGGAGGTTAGGCTACCTTCTGGGAGGGGGAAGCCTGTCAGAATTGCCATGTTCGCAGGAGGCGAGATGTCCACTAAGGCAAAAGCCGCAGGAATAGAAGTGATTGATCCTTCTCAGATAGAGGACATCGGCGGAAACAGGCAGCAGGCCAGGAAAATGGCGAATAGATACGACTTCTTCCTCTCAGAAATACCACACATGGGAACAGTTGGTAGATTCCTTGGTGTTGTTCTTGGACCTAGAGGTAAGATGCCGAGACCGGTTCCTCCAAACGTGGATCCAGGGATGATCGCAGCTGGCCTCAAGGACACTGCAATAGTACGATCGAGGGACAAGATAACCTTCCACACCGCCATGGGCTCTAGGGAACAAGGAATTGGTGACCTCACAGCAAATGGAATGGCGATATGGACTAGAGTCGTTGGAAAACTGGAAAGAGGCGCGGGCAATATCAGGTCGTGCTACGTCAAGACATCAATGGGGCCCTCTATCAAGGTGGAGGTGGTTCTTTGATTCCAAAGATCGCTGGTTGGAAGCCCGATCGCGTTACTGAACTTACCGACATCGTCGGAAAGGAAGGGATTCTTGGAGTCGTGGACGTAGCCGGAGTCCCTGCAAAGAATATGCTGGACATGAGAAAGTCCCTGAGGGGAATGTTGACCATGACCATGGCTAAGAAGAGCCTAATCAGGCTCGCATGGAAGGATGCGGGTTTGACCGAAGATGACCTGGAGGCTATGTTGGAGGGAGCTGTACAGCCTTGTGTCGTTCACACTGATTCACTAAATTGCTACGAGTTGTTCGAGGAACTAGAGAAGACTCGGCAAGGAAGAGCAGCCAAGGATGGAGAGGTTGCGCCGAATGACATTATTGTCGAGGCGGGACCGACGGAGTTTGGACCAGGGCCGATTGTCGGGGAGTTCAACGCCGTAGGAATCCCGGCAAAGATAGACAAGGGTGCAGTCGCTATACAGAAGACGGTGACTGTAGTCAACAAGGGAGATCCAATCGATGGCGAGCTAGGACTAATGTTGTCAAAATTAGGAATCAACCCTATCGAGATCGGACTGATACTGATTGGAGTTCTAGATGGTGGAGATGTCCTCTCGGCTTCTGACTTGGATTTGGATACCGATGGCCTGAGAGACGACATAGTAGTCGCAAATTCTGGTGCCTACAATCTGGCATGCAACATTAGGTGGTTCACTTCGATAACTATGCCAGCATTACTTTCGAAGGCTAGCAGTGAGGCTCTCTCTGTTGCCATTGAAGCAGGAGTTGTCAATGACGAAACTGCTTCTTTGTTCATATCTCGCGCAAATGCGCACGTGCTGGCCTTGGCCAGTCAATTAGATTCCTCAGCGCTCGATGAAGAGCTCGCAGCTGCGCTTGGCGCTGCTGCAGAATCGAGCACTGCCGCCACGGCCTCCGAAGTGGCGGAAGACGGAGGCGAAGCACCTGCTGAAGTCGAGGAGGAGGAAGAAGAGGAAGGCGGGTTCGACGGACTCGGTGACCTCTTCGGATGAAAAAGAAGGTGAAGAAATATGGAATATGTGTATGCTGCAATGCTACTGCACTCGGCCGATAAGGAGATTGACGAAAAGGGCGTAAGCGCTGTGCTGACCGCTGCTGGAGTGGACGCTGATAGCGCCCGCGTAAAGGCGATGGTTGCATCGTTGGGATCCGTGGATATCGGAGAGGCGATGGCCACTGCCGTAGCCGCACCAGTTGCCTCGGCCGCTCCTGCGGCAGCTTCAGGGGGAGCATCGGGAGATGCACCAGCAGAAGCAGCTGCGGAAGAAGAGCCAGAGGACGATGGTGGTGGCTTCGAAGGCCTCGGCTCGCTCTTCGGGTAAAGTATCAGTTGAATCATGGTCGCGAAGGCGCTATGGGCGATAGCATAGGGGCGAAGCCATATGGGCTCAATGCGGGTTCTTGAGATTCCAGTCTCGGTCACTCCCGCGGATGCATTGAGATCATTCAGAACTGTATGCGAATCCAGAGGTTGGGAGATGCACAGGGTCGAAGAGACCCGCGTGGTAAATCGCTGGGCGATCATAATGCCGCTAACCAGGTCAGCGAGAGTCCTGGGGATGGTGATCGACGAGGAGGAAGTTGACGGCCTAAGTCTGAGGTCATGGAGTTTTGTTCCCGGTTCGGCAGGTAGAGTGTCAATGGTGTCCTTTGATGTCCCCGATACAATTAGTCCGAATGAATGGACTGAAATTTTCTCAGAGTGGTGCTCGATACTTCCAAGATGCCCCTGGAAATGGACGTTCTGGGAACGTTCCATGATTGGTTACTTCATTCCTGAATTCCGTAGATCGAGAGTTCTTTTCAGGAATGAGGGAGTTGATATCTCATCTTGGAATAGTTCGTCACGAGTAGGCTAATTGCTTCTTGAGGGAGCTGGTGATAGAGGACTTGAAAGATAAGGCGTTAACCGGAGTTTGAAGGAAATGGATATTGAGCAGCTCTTCGATACCCCGCGGAAAATTGGGATGTTTGCTGGCAGTGTTGCTTTCCTAATTCTATTTCCTGCATATTTTGCCTGGATGCCATTGGTTGATGACGGGATGGTTTCTGGTGGCTCTGGTGGCTCTGGGGACTGGGAGGTTGGTTTCGTTGAGACTCCCATAGTCCTGCAAGAAACTCAAGTTATGGGTAATGGGGATTCTCACGATACTTTCTTTGATGTCGCCTCAGAGATGAATATTGGGTATATCGAGTTGGATATCGACTGCAATGATAACGACGACCCTGGGCCTGGTTTCACCGATAGTGCCGAGGGAACCAGTGACGTTAGTGGCGTTATCGGAGATTTTGAGGACCAAAGCGGAGATGGGATGTGCTCAGGGGGGGATTCTGGATTCACCCTCAGATGGGACGTAACGACGAATTATTCTGGAGCAAATTACACTGCTTCAGGAGTTAGCGAGTGGGAAATAAGATCTGAATGGAATGATGGTGGACTGGGCAGAGGGACTTGGGCTGCTACAATTACTGCTGATATCAGCTCCCCTCCTTCGCCTCTGGGATCAATAGTTGACTCAGACGAGGAATATGAAATCACGTGGACTGCGATGACCTATGAGTTAATCATTCAACCAGCAGTAGAAATGGGGACTTGATCAGGTCTTTGAGTAAATGCTGATTACATCGCCATCTTGAACCTCGTAATCCGCGCCTATGACCCTTGAGCTCCTTGCGTCTACTGCCCTGATGAATCCATCTCCCAAGTCGGAGTGGACCTCGTAGGCTAGCCCCTTGGCCGTGGTTCCCTCGGCGATCAGGACTGCATCGGGGAGGGTGTTTCCGTCTCCATCGGTCCAATGGGTTTCGTCCTGGACGGGATATGCTACCCTTCTCGATAGTCTTCCGAAGACCACCTCACTCAGTAGCCCAATAAGGCCTCCTCCACTCCACTCTTCGAGTGACTCTGATATTGATTTGAGGGCTTTCTCCTGTTCCTCTGTCAAGTCGGCCTCCCCCTTTTCTGTAATCTCGAAAGATGCTTCTCCTGGGTCGTTACTAATCAGTCCGGCTATCGATGCCCTTCTCAACGCAAGTTCAGCTTCGGCACTAGTCAAAACCAGTGTTCCACCATTTTTGATTACCTTTCTGGAAAGGTCTTCCAAAGCTCCCTCGATAGCTCTGTCAGCTTTGTTCGCTGCTATTGATATGGGGAATAATTCGTTCCTGATTGAAGAGGCGAGGGTAGCGAGGTGATCGGAATTCCAATCCCATGGAGGACCCGCATCCGGGTATTGCGAAATTACTTCAGAGATTGCTAGTGAGACATGTCTTTCTTTGGCGCCTATCCCAGTGAGCTGGTCTAGAATGTAGATGGATAGAGCTTTGTCCCCCTCTGCCTGTACCCTTCTGGTACCCCTATGCCAACCAGTATTCAGAATTCCAATTATCCAGCGATCAATCTCTTCAAGCAGGAAGCTGTGCTCCTCCATTGGATCGGAGCCGCCCGATCCTACTGGATTTCCCTCCATATCTGTGGAGCCGGAGACATCGATGACTTGTATCAGGGCGTCGCATCTGGCCAGGTCTGAGAGGAACTGGTTTCCCCTTCCTCTTCCCTCATGTGCCCCTGGTACAAGTCCAGCGACGTCGATCAGTGTGACTGGAACTAGTCTCCTGTGATTGCTGCATCTACCTGTGTTGGGGATGCAAATGCTTCCCATTCTAGGGTCTTCTGGGGATGTTTCATCGAGTCTCCCTGACTCCTCTCTCTTGGTTCTCAGTTCCTTGCAAGCACAGCTAACTGGAAGTGGGAGCCAAGCGACTCCTACATTCGGCTCTATCGTTGTGAAAGGGTAGTTTGCAATTTCGACTAGTGACTCAGTTAAGGCGGAAAACATGGTTGATTTGCCGACGTTCGGCTTCCCCACTAGACCTATTCGCATGTCATCCCCATTTGTCTCAACAGAGGTGGTATTCCCTCAAGTTGACGGTATCAGAGTTCCGTGGCTGACCCAGCCTCTTCACTCTGAGATACTGGGATTACCTCAGTATCCAATGTCGCCCCGCTTGCTAGGATTCTCCTAACTGACGTAGAAGAAGTCAGTTCGTAGGCATGAGGAGAAAGTGATGTGGACGATTCTACTTCTTCAGACAGTTTTTCTCCCCTGAATTGGCCACTGATAAGATTGGTGCAGTGGAATATGGAACCCAAGACAGTGCCGTAGAAGGTCACGGATCCAAGAATCCTAAGTTCCTCTGTGATTGAGGATGGGTTTTCGGCGAGAGACTCAATCAGGGCCATGTCGTTCAGATCGGCCATGATGGTAAATGTAAGTCCAGCGACGGCACCTCCTGACATGAGCCAGAAGGCCGCTCTTGAGCGGCTTACCGACAGCACCTTCCTACCGCTAACCTGTGGGAAGACGTAGAGTGCCGTACCCAAAGATAGTGGCATCAAGACCGCCCATAACGAGAGGAGGTCCAGAGTCTGGGAAATCCCCGATAGTTCGCCAGCGCCTCCGAGGGCATCGGTCTGGACGAAGAGGGACCCTATTGCTATTGGAATCAGCATCCATGCCCCCATGTTCATCTCTGCTATTCCAGGGGAGTCTGCATTCTCAACAAATGCGTCCTTTCCCCTGAGTGTAACCAGTAAGTTGGAGCTGTAGGCGATAACCGGTATCATAGCTAGGGCCATCAGGAATGATCCGGATATGTGGTCTTGAGTGGAGGAGCTGATTTCAGATGCCTCTAGTCCTAGCATATCAACGGCCATCGATGGATCCGTTGAGCCCATAGGATTGATTGAGATTAAAGCGCCGAAGAGCGTGAAACCTACCAGAGTCCTAGACCAAAGTGGGTTGCCGCTCCCCATGCTCGAGGCGTAGAGCGAGACGCCGGCTATTCCACAGAAGAAGAACGTCCCGCCAATCATGTGGTACACGAGCCACTGTCCCACTCCAGTACCGTATGCTCCGCTTAGGAACACTGAGACAACAGCTAGAGGGTTCCCGATCAGTCCGAAGATAATTAGCCATCCTGGAATAGCTATTGAGCGTGTAGCATTGGAAATAGTCAGTAGTTGATTCAGGATAATTGCCATCATCGCCAATATTTGCAATGCGGTTCCGAGGACAATTATGTCTACTCCAAGAATCTCTTTTGAGTGGGCACCAATGACTAGAATTAGGACTGAGAGAGTCCAGAGTCCGGAAACAAGAGTTGCATTTGACTCGCTGGCCAGATTCGTCCCTGAGAGTGTTGGGACCACATGTAGTCCAGCCCCTATTACCATCATCCCCACTGCCCCAAATAATGCCGCGAATCTGCCTGCGTACATCAGTTCGTGTGAATCAGGGGAGTACCCCCACGCACCTAGGCTGTGCAGTGCAGTTGGATCATGGGACAGCCAAAGGCCCGCGAAAGTCAAAATGGAGGCTAACATGGCCCAAATCATACCATGCATGATCCAGGTTCTGGATGCAGAACCTGGCTTACCCTGCACAAAGTCGATTGCTGGACCTAGTGCTTTCTCAAGCATGAACATGACCATTCCCTTAGCAACATCGTTGAAAATTGACAGTCCCCTCTTCATTAGAATGAATGAGACGACCATCAACAGCCAGAAAATAGCCAAGGTTGGAATTATTTCACTCATGGAAGTTACCTCACTCACTGGTTGCCTCTGTTAGCATTGTCCCGATTATTGCGAATATCCCGAGCATCGCACCCAGTAGGAAGAACCAGATTCCAGAGTCAAATACTCCCTCAAACATGGGTAGAAGCTCGGATACTACCGGCATTTCTCTGCCTGGGTAGAGGATTCCATAGAGGAGCAGGAAGGATAGTGAGGCTACCACTCCAAGAGCTATGACTACCGAGGAAGATTGGGGTTCCTTTTCCCCCTGAATGAACTCCGTGATTTGGCTTGAGCCTTGGTCTGACATTGGTAAACACCTCGCTACGAGCTGCAGGAGCGGACTGAACCAGCGGAGATTGACCCTTAAGCATTGGGCGAGGGACGTAGTCCCTCGTGGTCATGGTGCCCTAAGAGCGTCTATTCTGTTTCCTCGTCTGTCATTACCTGAGCCTAGAGGGGTTGGCAGGCTACTGTCTGAGAGGATCTCTGAATGCCAAGATGATTTACAATCACAGTTCAGCCCTTCAAATTCTCCTATTTGACCTGAAACTGAGTATCTCTCTATGGCTGCGACTAAATCGGCGTCGCACTTGCCACAGTTGTGTGATCCTCGAATTTTCCCTCCTGCCGTGGGATGAACTATTACTCGACAGTCTGTCTCTGTAATCGTGTCATGAGAGGTAGTGATCATCTCGACGAGTGACCATAGCCAAGGAGGCCTGTACTCCCTGTTCCTGAACAGCCTATCGACTATTGTCCGCTTCTGGATGTTCATTGGATTTATCGAAACCTCATCCGAAAGTGGGGCTACCTCGGAAATCCATTTCGAAGTGTGAAGGAGGGCGTCCGCCTCAGACATGAATGGTGGCTTGAAAAGCAGGTACGTCTTGACCCTGAGATCGTTTTCTCTTAGGTATTCGACAGCTCTGTTCCACTGCTTTGTCGAGAATCCTTTGTTGGCATGGAATCTGAGGACAGTGTCATCATATGCCTCGAGCCCTATTGCCACCGTACATCCGGGATGCCTCTCAGCCACCCAGGCAAGTTTCTCACGGGTACACATCTGAGCCTGCGCCTCGATCACCAAGTGAAGGCCCATGTCGTGAGTCTCCCTTAGGACCGCTTCTTGCCACTCCGGGGGATTCTCCCTGTCCTCGAAAAAGGTTCCAGACGTGTAGATCTTAATCATCCCACATCCCTCGAAGTTATTCGTGCGCCTCTTTGCCTCTTCCCATTGGTTGAACATGTCCTCAGATGTTACGTCGTCTCTGACATCATTGAAGTAGCCACAGAAAGTACAGCCGGATTTCCACCACCATGCACATCCCTTCGTCCTGAGGATGACGGTCACTGCCTGACAGGGGGTTCCATCGGGAAGATTCTCCGGGGTCTTGTAGACTGTGACTGGCTTGCTGGCATCCCAAGACTCCCTGATTGAAACGGATTCGGGGGTATTCTCAGGGGCCTTCACTAGATGGTGTACCTTGGTTGACTTTGAACCATCGCCCATCAACCCGCAGGCCTGACCCATGCACGTCCCCAGATGAGGTTCTTATTGAGATTGGCGACAATATCGAGAATATTTGGTTTCAGAATTCTTGGGCGACACTAAAGACTCGTTAACGTGTCCGAGGGACGTGTCAAGTAATCCGAATGAGGGAGTAGACAACTCAGATGTAGTTGCTAGACTCCTGAAAGAAATGGATCCCGACTCCAAGAAATCTCTCCAGGGATGGTACTGGTTCGACTGGGCCAACCAGGCCTTCGCACTAACTGTGATCACCGTAGTGGTCCCAACTCTCCTATCGAGCATGTTCAATCTAGCAAATGGTGGAAGCGCGGACTATGCTGGGATGACCTTCACTGGAGACAGTTTCTATGCGGTAGTACTTGGAATCTCAAGTGTATTTGTTGCGATAGTCAGTCCTATCCTAGGTGCCATTGCCGATAGAATGCCAATAAAAAAGAGGATACTGAAGATATACACTATTGTCGGCATCCTATTCACTGGACTAATGGGTTTGGCCCCGTACATGGATGATGGGTCATCATACAAATTCCTAGCAATATGCCTAATCATGGGCAACATAGGATTCGCAGGGGGTCATGCAATTTACTCTGCCTTCCTTCCATACCTGGGGGACAAGAGGCTGATGGACCACATATCTAGTTGGGGCTATGCATATGGTTTCCTGGGTGGGTCAACACTCCTTACAATTCATCTGATAGTGGGGCTAAAGTTGGGTTTCAACGACCCTAACGTTCAGTCGTTTGTTTTCTTGACTAGCGCTCTGTGGTGGCTAGGATTCTCGATACCGTTCTTCAGAGACACACCTGAGCCGGAGATACCAAATCCGACCGAATACGCCTCTTTTGGAGAGGCAGTAGTTGATGGCATCAGGGAGATAAGGAATACATTCTCCGAGATCAGGAGATACAGAATTTTGACTCTTTTCATGATTGGCTATCTTCTTTTCTACGATGGAATAAACGCAATTGGCGGACTTGCTGCGGCTTATGCAGATTCGGTTCTGAGAATTGACTTCAGCATGAACTTCGTATTGCTCCTCTCAGCGAATATTGCCGCTATCCCAATGACCATAATAGGAGGCAAGTTGGCTAGCAAATACAGTAACAAGAACATCTTGGGGGCTGCACTTACCGTCTTCTGCATCATTTCTGTTCTAGGTGTTGGATTTGCCCCGCTGGAGCTCGAGGGAGATCATGACAGATACGACTTCCAGTACGACTGGGACGAGGAAGAAGGAGCATATCGCCTCTCCACTTTGTACGATAGAGGGGTTGATGGCTGGGTTAGTGAGTCAGGAGAGGGGGACGAGGAATTCCGTGTAGCCTTCCTGGATTATCTGAAGTCAGGGGATGACGAGAGGTCTCTTCTGAATGTAGAGGAGGCGTCAGAGCTCTCTTCTGAAATGTCGGGGATGACAGAACACAGATTCTCTTTCTCATTCCTCGGAGGGGATTTGAATGGTGAGTATTCAGTCGGGGATGATCACCCCACTGTGATAGAGGGTGGTCCAATAGACTGGTGGCCGAATCTCCTAAGGGACAACTTATGGGAGCCTGCGGGGCTTGGTATAAACAAGCAGTGGATAATGTTGGGAATGACTTTTGGGATGGTAATGGGAGTTGCAGGGGCCCTCTCGAGAAGTCTCTTCAGTATGCTAATACCAGCCTCCAAGACGACTGAGTTCTTCGGTTTCTTCGCATTCATTGGGAAGGCTGTGTCGGTTCTTGGTCCGATCGTTTATGCTGTCGTCGCGGCTTCCATGGATAGTAGGATGGGGCTTCTGAGCGTGGTGATTCCGATACTTATTGGAATGGGCTTCTTCTTCGTTGTTGACGTTGAAGAGGGGATCAAGGTAGCGAATCAGGTAGATCGGGAAGCAGGGCTGATTGATACTCAGGAGGAAGAGTGATGAAGGGCTCGTTCACTCTGATTCAGAACCTTCTTACACTGCTCATTATACCCTTTTTGGCTTGTATCGTGGGGATTGCCGCTGTACCTGCAATTGCACTTTTCACGGAGCTTCGTGAAGCCCTTTCCAATGGAGAGTACTGGATCGATCACCTAGCAACGGGGATCTCCCTCGGTATGTCGATAGTAGCTTGGGGAGTTACCCTGGTGATTCTTTGCGGTGCCTTGGGTGGGCTTCTACGGCCTAGGTTGGACCCAGGGAGGTACCCATTGGAGTCGTTTCTGACGATACAATGGGCATGGTCAATGGTATTCCACAAGATTGCTCTGTTCTTCTTGCCTCATTTGGTTCCCTCGTTCATCGGCAACCTGTACTACAGGCTATCCGGGGCCAGGATTGGCAGGGGCGCGCAGATCAATACGCCCAACGTAAACGACGCTGGCTCCGTCACGATAGGCGAGAGAGTGGTGATTGGGGGATACGCGACGATCAACGCTCACCTGACGGAGAAGGGAGAGTTGGTAATGGCCCCAGTGGTGATTGGAGATGGTGCGCTAATCGGAACTGGATCGATAGTTCAACCGGGATGCACGATTGGAGAGGGTGCTGTGGTCGCATCTAGGGCAGTGGTACCGAAGTGGACTGAAATTCCACCGGGTGAGACCTGGGGCGGAATACCAGCAAAATGCATTAGGCTAGCTGATGGCAGTAAGCCTGAGTGATCAATGGTCGTCTTCCTCTGGCTCTTCGCCGGAGTCGCCCTCCTCAGGCGTCTCGGAAGCTGCCTCCTTGGCTGCCTCCAGGGTCTCCTCCATCCTATCTTTGAACAGGTCCTTCTTCTCCTCGAACTCCTTGTAGGCCTCCACGGCGCTGTCAATCATTGCGTACCTGGTCTGGATTGCCTCGCTGAGGTCCTCGAAGAGCTTCATGTGCTGGGCGTACCAGTCGTCCCTCGCCTTCATCTCCACCATTGAGGTCTGAAGGGCTGTGTCGAGCTCCTCCGCCACCTCGAACACCCTACCGAGCCTCGCTTGCTCGCGGGTATACATCTCCTGGGTCTTCTCCAGCTCTGGCTCGAGGTGCTTAACCCTAGTGCCGGCCTTGGCGCCCTCTATCTCGAGCTCCCTTATTCGATTGTCCTTCTCGTTCAGCAGCGCCTCCAGGCCCTCCTTCTCGATCTCCTTGTCTATGGCATCCTTCTCGAGTACCTCGATGTGCGCCTTTGCGTCCGAGAAATCGGTTTCTAGTGCCTGATAGGCAACGTACAACTTGTCTAGACGTTCCTTTTCCATGGTCAGCTGCTCGTGGACGTTGTCCTCCGCGGCCGGAACTTGCTCCTCTTCGCTCATGGTGCCCCTCAAACAACTCGAGCCACGCTTCCCCTTTAACCCCGGCGGAAAACGTGAGTCGAAAATATCGCATTATGGCCATTCATGAGGATATTGCGGCAATGGTGGATGACATAACCGCAGTGAGCCTCTTTGCAGATGGAATGTGCAGCTTCTCGTCGGGACCATGGGCATTATTTCCAGGACCAGATGGTCCTGTGCAGAGGAACTTGGCCTCTGGGTACCTTCCCTGCATCATTGCCATGAATGGTATCGTCCCACCTATCCATGTGGCAAGAGGAGGTAGTCCTGAGAGGTGCATGGAGGCGTCGTGAATGGCTTCCTTGACCGCTCCTTCCAGAGGGGGAGCGTCGAATCCATTGGCTGATGAGTCCAGAGTGAACGTCACTTCGGCACCATATGGGGGATTGCGTTCTAGCGTCTCCTTGATAATCGGTTCCAGAGCATCGGCGTCGACCCCGGGCGGTATCCTGAAGCTCAGCTTCAAATCCGTATTTGTCCTGAGTACGTTGCCCGCGACTTGGACCGGTGGCATTCCATCGGCTCCAATGACGCACAGGGAAGGTAGCCAGTTCATTCCAAGTATCATCTCGGGAACGCTGTCGGCCACAGGGGTGAGGGTATCCACGGTAGGGAACTGTTCCCAGACCGAGTCTCCTACCACTGAGGCGAGTGATTCTGCCTTTTCCCTCAACTCGGAGCCTACATCGGCATACATCTCCGGAATTAGTACCCTTCCGGTGGCTGAGTCCTCTACTCTGTCTAGCAGGGCCCTGGCAATCCTGAATGATGATGGTATCGAGCCGCCTGAGTTGCCTGAGTGTATTCCCTCATGGGATACCTTGACCGAGAGAGTCCCAGATACTAGTCCCCGGAGTGCCTCAGTCATCCAAATATGGTCGTAGTCTGGACCTCCACTGTCCATTACGACAATCATGTCAGGGTTCCCGAGGTCTTCGTTTAGAGAATCCAGATAGGGAGGCAGGTCGAAGGATCCGGACTCCTCGCATGTTTCAATCAGGAAGGTGCATTTTGGGTGTGGGATTCCCGACTCCTGAAGGAGTCTGACCGAGGTCACGCAAAGATAGCCGCCATATCCGTCGTCGATAGATCCTCTGCCGTACAGCCATGGGTCTCTCCTAACCGGCTTCAGAGGATGGAGCCCTTCGGACCATAGCTCTGGCTTGGATGGCTGCTTGTCCAGGTGTGAGTAGAATACCACCTCTCCTTTGCCCGTTCCCTCTATGGTGACAAGGAGTACTGGTGATTTGCCATCGATGGTGTGCTTCTGATAGCTCATCCCTGAAATTCCCTGATCGTCTAGCCATGCACTGAACAGGTCGATTGTGGCATCCAACTCCCCCAGTGAATCCCACTTCGGTTCGAAGAGGGGAGAGAGGGCCTTGATCCCGATGAATTCCCCTAGTGAGGGCAATATAGAGCTCTCCCATAGCTCATCACTACGTTCCATCATCCGGTCTAGTGTCTCCGACATGGGCCTGTGTGGGGGCTTGCACAAATGGACTCTTCTGCCATGGGGTAGTGAGTTTTCCTAGGGGCAGTTTCCACAGGAGCAAATATGCTCTGAGATTTTGGACTCTGGTTGTAAAGATATCTTAGCTGCACTAGACAGTAACTGATCCAATTTTTCAATCGTTTCTCTGAACATGTCTTCGGGGTACTCCACGACTCTCCCTGTAATGCCTACTAGGATGGCAGGCCTCAGTACCTTTCGATGAGGGAGGTTCCTCCTTTTCCGCTCGTCTTCTATGGTGGAGAGGGCCACGTAGTAGAGGGCTAGCTGCATACCATGGTGCTCTAGCATCTCTATTTCTGCATCGCACGCTGGCTCGATTTTGAAATTTCCATATGGCTCCATTAGTCCTTCTCTGACATCGGAGTTTACCCTGAAGGCCTCCTCGGTCTTGAGGTCTATTGGTCTGATTGCTCTTCCTTGTTCGGAGACCGTGCAGAGTACTAGGTCAATTACACCATCCATTTCTACTTCTGCCTCCTCTATCACAGATAGGGGCTCTGGGCCATCAGGGGTCCACCTAGACCTGACTATCGTGTCTATGGTCGACCTCCTTGACAGGTGGAATGGCATTTCGGTCCTCAGTCCTTCAACCGTTTCCCCACCGTTCTCTTTTCCTGATGTTAGGTCCCCTAGAGGGCCTTCCTTGATTCGGGATAGCATGGTCTGGGTTAGGGATCTACACCCTTCCCTATCAGCCCCCGGTGGGAGCAGTTCATCGAGAACCTGGTTGATTATCGACACATCCTCTAGCTTATCTGGAGTTATTTCCGTCCATGAATCGGGTAGGTTGGCATCGGCTAAGTCAGGAGGTCCTGGATTACCGAGGCCTATCTCGAAGGCCCTGTGTACTATGTTGCCCAGAGTTGCGGCAGTGACTCCCCTGGGGAGGTTTGGTACCTCCTCTTCCTCGGATCTAGAGACGAAGATATCAGATTTCATAGCGGCTCTGGTCTCCAGCCAGTATCTTCGGCTGCACATCTGCAGGACCGGTATCCTGTGAGGAGCCACCCTGACTCTATTGGAGCGCTCCCTTCTAGGTGCTGGCATCGGAGGAATTTGCTTTCCGAGGGACTGTTGGGCTGCGTCATTTACCATCTCAATCCTCTGGAGAGGGGTTAGTGGGTTCGTGTGGTCGTCGGCAGTGTCGAGGCAGTCAGGGTGGTGAATCAGTGCGAAACCGGGGAGCGTATTGGTGCCGAGGAACCCCCCGATCAGTGCACTCATTGGATTGATCAATCTATGCCCCCCATTGATGGTTCCCGAATATGGCCCGAGCTTGTCTTTCTCTCTCAACCAAAATGAGTCGTCTTCATCGTCATGGCCAAATTCGCTTCTTCTCCATGAGCCATGACGTAGGGACTCCAGCCACATCTGACCCAACTGGGGGATGGGGTTGGAGTATGTCCATGGTACGTACAATCCCTCTCCCGCTGGATTATTCCATTCTGTCCCTCTGGGGGAGCCTGAAATGATCAGCTTATTCTCAGCTCTTGTGGCAGCTACGTATAGGAGTCTTCTAGACTCTGCTTCCTTTCTTGCGGTGTGGGTCATTATGAGGTGTCTCCAAAGAGGAGAATGTGGGTGGTCCTTGCCCGTTTTCTTGATTGGCCATGGCTTGGGCCTCCCTCCAAACATCTCAGGTGTGACAATCATCCTGTTGGTGTACTCGTTCCTGAGGTTTGTCTGCCTTCCAGAGAAGACATCGGCGAGTATGACAACCTTTGATTCCAATCCCTTTGACCCGTGTATGGTCATTATCCTGACTGCCTCATTCTGTTGAGGGGATGATGCTTCTAGTGCTGAGGAGTCGCTATCTTTGATTGCAGACACCCTATCCGCAATAATCGAGGGGTCTCCCCCGAACTCCCTCGATAGGGACTTGATCAGGGAAATGAATTCTTCAGCGTCTTGCCTGTCCCCAGGACTATTGTTGGCTACTAACAAATCGGAGTTGTCTATCGATTCCTCCAAAGCATCGATTATACGGCCAGATGGAGCGAGTTTTGCCCATCTGGATATTAGTTCCCTAAGGCGCTCATTGTCGGAAGTTTCAGCCAACCTAGTTACTAGGTTCTCATTTTCGACAGCTCCGCTTAGTAAGTCCTGCAAACTGCTGTCATTCAGTCCGACAATGCTACTCCTGGCAACCCATGCAGCATTGTGCCTGGAGGTCGGACGAGCCAGGAACTGGAGTAGTCCGTTGAGGCAGTGAGCCACGGGCCTGTCCAGAAGGCCACCCTCCCTGTCTACCTGGGAAGTGACTCCTACGAGGGACAGTTGTCGTACTATGGAGTCCCTCAAAGCACTCCTGCTCGGAAGGAGTATCATGATGTCCCCTGGTGAAACGGGATCCTCCTCCGGAAGTTGATTCCAGTTTCCCGATGGCCCCCTGACTCTGATGGGTTTCCCGTCGATGAGGTTCCTCACCCTCCTTGCGATAAGCAGGGACTGCCTTTCTATTGAGTCGGGGATCCCATCAGTGAATGGGTCTAGGGGCGTAGTCAGGTCGACTGGTGGATCTTCTTCCCCGTCACTCGTGACAGGGCATATCCACTCCAATGACCCAGGGTTTGCTTTTTTGTTCGGACTTGGGAATAGTGGCTGAGGCGAGGCGTAGAAGTTTCCATCTGGCAGCCCCCTGTGCCTCTCAGAGAAAATATCCTTCCACCATTCATCCATTACTTCCAGGAGGCCTCCGTCCGTCCTGTAGTTTACTTTGAGCCTGATCAGTCCTCGCCGACGCAACCTTACCTCTTCTTGGTCGGGTTTTGGAAGGTGCTGGTCCGAAAAGTCAAAGGGTATCCATTCAATTAGATCGAGTCCTGCATTCTCGGCCATTCTAGATGCTTTGGTAAAGCCGGAGGAAACGGCATTCCTGGGGTCTCTGCTCTCATCGAATCGCCTTAGTTCAGGACTCCGTGTTAACTCACTAACACTGGAGAATTCATGATCGTTGACGGACATCAGGTGATTGGAGTAATCCAAGAATCCTGCAACCTCGGCCTGTCTGAAGGCGTAGATGCTCTGCTTGACGTCACCCACATAGCAGATAGTTGGCTGCCATTGGGTGTCTGGTGGCGACAGGTCACTGGAAAGTTGCTCCCTAGGCCCCCATAGTCTGGATAAGAGCCTCCACTGGAGGGGGGAGTTGTCCTGTGCCTCGTCGATGATGAATGCCCTGTATCTCCTTCTAATTTTCTTCAGTGTCGCCACCCTTCTCTCCAAGTCTTGCCTTATTGCGCCGAGTCTGCCGGATGACTCTGCGGCTAGTGATGGGGACTTCTCCAATTTCTCGAGTTGGTTGAAGGCTGAGTGGATATGGTCGTCCCTCCATGGAGTCGGTCCGAGTGAGTCGAGAGCCGAAATCAGCTGCTTGGGGTAGAATTTCTTGCATGCTTCAGGGCAATTCGCCAATAGCAGGTCACCCGTCAGCCTCTGGATGTCACTGAAATCATCCACCTCATTAGTGTCCTTGATCTTCTTCAGTATTCCCTTGAATCCCAGATGTACCAGTCTCAAGTCGTTCAGATTCTGTGCCTCTCCATCTAGATTGAAATGGAAATCGGATGGCATTTTGCCGTCTGGGAGCCTTTCTGGTACCCCCTCGGGGAAGGATTCTGAGTATGGCTTTCTTTCTTCGGTCGAGCAAGGGGGGTTACGCGTGTCCAATAGCATTGCAAGTTGTGCGTAATGCAGGACGATGCTGCCGTTCTCGGTGGCATACCATCCATTCAGTCTGTCGTATATTTCATCCATCTCCGATCTGAGTCTCTCCTTGGTAGATTTATCGGATATCCTGCCAATGGTTTCTATTCCCCTGGGCCAGTTTGAGTCTTTTGGAAGGGTCTTAGCGACGCCGGGGAATATTTTCGGAGGGTCATTACCCGGCCTCTTTAGTAGAGATGCTCTGGAAGCCGTGCATTGCAGATGATGGCTGATCCACACGAGTTGCTCCCAGGGGTCAGACGGCCGTGACTTCGACAGGCTGTCCATGCATGCCATCCTAGATTCTGCTGGCCACCCTTGTGGGGCGAAGTGGGTGGTGTTCCTTTTGATAAGCTCGCAGAAGTCTGTAGTAACTCCTTGTAGTTCGAGAAATACGTGTTCTATCCTTTTCGGGTCAATGGACGACATTATTCTACTGAGGAGGAGTTCTCCGTCTATCTCTCCTTCATTGTCGGAGATGGTCCGTACTCCCTCATCTATGAAGACCGAGTTTCTGACTAGTCCCCTCAGGATCCTGGAAGCGGTCCACCTTCCATGGTACATCCTCGCTATCCGATCCCTGGCTTCTAGTACCTTCTCAACAATTTCTCCAGCCACTCCTGCATCTACAGCATCCCCTATTCTGGACCTCGAGCTAGGTAGCCTCCAGAGGATGTTGATTGCCTCGTCTATAGCCAGTTCCCTAGCTGCATCCGATATCTTCTCCTGTGCGTACGCATCTGCGAGGATGTTCTTGAACGGGGAAACTAGCTGGTTGAAGAACGAGTCTATCGTTCCCACCGGCGCGTCCTCTAGTTGGGCTAGGAGCATCTCGGGGTCTCCGACATTAGCGACCCTTGATTCATCCGTGATGCTCAAGTCTTGAATCTTCGACCTGAGCCTGTCTTTCATCTCATCCGCGGCCTTGTTTGTGAATGTCAGTAGGACCACTTCCCCCGGAAGAAGCCCGGGCCATTTCCGGGGGTCGCTGATATCTGCAGGGGCTGAGATGTGCGTTCCCCCTCCGGGGCGCGGTGGCCTCTCGGGGATGGGTGTCAGCCTAGTTGCCCTCTGGTCACTGGAGAGGTAGTGTTGAATTACCCTGTCAACAATCGTACTGGTCTTGCCAGTTCCTGCTCCTGCGTCGACTACTATGTGGGAGTCGATATTGAGTGCCAATCGCTGACCGGTATTCAGGAGCATCAGAAATCATCCTCCAATCTGACGTCACATGCACTCTTGACTGGGCAGTACCTGCAAGACGCTTTGGACGGGGTTGGGTGTACTTTCCCATGTGATGCGGATTGTGCTGTCTTCAGAGCGACCGAGAGGCGATGTGCCAACCATGCCCTGAATGGGTCGCTCTCACTGGCGGCGCTCTCGTCGGGGAATCTGAAAAGCTCGTGGGTTAATCTCGTCCTCTCCCCTATTGACTCAGCGCTGACAAAGCCTTCTGAGACCTCGATACGATGCTCAGAACCATGCCCGAATAGGGATATTCCGGCTCCAACAACTAGGTCCCCTGGGTGATTGACCTCCCATGCTCTGGAATATATTGCTAACTGAAGTTCATCGAGGAGCCCTGTCCTGTGTCTTTCCTCTGGTGTCTTCCCGATTGAGGTCTTCAGATCCCTTATGGCGACTAGTCTCCTAGGTTTCCAGCCTGAGCCGTGAATCCTCAGAGGTGCTACAGTGTCGCTTCCGTCCTCGTTCACCCAAATCAGACCCGATTCGTCATGAGGAAGCAGATCCACCCGGTCTATCCATCCTCTGACAAGAATAGAGGGGACGTCTTTCATTTCGGGGATGTGAAGTTGCTTACTCAGAGATATTTCTGTTCCTGATTTGTTCGGGCCTGAGATATCCCATTCGACTGCTATTGGCATTGCGCCGGAGACACTGAATTCGGAGGATATCATGGCTCCGATCCTACCTGAAACTGGCTTTGGTTCCGGATTCGAAAGCCAGTCTCTCCAGTCTTCTTGGCTCATCCCTGACAGTTCTTTGCGCCAGTGTGTCGATGTGGCGTCTGTCCGTTCCAGCCAACGGGCCCTTGAGTCTAGGGACTCTAGTGCTGTTTTCATCAAGGATTCTCCTGTAATCCCAGATTTTTCTATGCTGATTGGGGATTCCCCTCTGAGTACCTCCTCCACGTCCCTCTCCTCTCCCATCTTCATCCCCAGTACTTCGTGAAGGATGTCGTAGTGAATATCATGCATCAAATCTCCATGGACTCTCTGGTCTAGATCTTCGGATTGGCTCTCGTCTTCCCTGGCTCTCAGTCCACTGGCCAGCCAACCCCTACGGGGGCATCTCGCCCACTCCTGCAGCCTGCTAGCAGACCATATCCTAACGTTCTGAATTGGGCCCCTCAGATGCCCGTTTCTGGCATCAGAAACTATTGATCCAGCGGCGTTTGGTGAAAGTGGACGAGGATCTATTGGTGGAAAAACTGGCCATCTATCCGAGCTCCTTGGCGTATGCATGTTTCCTTCTTCGTCAGCATACTTACTCCCTGATTTGATGAGGAGGTCTGTGTCAATTGAGGTGAATTGATTCAAAGCGGTGTCCGAGAAGTGTCCATCGGGACCTACATTAGTGGGCTGACGCGCCTCCCTATCCCTCTGAAGTTCCACGTCAAGAGGGATTGAAATTGAGTCGGGATTCAGAGGTGGTCTTTCAGGGGATATCATTCGGTTTAATTGGGATCCTTCGGACTGTCTCTTGTCCCTGGGGCTTAAGGGGGCTTTTTCATCATACGCGTATACCTCAGGATCTTCCACGAGATCAATGGTGATCTCCCTGATGGGTGCAGCTGCTGGCGTGGAGGAGTCGGTGCTGGGATCTAGGATTACTACCCTGGGCGAGCAATGGAGAATGTTGGAAAGGTAATGTCTAGCGTCCATGATTGGTCCCTCGGGACCCAGGAGATTTCTCGAGTGCCTCTCACTGTCTCCTAGGAATGAGAATTTAGGGACCTTCAATTTCCACGAAGAGCTTGAGGTGTTTGCCATAATCAGTAAGTCGGAGGAGCATCCCAACGTCATTGCCGGGCTCATTAGCCTGATTCTGCTTGTGTTCATGGGGTTGTTTGAGATGGTTAAAGATCTGATCAAGTGAGACGTTTCATGGACCCACTCTGGACCTTTCTTGGCGGGGTCTATTCCTAGGGTTGACTGGAGTTTTCTTAGGGACCTGTGCTCGGAGAGTATCCTCTGTACTACTATTGCAGGTGGAATTGAGTTGTCTTCGAGGGATGTTTTGTTGCCTTGTTGAATCAGTATTTTACTGGCATTATTGAGCCATTCGTCCGCATCCCTGGGGGGTTCATGGACTGGTAATTTTACCCCAGTGTGGCACCCTACGTAGATGTCTTCTCTTTCCAATAGTTCCCTGTCTTCCTTCCTCAAAAGGGGCTTCATAGAGCAGGAAAGTGAAAGCAGCCACCATTGTGTTGATTCCTTTGCTGGACCGTTATCATCGGACATCGGTGGCACCCTAAGGGCGTCTAACCAGCTAGATAGCGCTCCCCTGCCTCCAAGAATGTGTTCTGTTCTAGAAAAGGTAGAAAGTAATGCAGGATCGGCTACAGGGCTTATTTCAGGTGAAGAGGGATGTTCGAGTACTGCCTCGAAAGGACTGATGGAGACTTGCATCGAAAGGGTCCTGATGTCTTCCATGGAGAATGAGTTCGTTCCATGTCCGGAGTTGCATAGCTGGTGAAGCCAGAAGCCGGCTGGTGTGCTGATCAATGGAGTTTCTGTGTCTTGGGTGGACAGGCCGATATTTCTCAGTAATCTTGTCCATTTGCCGATGCTGTCTTTCAGGGACGGTTCTACGATTATCACACTGCTGTTGTCATTATTATCCAACTCTTCTTTGATGATGGAGAGTGCAGCATCGAATGAGTGATCCTCGCTTTGGAGCATAACCCTACGGAAAGATTGTGCCTCAGGGGCATCTTCGATTTCGTGAGTCGGGACCCACGAGGGGATATCAGAAGTGGAACTGATGGGCTTTTTGTCCTGAAGCTGGAAGCCATGATGCCCTAGTCTGAAGCTTCCGGGGTTTGTGAGTTGATGAATGGGGCATATTTCGGATAGAGCGAGCAATATTCTGGCATGCGATTTGGGGAATGAAGGAGGGTGGTCCAGAAAAATAATCCCATCAATATCCTTCAGAGTAAACGGGATATGGGTATCGGATAGGTTCGCTAGAATTCGAGTGGTGACGAAATCTGGATGAGTGCCGCCCAGCCTTTTCTCCAGATCGTGGAGGATCATGGAGAAGGACTTGATTCCCGGGCCATCCCATGACCCTAGTGCATGTTCAAGGGCGAGGAAGCGATGTAGCTCAGACAGAGAGTTTGTTTTACCCCGCCCCCATGGCATATCGGGGAGTGGGTTGATGACTGGAAAGGAGAGTTTGGCAGCAGCAGAGGCGCAAGCTTCGTGAAGGACAACCTCGAATGCCGGACCCGTTGAGAGTCTCCTAGGAAGCCTTAGGTCTGCTAGAAGTGCCGACTTCAGTGAGTTCATGGTGTGGTGGCCATTACGGTCGAAGGCGAATCCAAGTTCGCTAATTCTGTGCATTATCTCCCTTCGACTCTCCTCATTTGGATATATTATGAGGATCTTTGAAGGGCCCCCTCTTGATGTTGGTCGCGGGTCTATTGCCTGGTTTACGAGGTGCTCGAAAAGCCAATCGGGGATTGCCCCGGGAGGGGTCTCCTCTATTGTCAAAGAATCACCTACGTCGGACATTCGACTCCTCCTAGCGAACTCGATTACCGGCCGGGGTTATTCAACCCAGCGATTGTAGGTGGCCAACCGGCTCATTTCTTTCTTCTATTGGGCAATATAGCAGCGAGGCTGCATAGAAGTGTGGATATCCCCGCCGCGGGGAGTGGTGAACCATTGCCCGAGGTTTCTTGCTCCCAGTCCAAAATGAGAACAACGGTCATGTCATCGCCATCCCAAGTAGAAGGAGGGGTCAATGAGAGAGCCCCGTCTTCTCCTTCCAACTGTATCGACTCACGTAGGACGTGTGAGTAGTGTTCGAGTCCATTCGAGCCATCTGGATAGTAGGCTGTTTCCTCGACGAACATGATCCATGGGGTCAGTGACAGGGAACTGCACTCGCCTTCACAATTGTAAGTAACTCCAGAAGTATTCCATGTTATCTGAATGCCCTGGCCTGAATTTTCCAAGGTCGATATCGACATTCCCATCTGCCCGGAAACTGGAGCGGAGGAGCCTTCAGAAATCGATGCTCTAAAGTCGTCTGTGATTGATTCTGTCTTCGGTCGAGTTCCAAAGTGCATTCTCTCACCATCGATGATTGTGGTAGGTGCCAAGTGCGGTGCACCTCCTATCTCGGTGACCGCGTGGCCATACATGGATTCCCAGCGCTCCTCAGTACTATTGCTCCCGAAAGGATCGTTCACCTGGAACCAGTGATCATGGTAGTGGATTAATTCGACTTCCGATTCACCGATTGCCTCTTCCATGTAGCCCTCGGTTTTTACACAGTTCAAGCACCAAGTAGCTGTATACACCTCGATTACAGTGGGGAGTTCGCTTACCTCAGAGGATACTGATGAAGAATTTTCGGAGAGAGGCAGGGAGATTCCACCTATTGTCCCCCCGTTGGAGTCTGAGGAGGTTCTTGCCTCTTCCCAGTCAACTTGGATAGAAGCACTAGAGGTCAATGGGATCAATATGAGGGATGTCAACAGGACTGCTAACACGGGCCTCATGGTTTCTTGCGGGCGCCTATGATATTGAACGCTTGTGGGTCATTGTGCCTTGTCAAATGCGTTGATCGCCCTATCGATATCCTCATCGGTGATATGCAGATGAGTCACTGCCCTGATTGAGGAGTCATCGATTGTGAGGGTGTCTACGCCTTGTTTGGAGAGTTTCGAGACGAGCCGGTCGGCTTCACCCTCTTCGCAGCCGATGTACACCATATTGGTCTGGACTTGATCGAGATCGACTGAGAAGGCTGGCATTTGCTCGACTGCTTCTGCAAGCCTCCTCGCCCTACTATGATCCTCCGATAGCCTGTCTATGTTGTTGTCCAAAGCATAGTTTCCACCTGCGGCAATAATTCCCGCCTGCCTCATACCACCGCCGAACATTTTGCGCCATCGGTACGCTCGAGATATCATCTCGTAGGAGCCGGCCAGGACGCTTCCCACTGGGGCCCCGAGTCCCTTGCTAAGACAAATTGAGACTGAGTCGTAGTCCCTGACGATCCGTGAGACGTCTTGGCCGGTAGCAACAGATGCGTTGAATATCCTAGCTCCATCTATGTGGGAGGTGCATTCATTCTCCCTGGCAACCTCTGCAATAGCGTCCATGGTCTCCAAGGAGTAGCAAGTCCCGCCTCCTCTGTTGGAGGTATTCTCGACGCATATCATCGATCCGTTCGGGAAGTGCCCGAGGCTTCCATCTCCCTTCCTTACCGCCCTAGCCACATCGTCCGGATCCATAATTCCCTGAGTGCCTGGAACCAATGCAACGGAGACTCCAGAGAGAGCGGCAAAGCCCCCTCCCTCATAGATGTAAATGTGGCTGTGTGACTCTGTAATTATCTCATCACCGGGTTCGGTCTGGGCTCTGATTGCAGTGGCGTTCGACATAGTTCCCGAGGAGACGAACAGTGCTGACTCCTTGCCCAGCATACGAGCAATCTTTTCCTGTAGCTCGATCACAGTTGGGTCGTCCCCTAGAACATCGTCACCAACCTTCGCGGAAGCCATTGCTTCCCTCATCGAGGGAGTGGGTTGTGTCACTGTGTCACTTCTGAGGTCCACTCTGTCGGATGGGTAATCTCGCACGTTCTGGGCAGGAAAGCTATCCCATATCAACTAATTCAGGTGAACTGCCTCAGTGCGTAGCACTGAACTTTATGATAAAATACTAGATATTCTCCGCGATATCAAGTGTTGTTGGGAACACCGGCAAATAACAAAACATCGGTTTTTGGCTGTTTTTGGCGTATTCCATAGGTTCTAATTATAACATATGGGTCTTGTGGGCAACCGCTCACTAAGGTGAGGAGGAAAAAATATGGAAATGGACAACAGAGCAATGATGAATGAAGTTGGAGGTGCCTTTATGGTATCCTGGATGGTTCTCGCGGGAGCCGGACTAGGAAGCCTAGAGGGCGCTGTCCTACTAGCTGCAGCATGGATGGCAATAAGTGGAGCGCACATCCTGCCTGTTGTTACTTGGTGCCACATGATGACCGGTGACCTGAGTGACACAGACGGAATGATGGGTAACGCTATGCTACTCTTATCTCAGGTAGTCGGTGCCGCACTAGCGATCGCACTGATGACCGAGGCTGGAGCTATAGAGACCGGTTGGGCAGCAACAGCCTGGGAGGCCCCTGAGCTATGGGGAGCACTCGGGATGATTGCAGGTGGTGCAGTATTCTGGACCATCTACACCCGATGTGACGCATGGATGGCGGCCTTCTCGTTGATGGCGCTAGCCGGTGCAATGGGCGGAATGGACGCAGCGCACGAGATGGGAGCTTCGCTCCTAAGCGGCGCAGATGGCATCCAAGATGTCGCCCTAGACTGGATTGTCGACGGCCTACTAGTAGGTCTCGGCGCCAGAGTCGGCGTAATGGTCGACGACATGGTCTGAGATCGGTAAAACGATTGGTCAGAATAACGTAAGACGGACTGGGGGTCAACTCCCAGTCCGTCGAAACTCAAACACCTTCTGTGCTTCTAGTTGACCAGTGGCAGACTACTGGTTATCGAGTCTATGGAACTCCTAGGGCCTGGCCCGATACCCACCACTGTCACTGTACCTGGTGGAATCTCTGTGTGGCCTGCATCTTTCACCATGTGGGCTATCAATCCGCTCTCGGCGGCTTCACCGTATATCCTCTTCAGACCTTCCAAGTGAGGAGCGGCTACTACGATCTTGCGAGCCCCTCCGCTTAGGTACCGCTTCAGAGTCTTCGGCTCCCTGGAATTGGCCTTGAGGATGCATTCGCTTACTGCATGTCCGCACTGTGCTGCTAGCTTTCCCTTGGATAGGTTAAGATCAGCTCTTGTGACCAAGACCATGGTCAGCTCAGATTCTGGACGCGACAGCCTCTCTCACCACCGTTCTCCTGAGATTGTGTCGGGACATCATCTCAGATAATGGAGTCGCGAGCCATGCGACGAAGAACACGTTTCCAGATGCATGGAGAACATCGAATGGAATTCCTGAGACGATGTACAATGGTAGCATCTCTGCCCCGAATGAGTGTAGAGCACTAAGCGAGACTGTCCAGTCGAAGATGAATGCAGCAGCCACAGACAGGACAGCGACCCTAGAAACTGAGATACTGCCAGAAGGAGCCAGCCTCTGTGAGAGAAGGGCACCCGATACCCCCACCAGAGACCATGCAGCAGCCTGGTATAGTGTCCATATCCCGTGACCGAGGAATAGATTCGAAACCAACGCAACTGAAGTTGCTAGAACTACAGATCTAGGGGCACCGTAGTGAATCCCTGCAAGCAGGACGACTACTGTAACTGGCTGTACATTCGGAAGAGGCTCTAGAAGGACCCTCCCGGAGACTGCAAATATCCCAAGTAGGAACAGAACTGCGACGTCATTACCGGGATTCAGTCCCCTCTCAGCCTTCCACATCGACCAGCCAATAATAGCTAGGAGAATGAGGTTCATGACGAAGGTCTCCGCGGGAGACAGAGTCACTGCGTGCGCGTCTAACATGGTTGCACCCTCACACACATGGGAGGATTAGTCTAATCATGATTTTGCTTCCCAATAGCTCACCAGGTCTCAATTGTCCAAGTTACTACGCTATCGTCGTCAAGGGGAAGGTCACTGATTCCAACAGGTGCCATCTGGCCATTGTGGTAAAGTGCATAGTATGCTCCGGATGAGAAGTCCTCTGGGCACGGTGCTACATCGCATGGCTCAACACCTCCGATGGAGTCAATCTGAATGCCGAATGAGAATTGTGTTGAGGTGTAGGCAAAGTCCCCTCCTGATGCCATTACCGCCTCATCAAATAGATCAATTCCAGTCTCATAGCCAGAGAAGCCCCCGACACATGCTCCGGAGCCGTTCCAATTGGAGTCGGTCATGAAATTCGTTCCGTCGCTGTCAATGTGGTGCCTTCCGCCGCCATATCCCTCGGGTGCAATATCCTCTGGGAAATCGAAGCACACGACTTGCTTTCCTTCCCAGATATCAGGCAGGCCATAGTGGGGGTCTCCTTCATCATCAACTAGCTCAGAGGTCATCCTCGCCCACTCAGTGGAAATAATCGAGGAGGATAGCAAGATCACGACTAGCCAAAGTGCTGAGAGGACCTTTAGTCTGTCTTCTTCTTTTATGTTGCTTGCAAGTGCCATAGATGCTGCAATCATGATCACGAGTATTGAGGCTATGTCGGACATGGAAAAATAGCCGGGCTGAGAAGGTAATTTAACTATGCTAATACAATATAGAAGGCTGAATAATAAGTCTCAATCTAGAATTTCGGAGATTTTCTCCCTTAGGACCTTGCTGACGACTTTCCCATCTGCCGAACCGCCTAGCTTGCCCATAACTACTCCCATGAGTGGCCCTATTGCTGCTTGGCCCCTCTCTCTGATGAATTCCTCTCGCTCCTTCAGAACCTCGTCCACAGCAATTTCTACTTCACCATCAGCGGCAGGGGTGAAACCCCTTGACGAGGCCTCGGATGCCATCCACCCCAGGAGGTGTTCCGTATCCTCAGATTGTGCCTGTGCCACCAGGGGCGATACCCCTTCCCTTGTCATCACTCCATTCTCCCTCAGGTGGATGGCGACCTCTAGAGCTCTGATATTGGATGCACCAAACTCCAGTAGAGCACTCGCCCATGCCTTTGCAGGGATCTTGAGATCGCCCTCGACTCCCTCAACCAGGAAGTCATCCAGTTCATTGTTCAGGATGGATTGTTTTTGATTCTCAGAGATATCGTAGGGGTCGATTCTTTCGGCTCTCTGAAGTGATGAGAGGGGTAGTCTTCCACATATTTCGTCCCATCTCTGAGAGGGGATTTCCAAAACTGGGACATCGGTCTCGGGATACATCCTGGCTCCCCCCGGGAGCGGGCGCATGGCAGTAGTGGTTCCGTCTTCGGGCTGACCCTTCCTGATCACAACGTTTCGTACTTCCTGAGGAATCCTGTGGTAGGCCATCCTAGCCCTGCTTACTACTGATTCAAGGGCTAATTCTGCTTGCCAACGGGGAGCGATGCATATTGCGAATGCATCGGTATCTGAAAGCGATAGTTCACGGACTATTGAATCGACTTGCTCTTGGCCGATTCCATATGCGGGAAGTTCGTCTGAATGAAAAATTCCTGCCACGCCAGCTAGTTTTGCAGCGCTTGCCAGTTCCCTGCCGAGACGAGGCAACTGAGCGCCTTCGGAGTCTTTGTCCTTTGTTCCCAGCTTCCCTGAGAATCCAGGTAGTGGGACACAGAGGGACTTCTCCCCCATCTGTAATGCCTCAATCACCCTTGTTGAGTCGCAAGCGGAAAGGATACTGGATACATCGTGCATCTCCAGGGGGATTTTCGATTGTGTGGCCAGCGCAACCCTGTTTTCTACCGGTCTCTCGGTTTTTCTTCTATCAGAGGGGAGTAACGGAAGTCCGGACTCCTCGCGAAGCTCATTTGCCAGCCTGTACATATGCAGTTGCCTGGCCATCTCGAGACGGATGATCTTGGGGATCCATTCGAGGTCCTGACATCCCTTTATCTCCACCCTGTCCCCACATGCGAGACTTACGTTGAGATCTTGCCTGATTGAGCCGAGGCCTCTCCTAACCCTACGGGTGTCGCGCAGAAGAGTGCCTAGGGCCAATGCGGTCTCCTTGGCATGCTCTGGTGATACGATATCCGGTTCTGTTGCGATTTCTACCAGAGGCACTCCTAATCTATCGAGTGTGTATGTTACCACTTCTCCGGCAGGGGTTTTACTAGACTCAAGCTTTCTGGCTGAGTCCTCCTCTAGGCATATCACTGCTATCCCGACATCTCCGGAGGGCGTCTGTATTGTCCCGTTTGTTGAGGCCAGGGTAGTTCTCTGAAAGCCACTGGTATTGGAGCCGTCTACAACTGTCTTACGCATTGCCTGCATCGCGGGAACTGGCTTTGCATCCATCATTGCTGATATGGTAAGGACGACTTCGACCGCTTCCTCGTCATGCGCCAGCGGGGGTGCCTCATCCATCTCGATCAATCCTGAATTTGGAGACTGTATGTAGACGAAGGAACGGTTTCTCCTCTGTTCGAACCTAGCTGCCACATCGACACCACCGCTTTCGCCCTGAGAGGCCCTGAGTCTTCTCTTGGAAATGGTCCAATTGGGAGGGACATCGCTCATTCCAAACTCATAGAGCTCGCTTGGCATTCTAGAGTGCAGCTTGCCCGTAGCTAGTTGCTGGTGAATCTCAAGACCGCACATGAAACCTAGGGCAGCTGGGTCCAAAGTTGAGGGCGCATGTACGTCACCCATGGGCTCCATGGTATCACCGGAACGGGCAATTGCTCATAGGCTCAGCGGGCAAAGGAGTACGTGTCGTTCCTTGGCATGAATAACTCACCCGACATCCTCATCTTGGATAGTGCCTCTTCAACCGTCTGCTCCGTTAGGTCCCTCGCCCTGCATCTATTGAGGATATCAGTTAGCTCGGCCGTGCCATCTGTTTCCTGACAGATGTCCCTGACTACTTGCCTAATGACGGAATTGGCGTTCCTCTGCCGGTGTGGCACACCAGAGTATAGTTCGGAGTCGTCTTCTATTCCCGACTCGTCTCTCCAATGCTTGAAAACGGCCAAAGCAACTGACGCATCACGCTTGTTCGCGACCTGTCTGAGGTGCATCCTAGCGTGAGCCTCAGTAAGGCGTATCAGTGCCTCTAGTGCCCTAGCAGTGACTGGAACTGGGGCTTCGTCCGAGCCGTCTTCCCTTCCGTATGATTGCCTCTCACTGATGTAATACTCGTGAATAGCGGTTTTGGCATCATCGTCCAAATCTGGGTGGACGTGTCTCTTAGCATAAGCGACGTACTTCCTCAGGAACTCAAGGGTCAGGTGTTCGTGGCCATCAACGCCAACGGAGTAAACCTGATCTTTGTCTGGCTCTGATGGATCCATTTCCATTGATTCCTCCATTTTTATTTCACTCATGGCGCTTGTTCTTGTGTCCAGGATGTGCTTGGCTATCCTCGCATCATCCTCGGCCTTGACTTCGTCCCTTATCATCCAAATAATATCAAATCTGGATGCTAGAGGTGCTGGGAGGCCTGTCTCCTCGTACATTCTTAGGACACTCTGATTAGGCCCTCTCCTCGAGAATCTTCCTTCCTTTGGATTCGCTGCTGCTAGCACTGCACATCTCGCGGGTAGAGTGGCTGTGATTCCACCCTTGGCCACGTGAATCTGCTGTTGCTCCATTGCTGGGTGGATAGCGCTCCTATCTTCTTTGGTTATCTTATCAAACTCGTCAATCGCCGCCAGTCCTTTATCGGATAGAGGGAGAACGCCTGCCTCCAAGGCAAATCTTCCATCACCAAATGCATCCTTCACAGCGGCAGCGGTGAGGCCTGCTCCTGTGACTCCGCCTCCAGAGGCGAGTTTACCCCTTGGAGCTAAAGTGGACATGTAGGAAAGGAGTTGGGACTTTGCGACTCCTGGGTCTCCCATCAGGAGTATGTGGATATCGCCTCTGAGGTGGCTCTTGTCAGAGGTAGACCTCCTGACTCCGCCGAATAGCTGTAGTGCCAATGATCTCTTGACGTGATTCATCACCCTAGTGGCGAAAATTGAGGGGGCTATTGACCTCTGCATCAGAGTCACTAGGTCTTCCCTCTGAGATACTTCCATGATTACTTCCCTGTCTTCCTCGTTGATCTTTATTTCAGTGAATGGGACGCTCTCATGTTCTGAGCTAACCAAGTGGTAGATGATGTCGAACATCGGGGTTTTCTTTCTATTTTTTACCTCGCTGTGTACGACAGGTATCACATTTGCAGTTATTCTCTCCCCTGGAAGGTGTTTGTTGACGAGATCCCCCTCGACAAGGGTGATTCCCCTCCTTGGCTGCGCGCCGCTAGGAACGTTCTCTGGTAGCTCCTGAACCTCAAGCCACTGATTGTTGATCATTCTGGAGATGTTCATGACTAGTTTGAATCTTGTTTCCCTCGACGATGAACCGCAGCCAGTTTCCGGAGAGCATTCGAGTGGCTCTTCCAACTCCCTCTCGTTCTTTTGATCCACTTCCATGATAGAACCGCACTTCTGACATTCAAAGACGGCCCTGTGGATTCTAGGTTTCAATTCTGATACCTTTGTTACTGAAACGTCCACGCGCCTTAGTTTCTCAATGTCCGAGCTACCTATTTCCCTCAGGGGCCTGCGACTATCCCTCGGGAGGTCGGTAACCCTTACCATTGCATCTAGATCAACTCCCCTCTCCTTGCAGATGTCACTAAGGGTGGCGCTTCCACTTCCCAGAATTTGCCTTGGCTCGTTGAGTATATCCTCTGCGAAGTCGGGGTCGAATCCCGTGAGGTCGTGGAATGACACTTCAATCACAGGAGTCTGGGTCTGCTTGGAAAGGAGCAGCGTGATCTCCTTCTCCTTGGCCTCATTAAGGAATGTCCTCCACCTAGGAGAGGAGTCGTGTACGGCCATTGTCATGTTTTTCACCGTCCGGCTTTGATGCCGTGATGTCACGGTCTATAACCAAAATGGAAGGAGTTGCACACCCCCTTGCTTCCAGTGGAGAGAAATGACTGGCGCATCGTGATGATAGGTGGTTTGTTGCTTCCACTGAATTGTTTCTCGATTATTGCCGAAATGGTGGTTGATGTGAGAGGGGTTGAAATTGATGAGGTGATAGGCGGACCATGGAGCACGCACGTTCGGGAAGTGATCTCCTCGTGCGACTTGACCCGGGGGAAGAAATACACACAGCACTAAGGAAGCTGGCAGACGATCTTGGATTTGATGCGGCTGCTATCACAAGCGGTATTGGTCGGACTCGTGACAATCAATATGGGTACATGGATGAGGAAGGAGTCTACCAAAGGCGCCCTTTGGATTCACCATCCGAACTGGTCAGCCTCTCTGGAAATATTGCTCGTACAGAGAAGGGAGATGCATTCACCCATATCCACTGCTGCTGGTCTGATGATGACAACAACGTCCATGCCGGTCATTTGTTCCAAGCTACTGTTCATGTTGTGGCTGAAATCCATATCAGAGTCATGGATCATGCCACCATGACGCGCTGCCCTCTTGCTGAGTTCGAGTTGTTGGGACTGGAATTTGACTAGAACAAATACGATGGGGGATAATGATGCGAGTTCTATTCGCACATGGGTTCGAAGGCGGTCCATCCGGGTCCAAGCCGACATTCATGAGAGAAGTACTGGGGTGGGATGTAACTGCTCCAGTAATGTCGGAACTCGGATGGGATATCGGGAAGCAAACAGAGGTGCTCCTCAAGAGAATTGATGAGTCAGACTACGACTTAGTGATCGGTTCTTCCATGGGCGGACTTGCAGCGGCCAATGCCTCATCACTTAGGAGAGATTCTAGTTTCCGAGTTCTTCTTATCGCTCCCGCCTTCGGACTTTCAGATGCATACACCAACAGACTAACTGAACAGGAACTGTCTGAATGGAGGGAGTCTGGAACTAGGGAGTATCGAGGCTTCGAATTGGACATAGAACTGGGATGGGAGTTCATGGAGACTGCAGAGAGGATGTCGTGGCCGGCCCCGGGACACATGACTACGATTGTACATGGTAGACTAGATGATGTCGTTTCGATTGAAGTATCCAGGAGGGTGGCTGGAGAGAGCGATCTCGTTGAGTTGGTTGAGATTGACGATGGTCACAGGATGAAAGGCTGCTTGCCTCTAATAGCCGATCTGGCTTCTGAACTAATGGCCCGTGGATCCTAGGAAGTACTCGCCAATCTCTGGGTCGGTGAGTATCTTCTTAGCGTCCCCTGTATGCACGATCTTGCCATTTGAAACGATGTATCCCCTATCTGACCTGGATAGAGAAAGTCTGGCGTTCTGCTCCACGATAAGCACGGTTATTCCTTGTTCTCTCAGGGAGTCGATGCGCTCGATTATCTGCTGCTGGTACAGAGGGGAGAGGGCTGCAGTTGGCTCGTCGAGAAGCAGGAACTTGGGATCTGAAATTAGGGCTCTGGAGATTGCCAGCATCTGCCTCTCGCCCCCTGACAATGAGGCTGCTAGGTCGTGCACTCTGTCCTTGAGGTCGGGGAACATTTCCATTGCCCTTTCGATCCTTTCATTGAGTAATGCGCTTGAGAGGCTATTACCGCCCATCTGCAGGTTCTCCAAGACGGAGAGTGAGGGGAATACATTGTCTACCTGCGGGACGTAAGCTATGCCTTGGTTCACCAATTGATCTGTTCTCCACCCCGAAACATTGGTCCCCCTGTATGAGACCTCTCCCGAGTAATATGTGGCGATCCCGAAAATTGTCTTGATGAGCGTTGACTTACCACAGCCATTGGGGCCAATTATCGTGACAAACTCCCCCTCATCGACATACATGTCTATCCCATAGAGAATCTGGACCGAACCATAGCCCCCCTCTAGGCCGTTTACTTCGAGAACTCTTGTCATTCATCATCCTCCGATGGGTCGCCCGCTGCTCCAAGATACGCCTCGATAACTTCCTTGTTTGCCCGGACCTCGTCAGGAGTCCCTTGCATCAGGATCTCCCCTTCGTTCATAACGACGATTTTGTCAACGCCCTGCCTGAGTATGAAGTCCATGTTGTGCTCTATGATCAACACCGAGATTCCAGTTTCATCTACGATGTTCCTAAGGTTGTTGAAAATCTTCATCGCTAGCGGGCCGGCGACTCCCGCAACTGGCTCATCGAGAAGGAGGAGGTTTGGGTCACCCATCATGGATCTCCCTATGTCAACTAGCTTGCTCTGCCCTCCTGACAGTTCGCTTGTGAGGTTGTGTGCCATATGAGGTACCTCTAGCTGGTCCAGGACCCCATATGCCCTCGAGAGTCTCTCCTCTTCGGCTGGGTTGGAAGGCATCAGAAGGGACCTCGCAAGTTCCTTGATTGATGATCCGAATTGCCTCCTCGGAGGGACCATGAGGTTCTCTATAACAGTCATCTGACGCCAGAGATTTGTGTGCTGGAATGTCCTGGTCATCCCAAGATTCTGAATCTGATCTGGCCTCATATACGATACGTCGTTTCCGAACATCTCGATGCTTCCTGATGTCTGTTCGAGAAGCCCGCTGATACAGTTGAAGGTCGTCGACTTACCACATCCGTTTGGGCCTATTAGGCCGACGAACTCTCCCTTTCCTACCGTGAATGAGACGTCCTTGACGGCTACTAGCCCGCCAAACTCCTTCCTGAGCTTGTCGACCTTTAGAACTGGATCAGTCACCGGCAACACCTCCAGAGGGCCTCTCAGGCCGGACAGGGACTTCTGGGAGAAGTCCCTTGGAATTGAACTTGAGAGAGAACAGCATCAAGCAGCCGATTAGGAGAAGCTTGACGTAAAGCATGTCGGCACTAACGACACCACTGAAGAATGACTCTTCTATCGACCTCTCTCCGAGAACTATGGCTCCGAAAGAGAAAATTGCCGCACCTGAGGCTCCAATGTCCAATAGCCTCTCGGAACGCACGACGAATCCAGCTGCCATTACGATAGCGAAAACCTTGGCTGCCTCCCATTGATTCGTGAATAGCCATTCGAAGAGTGAGTCGATTCTCGAAGCAGTTGTGTGGAGGGGGAGGTCTGGGGATCCCTGTCCTGCCACTAGTACATTGAAGACGAACTCCATCAGGACGATGATGAATGCCCCGACCACCATTCCCCTATTGTTGGAGGTTCCGCCAATGATGAATGCAGCCCAGACGAGGAAGGTGGAGCGGGCCGGAGACATGAATGTTGGTTCGAAGCCTGTGAGCTTCCAAGCCCAAATCGCGCCTGCAAGAGCGGCAATGGCTGCTCCGAGAGCGAGGCTTGCCGCCTTGTGAGTCAGTATGTCATGTCCATGGTGCTGAGCGACTTCCTCGTCCTCTCTAATCGCCTTCAGGACCCTGCCCCAAGGAGAGGATAGGAGATTAGAAAGCAGCTTCCAGACCAAGGCGACTGAAATCAATGAAATTACCATCAGAATGAACAGATAAGGCGCTGGTTCACCAAGGTTCAGTAGTTCTGCAACTTGATTTGCAGGTGTGTCGATTAGCGAGATGTCGTCTCTGCAGGCATCTGGGCTGACCCACTGGGAGTCTGGACCGGGCTCCTCGGAGCCACAGAACCACCAATTCTCCAGCGGCAGCGGGTAGGCAGAGATTCCGATAGCTGAGCCCACGGCGCCAACCCTGAGCAGGGGCTCTCCAGCCAGGAGTACCCTGACTATCTCGCCTAGGGAAATTGTGACGATTGCGAAGTAGTCAGTTCTGAGCCTAGCGGTCGGATACGCCAATGCCCAGCCCAAAAATGCGGCTAGTGCCACCCCCATCATCGTGGCTGGAAGTATCCCCCATCCATACCCGTGCAGTTCCTCTGGTGCTGTGAGTATTCCCACTGTGATGGTCCCTATTCCGACGAAGAAGATGACGCCGAAGTTGACCATGCCAGTGTATCCGGTATGCAGGTTCAGTGAGAATGCCATCAATATGAAGATGGCCAGTGAGACTAGGACGTTGGAAACCTGGAGGGTCTTCTTCCACCTGAAGTCGTCAGTCTCAGCTATTGGCAGCCACAGAAGGAAGAGCAGTAGGATGGTCAAGAGGATAGAGAAGAATATCCAAGACCCGATTGGACTCTCTCTGCCGTACTTCTCGAGCTTGCTTCTCTGATCGGGAGAGCCTCTTGTGATGAAGGTCAGGGCATTGGACGAGGAGGAGGAAATAATCGAGGACGCCTTCTCTCTGGGAATTGCTGATATCTCCCGGAGTTGTTCCGTTATACTGTTCACTGCCGTACGGTGCCTTCTATCGAAATCTGACCATTTTCTGAGCATTCCCGTCTTTGCTGTGGATATTGTTTCTGATATCGATGACTGCAGCGATTGTATTTGGTTCCATGAGCTTTCTACGTGCTTGTTCTTAGAGTCTGAATCCGAAAGGATGCCTATGCCCTCGTAGATTGAGTATCCCCATAAGGCGATAATCGCACCGGGCCAGATCAAGTCGCCTAGGTCTACGATGAAGTTGACAAGTCCTATTTCGAAGTTCATCATGCTCAACCAAGACTCATGCATGGATGCAACTGCGTCGGACACCCACTGTTCGGCCTCGAAGGGGGAAAGCTCGCTCGGGGGGCTCATCTGATCGAGTAGGTGGGACTCTGTGAGTGGCGAGTCCTCGAGAAGTAGTGTTCCGTCGTTTCTCCCCGTCATGACGGCTAGGTTGGTCTCCGCGAATTCGTTGGAGGCGCAAGAGTCCGCACAAGCCCCGTCCGCGAAGGAGTTCCTCTCGACGAAGTCGCTGAGTCTGTGGAATACGTAGACAGCGATGGCAGCGGCAGAGAAGCTCTGCATCCGGTGAGTACGGTTCGACCACCAGTGATGGAGGCCGAATATTCCAGTGGGCATTATGGCTAGAGCTGCCGCTATCTTCTGCGTCTTGTCCGAGTCATCCTCCTTGCGCTTTCTGAGCCTCTCTATCTTCCATTTCTCATATGCATCACCTATTCCCTCTGGCATAATCATCAGGATGGCGACGAGGAAAATGTATGGCATCACACCATCGAGAGCGGAGTAGTTTGATCTCCCCAGAGGCATTCCTATCCCTATCAGGACCGGAGACGATAGAGCCCTTACGAACCCAACAATCAGAGATCCCACTATGGCGCCTGGGACGGAGCCTATGGTGCCTAGGACAATGATGGCAAAGGAAGGCAACAGTAAGGTGAATGCGGTTTCGGGGTTGAACCTCAGGGTCAATGCAAAGATAGCCCCGCCCATCCCGGAAAGTCCTGCGGACAGGAATGCGCTGGTCAGGTGGACCCTTTCGACGTTGATTCCGCTGCTGGCAGCTAGCTCTGGGTTGTCAGCGACGGCCCTCATTCTCCTTCCTAGCCTGGTCTTGTTCAGTAGGAGAAGGAGTAGGAGTACTGCTGAGAAGATGACTACTGGGACTGCTCCCTTGTAGTATGCGTAGTTGGTGGTGGCTTGAGTGACACAGTCTGTTGTAGTGTCGTAGAGCTCGATGGCTGGTTTCGAGGAATCACTGACGATTCTAGAGAGGATTGGCTCACCTGTCACCTCGTCGACGCCTGTTTGCTCGCAGTTGAAGTGCGTGTACGTCCTGTCATCCTCCAGCGTCCTCTCCCCTAGGTTGAAGCGTAGCTTAGTGGTTGGAAACTCCCACCTGAGGTTTGGCATCCTCCAGTCGCCCTCTGGCTCGAACATGTTCCTGCTAGCCCCGAACCTGAGGTAGGTGAGTGCCCGTAGGATAAGAGCGACGCCTAGTGATGCTATCATCATCACCTGGGGGCTCGTGTTGGTCTTCCGGAATCCCTTGTAAACGAGTCTGTCGATAATAATGCCAGCTATGCCTGTGAGTACGAAGGCAGCCACCAAGGTGAACAGGAGGACGGACCATGTCAGTACCCCGTCCTTGGTAGTAGAGAGGTTTGACATGGGGAAGAAGTAGTCAGTCCAAATCATGATCATGGAGAGGTACATTCCAATCATGAAGAGCTCGGATTGGGCGAAGTTCCCGTATCTCTGAACTTTGTAAGTAAGAGTCAGTCCTATCGCTATTGCTAGGTATGTGGAGGACCAAGTCAGGGTGCCTGTTGAAATTGAGACGAGGTCTAGGGTGAATGACGCGTCTTCGCCTAGGCCCTGCAGCAGGATATCTAGTGAGAAGAATGTGATAGCGACCATGAAGATGGGAGAAAGCAGTATTGCGACTGTCCTCGGAATCCCGCTGGGAATGTCATCGAAGAGGACCTTGACAACTACGAAGCCCGCTGCTATGGACTCGACCAGTTGCAGTAGCCAGACCATGTCATTGGGAAGCCCCCCTCCCAGTAACTTGTCCAGAATATTGAGGGCCCCCAGACCATTTAGAGTCCCCAGAAAGTTAGCATCGATGAACAGTAGGGCTGCGATAATCAGTCTGCGGGTCCCCCTAGGGAGCTCCGAGAACTGTTTACGGGCTTCGTGCAGCATGCTACTACACTGACCCGTCCATCATGCGAAATAATTGTTGGGGCAGTGCGGCGGGACTCGCCCGCCGCACTGCTTTACGTTATCCAATCTAAGCAGTTGTTATGCCGTTGACTGGGTCCCAGTTCCTTGCACAGTCGTACGAGACAGTGTCGGTAGTTGCATCGTGAGAGAACTCACCTATGCAGAAACCGGCTGCAGGTACGTCACCGTTGCCCAGGAAGCTGATTGCTCCGCTGGCTCCATTCCATCCCTGGCCAGTACCCATGACGGCCATGTTGGCGTCAAGTCCGGGTGTGGCTAGAGCGGTGAATGCCGCGAAAGCAACGATGGTCACAGCGTCGAAAGCCTCAGCGGTGTAGATACCGCCAGCGCAATCTGGGCTCTGGGCGCACAGTGCTGCGAAGACATATCCGACCTCGGACATGCCGCCTGCGGCTGCGGGCTTGGTAGCGATGATGCCATCGACAAGTGACTTGTCGGACATGTCTGCTGCAAGGCCCTCCTCTGCGATTCCATCAGCGCCGTAGATAGCTCCAGAGTAACCCTGGGAAGCCATCTCCTCGATGATAGCAGCGCCGTCGGACGCGTATGATACCATCATGACTGATGTGCAACCTGCATCGATGATCGACTGCACGTTGCCGCTGTGGTCGGTTGTGTCCTCTGCGTAGCCAATCTGGGTGCAGATGTTGTCAGCTCCCATGTTTGCCACGAATGCATCGGCCAGTCCAGCGCCGTACGCGTTGGTCATGTGCAGAACAGCGACGTTGTCTTGCATGTCTGCGGCCATGACGTCAGCAACCACTGATCCCTGGAATGCGTCACTTGGGACGACTCGGAAGAATCCTGGGTATGCTGCTGCGTCGGACAGGGCTGGGCTCGTGCTCGCGTAGGATACCTGTGGTATTCCTGCTGCGGCTAGAACGGCGTTAGCGCCCATCGAGGCACCGGAGCAGGCTGCTCCGACTACGCCCCAGACGCCGGCGTCGACTAGTGCCTGGCCGGCTGTTCCGCCCATGGTACCATCGCAGCCAGAGTCAGCGTAGACTATCTCGAACTGCACTCCGTTGCTGTATCCGATCGTGTTGGCTAGGCCGACAGCGATCTGGGATGCTGCAACGAAACCTGGTCCGTACACCGCGATTGGGCCGGTAGCGTCGTTCAGGAAGCCGATCTTTACAGTGGCTCCTGCCCATGCTACTGCGGAGACGCCAGCAGTGGCGTCCCACATCCTGTCGCAGTTGAAGTACTCGCCGTAGGTTGGCACGTGGTGGAAGGTGCAGACATCGTAGCCTGACCCGCCAACGTCACCGTTGTCCAGGAAGGAGTGGGTTCCACTCTCTCCAGCGTAGCCGTCACCGACCATGTCGATGTGCATAGCCATGTTAGCTCCATCCTCGTGCATTGCAGCGTGACCGATCATCATTACCGCGTCGTATGCCTCTGCGGTGAAGATTCCAGTCGAGCAGACGTCGTCTGCTGCGCAAGCGTCAGTGAAAGCGGTTGAACCGCCAGCTGCGGCTGCTCGTGGTCGTGTGACCTCGATGCCGTTTGCTGCTGCAGGGTTGGTGTAGTCGTTCAGTGCGGCCTCTCCGGCCATTCCGTCAGCGCTGAAGATTGGGATTGCTGCTCCCATGACTGCCATGGTCTCTACGATCATGGCTCCGTCGGAGGAGTACGATCCTAGGAACACGGAGTCGCAACCAGCGTCCATAACTGCCTGAACGGCAGCTGCGAAGTCGGTGGTTGTATCCTCGTATCCAGCCTGTAGGCAGACGTTGTCTGCGCCCAGGTTGGCTGCGACTGAATCTGCTAGACCTGCTCCGTACGCGTTGGTCATGTGCACGACTGCGGTGTTGGAAGCGCCGCTTCCTGCAATCATGTCAGCTGCTGCCTGGCCCTGTAGTGCGTCGCTTGGCACAATCCTGTAGAAGTGAGGGTATGCAGTTGCGTCGCTCAGAGATGGCGATGTGCTGGCGTAGGAAATCATTGGGATTCCTGCAGCCGATAGGATAGCGTTAGCACCCATCGAAGCACCAGAGCAAGCTGCTCCAGCCACTGCCGCAACTCCTGCGTCCGCTAGGGACTGTGCAGCTGCCTGTGCCATTGTACCGTCGCATCCCGAGTCAGCCTCGATGACCTCGAAGACGTAGTCGTCTCCCATTGCGTTCAGGTCATTCATTGCTGCTGTCCACGCGAAGGTGAACGGGGCTGCGAACTGGGATATAGGTCCAGATGCGTCATTTAGGAAACCTAGCTTGATGGTCACTGCTGGGTCGTCCACGACAGGAGCCTCGAACATTGGGTTCTCGGTTCCCATGTAGTGAGCCGCGATCTCGTCCACTAGTGCGTGGGCGATGTCAGCGTCGAAACCGACTACGGATCCATCGTCAGCGTAGCTCTCGAATGGGGGGTAGAACGGGTCGGTGCACAGCCTGAGGCTGCCGGACTCCAGGACTGCTGTCAGGTCGCTGCCCTCGCTTGGCGATGGGTATGCGGTTGCCGTGTCAGCGGTCGTGTCGTCAGCCAGTGTGACTGCTCCGTCGAACCAGGCGCCGTAGATGGCGTCGTACTCTCCGGATGCAACCATGGCGCCTATAGCGACGTTCAGTGCGTCCAGAAGCTGCCCGGAGGATTCGCGTGTTGCGAGTCCAAAGTTCTCGTCAGAGAAGGTGACCATCAGGTCGCCCTCCAGGGAGAGAACAGGGGCGTCTCCCATAGCGTAGTGCGCGTCACCGTTGTTAATAGCGGCGATTACCGAAGGGAAGTCGTCGAAAGCGCTGATCGTAGCCATACCTAGGTTCTCATTGGCGTATAGGTCCGAGGTGGTCCCGGACTGTACGGCAATTGTGGTACCTGCTGCGTTCAGGTCTGAGACATCCGATATAGCGTCTGCACCGTCTGCACCGATCACACCCTGGCTACTTGTGTAGTAGGCCCTGGTGAAGTCGACGACCTGGTCGCGCGCTTCTGTCTTCGTCATCGCCGAGATTATGGCATCGCACATCTCGCCGGCATTCAGGTTGGGGATTATTGGATCCCAGCCGGACTCTACAAAGTCGGCACTAACGTCACTGGCCATGGTAATTGACCAGTCATCTTCGGGTTCCTCATCATCCCCACCAAGGCATCCGGCGAAAGCTGCCGCCAGCATGCTCATGGTAAGCATCATTGCAATCATCTTGTTGTTCTTCATTAGAAACTCACGTTCCAGTGCCCGCACGACGACGTATATATGTTATAGAGATTCTCGAAAAAAAGTCAAAAAAACGCGTTTTTTGAAGAAACGGCTCTTAATCTTATTTTTTTTATTCAAATATCTCAGGGCATGACAAGCGAGAGTATCATGAGCATTGTCGTATCCGGAGCGTCATGGACGATGGGCCAATGGACTATGCGTCGAGTGGCGTGGACATAGATTCAGAGTCAAAGGCGATATCGAGCCTGATTGGCGCCCTGTCTGCCTCGAGCAGGGAAAGTGGCGTCATAGGTGCTCCCGTGCCGCTACCAGGTGGATTTGGTGGTATTATCGAATTTGGCGACTCTAGGCTTGCTCTGGCGACTGACGGAGTTGGCTCCAAGCTGCAGATTGCTAACCACCTTGGAAGGCTGGAGGGGGTGGGCATTGACTGTGTAGCAATGAACGTCAATGACCTCATATGCGTGGGTGCAGAGCCGATCGCCTTTGTTGACTACATCGCAGTTCCTGAAACCATTCCCTCTGTTCATGCAGCACTCGGCTCATCTCTATCTGAGGCCTGTTCCATCGCTCGAGTGACATTGGCAGGAGGGGAGACAGCTACCCTTCCAGGCATAGTGAAGGAGTTGGACATGTCAGGGACTGCTTTGGGGTGGTTTCCAGAGGGTGGCGAGATAACTGGTTCTAGATTGGCCTCGGGGGATGTGATTATTGGTCTGCCGAGCAGTGGAATCCACTCTAATGGTTACACTTTGGTAAGGGCTGTATTGGATAGGTCGGGCCTTACACTTGATTCTCCTGCTCCTTTCGATGTGATTCACCCGGGACGTGAGGTTAGGAGATTCCCGGAGGAGAATGGAGAGGTGAGCATTGGGGAGGTTCTTCTGAATCCGACTAGGATTTACGTCGATCCGATTATTGATTTGATCAATCTTTGCAGATCTGGAGAGGGTCCATGTGATATTGAGGATATCAAGGCCATAGCGCATATTACAGGAGGGGGGCTATCGAACCTCCTACGCCTACACGAGTCACTGGGTTGGCATATCTCAAACCCCCTACCTGTTTCTCCAGAGTTTGAATGGATTTCCGAAGTGGGTGATGTGGAGATCAAGGAGATGCATAGAACGTTCAACATGGGGATGGGGATGGCAGTTGCCGTTTCTGAACCAGTTGGGAGTATCGTAAGTTCTTGGATTTCCAAGAGGCTTCCAGGAACACGAATAGTGGGAGAAATCAGGGATGAAGGACACAAAGTAACCCATGTGGACAGCAGGATTTCGTTTGATCACTACTGATTTTCACTGACGTCAATACCTTGAGTCATGAGGGTGTCGCGGTGACGTGGTGTCGGACGAGCCAGTGGGCTGGCCTGGGGTTGTCCATAGAGAAGGGCGTACCGTCATGAGGGTGGCTGAGAGGCCCGTAGAGGGGAGTCGTGGTCCCGCAGCCAAGGGAGGGGGGACGTTTCTCAACCCGGCTATGTCCGGCAGCAGGACCCGTAGTGTCCTCCTACTACAACATGCGATAGAAAGTGGGATGCTAGGGGATGGGGCGATATACGCACTGGATGGCCTCGCGGCAACAGGGGTTCGTGCTAGAAGGTGGATTAACGAGCTGCCACAAGAAAGTGCAGACAGACTGGATGTTGTAATGGGTGATCTCGATGAAGAGTCGCTTTCTTGGGCGATGAATAATCATCTAGATTTCCCTCCCTCCCATGGCAGGGGTAAGTTGCGGGCCGTGAAAGGGGATTTGCGGGCAATGGTCCTCAACCACGGTAGGCATTGGGTAGATATCGATCCTTACGGTTCGCCAGTTCCATTCTTGGACACAGCAGTTCAATCATTAGCCAGGGGAGGCGTTATTGAAGTCAGTGCAACGGACACAGCAGCTCTGACTGGCTCCTCCAAGGACCCACTGCTTAGAAGGTACGGTGCCAGGGTCAGGACCGATGGTCTGGCTCACGACTCAGCGTTGAGAGTCCTGCTAGCAACCCTTGCCAGAACTGCTGCAAAGCATGACAGGGCCATAGTCCCGCTGATTTCCATCTGGGACTCGCATCACCTGCGTGTTTCGGCTCGTACGATTAAGAAAAAGGGAGCGGCTAGTGAGGTGGAGGACAATCTTGGGTGGAGAGTTAATTCCCCTAGCGTCGATGAGGTGTCCTCCTCAATCCGGTCTGGCTTGCATCCAGAAACATCCCTTGAGAAATTGCCGATGGACTGCATGCTACCACTTTCACACCCAGTCATGAGGGGCGATAGTAGAGTTTCCGGGCCGCTGTGGATTAGTAGCATGGGAGATCAAGGGGCCATGGCATCGATGACTGAAGAAAGGGCTCTGGCAATGTGCACCGATTCCTACGGAGAGGGGGACGTTGCTGGCTGGTCAGAGGCAGATTTCGAAAGAGAGTCCAGGAGAGTATCTAGAAGTGTCAAAAACATCCATGAGGAGTCAGGGGTTATTGACTCGCCCCATCACATCATAGTGGACGATCTTTCCAGTTGGCTCGAGATTCAGGGGCCTCCGAGCCCGAGGTCCTTGGTTGAGTGCTTGAAAGAGAGGGGTTTCAGGGCGGGGCTCACTCACTATGGGAAACCATCCATCAGAACCGATGCGCCTTGGGACGAGATCTTGGAAGCGACGATGTCACTTCAGCCGCCAATGTAGGACATCTCCACCCTCTCCCTGCTCGCTGTTTCTTCGGATCTAATCTCGGAGTATCTATCCTGCCTGCTCTCCCATTGCTGCCTGATCAGGGTCTCAATTTCGGTATCTGTATATCCGTCCCTCATAGGAGATAGCAGATCAATACCACGATTTGCGAATAGGCATGTGAATAGCTTTCCATCGGCAGAAACCCTAGCTCTCGTACAGTGCCCACAGAATGGTTCTGTCACGCTTGTGATTATTCCTACCTCGTTACCTTCTGGCAGAATGTACCTCTTCGCAACATCGCTATCCTTCGGGGATTCAATAAATTCAAGACTTCCAATTTTTTTCCTAATCTCATCCGCTGTAACGACCTCTTCTAGGCTCCATCCGTTCGTATTGCCTACATCCATGTACTCAATGAATCGAACTGCGATGTCCCTATCTGAGAATCGTTCGATGAGTTGGACTATCTCTTCCTCGTTGGATCCCTTTCTTACTACTGTGTTAATCTTGATTGGGCCCAATCCGACAGATTCTGCGGCCTCTATTCCTGCCAGAACTGAGGCGACGGTGTGACCGGAATCGGTGATTGCCGCAAAGGTCTCCTCATCGATCGCGTCAAGGCTCACAGTAACTCGATCTAGTCCTGCAGCGGAAAGGGCTGGTGCATACCTAGGCAAGAGAACCCCGTTAGTCGTCATAGCAATCTCGACCCCCCTCATAGATAACATAGATACTAGCTCGTGTAGATTTCTACGAAGTAGTGGTTCACCGCCCGTTAGGCGTATTTTCTCCACTCCAAGCGACGCAAAAATACCAACCAATCTGTCAATCTCCTCGAATGTCATTATGTTAGATCGTTCCATGAAAGGAAAGTCGTTTCCGAATATCTCCCTTGGCATACAATAGCGGCAGCGGAAGTTACACCTGTCTGTGACAGATATTCTCAAATCTCGAAGGGGCCTTCCTAGTTTGTCTGTTACTCCGAGTCCCGCCACGTACCTTGGAAGGGGAGGGAGGTGATAGTGGTACCCGAGCAAGCCTTGAAGAACGACGGGATGTTACGAGTGTCGAGAGAGATGTTGAGTTTCAGCCCTAAGGCCAAGGAAATGTTGGACCATTTCGCCGAAGCGACGGAGGAAATTAGTCAGGTCTGTCTCAGAGTAGAAATCACTGGAAGGAGCAAAGATGGGTTCCAGTACGATTTGCAGTTTATCGAAAAGAAAGACTCGAAGGAAGGAGATATCGAGGTAGTTGTAGAGGGGATGGTGGTCTTCGTTGACCCGAAGAGCGCGAAGTACCTGGAGGGGACAACCCTGGACTACCAAGAGACACTCATGGGGGGCGGATTTAGTTTTGAAAATCCTAACCCCCTCTGGATGGATGAAATTTCCAAGGCAGTTGCAGAGATAATTGAAACTGAAGTCAACCCGGCCGTGGCCTCGCATGGAGGGCACGTTGAATTGATGGGCGTTGAGGATGGCAAAGCGGTAATTGTGTTCGGGGGAGGATGTCAGGGTTGCGGGATGGCTGATGTCACTCTGAAGCAGGGCGTTGAGAGTATGATCAAAGATCACGTTCCTTCGATTGATGAGGTTATTGATGCAACGGATCACGCTGCTGGGACTAACCCGTTCTACTAATTAGAGGATCATCGGGACGTCGTCCTCGTCGTCTGGTCCAGGGGCCGGTAACGCTGTTGACTGGGCTCTTTCAAAGGCCTCTCTGACCCTCTCTTCTATGCTACGGGCATCCTCTAGGAGCTCCTGGACTGGAATTTCCATATCCATTATCTCACTGAGTCCGTCGATTGCCATCAATGCCGCCCGAGCATCTGGATACATTGGATTGCACTCCGCCAGTAGAGCTGTGACTTCTAGGCCCCTCCTCTCGCCCTCTGCAATTAGATAGCCAGAAATTCCGGATACTATTCCTTGTTGAATCTGCTGAACTCCTGCGTCGCTCAAACTGTCCCTTCCAGACGTAGTAGAGGAGACTCCCCATAGATCGCTTTCCTCCTTGATTCCTAGGTCGTTGCTGACAACCCCATCGATCACTATCAATCTATCAAATCCCCCCTTCGTGAACCACTCCAGCACGGTTTCCCCGAAGTATGCGTCATTATCTGGGGGGAATTGTATCTCAGCGGTGAAAACACCAATTTCGTCTCCTTGGTAAACCCTGACGGGGTGCTTTGGGACTGAATCGTGGATTAGTGCAATAGCTGGGAACTTAGGATGCATAACGGTCCCCATCGGAGACAAATCGAGTGATTTGATCAGGTGCGTGGCCGCTATTACGCCAACTGAACCAACCGTGGAAAATCCGCAGACTGCTGTTCCTCCTAACTTGGAGGGGTCAGCATTGGCGTGAAGGACCAATGGATATCCTGCACTGGAGTCTTCCCTCATGCCGGCGCCTCTGCTTTGACTGATTTAATGGTAGCCCGCGTTTCGATGTTTGATTTTGTAGCTTTGTTAAGGAAAAGATGGAAATAATAACTTGATAATAAGACACCCTCTGCGCTAGGTATGAGTGAAGAAGAAGGTGGCATGATGGGCAGGATATACATCAAAGTTGGATCCGAGGAGATTGATCTCACTGGTGAGGAGGGCGAACTGTCGGAGAGCTTTAGCAAGATATTGAAGACTGATACATGGCAGTCGGCACTCTCGAAAATTCGCCGGTCTAGGGATGCGGCAATAGAGGAGGCGACCCAGCGAGCGAAAATGGCTGGGATACCCGAAAGGGGCTCTTCTTTCAAGCAGCTTTTGACATCCTGCGGTGTTGACAAGACTTCTGATGTGATACTCTCTTCCATTCACTACCTCAGGAATGTTGAGAGGGAGAGGGACACTCCTCCTAGAGAGATTAGAAGGCTCATTTGTCAAACAGGTGAGTGGACCGAGGACGAGGTTGAGAAGTGGAACCTTTCACTGTACATCAACAGGATGATTGAGGGGGAATTGCTAACTTATCCCACAGGGAGTCCGAAAAAGAACCGGTTCGTTGTTCTCACCGATACTGGTCTTGATCACTTGGAAGACCTGTCGATATGAGGTGATTATTTGTCGGAGCCCAAAGACTGGTCATACACTTCCCACATTGGCAAGGACCTTCGGGGCGTTGACCTATCCGGAGCTGACCTCAGGAGGGCGGTTTTTGATAGGGCCGACTTGGAAGGGGCTGACCTATCCGGAGCAGATATGAGAAAAGCCTCATTCAAAGGAGCGAATCTCATGAAGGCCGCGTTCGATGAAGCAGACATGCGCGACGCTGTGTTCCTCAAAGCAAAGATGAATTTGTCTAATTTCCAAGGATCAAAACTAGATAGGGCTGATTTGAGAGGAATCAGAGGGAGATATGCTATCTGGAGGAATGCTAACTGGTGGGATGCTCGAATGAATGACGACCTAAGGAAAGCACTGGAAAAGAAGTGGCCAAGGGAAGATGAGTGATTATCAGTTACTGAGCTTTGAGAGCCCTTCACGCATCCAGTCAGGAACCGAGATTTTCGACTTTAGCTCATCCATACTGGTGCAGACTGTGATTTGCTTTGCTTTCCAGCAAAGGGTCCCTTCTTGGTTCCTGAATTCGTAATGCCACTCTATCGAGGTGTTTCCGACCCTGGGGACGGTGATGGTGCAATGCACTGTATCCCCATATGAAAGGGGGTGGAGGAATTCTGCCTCACTGTGAACCAAGGGGAATCCTATACGATGATCGCTTAGGATGTGATTGTAATGCATCCCACATGAGTACTCCCATGACTCCTCATAGAACCTATGGGCCATGTCCCAGAATCTTGGGTAGTATACTATCTTGGCTAAGTCAACCATTGGGAAATCGACTCTACGCTCTGATACGAATGGCATGCTCTAGTCTACGGACGTTGGGAATAAGCAAATGTATTTTACCAATCAATCTTGAGAGGGGGATGGAGGATTACAATGACAGGACAAATGACAAGGATTGGCTTGATGGCAAGCGCGGTTTCGATAGCTGCGTCGATTTACATCTATTTCTCCCATGACGGCGGGGACCCCATGCTGGGGATCTTCGTCGGTCTTTGGGCGCCCACGCTGATTCTTTTTGCACAAGAGCTAGACAGAATGAATGAGTGAATGCGATACTGCAGTAGCTCGCTCGTTTCGGCCGATATGGCGCAGCCATGTCAGCTGTGGCCATTTGCTTCTGAGAATCGTGCTACTGGGGCGATTTATTGTCCCCTGACATGGGAAAGCATCCATTCCATGGCAGTCTGGTCGATGTAGACACTGAACCAACCCCCGTGGCCACCGTCAATTACTGATTGAAACTGGACGTTTGCTCCTAGATCGGTGAGGTTTTCTGCCATCTGTGATGCCATCTCGTAGGACGAGGTGTTGTCCGCGGTTCCGTGCATCATCCATATCGGAAGGTGGGCTACATCCTCGGCCAATGGGAGATAGGAGTAAGGCTGGTGATGGGGAGATAGTGGCATTATCGCCGCGAAGTAATCCGGTAGTGCTGCAGCCACGATGAAGGTCCCTCTTCCGCCCATGCTCAATCCGGTAAGATAGACTCTGTCGTCATCAACATTGAGATTCGACTTGATGTCCTCGAGGACATCCAGGGCCTTCTTTGGATCCCAGTCTAGTTCGAGCTTTGAAGGCCGGACGATGATGTATTTGTCATCATCTGGCATGTGGAAATTATTGGTTAGCATGTTGTTGAAGAAGACCGAGTCGTATACCTGTCCATGTAGGTACATGAAAACTGGATACGAGTTGCTTGAGTTATACCCCCCTGGCACCTTGACCGAATAGGTATATCCGCACATCCAGTCCAATCTCTGATCTACGACTGTCTCGGTCTCGTTGTCGTATTCCAATGAGTCGTATGTGATGTCAGTAAGGCCATCAATGGCTAGCCACATTCCATTCTGGATCTCCGGCCAATCCGAGGGGCTTTCTGTCGGATTAAGTCCTTCAGACGCAGTGGTATTGCATGGAGGGATGTATGTTGGCTCTGGCTCTGGCTCTGGCTCTGGCTCTGGCTCGGGCTCTGGCTCTACTTCGCATTCACGTGTTTGCTCGACCCAGGTTCCGCCTCTCTCCTCGCACTGCTCTTGTGTGGCTTCTGGGCCCCCTAAGTCGTCGTTATTCGTATCACAATCACCGCGGAGGTCGCAGTCTTCCTGGGTGATTTCCGGGCCTATATCTAAGATGGCATCATCCCCTCCCTCGTCAATGCAACCTGCCAGGGAATTGCACACCAGGATGAATAGGATTGCGATAGCGGCCTTTCTCACGCTGACAATGTCGAGGAAACCGGTTATCTAGTCTCCGCTAGAAATTAATGGCGGACCCACCGCGATTCGAACACGGGTTACAAGCTCCGCAAGCTCATGTGATATCCAGGCTACACTATGGGTCCAGCAAGTTTTCGACCGGCATCTCGTGTTTAACCCCGACGGTTTTCGAACTCTACATTGATATTGGGAGTATTGTCTTCCACCTTGGTTCGGCTAGTTTCTTTGAATTCGGACCGGTCATGACATTCTTAGTCTTGTGAGTCAGGATGCCATGCATGCCCTCTACTGCGAACTTCACTCTGAGGTCTAGTGCCCTGTCCCTTTCAGCGACTTGCATTTGCTCTGAATCGAGCTCGATACTGGCGGATGATGCTTCTTCACCCTCATTAAACAAGTTGATCGTGCTTCCCTCCATGGAAGCCCTGGGTGAGAAGTCGTAGTCCCTCGGGTCTTTCATCAGGACATTAACATCGACGACCAGCTTCTCTCGAATCGAGATCTTCTTGATCTCAATCGACTTGACCATGTCTGTGCCAGATAAGCCGAGTTCAAAGCACTTCGCACTAGGAGGTGTGTCTCATGTGCCTACTTCGCTTAGTCTAAGGACGAATACAACAACCCTGACTGAAAGATCCCAATCATTCCCTTGGTCCGGGTCGACACCGTCTACTGGCAGATCTGGATCACACTCATCTGCCGTGATCGTCCACTCCCAGGTGCCTTGTCCGAATCTCTCTCCGGCCTCGTTCAGGAGTGTTTCTTCAAGGGAGTTCTTTGAGTCAGATGTTATCGTATAGCCACTTTCTGGATAGGAATTCATCTCTCCTCTTTCAATGGAGGCTGATGAGTTCAGGGTGATGTTGTCCTGCTGAGTGGAGGAGAAAGAGCTCCATCCAGACTGCATGTCTATGGATAGGGTGAAGTTGTCCTCGGGCCACATTATTGGTATCAGGTCCCTTGCTAGGGTTAGTGTCGCATTTACTTGCATAACCCTCGCCCCGATACCCGGCTCGTGATCAATTGTGAATGACTGGCCTTGTTCCAGGTATCCAGACCACTCGAAGTCAATTATCTGCTCCTCCCAAACAACGTTGAAGGTTCGGGAGGTTACCATCAGTGACCATATCATAGTTGAGGTGGCGCCCTTGTCGTCCACGACTGTTATGGAGCCAGTTCTGTTACCCGATTCATCAATCGTGAGTTCGGCTATTGGGGACACCGAGTCAGCGTCATTGGAAGGAATCCCGTCATTATTTGAATCCGACATTATGTTGAAATCCCAGATGAACTCCATGCTGGCTCCTTCTGGATCGAAGGAATCGCTGGCATCCAATGTCGCTGTGTCGCCCGCCCTTATGTAACCTGGAATATCCAGAACTACCGAAGGAGCAGAATTTACGAATATCGAAACTGACGCCCTGTCGGTCTCACCTGCATCATTCAGCACTGTGACTCTGACATCGTGATATCCCGAGTCGAGGAATGTGTGGCTAGCAACCCCCTGTTTGGTGGTCTTCTGGTTTCCATCTCCAAAATCCCACTGGTACTCTTCGACAATTGTTGGGTTGGGTGTGGATGATTCCCTGGCATCGAAATTAACCGTTTCACCCACATTAATCTCGGTCTGGTCCGCATTTATTTCTGCATTAGGCGCTGAGTTTCCTATTCCAGAACATCCGGCCATGGAGGTCACTAGGAGCATTGCCACCATTGCGAAAGTGGGGTTGGTTGTGCCAGTCACGGTACTCTTGCATGGACTTCTGCTCATATGGCTGTTGGGTGCTTCGATGTGTAGTAAGCGATTGAGAGGGTTCATGGGAGGAGCGGTAGGGCGTATGTTTGTGACAGGAGTCTTGGAGGGCATGAAGGTGCTTGGATTCGACTTGGAGACAACGGGGTTTGACCCCAGATCGGAGCGGGTCGTAGAGTTCGCACTGGTTGGTAGTGATGTGGATGGCACCCCAATGAACGTACAGTCTCTAGTCAATCCTGGCAGGAGGATTCCTAAAAATGCGACAGCGGTGCATGGGATTGCTGACTCAGATGTCAGAGAAGTGGGGGCTTTCGAGAGTCACTTTGGGGAGTTGTCTAGGGCAATTTCAGACTCTGTAATTGTGGGACATAATGTGTTGGACTTTGATTGGAGGTTCCTGGAGATGGAATGTTTGAGGGCTGGTGTAGAGACACCAATCCCCAGGGCGATAGTAGACACGTTGGTAATTTCGAGGCGGCTAATGATACCGGGGAGGCACAGACTGGGCGATCTTTGTGAGAAATTTGGGATCCCCCTCGATGGAGCACACAGAGCCGGGGCTGATGCCAGTGCAACCCTGCTTCTTCTATGGAGGATAATGCAGAGATACCCGGAAAAATTCAAAGGGACCTTGGATGAAGTCCTGGCTTCATTCTCTGATTGACTTCAGAAGTGGAGACCAAGGGAGAATCTCGGACCAGTCGCCTAGATGCATGACCTTTCCATCTGCTTTGGCACTTCCAATGAAAATGGGGCCTTCGTGGTCTGAATCACTCAGTTCTCTCATATGAACAAGGGCCTGATCCCTCAGCAAGGCGCCGAACTTCTGCTCCGACCTTCCAACATCGCCATCATCGCCCAGAGGGGGTGCTCTTTCGAAAAGTGCAGCCCCGGAGTTAGGATCGAACTTCAGTAGATTCACCACCTCATCTCTGAAAACCCCTCCTGGAGGGAGCGTGCCGTCTCTGCGTGCGGCCCACCAAGTAGGACACCATGCTTTCCATTCGCAGAAGCCGCAGGATTGGCTGTCTGGTGTTCCCTCGAGGGGCGTTTCGCTATGCCTCATTCCCTCCCATGCAATCATTGCATCATCCAAAACCGAAGGGCCTTCCGCCCTATGGACTGTCTGATTTGCAGAATACCACCCTTCAGCATGGAGAGGAGGGTGCTCAGGATTGTTTTGCTTCAGGAGATCCCTGTAAAATCTCAATTGACGGCTTACCTTCTCGTTTAGGTCTATCTTTGGTGGCCTCCCTGTTTTTAGATCAGCCACGATCCATCCCACCGAATTCCCCTCTTCGTCTAAATCAGCAATTAGTAGATCCAGTCTCCCCATCATACGTCCGCATTCCGAGACAAGTGTGCCCTCATTGGCGAGGACCATCGTCTGGACCTGCCTCCACATTCCAACTGATACTTCTGAAAGTGCGGCCTTTTCCATTCTGGATTTTGAAAATAGGATATTTAGTGCCCCTACAAGTCCGTCATGTGCCTTCGTTATCATCTCGTCTTTCCATCGAGGATGTCGTGGTGTGTCTAGAAAGGCCGCCTTCTCTAGAGCCCAATGACGGTCCAATATCGCTTTGGCGGTTGGCGGTAACCAACCAGTCTCTGACTCTTCCCTGTCGGAGATATCCAAGTTGCATATGTCTTCTACGGAGTTATGAACAGCTGTGCCCATAGCAGCTGGCATGCTAGCCTTTCTTGGTAGCCTCTGCCTAGATAGCCAGTACTTTCGAGGGCATTCCTCGTATCTGCTCCATGAAGAGGGGGATAGTTGGTGAGCGACGAAATTTTCTTCCATTTTTGGACCTCCCCGGTGCCTTCTTATGCTATACCGAGAGTGCCAAGTGTTAGAAGCACTTGCGCTCATTGGAGGCCATGAGCCCCGACCCTGTAATCGATATCGATGACGAAACGAATGCATCGGGGGCCCTAATCATCAACTGCTTTCCTTCGGTTGGTTTCGTCAGCAGCATCGTGGCGCATTTCCTAGTAGACAAGTTGGGTTTAGAATTGATTGGAGGGGTCAGGCACCCCGGTCTTCCTCCGGTTTGCTTGGTCCAAGATGGGATGCCTCTCCCACCAATGCGATTCTATGGAGGAGAGCCGATTTGCACAGTGGATCGGTGCGATAGGGTGATCCTGATTGCCTCGGAAATCCAAATTTCGCCAGAGTTAAAGCTCCCAATAGCGAGTAAAATACTAGATTGGATGAGTGAGTCTGGGGCAAGTACCTCGATTATGATTGATTCGTATGCACATGGGGAGGGGCAGAAGCATTCAATTTTCGATGAGGACCAGTCGCCGGACTCAGTAGTCGGAATTGGGTCCACTGAAGCAGCCAAGGAGATTCTGAGTCAAATTGATGCTCCTTTGCTAAAGCAGGGCGTAGTTGGTGGAATGACCGGAGTGATGCTAGGGGAGAGTCGGAGGAGGAGAGTTGATTCTCTGGCGATTTTAGCTGAGTCGGGTGGCGAGTTTGGGGGCGGGGGGATTCCAGATGCCCGGGCCGCTGCAAGAATCATCGAGTGCCTAGATGGGTTACTTCCAGCTGTTCAGCTTGACCCAGAGCCACTATTGGAAGAGGCTCAGAGGATTGAGGCACAAATCAGAGAGATGATGGCTCTGAGTCTGAACTCGGAAAACGATGTGGTAAGTCCACCAAGTACAATGTATGGTTAGTCAGAACTCGCCTAGAGTCGATTGCCTCTCTTCGGGTAGGTTCTCCAAAATCGCCCCCCCTAGGAGGCTATCTAGATCCTCCTCGGATAGCACCCTTACCCCTAGCCTAGTGGCTTTGTCGAGTTTTGAGCCTGCGGCGGAGCCAGCTACGAGGTAATCCAGCTTCCCCGAAACGGAAGATGATATCTTGCCGCCCTCAGATTTTATTGACAGCGCTATCTCCTTCCTTGGCCTACTTAGTGTGCCTGTGATGCAGAATGTGCTTCCAGAGAGGAGGCCCCCCTCTTCCCTAACGCCCCCTTCCACTACCTCCAGTTGCGAGTGGAGGTCGAGGATGTCGTCCTTTCTTTCTGCGATCCCATCCAAAAGAAGCGCTGCTACGGTATCTCCTATCCTATCGATGGAAGTTAGCCTGTGTATTGATTGGTCCCTTTTTTCCAGCATTTCCATCAATTCTTCAAAGGTCCTAATCTCTGAGCATACTAGAGATGCGATTTCAGGGCCTATCCTTGGTAGTCCGAGTGCGGAGATGAATTTACTGAGAGTCATCGATCGGCTGGAGCTCAGCTCCTCCAGTATGTTTCTAGCCGATTTCTCGGCCATCCTCTCCAGGCCTAGGAGTTCTTTCTCGGTGAGCCTGTAGAGATCCGCGAGATTTCTGACGAGGCCTGTTGAGCATAGCTGCTCTGCTAGCTTCTCTCCTATGCCATCCATCTCCAGTTTTCTACACCAATATAGGATAGCCCTCTCGAGCCTGGACGGGCAATTCAGATTCGTACACCTGATGAACGCCCCGTCCTCAATCAGTGTTGTTTGGCATCTCGGGCATTCAGTAGGCATTGTTACTGTTGTCCTTGGAGGGAGCGGGGCATCGAAGGCTTTTCCATCGGAGTGTTTCCTTCCAGAAAGATCTGAATTTACAGCAGGCCCCAGGACTTCCACTATCTTGGGGATGACGTCGCCCCTACGCACTATCCTGACCTTGTCACCGATCATTAATTCCAATCTTTCAACTTCGCCGCGGTTGTGGAGGGTCGTGCTCTCCACCGTGACCCCAGAGACTACCACTGGTGCGACTTTTGAGACCGGCGTTACGTTTCCAGTCCTACCGGTCTGCCACTCAACGCCCATCAGAACGGTTGTGGCTTCTTCCGGAGGGAATTTCCAAGCTAAGGCCCATCTGGGATGATGTGCAGTTCTCCCCAAGAGTGTTCTTTTATCCAGTCTGTCGAGTTTTATGACAACTCCATCAAGCTCCCATGCTGCCTTGTCTCTTTCATCGGTCCATCTTCTGGTTACACGTAGGATCCCGTCTGCTGTTTCAGAGTCATCCTTGCCGGAAATAACCTCATTCCCGGCGGCTCTGATTCCGATTGACTCCAGCCAGTCTATTACCTCCGAGTCGAATGAGAATGAGGGTGGCTCGGGACTATCTGGGTGCCTAGTTGATTCTGATGGGAACTCCACACCATAAGCCAGGAATATTAGGTCCTCAGCCCTGCCTTTTCCTGCATCGATATGCTTCTGCCTCAGGGAGCCAGCGGCTAGGTTTCTGGGGTTCGGGGCAATTTCTGAGTATTTGCTATTGAATATCTCTAGGGGCATAACGACCTCCCCACGGACATGACAGTCCCCCTCCCATGACACCGCCTCGGGGACGTTCTGGATTCTCCGGGCATTTGCTGTAACATCCTCTCCCCTTGACCCGTTGCCTCGTGTAGCTGCTCGTACCAGCCTCCCTCTGCGGTATTCCAGTGATAATGCAGAGCCGTCGAGCTTTGGCTGACAGACGAACCTGCGGCCATTTGCTGTTGTCTGAGAAACAAAATGCCTGACCTCTTCCTCTTTACTCGCTTTGTCGAGGCTCCTCATAGGGAATTCATGCTCCACCTTCACTGAACCGGGAGACGGGTCAGAGCCCACTCTCGACAACTGCGGATGATCGGGGTCGAGTGATTTTAGCTGATCCCATATTTCGTCGAATTCTGCATCACTAATCTCGGGTGAAGCTTCGTTATAGTAGAGGTTGGAGTGGAACGCTATGAGCTTCGCTAGCTCGTCTATGCGTGCCCGGTTCCCGAGACCATCTGAAGACGCTCCAACCATGAATTTCGAGGAGGGGTTGCCCCCTTGAACCTGCGGTTTCAGTCCTTCTTACAAAGTCAAAATTGGTAAATTTCCATCTGAATTTTCCAATGGTGGGCCTGCCAGGATTTGAACCTGGGTCGCGCGACCCCCAGCCGCGAAGTATAGGCCAAGCTAACCTACAGGCCCCATTTGGGAACTGTGCGCACGTGTCGCACATCAAAGCCCTGTCGCTAGGCTACTGATCTCTAGGTATGCTGAATGGTGCGACCTCGTCAATGAGTTCGACGTGGCCCAGGAACATTCTCCTGCAGCAATACAAGTCTAGTCCTGCATCATCCATTGCCTTGTCAGGGTCTTCCCCTGCCTCGACAGCCTTCTTGTAGCCCTCATATGCGTGTGCGATAACCTTGCCACAGCTCCAACACCTTACTGGAATAATCATCCTTTTCACCTCACCTATACGACTTCTGCCACTTCTTGCGGGCACCACGACCCATTTGATGCTTGGGTTCCTTTCTTCGAGGGTCGTTAACAAGTAGGCTTCTGTCGAATCTGAGGTACTCGTCACGGAGTTCCTCGTCATCACCTTCGGCTCCACCGTTCCACTTGACCAGCCCTCTAGCGATTGCAGTTCGAATTGCGTCGACTTGCCCCATCTGGCCACCGCCTTCGACATTCACGATGACGTCTACATCACTGAGTCGGTTCATCGCCTCGGCGATCTGTACTGGCTCCAGAGCCTTTCTCTGTGCGAGGCTTGGCCCCATGATGTGGATTGGCTCTCCGTTGACCCTCACTGTTCCCTTGCCCTTCCTTACCGTGGCCCTGGCAACAGCGGTCTTCCTCTTGCCACTGGTGTTGACTGCGACTTTCTTTGTCTTCTTCCTTGCCATATCACTCAGCCTCCCATCTTGTTGAGTCGACTCCTAAGGCAGAGCTGATTTCGCCCAATCGGACGAACTTGAGCGGCAGAGGCCTGTCAATTCCTGCAGTATCTCCCCACGAGTGCCCATCTGGTAGCTCATCACCGCTTAGGTTCGAGGGGGTTCCTATCATGACCCTCAGGTCCCTGAGTGAGTTACGGCCGCTGCTGTTCTTTTGGTATGGGAGCATGCCCCTCACTGTCCTCTTCAGAATCTGGTCTGGCATCCTTGGGAAGAATGGCCCTTTCCTTGCGTGATTGAGCTTGTACTTCGCCCTGTAGTCCCCCAGGACTCGCGTTCTTGGACCTGAAACTATCGCGTTCTCCGCGTTCAGGATGATTACCCGCTGTTGACTGCCTTTCTTTCGGGCCGTCAGCATCTGAGAGGCGACATGGCTAGCCAATCGGCCGAGGATCTTGTCGCTAGCATCATACACTAGAGTGCTAGAATTATCCAAGTATCCTCACCTCCTTGCCCTCGGGATTCTCCTTCATCAATTCCCTGATGGTCAAGACGCGTCCTCCTGCGCCCTCAATCTTGGTCCTAGCTCCGGCACTGACACTGTAAGCGGCGACGCTAGGCTTCCCCTCGACATCGCCGCTCCCGAGGAGCTTGCCTGGGACGAGAATCATCTTCTCGTCAGAGGCATGCCTCGACAGTCGGCTTAGGTTTGGTTCTGCCCAATTGCTTCGACTGGATTCCAGTCTACGCGCTACGTCTCGCCACAGTGCCGAACCGGTGGACCTGCTCTGCTCCTTCAAGTCGCCAATTAAGGCGACAAGAGACTGGTTGGTCTTTCTGTTCAGCTTACTCATATGACTCCCTCGACGTTACTCGGGTAGGCGCGCCACCTGAGGCCGTGTTATGAATGCTGCGGGCGCCCCAAAGGGGCGTGCGTGGCCGGCCAAGAGGCTGGGAGCGGGTAGTTTCGCACTGGTGGTCAGATTCTGAAGTTCTCATCAGGGCTGTCCTCGTCCACTCCAGCAAGCCTTACCTGGCCCTCAGAGTCTATGTACTCTCCAGCCTTTGTGACCGAGCTATACATCTCGGACTCGTTTGCTGAAGTTCTCAAGAGCATGCTGTCCCCAAGGGATGACGTCATGTGACTGATGATGGACTGCAGTGTTGCAATTGCCCGGTCTCTCTGGTCAGACCCTATTTCGTGATCCGAGTACCTTGCCTCCTCGAAAATCGCGAAGAATTCATCGAGATCCTCGGGAGGAGCTATTCCCCCGAGCATTGAGTTGAGGGCATCCTCGAACTCTCTGGTAGTCTCGTACACCTTCTTCATTGCCCCTCTCGAGCGGAAGTATCTGACTAGGTCCTTGTAGCAGTTGAAGATGGTCTGGATATAGTCATTTGAGGCCTTCAATGACATCAGAGAGTCGGTCAAAATTCCTCGAATAATCTCAATTCTCCTTCTCTCAGCATAGTTTCTGTACATTATCGCGCCGATTAGAATGGCGAAAGACAGTGCTATCAGGAGGACTACGGTTACTTGCGCAGTGAAGAAGCTGGTTTCTCCTTCTGCCACGGTGGTGTCCATCCTGATCAAGGGGGTATTCTCAAGCGTCTCTTCCTGGAAGAATGATGATCCTTGGAATTCAACGGTGACTCTCCATTGGCCATTTACAGCACAGGGCCCTCCCTGATCGCATTCAACTTGGCCTGGTATGTCGTTACCCGTGTACATGAACTGGAAGTCAGCAACGCCTTGCTCGTTTGTGACGTCATATATTGGCTGAGTATTCACGTATCCCGAGCCATTCCAGTACTGAATCCTGAAAATCACTGTCTCACCAAGCACTGCAACATCTAGACGGTCCCTGAGTATGGCGACGGAGCCCGTGATATTTTCACCGACACTGTAGCCGACAGGATCCGCCCAGTGATTCTTGAGTAATATATCGACTCTGCTTCTGACTAACACTTCTATGTCCATGAATGAACTGTTCACGACTGGAGTAGTCTCTGCTCGGCAACCACCGGGTAGCTCTCTCTCGGGTTCATACGCGACCCTCAGTGTTCTGAATCCTTCCAGTGACTCTCCATCGGGTTCCACTCCTCTACGACTTGGATTGTCGTCGGGGTCCCCTGAGAACCACTTTACCCAGCCAGTTCCATCTTCTGTCGTCATGGTGGCTATTGGCCTGGTGTTTGTCTCTGGATTGATGTAGATATTGAGGCATTTGCCGCCTATTGGATTACCATTTACCTGAGTCAGAAGGGCTTCAACGTGGAATGATTCTTTCAGGTAAAGAACAGGGAATACAGATCCGTTCTGGAACGTGAAAGTATCAACATCGGACCTGAATGGTCCGACTTCCAAAATCTGTGTCGTGGAGTTCGAGAAAACGGGGAATACTCGAGTTGAAGATGCGTTACTGTACCTGAATCTGTCATTGTTCTCGTAGGAGTTGAACTGGATATTCACCATAGCTTGCCCTGCCTGAACGCCAGTTAGGGGGCAAATGATGTCGAATAGTCCGTTGGCGTCTGTTGTTCCTGGGAGGCAGGAGACGACTCCGAGGCCAGCATCTATCATCTCGTAAGTGACCCTTATGGCTCGGTTGGATAGGTTGGCTCCAAGCTCATCCTGTAATTGCCCGGTGACAATCATTGGCTTCTCTATCGGCTGACCGGTGGTCGGATCGATTTCGGATGTGTAGACAATCTGGTCGTCAACGGATAAATCGGTTCTTCCAATTAGACTGAAGCCGTCAACCTGGAACTGCATGACCTTGCGATAGTGATCGCTGTTGACGATTTGTGTGCATGGGTCCCATGCTCCCGAAGTTGCTAGCATTTCTTGATCTAGGGGGTCGCAACCCTCGTGCGGTAGGTTCTCTGCGAATCTCAGTATGACATTCACAGGACCGAATCCATCGGGCAAGAAAGAGTCGGGGTCGTCTCGTAATAGTTGTGGGTCCAGCAGCATCTCGTGATGTATGGTTCCTGCATTCGGGCACAGCGTGTCGATTATCTGTCGGTGTGTCCTATCCTCGAAGTCGGTTCCTTCCATTATCAAGAGCACCTCGCCGCCGTTCTCACCGCAGCCGTCCAAAGCTTGGCCTAGGTCCTTCTCGAATGCGGTCCTATTGTCATCAGTGACCTGTCCGGAGAACTCCCAGATATCGCCTGCTTGACGTATGTTGGGGGTTGTGCTCTGGAGGCTGACATATGTTCTCGACACCACCCAGAGGTACGTATCGGATGTACTGCCCTGTCTGAATGGATCGCCGGGGTATGTGTAGCCTAGAGAGAAGTTTCCTAACTCGTGGAATTCGTCTATGGTCAGGTTGACCTTGAATACACCATTGTTGTCCGTAATCGCGACTCCTGCCGAGTTATCGGCGGACCATGTGTAATTTATCGGAGCGTCCCGGACTGGTTGGTATGCGTTGTCTATCAGTCTCGCCTCTATGGTAACATTCTGACCTCTGTACAGACGGGGTATTGTGTTGTACTGGAAGTCGGTTGTTCCGATTACTGAGACGTTGACATAGGCACCTGTCGGTGCGAGAACCGTGGTCTGGTTTCCAGTGAAGTAGAAGTTTGAATTGGTGAAATCTGCCCTTATTCCGTAAACTCCGGCAGAGTACTGGGAGTACCATGTCCAATTGTAATCGAATTGGGCCACCCCGTTAACCATGTCTGGGACCCTTGCATATCCTGTCTCAGTGGAACCCGCGAAAACTCCATTCCCATCTACGTCAACTTGTAGTGCCATTGGGTCATAGGGCCACGGCGTCATTGTGCGGTTCCAAACGGAGCCGACAACCCTCAGGGTCTCCCCAGTGAACATCTCAGGGACTATTTCACAACGCACCTCGCTCTGTGGATCTAGTGGGTCCACTGGACCACATGGGGGGACATTGAAATCCCCGCCATTCTGCATAGCGATGAACCAGTGTGTTCCGTTGGAAGAAATGAATGGCCTGAGATTGGCCGCCTCTCCCGTTAGTGTCTGTGGGTCGCCATCCCAGAGCATCGAGTATTGCTTCCCTAGGCTCACTTCTGAATAGTCCAAATTGGCGTTGGATAGCGATGGGGCGTGGAATAGGGCCCTCCATGCTCCGAAGGACGAGCCCGTGAACTGAGTTGAGTCCCAGAAGTATACTGGTCTAGTGGATGGAGTGATAATGTCGGCCTCAACATACATTCTGTGCATCGAACGAATGTAGAATGTCTCTGTGTCGCTACCTTCCAGGTATGGCCATGGGAGCTCTGAGCCAAGGTCGGGTCTCGAGAATGCGATGAATGCATAATCGCCAATTGGGAGGCTGGTCGAGGTGTAGTTGTACCTACCAACCACGTTGTGTGACTTGGAGAACTCGTTCCAAACTATCTCCTCGTAGCCGCCTGGTACAGCTCCAGGGCCATTATCCATTGTTGAATTCCATTGGACCTGCTTCCAAATTCCCTGACTTCCCGATGTTTGAACGAAAGTCAGAGAGACCCATCCTCCTGAGTCGGCCCTGTAACCATATCCATATCCGTCAAAGGTGGTCGGGTGCGTTGTATTGCCGAATGGCCCTCCTGAAACCGTGAATGACACGGGTGCGTTTGGCAATTTATTATCGAAGATTCCTCGTTCCCAATCAGCGGCATAGTGTACTTTGTAGTCCACGAATAGTGGCTGCTCATCACTCCTGAAGTATGTCCAAGCCACGTAATCAATAGTTGTGTTAGCCCTTATCTCGACCGGGACTGGCTCCGTTGTTGCACCGTCATGGATGAACATCTCAGTAACTTCCGCATAGATATCGTAAGTCGTATTGGGCCCGACCGCCAAGTCTTCAGGGAACAGGTACTGGCCTACCTCGAAGTTTCCATTCTCATCGGTGAGGACGTTGATTGTCTCCAATGCCTTAGTCCCGTTTGCGGCCCAGTCGATGTGGACTTGAACGGGGAGATCGGGAGCAGGGGTGAATACGCCCTGAACTGGATCTAGCCAATTAACGGTACCATTGAACTTGGCGGGATAGAGTGCGTCAAGCCACAGGACTGAGTCCGCAGTCAGAGTTATTCTAGTTGGAATCTTATCGTCCTCGTCGGGAATTCCGTCGTTGTCTGAATCCCAGTCGGAGGAGAGGTTCCAATCCTCCTCTAGGTGGTCCCAATCGACGTCTGTTCTGTTATCCGCATCGTCATCGTTGTCTATTGCGTCGGGACCCGTGCTTGGGTCGGATGGATTTGCGATTCCGGACCCGTTTCCGAAGTCATCATGGTCCCAAGGGTTCGTGGACTCGGAATCGAATCTTGTGGGCCAAAGCATTACTTCATCTTCGTCCAGCATTCCATCTGCATCGTCATCCTCATCGATGTCGTCCCTTAGTCCGTCATTGTCATGGTCCCATGGGGAGATGAATGGCGTAGCTCCCGCCATCTCGATTACGTTGACTAGCCCGTCAGCATCCCAGTCGTTCTCCGATTTTCCATCTGGAATTCCGTCATTGTCATGATCCCATGGACTCTGCTCCTCTCCCACGAAGCAAAGGAGCTCCTGGGCCGAATCTAGAATTCCGTTGTTATCGTCGTCCGGGTCCTCGCCATCGGGAACTCCGTCGTTGTCGTTGTCTACATCGTAGTACTTGGGGGACATCAGGCCCTGGCCTAGTACTCCCTTGTCCCATACTGCCTGATACCAGCCATCTTGGTCAGGGTCGGTATCAGTGCCATCGTCGTCGTTGTCGTCACAGTTCGAACCCGTGAAGAATGAGCCCGGGGGTTCGGTACCGGCATCATCATCGAGATCGTCGTTACTATCGATCTCGAAGTAATCCCATATCCCGTCGTTATCGTCATCAATGTCCCAGTGATCGTAGACCCCGTCGAAGTCATCATCCAAATCTGCAGTGTCATTGAACATGCACTGTGGGTCCATATTGCCCGTCACGGGGGCGCCGCAGTCATCATCTGGGTCCACGTCATTATTGAGGAGGTCAGCGACCTCGTCGGGGAAGAAGTTTGCATTGCTATCGGCGGTCCACTGGAAAAGTCCGTTGTTAAGGCCGATATATGCAATGAATAGGTCCCTGTTATTCTTAATCTGGTTGTATGAAACAGCTGCTGTGGGACTGGGATTACTGCCCGGATCGAACGTGAACCAGAAGCAATTCTTGTTGCATGTCCACTGGCCGTTGGAGTTGTTTCCGGTATAGGCTCCATCGTCTTGCTGTGCGTCCGGCCTAGTGCTGTATGGGGTAGTGTAAATCAGTTGACCGGTCTGGGTCGCGTCCAATATTGGATACCCATAAAGCCAGGCGTATGCCAAACCACACGCATTATCTTCTGCGACTCCCTGAAGGACGGCCCAGAGAAGGGTTGCTCCGCAGCTATTGTCATCGAATGACCCGCCCATCTTCGGGTCATTGACGTCTAGGACTCCGTCGTTACCTTCGTCCTGATCCCACCAGTCTGGCAATCCGTCTGCATCCTGGTCTGTGTCTATTCCGTTGATCAGAGAGTCACCATCGATATCTATGTCGAAGAAGTTGTCCCCATTCCATGGGCTCCACTTCATCAGAACATACCAGTACATCTGTGGGACCTTTCCATTTGTGAGAGGGACCGCTGTGTCGTCGTAGCCGTTGTAGTTCAACACGAACTTGTTCTCGACAGAGAATGGATTGAACATCCACGATAGGTTCCAGTAGAATGGGTGTCCAATGTCTGCAGCGTAGATTTGGCCGTCGTCTGATCCGTCTATTGGATCGCCGTCACTATGGGAGTATGATTGGCCNGTGAAGGGGTCAGTGTTGTCNATATCAACNAATCCACAGTTTCCGTCGTCGGGATCGTAGTAGTCTGACAGTCCGTCGTTGTCGTCGTCCCAATCCTCGTCGTTTGCTAGGCCGTCTCCNTCGACGTCTGTGTCTATGTCGTTAGGGCCGTCGTCTCGGAACTTAGAACCGTTGAGNAGGTGGAGGTCGTTGTCGTCATCGAGGTCNCAGTTNGGGTCGATATCGAGCCAATCCAGAATCCCGTCGTTGTCGTCATCGACGTCCTCCCAGTTGTTTATGCCGTCGCCATCCCAGTCATTGTTTCCTGTGTATGACTTTCTCTCAGTGAAACATCGGGGGTCCGAATTCACGGGGTTTGGGTTTGAGAGGCTGGGGCAGTTCCATGTTGCCACTAAATCCTCACTGGCATTCATGAAAGAGTCTTCTTCGTTGGTCACCCCATCGTCATCTAGGTCGAAAGGAATGTTTCCGGGAATAGCAATCGGGGAGCCCACGGGGTTGTCGGGGAACTCTGAGCCGCCCATGTCTGTATCGATCCAGTCCCAGACCAAATCGTAGTCCTGGTCTATCGGGCGATACCTGTCATCGTCGAGGTCTCGGTCATAGTCAATCTCACAATCCCTGCCAGGTGTTGTGATGTTGTGGTTGATTGGATAGTCGCCCTCTCCGTCACCATTTGTATCGGTTTGCAAGCATGTGTCGGGTACCCCGTCNTTGTCGTCGTCCACGTCATACATATCCGCTAGTCCGTCGTTNTCGTCGTCGGTATCCGCCGAGTCGGGTGTCCCGTCGTTATCNTTGTCGGGATCCAAGAAATTTGGAATTCCGTCGCCGTCTAGGTCTCCGTCAAAAATCTCGGTGAACGCCTGCGTACCGTTTCTGGGATGCCATGCCTTCTCTCTCTCGACAAAGTCCACGCCACCGACATAGTCCATGTATGAGGTGTTTGCAACTACTCTAGCGCTATCCCAAAGTGAGGCCGAGGTGGAGATGTTTCCTGTCTGAAGGCTGTTCCATGGGTTCTCGTCCCATAGGTCAATGACGCCATCGTTGTCGTCGTCGTCATCGAAGTAGTCCTGAAATCCATCTTGATCAAAGTCACAAGGCCATACGAACTGGTCTATCCTTCCATCGTTGTCGTCGTCCTCNTCGTAGGATCCGGGTCCTGACCCATCCGTATCGTCATCGGTCACTCCATCGTTGTCGTGATCCATTGGGTTCTGGTCCACTCTGTAGCCAACGCCGACTGGGGTGCCAGTCCACGGATGTACTGTGGACGGGACTACATAACGATCCATCGAGACGTTGCGCGGGTCTGCTCCCTGGGAGTAGTCGATTGGCCCCTCTAGAATGCCATCGTTGTCGTCGTCCCAGTCAAACTCGTCGAGAACACCATCGTTGTCGTGGTCAAACTGGTGCGTTCCTATGCATCCATCGAACATTTCGATTAGGTCATTGATTCCGTCGTTGTCGTCGTCCAGGTCGTTCAGGTCGTCGATNCCNTCGTTGTCGTGGTCTTCGGCATTCGTTTCTTCGAGGAAGAACCCGTAGCTGGAGTCCAGGTTCAATGCCGACGGATCCGAGACTTTCCCATATACCGACATCGGGTCGTGATAGGACGGGTTCATGAAGTGCTCACGCATGAATGGGTTCTCGGCTGCTGGCTGGCCTTGTGAGCCCCCGGCCATTGGGCCGTCTGCTTGGTGGAATTGCTGAAATGCGGTTCTCTTGGCCACATCTCCCCAAACAGATTCATCTTCATCGTATTTCTCAAAATCCTGGAAGGAGTACATCTGCGTACTGAAGAGCATAATCGCTACCATCATTATTGCAGAAAGTGCCTTCCTAGGGTTCTCTTTCTTCTTCACATTACCAGCTCTAATTGTCATTCGACCACCAAGACGTCCTTGATAACCCGGTTTCACTTATGAAAGAAGTGTACAAAAAACGGGAAAAGTATCATCGCACAACTTGAGTATCAATCGCGGATTGGTTTGATTGAAATCAGTATGCTGCGATAGTGCAAGTAGACAATAATGGTTCGATGTTGCGAATCATTCCCGATGATATGTTGAACCCCTGTTAATCTCACATGCCCTGTAGATCTGTTCCATCAGCATTGCAGCGGCCACTTCATGGGGGAACGTCATCATCGAGAGAGAAATCGAGGGATGCCGTTCCTTCATCTCCAAACTGAAACCATCAGCTGGTCCAATTACGAGGTTCAACGTCCTTTCCGACATAGAGGAGTCTTGGATGGTTCTAGCAAAATCTAGGCTTGATGTTTGCCTCCCTCTTTCATCTAGGATTATTATATCGCCGACGATTGAGTTGATTCTCTGCTCGTATTCATGTGTTGATTTCTTTCCTGGGTGGAACTCTACACTGATGCCCCTGGAGGATACTCTCTTGGCATAGTTTTCAATCATCAATCTTGCTCCACCATCCTTGGGCCTGCCGTGAAGATGGACGACTACACGTGCCATGGAGCGGGAGGGGGGTCCACTCCTTGATAGGTTCGCAAAGCATCAAGAAACTTGACCATGTCGAAGGGGCGACTGAGATGGGATGGTGGCCGTTCAAGAAGAGGCGTGAACTCGCCGGTAATGACCCACACATGAAGGGAGCGAGAGCTTGGATTCAAGACCTCCGAGAGATATGTGAGAGGAATTACGAGAATCCCACAATGGGACAAAACAGAGTTAGGGAGATGCAAGTGGAGTGGACTGATTCCCATGCCCAAGGAGAGCTTGACGATTCTCTACTGCAGGGCCTGGATAGAAGAGCGTTTAGGCTACTCAGAGCTGATGAAGAAGAGTGGATAATGTGGCTCGACGACGAGGGCTTTTGGGAGCCTGGATGGAAAGGCGGCTTCGACAGCGAGTGATTTGTGATGTTTTTCTGGATCGGTTTATTCCTCGTGGTGGGAGTTGGGGTACTGTCATACAGCAGACACCAGCCATTCCCAGAGGTTAGCAGTAGATTTGCATACCTGCTTATTCTGATATCAGTAGTTCTTTGGATCTCAAGTACGGCGCCCAGATCTACCTCTGAGTCCGTTCCTGCAATTACCGCTGCTCTGGTGGGAGGGGTCTCCGTAGTCGTCGGAGTTAGACACATGACGGTGACTCACAAAGACGTCCTACTTGCTCCATTTGGAGGTATACTGATGTGCGTGGGAACGATTAGTCTACTCTCGGAAAGGTGGGCGGAGGCAGTGCAGTGGGAACAGATAGGATCTTTCGTAATAGCCTCGCTTATTGTGATGCTCGAAATATACCTGATATTCAGAGGGCTGGTGATAGGGGTCAAGGGACTGTCATGGTCCAAGTCGGGCCTGAGGCAGGTCAGGAGAGGGCTTATCGATGGGCCGAATGGAGCTATCTCCCACTTCGAAAAGTCATGGGATTCAGAGGATCAATGGCTTACTGCGATGAGCCATGCTGCACTTTCTATGATTCATGCCCAAAGAGGCGACTCTGAAAGGGAGTCATTTCATGAGACCGAATTGGGGAAACTCGGTGGCTGGGAGTCAGTGGATGAGTCTTGGAAAGTGGCCATTCGCGAGTCATTGGACCAACTGTGACCTCGGGGATGTTGATATCACCAAACCCGGCCGCAGGGTTCGATGGTTCGTATCACGAAGGTTCACACCGGCGGGGGAGATCGTGGTGAAACCTCTCTCGTAGACGGTACCCGCGTAGGAAAGGAGCACCCTAGGGTGGCCATTTACGGGGCGATTGACGAGGCTAACTCGGCAATTGGAATCGTGCGTGCGGAGATAAACAGGGCCAAGTTGGGGGGCATAGAAAGTCGGTTTCGTAGAGCTGATCAAATGCTTGGCATAATCCAACAGGAGTTATTCGATGTGGGTGCTGAATGCGCCTGCCCTCCGGGCGGGGTCCCAGAGCAGATGTCCATAATCGGATCTGGTGCTGGGGAGAGGTTGGTAGACGAGATGGATTACATGCTGGAAGATTTGGAGCCCCTTTCATCGTTCATACTCCCAACAGGAAGTCCTGTGGTTGCACACTTGCACATGGCTCGTACCATTGTCCGAAGGGCTGAGAGGGAAGCTTGTGCTCTTCGCGAGGAGGTTCGAGATGAAGTCATTAGCTACCTTAACCGACTCTCAGACCACTGCTTCGTACTCTCTCGCTGGCTTACAGGGGATGAGGGAGAGACGCTTTGGACCCCCTTGGGTAAGCGAGGAGAGTAGTCGATGTCTTGGTTTCAGAAATATCTACGTGCACATTCCTTTGTTGGCTATGATGATTCTGTAAATGGTTGGTCGGACTTACCTAAGAAACACAGGATCTTGATGACCTTCAAGATAACAAATGATTTATTCGGGGTTCTAATCGTATTGGCGCTTACTCTTGTAGCAATAGATTGGTTGTTTTGACTGGCTTGTGGAGTCAGGCTGCCTTGCCTGTCTGCTGAATGTGCATTCTCGCCGATCGTAGGAGTTCCTTCTCCTGCTCAAAGGTGACCATTGAATGGGCACTATCAAAGTCCATCCAGAGATAATTGGTATGTTCGACAGATAGGCTGACATCGATTTCTTCTGTGTGTGCAATGTACCAGAAGACCTGCTTAGGGATGCTAGAACCACGTCTCTTGAAGGTGTACTCTGTTCTGGAACTCCAAGAGTCGTCGATAGAGAAGGCCTGTATCCCGGTCTCCTCCACAAGCTCCCTTGATGCCGTGTCATGATGGTCCCTGTCCCCTTCCTCCACATGTCCCTTGGGAAAGCTCCAGTGACCCTGTGGGTACTGCAACAGCAATACACTGTCAAAATTGACCAGTATGAAACCGCAGGAGGTTTCCATCTTGCTGCCAGCGTTCTCTCCCATGAACCCACAGAAAGGGATTCAGATGAAAACATTCCGAGTGATTCTATTGCGAAACCACCATTGGGGAGGACTTGGCGAGTTGCATCATGGAAGTCGATCCGCTGTCTTTGGATATCCGAAGAATCGTTACTGATAGCGACCTGGATGGTGTCACTACAGCTGCGATCCTGAAGAGGTGGTGGGTTGATGCGGAGGTCGTATTCGGCCATCCTGGGGAGCTTCGAGCGGGTCTTCTAGATGACAGAATTGACTCCTTTACGGCTGTTTGTGATCTCCCTCGCCATCCCAGATGCGGGTTAAGCATTGATCATCATCAGTCGAATCAGCCTACCTCCGACCTCGAGGGGGATACCGTGGTTGTTTGGAGGGCGACTCCGTCTGCCGCAAGAATAGCATACGACTTGGTGGGAAATAAAGTGGACCTGAGTGATCTGGCCGACTTCATGGAGTGGGTGGACAAGTTGGATGGGGGGGGCATTTCGAGGGTTGAGTACATGTCAGACGAGCCGGCAGTATGGCTAGGGAGAGTAATCGATGTAGGAGAGGGGACCGCCTTGGAAATTATGGAAGGACTGATCAGGGGGGATTCGATAGAGGAAATACTGTCCGTTCCCTCCGTCGCGCAGAAGCTCTCCGAGAGGAAGATCGAAAGGGAGCAATTGACCAATATCATATCAGAGAGGACCCGTGTCGTGGACAGGCTCGCTATTGCCAGGCTTGAGGATCTCGGGATGCGCTCGAATGGATACCACATCACCGCACATGTAGGTGATGATTGCGATGCGTGTATGGTGATACACGGAAACGTAGGGGCCTCATTCGGAGAAGAGGGGAAGTATCCGGTGTCAGCCTCTTTCTATACCAATTCCTTCCTCCACAATGAGGGCGGGATATTCGATCTGACCATGCTGGCGACGAGTCTTGACCCTGATGGAGGGGGACATGCGAATGCCTGTGGATGTAGAATTCAAGCACTGGAGGGGGGCGAAAGGGCAGATAGGGAAGTAATCGAGGAAGATATAGAATCCAATATCGAGATTTGGTTAGAAATGTGGTCTAAGAGATAGTCTTCTCCGGATGAATGGCTGCATACATGAGTTAATCAACTGAAATCTCGTGTCAGGTTCAATGCTACCCTCATTCAATGTTCTCGGGGAGGAGTTAGAGACCTGTTCTACATCGCCCCTCACAGGATGGTATCGTGACGGTTGCTGTAACACGGACAGGAAAGACCGTGGTTTGCACACTGTTTGCTGTCTCGTTACCGAGGAGTTCCTGGAGTTCGCACGTTCGCGCGGAAACAATCTGATTACTCCTGCACCCGAATACAATTTCCCCGGCCTCACTCCGGGGGACAGGTGGTGTGTGTGTGCGCAGACTTGGCAGGATGCAGCTGAAGAAGGTGTGGCTTGCCCTGTGGTAATGTCTGCTACCCATGAGGAGACCCTTCAAATTGTATCCCTGGAGCTTCTGAAGCAGTATGCAGTATAGTGGGTGTTTGATACTGGTGGTTTAGGAATGCGGAGCGCTCGTTGGATGGGCATTGGAATTCTCCCAGCATGGTGTCGAAGGGGAGCTTGCGGAAATCCTAACTCCTCATCTTTTTGAGCCCAAAGATGAATCCGACTAAGAGAACCAAGGGTGTCGCCCAAAATGATTCCTCGGCACTTCTTCCCTGTAACGGAGAACGTAGTCGATACCTGATAGGACTGAGCGTAAGTACCTCTCGAGGCGTGGCCTCACATATGCCCCGTGAAGCAGTAATGAGAAGATTCGGTTTCGGCCGACATACAGATACGGGAAAACTGTGATTGTTAGTTTGCAACTGTTCTCTGAGATGGGGATTAGTTCCCAGTCTACAAATGATTGGGGCCCTCCCTCCTCCCCAATCAGCAAATCGAATCCCTCGTTGGGAGACCATCTAAGGAAATCTCTGATGTATGTCAGGCCGTTAAGATACACCAGCTCATCCTTATGTCCGTGATCCCCCCAGACGAGTGTTTCATTGGTTTTACAGAATGGGTGGCACTTCAGGAGGTGCCCCGGTGAGCTGATTAGTTCCCAAGCCTCTTCGATGCCTCTTTCAAAATTGATTGATTCCGATACTGAGTGGCCGTTCCTCAAGGTATCAACCACCGAATCCGCGTCTTGGTATTGGATGCGCATTTTTTCCGGGTGACTAGTATGGTATCCATACATTTCCATCATGAGTTATCCGAATCTGAAAATATTTTTCAGGACAGTGGGCCCGAGTTATGTCTTGATTTTGGAAGGGAATGAAAAAGTCGAGGGTCGTGCGTGAGGCGTGGGGGGGGCTGTCGCGGAGTTTGTCTGGATCGGAGCGCGTGAGCGTGCGGAAATCCTCCTGGCGTCTATAGAGCCCGATGACCAAGAGTTCTTTCAAGGGGAGATAGCGGACACTGACGAGGGTGCAGAGCTGCGAATCAGGGTGGAGTCGAGGACTCTTTCAGAGGCGAGGTCTACCATGGATGACATCCTAGCCTGCCTTTCGGCTGTCGAGTCGAGTTTGGTGGCTCTGGACGGGGAATAGTCGGTGTCTTCTGGTTCGGACCATTCAAGTCATAGATTCGACACCGCAATGTGTGCCTCGGCTTCCCCATGACAGGTCTGACCTACTGTGGTCGGATGGTTCCGCGACACAATTACTCGTGGATTCTGTAGATAGGTGGGTAAGCTCGATGGTCGCGGATGAAGGTAGCGGAGGTAGTGGACCTTCTGAAGTTGGAAGAGCGGTGGTTGTCTCCAAGGAGTCAGGAGTATTGTGCGGGCAAGTAGTCGTAGAGAGGCTATTGACTAACCACTATCCTTCTTGCTCCATTGAATGGCATATCGAAGAGGGAGGGGTTATCGACAGACATGCCACAATTCTTGCTATCAGAGGGGAGCTTGGCGAGATATTGCGGTCTGAGAGAATTATTCTCAATATCCTTGGGAGGCTTTCAGGGATTTCGACTAATACGGCAAATTGGGTTTCTTTGGCTGGGGATATTTCTGTGGCCAGCACCAGGAAGGTCGATTGGGGGCTTCTGGACAAATGGGCCGTTCACGTTGGAGGGGGGCTGACACATAGGCTCAGCAGGGCTGATGCACTTATGATCAAAGATAGTGAGGTACTAGCAGGGTCTGTACCAGGTGAGGGGGAGTTAGAGGCTTTGGAAAGGTTTGTCTCCGGCATAGACATGGAAAGTGACTCAGAGTTCACCGTCGTAGAAGTTAGGACTGTGGACCAGGCGGTTACTACTGCCTCCATTTGGGGCTCGAGGCAAAGAGTACGAGGAGGGAGTGAGAAAGTAGTCATTCTGTTGGACAATATGGGTCCAGAGGGAGGGAGGGAAGCATCGGATGCCCTTGTGGAGGGTGGTTTGAGATCTTGGTGCATCCTGGAAGGCTCTGGAGGGGTCTCTCGAGATTCCCTGCAAGAATGGAATGGAAGTGGCGTAGACCTTGTGTCCTCGAGTTCACTAAACAGGGGTGTTGTGCCTCTTGATATGTCGATGAGATTTGGAGGGTTAATTGATGGCTGAAATTCCCCAAAGTCATCCTCGGAGGGCGTCTCTAATGGCACGTCAAAAGATGGTCGAAGCTGCTTCGATGGGCCTGTTGGCTGAATCCGCCATGATTGCCCATGGCAGGGGCGAGGCGTATGACTACCTGCTTGGGGAGAAAACGATTGGGTCGGCCTCTCTCGCGATATCTGAGGCAGCGGCTAGACTCAGTAAAGCAAAGAATCCTGTAATATCCGTCAATGGTAATACTGTAGTTTTGGCAGGGAGGGACTTGATTCGACTAGCTGCAATAATCGGATGCCCGATTGAAGTGAACATATACTACAGGACAGAAGAGCGGATCAGGGGCCTTCTCTCCCTTCTCGATGAGCAGAGGGAAGAAGTGGCTTCAGGGACTCCGCCTGATGGATGGATCGGGGACTGGAGGGGTTGTGTCCTCTCTGTTACCATACTCGGCTCTGACCCGGATGATTCGATAGATGGGCTGGAGGGGCCTCGTTCTCTATGCTGCGCAGATGGGATAGGGAATGCAGATGTAATACTGGTCCCATTGGAAGACGGCGATCGTTGTGAGGCGCTTGTTTCCCTGGGGAAGCAGGTCTTGGTTATCGACCTTAATCCACTATCCAGGACAGCCAGGAAAGCCACGGTGACAATTGTCGATGAGGTTTCCAGAGCTGCTGAAGAGTTGGTAAAGAGTGCTTTGGAAGCAGGAAGTCCCACTGAGTGGGATAACGAATGGTGCCTCAAAGACGCATTGTCAGTGATCTCTGATGCTGGTAGCCTGATCTAGGAGAAATAGTCCGTGAGTAGTCGGGCGCATCTTTTTGCTATTTCATCACCGACTTCCGTGGTCGTTGCCTCTCCCCCTAGGTCGTAAGTGACCGCTCCTCCTTCGGCAAAGTGTTGTGAGACAGCCGTCTCAAGGATGTCCGCGCAAGCAGTAGCGACCTCGTCGTCGTGCCTGGTACCAAGATGGTCGAGCATCAATTGTACAGAGGAGATCGCTGCTATTGGGTTGACCTTGTCCTTGCCTGCATACTTTGGCGATGACCCATGAACTGGTTCGAATAGCATGTGTTCGTCCCCTATGTTGGCGCTTGCTGCCATTCCCATCCCCCCTTGGAGAACCGATGCCAGATCAGTGGCTATGTCTCCGAACATATTTGGAAGGACGACCACGTCGAGGTCCTCTGGGTCCCTGACCAACCACATTGTGAATGCGTCAATGAAGGCCTCGCTTGTTTCGATGCTGGGGTATTCTTGAGAAATCTCTCTGAATACCTTCCGGAAGAGTCTGCACCCCCTTGAGACGTTGCTCTTGTCGACGCATGTAATCTTCTGGGCGACTCCCATGCGTGCCTCTCTCTTCTTCGCTAACTCGTAGGAGAATCTGATTACCCTCTCACTTCCGTTCCTGGATATTGGCCTTGGGTCCCACTCAACCTCTCCCTCTAGACCGGGGAACTTCTCGATTACTATTGGTTCGTCCCTCTCCCCGCCTTTCGCCGCTTGCGCGGATCTTCGGAGAAGGGAGTGGTAGAGTCCCTCTGTGTTTTCTCGGATCAATACCATGTCGACTAGTTCGGGTTCCCAAATGTCAGTGAACATTCCATGTACCTTATGCTGCACCCCTTCGTACAGCTTAACTGGTCTGACGTTCGCGTAGAGGTCCAATCCAGAACGTAGGCCCAATATGCACTGCCCACCTGCGTTATCCCCATTCGGGAGCTTTGCATCTGGCCAACCAATTGCACCCAGAAGAATGGCGTCTGAATTATCCCTGCAGTGCTCGAAGGAGCCTTCTGGCCACTCTAGGCCCGTCTCTAGGTAATACTCGCCACCACATGGAATTTCGGTTATTCTGAACGATATGGGGCTAAGATCCTCGAATACATCCATGACTTTTCTGGCCTCACGGATTACCTCCTTGCCGGTACCGTCACCAGGTAGGACGACTACTCTATACTCCGGCATCAACCGCTGCACTGGCTTTTCATTCATCAACTCACCCCAGGGACTTCGGAGCCCTCCAAGCATTGTTTCGAAGTAAATCAACGGCATAGTTGATAGACGGTCACCACGAATGAAACGGATATGGAACGGGGTACCGATGATGGCGAGGGGTCTCCACGGATTGACGTTAGAACTCTTCCAGAGTCAGTTGCTGCACTATGGGAGACGATGCTTAGGTTGGACCCATCATGGGATCTTGCCAAGTGGTTAGACGAGCGTGCGAAGGATGAGTTGGGCTTGGTCGAGAGTCACTTGGGCAGAGAGAAGTTACGAGTAGAGCAGCGACTTCATCGCATAGAGACCTTGGTAAAGAGGCTCAAGCGCCAAAGAGAGGTTCAGGGCACAAAAATGTCGGACCCCCATCAGAAGAATCTGTTCGATGTCTTTGGCAGTGGGAGTGGTGTCACCAAGACGGACGAACTTGAGGTTGAATTCGAAGGGGAGCAGGCAGCAGTCGATTTCGGATCCATGGATGTTGGGGACGATCCCCTGCTGGCGATAGTATCTGAGCATGTCTTGGGAATCCTTGAGGTTGCCAGATTGGCTGGCTTAGCCCCTGTGCACTTTGATTCACTAGTCAGCGAACTTGTACCTCTGGGGATTAGGGTCGATGATTTGGATGAGGCTATAGCTTGGCTCCTGCAGTCTGAGGCAATAATCGAGATTGATGAGGATGCATTTGCTCTAAGTGAGTAAGTGGTGTTTTTCGACAGAAAATACAACCATTCAATAATGGGTTGATTGTCGTTCTGACTGGTCAACATGGCGAGTGATGCTTCGGGATGGTATGCGAGACTGGACCAAGAGTGTCCCGACCGTATTGAGCAGATTCATTTGTGGCTAGATTCATGGGAGCAATCGACGAAATCAAAGGCCCCAATAGCTGCTTATCTACCGAGAAAGTGGCCCACACTTCCTGCCGGCTTGCTATATGATCCGGGAGTGGTTCTAGATAGGCTACTGTCCAGGTACGAGGCTGTTTCTGACGGGCGTTCCCCCAGGGGTGCATTCTCCACCCCGAGGCACCTCATTCAAGCGGTTCTAGCGGATGAAATTGGTCAGAGTAGCAAGAAGAAAAGGAAAGAGGGGGCCGTGACCCTGTCACTTTCGGCCATCCCTCCGGGATTCAGGGATTTTGCAGAGAAATTCAACGATAACAACCACGGTTCCAGCGAGGATGAGGAGGAGGAGGAGGAAGTGGAAACTTCCACTAAGTCTGGAATTCCACTTCCCTTTGCCGATCCATCATGCGGCGCGGGGCTGGTTGCATCCCAAGTCATTCGTATTCATTCACAGAGATTGGAAAAAGAAGATGGTTCCGTGAAGTGTAATGATACATTGAAGCTCATCGAGGGAATGCAATTAATGGACTCGTCCGAGATAGCGATTGAAGCATCGAGAAGGAGGATTCTGATTACCCTTGGCAGGGCTGGCTTGGTAGATCTTGAGGGAGATGGGGACGAAGGGATGATTGGCAGAAACGAGGCAGAGATGATTCTTGAAAGCAATGTCCGGGTTGGCGATTCCCTACTGGACGAGTGGCCATGGAACGAGTCCCCCCTGCTAATAGTGTCAAGGCCGCCATGGATTCGGATTAAAGACAGATTCAGGGGGCACGAAGACGGGAGTAGACTCAGGAAGGAGCTTTCTGGAAGGCTACGTAATGCCCTAGATTCCGAGGGGGAGTTGCGATTCTCAGCACTGAAGGGCAACGTGAATCTTTACCGGCTTTTCTTGGAGAGGTCTCTCCAACTAGTTTCTGAAGGGGGCAGAGTAAGGATGGTTGTACCGGATTCTCTCTTGAGAGAAAAAAGTAGTGTTCCCCTTAGGAAGTTGCTAGTCGAGGAAAACGAGTGGCGGTCTACTTGGTGCTTCCCCGAACCTCATCGCATATTCCCAGGGATTTCACAAGGGTTTGCCGTATTGGGAATAACGGTCAATGGCTCGACAGATGTGATGATGAGTTTTGGACCTCTTGGGATTGACAATGTCATGCCCGACATTGGGGTCTCGAAAACCTCGCCGTTCCTTGAGTTGGAGAGGGGGCCATGGTCGTCCTGGACAGATGCAACATGGGCGGTGCCAAGAATGCCTTCAGATGAAATCGACCGGAGGAGGGTCCTCGATGCGATTGATAGGCTTGCGGATCAGCCCCGTCTGTCAGAGGATTCTAACTGGCTCTGCACAGATTCTGAGGCAATTAGAGTCAGGGTCGGTGAGATTGACCAGAGTGGTTCTTCGTCTAAAATATCGAATTGGGATGGTGGTAAAGAAGGGGTCCCGTTCATCAGAAGCGCGCACTTTTGCCTAGAAGATGGACAGGTCGTTATTCGGCATCCTGCTTATGATTCAGAAATGCCAAGTGGAGCGATCCAAAGATCCCACTCAATGTGGAGAGGGGAAAGTAAACCCAAGGGGTTTGCGAGAGTTGCTTGTCAGGCGATTCTGAACTCTGCGAATGAGAGGCGCTTGCGTTGGGCTGTTGTTCCTGGTGATTGCGTTCTCGGTAACTCAGTGAACTTCCTGGACCTCCCTGAGGGAGTAATGGTGGTACTGGAAGAGGAGGAAGGCGGACTCGAGGAAGGACTTGAGTGGCTATGTGACCAGTTGAACAGCGTCGATCTTGACTTGTGGTCTAGAGCCTGGGGGGCCAATAGCAACGTAAACAATTACGAAATCGAGAGTCTTCCATTTCCTATGCCTAGCGGCAGGCATTTGCTTTCTGAATAATGGCACGCATTGTGAATTACAATTGCGGAAACGGTTTTCCGCTATCGTGAAACAAGATGGAGTATACCGAATAGACTATTATCGTGTTTCTACGTACGGTAATCGTACCATCGCGGTAGCATTGTGATGGGGGACGAATAATGGGCATTAATCCGAAAATTGGCATCACGGGTTTGCCACGATCTGGGAAGTCGGCAGTTCTGGACAAAGTAGTGAAGATGATTGCCGAAGAAGGCAGTGATTCGATTGGCATTCCAGTGATCGCTGGAATGAGGTCCGAGGCCATTGTGGAGAATGGCGAGAGAGTGGGATATTCGTGTGTTAATATTGTCACGGGGGAAAAGGGGGTGATGGCCCACAAGGACATTGATTCAAGAAACAGAATACTTGGTTACGGCATAGATCCAGCCGAGATTGACAGGGTAGGAGTCCCTGCAATACTCGATGCGATTGGGAACTGTCAATACTTGGTAATCGATGAAATTGGCAAGTTCACTGTAGAGAGTGAGGGTTTCGTCTCAGCTGTTAGAGAATCATTGGACTATGATATGCCAAGCCTGCTCACTCTTCACAAAAAGAGCCGTCATCCGCTTTTGCAGGACATCAGGAGGCGTGATGATGGACGTATACTGGAAGTTACGCCTGTAAATAGGGCACTTCTGCCTTACAAAATTCTCAAGCTAATTCAGCAAGACTACTGAGCAGGCTTAGTCAACTTGATTCGTTGATGCCCTAGTTGGGTAGCAATGGAGTCGCCGTCGAGTCGCCTAAGGAGGGTTCTCGGTGGACTATGTGTTGCCCTTCTATTCCTCACCGCCCTGTCCATCGAAGATGGAAGTCTGGTGGTTACGGACGAGGACTCTTCCAATAATGATGAGTTGGCCATGGCCTTCCCAATACTGGCATTGATCTTTGGATTGTTATATTTCTCGATTTCCAGGGCCGGAGATAGTGAGTATGGACGACACTTTTTGGATCGGTGGATAAGCAGAGAAAGTGAGGAAGAGATGACCTCTAGATTGAGAATTGAACAGGACGAGGCCGGCGTTGACGGAATGGGAACAGCGTGGGCTGAGTTAGAGAAGAGTCACCTTGAGGAGAGTCTTGGTGAAGAGGAGTGAGCATCGAAACCTTGACTCGGTGTGGGCCCTCGCGTTGTCTTGGGTGAGACGTTGAGTGAGGTGCCTGAAGAGCTGAAATATACAAAGGAACACGAGTGGATTAGAGTTGAGGGCAGTGAAGTCGTAATCGGCATTACTGACTTCGCCCAGAACGCCTTGACAGATGTTGTTTGGGTGGAGCTTCCTGAAGACGGCGCGACCGTATCCTCCATGGAGTCCTTTGCCAGTGTTGAGTCAGTCAAATCGGTTAGTGAAATCTACGCCCCAGTCGGTGGTGAAGTGGTCGGTGTGAATGAAGATCTGGAAGGCGCTCCCGAGCTAATCAATGACGACCCCTATGGCGATGGTTGGATTTGTCGAATTTCCATATCGGATCCATCAGAGCTCGATACTCTTCTGGACTCAGTCTCCTATTCGGAACTGATTGCGGAGTAGGGTGTCTGGCTTGAAGAACGTGAACATCTACGTAGATGGGTCCTGCGAAGATAACAGAAATGTGACTGCCTCGACTCCAGCGGGTTGGGGGTTCTGTGTTGTTGTTGGTGACAGTGGCACTGGGAGAGGTCAGGGTGACTTGGTTGCAGAGAAATGTGGCCGGGTTGTTACTGAACCTGAGGAGGGTGGTTTCCTAGGAGCTGAAGTTGGCTCGAATAACACCGCAGAGCTCAGTGCGATAGCTCACGCTCTGAGGTGGATACTTGTCAACTCCGACATAGAGGAGGTGTTGATCAGAACAGATTCGACCTATGCTGGGAATGTGTCATCTGGCGCTTGGAAGGCAAAGGCTAACGTAGACTTGGCTAGATTTGTCCAAGACCTTTGGAAGGAGGTATCCGGTGGCCGCAGTCTTGAATGGGAGCACGTACGTGCCCACAGGGGACACAGGTGGAATGAACGTGCAGATCATCTTGCTTTCAGGGCTATGAAGGGAGAAGCCCCGATCCCGTTGCAATTCTGGAAGCCCGGGATGCGTTAATCAGAATAATTCTAAGAGATATAGGAACCCCAAGAATGCATGAATAACAATCAGAATTGCCATAATGTCACTCATCCTCCCGTGAATGTCCCTGGATTTTGAATATGGTTTTCCTTCCTGCTTCAGATCCCTAGTCTTCCTGCCGAGCCTCCATAAAATAGTCATCAATAGGAGAGCTAGGATGCCTGCCCAACCGTGATAGTGACCAGGCACTACGTACTCGACTGCTGGCTTGCCCTCGATAAGCGCCCTTGCAATTTGTGCTATGAATGCAATCAAAATAATACCCAGAAGGTATAGCATCGCTAAATCGCCAACCTTCTGATGGGTTTGAAGGGATTCTTCCCTCTCCTCTGATCTCATAGACTCAGAGGTTTTCCTCCATGATCTCTGTATGAAAAAAATTCTAATCAGTAGTAAAGCGAGTATTGGGTGAACCAATAGAACAGCTGCGCGTACTACATCCATGACGCCTTGGTGTGGATTGTCCGTCTTGAGTCCTCTCCATGACGCCTTGCATAGCAAGGCGATGTGTTGATGTACACAACCTACTCGGAGCGGTTACCGAGGGAATCTGATGGAGGAGTATCTTCTAGATTGCTTGGAGATGCTCAATAGAGCGGGCGATGACGAAGTCAGGCGAAAAAAGGAGATTGGCAAATCTCCCTCATGGGAGTTATTGGATGTCGAATGGAAGGCTCTAGCTATGATTGGGGCCAGCAGGGCTGCGGGAGAGCAAGTAGGGATAGAGGTTGAAGCTGGGAGTGTTTCTCGAACTAGGAGAGTGGGGAGAAGAGGCGGTAGAGGCCGGGTTCGTGGGATAGAGGACAGGGTCGCCTCACCCCAGAGTGTGATTGGGAGTTCCCTTCCAGCTGGTTACCGATTATCTGTTCTAATCGTTCAGAAGCACAGAATGAAAGGAGCTTGGGACGATAGCATTGACTCGGAGATGGATTCAATCAGAAGGGAGTGTGAGATGGGAGTCCACCCAGTGTGGGAAAGAATGGCCAGGGAGTCACCCCTCCTAGCCGAGATGGGTTTGTTTCCTGTTGTTGAGCCGGAAGGAAGTTCAGGTGATTTGGGTGCCTGGATTGAGGGAGCATTGTTTGACCATGAGGACTTTGCATGTCTTCAAGGGTGGCTAGAAAAGGATGTCCCTCTGACACTTGCTGCCTCTCAAATGAAGGCGCTGAAGAGGATACAAAGGGATCTGACAGGAAAGGCTCGTCCCTCCGAGTGGGAGGGGGGGATGTCTCCATCTCTGGAGGGGATGGAAGGGGATGGGGCTCTCATAGAAGGGATCATTCTAGCTGCATGCGGCTCAACACGGGCACTTTCTGTACTGGATGGCGTGGAAGGAATGTGTTCCCCTGTCTCTTCCAAACACGCTGAGCTGATTAGGTCTAGAAGCGGGGTTTTCTCCGCCTGGGATAAAACATCAACCTGTACCGATACTGATGGATTATCCGTTGCATTGAGAGTAGAGGCTTGGAAATCTTTCGACGACCGAGTTGGTTCCCCCTCATTGGAGGATAAGATTAGTGGAGCCGAGTTGCTTGGTGATTTCGGATTAGAAATTCCAACCCCCCTGAGATGGTCGATTTCAGATGACTTGATCGCGTCAGAGAAGAAAGAGCGGGCGATTGGATACGTTTCTGGGGCTAGCCTTTCTTCTAGGGATAATGTTGCATCTTGTTTGGAGTTACTAACTCTGGATCATGGTGGAGAGATAGGTCGATCCCTGAAGAGATACATCGATGAATCCTCAGAGGAAGAGGGGATCCTAATGATTCTAAGACACGACGATGTTAGCAGTTCGATACGGTTACATGCGGCGAGCAAGTTAACTTCCCAAGATTCAATCAGGCATACTGATGACGTACTTTCCGCATTTACCAGAACAGCTGAAATTAGGGGTCTGGCAAATTCACTGATTGGGGATAAATCCCTGCCTAGGGCTTATCCTTTCCGAATGATGATGGTATGGCACATGGTTGGTGCTGAAGAAGCAACTGGGATTGTAAAGGAGCTTGAAGAGGCACGAAAAATCTCACTGTATTCGATTGACGACGCCGAAGAAGACGTGGTGCTTAGTGATGTTAGCATAGGCCTAATTTCACTACTTGACGGGATTAGTGGGGATCTTGATGCTGTGAATAAAAAACTTGACCACAAGGGTGAGAGGGCATTGAATGAGATACGTAATGCGCTTTCCCCAGAGGGAGACGAGGTGGTTCGAGAAAAAAGCATAGAGGCGCTGAAAAACTCCGTAGAAAACACCGATCTGGAAACTATCGAGAGAGGGCTTTTCGGGGCCTTGATTAACGCATTAATACTGAACAGAGCTGCTCTTGATCTCCAGAGTGGTGAAGATTCGAGGAGAGAGGCTGCGATATCGGCTCTAGAAGAGTTGGTTTCGGAAGATTGTGTTTCCATGAAAACAGTCAGGTTTGCTTCCGATTTGGTTTTCGAGCATAGGATTGGAATTGAGAGCCTAGATTCTTGGTACAATGAGAAAAATAGGGCGGCGATGGAACACCACGTAGTACGGGCTTCACTATTGGAAAGCAAGGGAGAGTTTGCTAGCTCTGCTTGGTCGCATAGAGAAGCAGCAATGAGGACGATGGAAGAGGATCTGGAGAAGTCCTCGACTTTCCTGAGGCGTTCGCTGATTTCATTCGCTCATGGCGGGTGTTGGAAGGATGCAGTTTCATTGATGGACGAATATCCGACGATCTCTGCCTCTGTGACAAAGAGGTTCAAGCTGTACCTGAGAGTTTGCTTGGATCAAATAGAGGGCAGGAGCCCCGAAGCAACATCCAGGATTATTGAGTACGTTTCTAATGATTCAGAAAATGGAGAGGAGGGTTCGGATTCTAGAATGGAAGCTTTGGAGTCGTTATTGATGTATCCAGATGAGCGACGCCTCCCTGCCGATCCATTCAGGGGCAGAGTGAAGGCCGCCAAGAGAAGGCTGAGCCATTCCGAGCAGTCTACGATGAGTCAGCTGGACATTGATTTTGAATCGGGGATGAGAGGGGGAGATAGTGTAGGGAGAGATAGAGTCCTGAAGCTAGTTACAATCATCGAACAGATATCAGAGGAGAGTTTCATCCGAGGACTGCGTCTGTTTGAAAGGGCGATTAGCTCCGGAAAGTTCGATGAGACCGAAAACAAGCGTCTCAGGAATTCTCAGAGGATTCTCTACACCAGAAAAAGAGATAGTATCTCCATCAGAGAAAGAAAGAACCTCAAGTCACTATCTCTCAAGCCCCTAGTATTTATCGATACCAATATCCTGATAGACGCATTAAAGGACGATCTCCTGAGGGAAATCTCTGGAGATAGTCTCGGTACGTTGGATTGGACCGTTGACAGGGCATTTCACTGGATGATTAGGAGGAGGGGGGACGCGGATGAGGTGTTGTTGTCCATCCCCAAAGCCGCCAGGAGAGAGTTCCTGAATAGAACAAAGAGTCCGAATTCTGTACTAGGGCTGTTTGACAATACATATATCGACGGGAGAATTTGGTCTGAGAGGATCTCAGAATCACTACTCAGTGAAAGAGTGGAAGGAATTCTTTCCGACTTCCAAAACTGGGAAAGCGACGTTGACAATAAGCAGATGTCAGAAATAGATTTGGAAGATTTCCTAGTCGGCCATGAAGATATTTTCAGGATTGTCGATCAGCACAAGAGGGAGCTACATGACGAGGTAGCCCCAAGGACTGAGATTGGCGGGGCTGAAATATATCCTGAAATGGGGGATTGTGAAATTATGAGAGAGGCGGCTGTAGTAGCCAATGGCACACATGCGGGAATAGGCAGTATTGCTGTGGCTACGAGAGACTCTGATTTCAAGCTAGTATCGAGGGCTTTGGAAGAGCGTTTTGGATTCGGGGTGGTGGGGGACGCGCAGCAACTTAGGCTGCTGAGCTAGTCATCTCTTAGATTGCCGTTGGATACCAGAGATTCTCCCAATCTCCTCATTATCGTAGTTGCAGATTCAACGCTATTCACCGTCTCAACACTCTTTCCGGCCGACCAGAGGTCCTTCGAGGAGTTTTTCTTTCCTCTGGCAAGGGACCTCATCCTCCAGAAGGAGATGCCTGTGATCAATACCCTGGTCCTGTGCTTGAATCTGCTATTGAGGAGTTTTCTGATTAGCCAGTTGTTGTGCTGCTTCGTGCCGCTTGTACTGATCACTGCAATCGGCACCCCTGTGAGTTTGGTAGTCCATGTAATGTCCTCCTCCTTCGCTACCACAATGGCGTCCTTGTAGTCCTGAGGAGTTGTGCACTCGTCGGTTGCGATGAATCTAGTTCCCATCTGAACCCCGTCGTACCCCATCTCCAGTGCTTCATTCAACTCTATTTCACTTCCAATTCCACCTGCACATATCAGTGGGACGCCTAGGTCTGAAAGATCCTCATACATCTCCTGCATCGACATTTCTCCCAAGTGTCCGCCTGCTCTGTCATTGACGCAAATCAATCCGTCAACACCGCAATCAATCCCCTTCTCTGCGTGAAACCTGTTCGTGACGTCATGATAGACGACTCCTCCTTTGGCGTGAACCCTCTCGCAAACCCAGTCTGGCTTTCCCAGGGATGTTACGAAGAATCTTATTCCCTCGTCCAAGGCTATGTCAATCCACTCAGACATCCTCTGCAGATACTTGTCACTGCCCTTCTCGATTAGGGCATTGAAGCCTATTGGCTTGGATGTGAGTGTTCTGATGTGTCGTATTGCGGATCTCAGGCCTTCTTTGGTGTCCGGCTTGTCATATCCATGAACCATAGTTGCGGACACGGGCTGTACAATGGCGATTCCCCCTCCTTCTGAGGCAGCTGCAACAAGCTCTGGATTAGAGCAAGGATACATCGCGCCACAGATTATTGGGTATTCAATGCCAGTATCTTGAGTCAATCTGGTGCTAATCATCCATTCACGTCCTGTCCATCACGAGAAAGTTCCACTTGAAGACCCATTCCGAAACCACTTCACCGGAGGAGTCCTTTCCGATAGAAACGAAGTCCCTCTCGACCGCTTCGCCTGTATCCATGCTCTCTTCAATTGCCTGGCGTGCGGCAGCCACGTCGTTGCAAGTGAAAGTGATCCTACCCTTGGCTCTCTTGATGAACTTGGCTTCCGTCCCAACGACGAACATCCTGAGCTTCTCGGGCATAGACCTAGACATGGCGAATGGTGCGGCTCCGGTGGCTAATTCGGCGCCCATTCCCTGGACTGCCCAATACATCGTCTTGAAGGGATTCTGGGTCCTCCAGCCCCCGGGAAGAGAGGTTACGCAGGATTCATGATTCAGAGTGTCCATCCTGAGACCCGCAAACCAAGCAGTGGGCATGGACATAGCTGTGAATGTTCTAAACTTCATCCGGCTCTTCAGTCCTCTGAATTCAGAGTTTAGCTTGGTGTCATCTATTGGCACCCAAATTCCCCCTAGTCTATACTCATCAGTGAATCTACTATCCCACAGTATCTTTCCATGGCATCCGATTCACTGGTGCCAGAGATCGAGTTCCATGCCTTCCATTTCGCTCTTTCTTTCAGGCCTCCCTTGGGTCTGCCCTCACAGTCGCCCTCTGTAGCCTGCTTGAAGAGGGCATAGAGATCGAGGAGTTGTTGGTTGGTTGGTCTTTCTGGGAGATTCCAGACCTTCTTTGATGCCCGCTTGAACTTCAGCCTGAGTGTCTGGCTTGCCTTGCCTGTCATCACATCATCTCCACGGGGTATTCCATGAGGTTCTTGTGGCCGGACTGTATCCTGGCTGCCAGACCAACCGTTTCTGGGAATATTCTCTTGAAGAAGTACCTCGCACTGGCAATTTTTGCATCGTAGAATGGATCTCCTTTCTTCTCGAGGCTAATTTTCGCCATCCTAGCCCACATATATGCAAGTAGTACGTTTCCGAAGTATCGGCAGTAGTCGGTTGCTCCTGCGGCTAGGAAGTGGGGGTTGGCTTGCCCTTCGGCTATCATCAACAAAGTGAGTTGCTGAAGCCCCCTTACGCCTTGGTGGAGTGGCTTGTTGAACTCCGCCATCTCTGGGATTTCCTTATTCTCCTCGATGAACTCGGTTAGTGGCCACATGAGATATCGTAGGTTCTTGCCCATATTCTGGGTGATTTTTCTTCCAGCTAGGTCGAGGGCCTGAATTCCGTTTGTGCCTTCCCATATCTTCGAGATTCTAACGTCCCTGTAAAACTGCTCAACTCCGTATTCGGAGCAATACCCCGCCCCGCCCATTACTTGCATGCATGTGCTGGCTGACTCGCATCCAAGATCCGTGAAATGGGCTTTGACGATGGGTGTGAACATGGCAACCAGTGCTTCTGCCATTTCTGCCTCCTCCTTATCCTCGCTATTCATCTGGTCCAGTAATATACCCGTCCAAGCCGCTAGTGCCCGGCAGCCTTCGGTGTTCACCTTCGCCTCTAGCAGCATCCTTCTGACATCGGGATGGACGAGGATGTTGTCGGCACTCTCGTTTGGCTCCTGCGGGCCCTTCAGATCTCGTCCCTGACGTCTGTCCTTAGCCCATGCCAGAGAATTCTGGTATGCGATCTCGGCAAGTCCGATTCCCATCATCCCGGTTGCGAGTCGTTCCCTGTTCATCATCTCGAACATCAATGGCATACCATTGTGTAGATCCCCGACTCTCCATCCTACGCTGTCATCGAAATTCATTACGCACGTTGGAGATGCATGGATTCCCATCTTCTCCTCGCTACCAGAGCAGGTTACACCGTTGTGATTGGAGTTGACGTCGTGAGACAGTCCCTCAACTCCCCCTGATTCCCACTCAGATGGAAGGTACTTGGGTACGAGGAACAGAGATATTCCCTTGGTCCCTTCTGGGGCCCCGGGAGTCTTGGCTAGGACGAGGTGGATGATGTTCTCAGACATATCGTGCTCCCCGTACGTAATGAAAATCTTGGTTCCTGTGACTCTGTATGAGCCGTCTTCCTCGGGGACTGCCTTGGTTGTGATGATACCGAGATCAGTGCCAGCATGTGGTTCCGTGAGGCACATCGTGCCCGCCCACTTTCCAGACGCAAGTTTTGTGGCGAAGTAGTCAATGAGTTCCTTTTCCCCGTGCTCCACAAGAACGTCATAGACACCCAATGTTAGGGCTGGAAGGACACTCATTGCCATGTTTGTGGAGGTTCCAATCTCCGCCCATGCGACGGTCTGGAAGAATAATGGCACCCCCATTCCACCGTGCTCTGTCTTGCAGGCCGTGGAAAGCCAGCCGCCCTCTATGCTCTCGTTGTAAGCGGATTTGAACTCCTCGGGCATGAGAATATTGCCGTCGTCGAACTTCAGACCAACCCTATCGCCTAACTGGTTTATTGGAAGCCATACCTCCTTCGCGTGCTCTGCCCATCCCTCTGTAAGCATTGAGAGGAAGTCGGAGTCGAAGTCGTACCCTAGTTTCTGAACGATGGGTATTGCGTCAAACATCTCTTTGAACAGGAACTCGTAGTCCCTTACTGGTGCGTTATACTCTACCATTCTCTCACCTCAATTCCTCAATGGCTTGCCTGTCTCAAGCATGTGTTGCATTCTGTCTAGGGTATCGGGATGTCTCCCGAGCCTCGCAATTGCTGATTTTTCCATGGCGAGGATGTCGTCCTCCTCCAAGCTCTCAGTCATGTCCGTATCTCCCCCCGAGAGGATCTCCGCTAGAGCTGTGGCGACAACCACGTCATGGGGGGTTGCCATTCCTGAGAGGGCTAGGTCGTTCAGGGCTAGTTGCAGGCCTGCCATGCCAGTAGGCCCAGGAAGTGAGTAGTTTCTCGGCTCGGGGGGTTCGTAATCCTCAGAGAGTTCGATTACCCGTGCCTTGGCATCTGCTAGAAGTCTGTCCCTGTTCATTGTGATTCGGTCTTCGGGGCCAATGAATCCCATTGATCGGGCCTGTTCGGCGGACTTTGCGACTTGTGCCGTTCCGATGTACTCGAATGCCTTCATCACAGGGCCCATCGGGCCTTTGCTAGCCAGGCCGAAGTCATTGAGTCTTCCCAGAAGCTCCTTGCAGCCCCCCCATGCCGGGATTATCCCAACACCGACCTCAACCAACCCGACATATGACTCAGAGTGGGCTTGTACGGCATCGCAGTGCATCAGAACCTCGGCGCCTCCTCCCAGGCACATGCCAGCAGAAGCAGCGACAACTGGGACTTCAGAGTACTTCACTGTCTGATACGTATCCTGTCCCAGTCCGATGAAGTCCTCTAGGTCCTTCCAAGCAGCCAGGTTCGCCGCGAACAGCGCTAGTCCGAGGTTTGCTCCCGCGCAGAAATTAGAGGCATCGTTGCCGATGACTATGCCCTTCATCCCCTCTGATTCGGCCATATCGACTGCATTGAGTAGCATCTCCATATTCATGGGGTCCATTGCATTCATCTTGGTATGGTACTCAACTAAGAGGACATCGTCACCCATGTCCCAAATACTGGCAGATCCGTTTCTCTTCAGGGGCTTTCCTCTCCTCTTGAGGTCTGCCACGTTCAGAGTCTGGTCGGGCCTGTCAATGACGACCGTTTCTCCACTTGGGGAGAGTCGTGTGATTTCTCCGTCCTCTGTCCCGTAGAACGAGCCCTTCTCAGCAGCTAGGGAGAGGAAGCTGGGGACCTCCCTTCCGGTGGCCTTCAGTCTCTCGACCATTGAGGAGGCTCCGATTGAATCCATCATCTCGAATGGTCCTCTCTTCCAGTTGTAACCGACCTTCATCGCACCGTCGATTGAGTAGATGTCGTCACTGACATCCGGAACTATGTGCGCTGCGTATGACAGGGAGTCGAGGAGGACGTCCGTTACGAGTCTGGCACCGTCGTCATCGCAGTCCATCAGAGGTGCTAGACCTCTCTTGCCCATCTTGGCCGAGGGGAACGCGGCCCTGCGGTTGGCTGTCTTGTACTCGCCGTTGGAGAGGTTCCTAGCCTCCTTGACCTTCTTGCCGCCCTCGCGGTTTAGCCGGTAAAAACCGCCCTTGCCCTTCCTCCCGGTGTAACCGTCCTCTATCATCGACATTACGATCTCCTCGCCGGTGCCGGCTATCTCGTGGAATGGGTCGTCATCTGGAAGGTGCGATAGCAGGCTCTCAGTGACATGGGGAATCAGGTCAATCCCTACCAGGTCCATTAGGGCGAAGACTGCGGTCTTAGGGAGTCCGATTGGCCTTCCGAGCATGGCATCGGCCTGCTCTATGGAAAGCCCGTGGTCCAAGGTGGCCTTGAAGGCCCTCTGGATGAAGTAGACGCCGAGCCTGTTGCCGATGAATCCGGGTCTGTCATTGCACATGGTGACCCTCTTGCCCAG
>PBGL02000009.1 GCA_002718995.2 Methanobacteriota archaeon
CGAGATCGCATAGCCCGGTATTGCGGTGGATTCGAAATCCACTGTCCATTGGACGCGGGGGTTCAAATCCCTCTCTCGGCGCCATCAAAAGTCAGGTAGGTCGCTGGAAGAACGAAGTGGGACAACCCTGGTATTGGGCCCTATTCTGACCTGCGGACGACCGTTGAACTCCCCGACTTCTCCATTCAGAATGGCTATCTCGTCACCTCTGCCCATGCTCGCAGCGGTAACCGGAATGAACTGCTTGAATGCTACAGCACCTGCAATTCCGGATTTGTCCAACAGAGTTACTGACCACCTGGAAACTCCGACCCCAGTTGGAAACGCGTCGACCGACCAGATCCTCCCAACTATACTGGCTCTTGTCTCGATTTCAACAATGGGTTCAGAGTCATCTTCTTCTGCCAGGGAGATTGAGGATTTTTCGTCCAACTCGAGAATCATCTCCCCCCTCCATACTGATGGGATGGCATTCCTCACCATTACTCTGCAGTCGTTTGAAATTGACCTTGTGACACTCCTCGGAGAGCCGTATCTCGAAGGCCTTACCTTGGCCCTATCATAACCATCCAACAGCTTGAATGACAATTCTATCGATCCGTCATCCTCGAGCCTTGGCCCCCTGATTTCAGAGACCGTGCCTGTCGCATCCACCCTTGTCTTCAACGAGCCCATGTGAGTGATAGGCCATGCATGACCGAATCTCTCGATCCTGTCCTCCATGGGCAGTTCTAGGTCATGATCCCCATTCTCGCAGACACCTCTCAAATCGCATCTTACACATCTGGCCAGGGGATTCGGGTCAATAGGGGTCTTGGATGGCTTCCCTCCCTCGTCGAAGTAGCGGAGGGGAGATGGTTCTGCCGGGCAGTCCTCCATTTGAGGATCGTTTGCATGTAATAGGTTGTACACATCCTTCAGGTCATCTCCGTATTGAGTTAGTTCCTCTGGAGTCGGCAGTGGCACTTCCTTGACCGAGCCAGGGCCAAGATACCAAATCCCCAGTGACTCTACTTCCTCGGCCCTGTTGTGAGTTTCCCACCAGAGCCATGCGTAAAGCCGGAGTTGCTCGATATAGCCTCCTGATCTGTCCCCCTTGCCTTTGGAAGCCTTGATGTCTATCACCGAGGGTTTGCCAGTCCACCTGTATACCAAATCATACTCACCCTGGAACCACCCTTCGGGGTGTGATGTTGTCTGTGTGAATGAGCCTGAATCGGGATCTACGAACCATGGCCGAGCCAACTCCCATGACTCGCACCATGAGACCTCAGAACCTGATTCTTGGGCACATGGATGTGGCTCCTCCCAAACTCGTGGGAAGCCATCTGGGGCTGGCCAGTTGTGCCTATGCTTACCCCGCCTCCATGATTCTGCATGAGGCCCCCCTCCTGCTCTCATGCAAGCCTCTACCTGATCAATGTGCATTCTGATCCCGTTGGCCACCATCTCCCTGCATTCCTGCTCATTGGCCCCTTCCGATGATCCGACCTTGTTCGATATTGACTCCCAATCTGCAACTGCATCGTCCCATGATGACTGGAAATGTGCATCTGCACGAGAAAGGGCCCATTCCTCGAGAGAGTCCCTGGTAGATGGCCATTCGGAGCTATCCATTGGAAGCAGCGAAGGAGCGGGCCAAAGGTCGCTGAAGTCGTAGGCAGGACGCCCGTCGTCAAGTATCGGGGATTTCAGGAGGTCTCCCGAGTTAGCAGGGACGATCGAGGGAGAGTCCCTGAGGACCTTTGAGATGCAGGACTCTGCTGCATTGCCCCTGATAATCTGAGGCGGCAGGGGACCCCTCAATCTTGGAATGTAATTGTAGTACCAGAGGCGTGGACAGGCCTGCCAAGTGACCATCTGAGAGGCTGAAAGCCTCCTGTAGGGATTCACCGAGTTGTCCCCGGGTTCGACTGACTTGACTGGCACTATGGAATAGCGGGGGACGGGGCCATATCAACCCAACGTGGTGGAAAATCAGGGCCTATGTTCATTGAGCCACACGAGAGACACCTCAGTACGATCGAAAGTGGGCGTTACCTCGATTACTGCCACAGGGGCTTCGGCGTCTTCAGATATTTCCTCGGCGACTGATATTGGCATCTCTATCCTGCCCTCATCCAAGTCATAATGGAGGAACCTAGTCGGAAGTCCGGTGAATTGGGAAATCTCCTCGACCCAAGCAGAGTGATCCTCGAACGACGAGTAAATTGCCCCGAAGACCAAGGTTGCATCCTCGCTCAATGTCTCATGCGGTGCGATAGTTGCCTCTCCCCTTCTCATGAATCTCCTCCTCATCTGGCCTGCGTCCTTGTAAACCGAGGTGCAGTACTTCAAGTGGAATCCATACGGCTCTCTGGCCTTTCCATCCAGTGGGTCTCTAGCGCCGATAGAAGCCGCCATCACCCTATCCCTGAGGGATTGTGCGAGCTCGGATGATCCCTCGGCACCAGCGGTAATCTCGGTTGACAAGTTGAATCCCCTAAGTTCCATGTTGTCGTGGTTACCCACTGTTATCTCAAGCTCGTTCAGGTTCAGGAAGCTCACATCGAAGTCCCTCAGCTCTTCCAGAATATGCATCAATTCCTCCTCCTTGTCTGGCTCGCAGGGGAGCTCGACTCCAGTCAGGATACCGGACTGTGCGCAGGCTGCAATTGTTTCTTTGTACTGGTCTGCCTCCAAATCCAAGAAGTGGAAGCGGATTTCATCGAGGCCCGCATCTGCGAAATCTGCGGCCCATTCCGGACGGAATGGGATGCTGGTGTACATATGGAGGTGGAATTCTTGTCCGAACTCCTCCTTCAGGGCCCTGATTCCTTCCAAAGACCTCTCCCTCGCCATTAACGGATCTCCCCCCGTAATTCCAGCTCCAGTTGCTCGCATGGCTCGAGCCTCCTCGATTACCTCGTCGAACGACCCACAGGGCCTTTCGTTGGCGTACATGAAATCGATATCTCGTCTGGTCTCTGAGAGTGGGCAATAGTCGCACCTCCAATGGCAGTTGCCCGTTATGAAAAGTACCAGTTTGCTGCCCATCTGGCATTGTATGCAACCCTCGCAATCTGCAAGATCGGCAGTCTCTGCAACCTCTACAGTCTGAGGCAGAATGCTCATTGAAAGGCCTCCTTGGCTGACTCCAGAAGCCAGACGTGGAACCCCGGGTCTCCGGATAACTCGGGGTGGAATGTGAGAGCTACGACATTACCAGTCCTCACACCGACCACCTCGTCCCCGTGCATCGCTGAGATCTCTGCATCGTGTGATATGAATCTCGGGGCCCTGATGAAAACTCCGGGAAAGTCGCACCCCAATAGGGGGGAGTAGAGAGTGTCTTGGAATGAGTCGGACTGTCTGCCGTACGCATTGCGGTCGATTCTGGCATCGACCAGTGGGTAGCCCCCATCCTGTGGGTCCGAGAGGAGGATTGCTCCCGCACAAGTGCCCAGCACGGGCAGTGTCGGCCTATCTCTGATCCACTGGAAGAGCCCGGGAAGCAGATTCGATGCCTCGTCGAGTCCTGTCAGCCTCATAGTGGTCGACTCTCCGCCCGGTAGAACGAGTGCTTGGAGGTCGGATGATTGAAGATCGGAGAGTTTTCTGATCTCGTGAATCTCCACCATAATGCCAGAACGCGAAGACGCTGCCTCTATTGCGGCGATATGCGCGTGTCTCGCGCCCTGAAGCATGACCAAGCCGATACGGAGCACGCCCCGGCGTCTCGCCTAGTGGAGATGAACCCTGTCGTGCCCTCCGATGGGCTGAAAGACCGGGGATTGCACGTCCAAGCATGACTGGAGCGGGCAGAGTGCACAATTTCGGTGCGGGGCCAGCGGTGCTCCCACTCGAAGTGGTGTCCGAAGTAGCCGAGGCGCTTCCTAATCTATCCGACAGTGGCTTCGGGCTACTGGAAGTGTCCCATAGGAGCGAAGTCTTCCAGAGCGTAATAGACTCGGCCGAGGAAAGGGTGAGGAGGGTTCTTTCCGTGCCCGGTGACTACCATGTCCTATTCCTCCAGGGTGGTGCCTCAACCCAGTTCTACATGACCGCCCTAAATTTGCTCGGGGAGGCTGGAAAGGCGGACTTCCTAGTAACTGGCGGATGGTCCCAGAAGGCCATCAAGGAGGCCGGCAGGGTTGGTGATGTGCAATCAGCCTGGGATGGGTCGGGAGACGGATTCGTTTCTGTCCCCAGTAACGGCGACTACGTCATCAGGGACGATGCTGACTACGTCCACTACACCTCGAACAACACCCTCTTCGGAACACAGTTCCACCACCTTCCGGACAGCGGGGGTAAGCCTAGGGTGGTGGATGCAAGCTCGGACATCTGCGGAGTCCCACTGGACATCTCATCCCACGACCTCGTCTATGCAGGGGCCCAGAAGAACCTGGGGCCGAGCGGGGTCACTCTGGTGATCATCTCCCCCTGGGCAATTTCCAAGATAGGGGATGGTCTTCCCACGATGATGGACTACAGGACCCACGTGTCCAAGGGCTCCATGTTCAACACCCCCAACACATTCGGCATCTTCGTCCTGGACAGGGTAATGGCTTGGGTCGAGAGGAACGGGGGTTTGGAAGGGGCCATAGACAGGAACAGGAGGAAGGCAACGCTACTCTACGATGAGCTGGATAGGACCTCATTCTGGGCCCCTCATGCCGAAGCCGGATCGAGATCAGTCATGAACGTCACCTGGAGGCTAGCCGACCAGAGCCTGGAGCCGGCATTCCTGGAGGAGGCCGTCGCCGCTGGAATGGGCGGCCTGAAGGGCCATCGGAGCGTCGGAGGAATCAGGGCGAGCATGTACAACGGATGCACAATAGACAGCGTAGAGGCTTTGGTTTCCTTCATGAGGGATTTCGAGGCGAGACACGGGTGAGCGTTCCCATGGATACGAGGGATATTCTCGACATCCTGGACCTCACATTGCTGGACCACGATGCCTCCGAGGCCGATCTGAGGAGGATATGTGACAGGGCCAACCAGAACGGGCCCGCCGCCGTGTGCGTATTCTCCGAGCACGTTGAGCTGGTCAGGGGGATGCTGGATGACGGGATCTCCGTGGCTGCCGTGGCCGGCGGATTCCCCGTCGGGGGGGACGACGCTACTTCGATTCGCGAGTCGATAGAGGATGCAGTGAGGTCAGGGGCGGACGAGATTGACTGCGTCCTAGAGCCCCGGGACTCCGACGGCTTCCCCGGGGAGCAAGACCTGTCCCTGCTCGAGGCCATGAGGCAGGCGTCTTCAGGCCGGACGCTCAAGGTAATCATCGAGACCCCCCTTCTGGGAGAGCATGCCATCAGGGCAGTGACTCGCATGGTACTGGCAACTGGCGCTGACTTCGTGAAGAGCTGCACGGGCATGAGGGGAGGATGCAGCGATGAGGACGCACGGCTACTGTCTTTCGAGGTCAAGCGTCATTCCGTAACGATGGGAGAGGACAGGGGAGTCAAGCTATCAGGCGGAATTAGAGTCAGGGAGGACGTCGAGAGGCTGATCGAAATCGTGGATTCCAATGAGGCGGACATCTCCGGCCCGTCGAGGCTCAGGATAGGCGCATCGTCCCTACTTGACGACATTCTGAGATGAATGGTGGGCTCGGCAGGAATTGAACCTGCGATCTTCGCCATGTGAAGGCGACGTCATAACCCCTAGACCACGAGCCCCGGGTCCATGCGGGCTGAGCCCTCACGATAAGCATGATGACGCGACTGGGGCGCCATCTCCCGCCGGAATCAAAAGTCCGGCCCGATTCGGACAAACATGGCTGCGGGTCTGGACTTCGGGGTCCTCAGGGAAAGGGACACCTGGAAAGGGTTCGGCGTGGGCGTCGTTCTGTTCTGCATTATCGGGTACTCATCGCTCAGCCTTTTCGGGTTGTCCTCGTCGGCATACGGCGTAAGTGACGTAGTCGAGGTCAGCCCGGACTTCGAGGTCGAATCGATGAACAGGACCGGTATCGACGATGCCATCGCCGATGATTCGGGAATGATCAGGCTCAGCGACCTCAGGGGCAGCGTGATCGTGCTAGACTTCATGGCGGTGGATTGCGCCAACTGCCACTACGTCCAGGAGCACATCGACCAGCGCATCGAAGAATGGGGGGCTCTCGAAGGGGAGTACCCGGTCGTCGCCCTGTCCGTGGCAACTTGGTACGCGTACGAGGACTTCGACAGGATAAACTCGACCTTCGGAGACTCGGATTCTGACAAGCACATGAGTTGGCCGGTTGCGAACGGTGGGCCCGATTCCGTGATCCTCGATGACGGCACCAGGGGGGACCTGGTCGAGCACTACTTCGCACAGGCCATCCCCCTCGTCCTTGTGATAGACCACGAGGGCTATGCGGTCGCCAAGGAGGGCACTGGGACGCCACTCGATGGCTGGTCCTCCTTCGATTCAGCGATCGAGAGGGCTAACGAGGGGGATGCCGAGTCACTCAGGTTCGGCATAGAGAAGCCCGACAGCTCGATGGCGGGCGTGTTCCTGATCGGGCTTTTCCTAGGGGTGCTGGTCTACTTCTCCCCCTGCGCGTTCCCCGTACTCCCGTCGTACATCACCTACTACCTGAACCTCGGAATGAGGCAGGACGAGCTGATCGAGGCGGGCAAGATAACCGGTAGCATGCCGAGGCCCGTCGAGGTGGGCCTGTTCGCTGCCCTCGGGCAACTGGCGTTCTTCACGGTGGTAGGAGCGATAATCTTCGGCTTGGACGGGATCGTTGACCTCTCGGGGGCCCTGCACGACATCGCGGTGGCGATAGCATGGCTGCTGCTCATCCTGGGCGGGATGATGCTGCTCGGATGGACGTCCCACCTCTTGGCATGGGTCCAGAGGGCGCTGGACAAGTACCAGACTGACGAGTCCGACGAGAGATTCACTCCGCGCAGGAACATGTTCCTGTGGGGCATAGGGTACAGCGCCGCCTCTGTGGACTGCACGGCGGCGGCCGTGTTCCCGTTCGTAGCATGGCTCACTGTGGTCGGTGACGGCGCATTCCTCTCGGGCATGCTGGGCCTGATACTCTCCGCCACCATCCTGATGGTCACCGTGACCGCCCTCGTAGGGACTGGCAGGCAGGCCATGCTTGACTTCCTCAGGAGGTCGACAGGGGTCGTAAAGGCCACGGGCGCCTGGATGATGATGTTCGCAGGTGCGGGGCTCCTCGCCTACCTGACCCAGCCGGCACTGGTCTCGGGGATCCTCGGGTAGGTGCGAGAATGGAGATGGTGGTGCTCGCTTTCCTCGGTTGCTTCCTAGCGGCCGCGCTGACGGTGCCTGCCGGGTTCGGGCTGTCGACCATGCTGACGCCGGTTGTTCTGCTCATGATGGGGCCCCACGAGGCGGTTGCCGTCGTTGCGGTGGTCCATGGCGCCCACAACGCCGGGAAGTTCGTTGCACTGAGGGAAAGCGTCGACCTCTCCGCGTTCCGGCACTACGGGGTATGGCTGGTCGCGGGGTCAATCATGGGGGCGCTGCTTCAGAACCAGGTACCGCAGGACCCGTTGCTGGCCGTGATAGGCGTCTTCCTGGTGCTGCTGCCGATACTCACCCTCAGCGAGTCGTGGACCGGGTACAGGATTCCTGAGGCGAATGACAGGGTGGGTGGCTTCGGTTCCGGATTCATGGGGGGCCTTTCAGGGCACCAGGGCGCCCTTAGGGCGATGTTCCTGACGAGGAGGCTGAGCGACAAGATGGCGTACGCCGCCACGGCTAGCGTCCTGGCGCTTTGCGTGGACCTATCGCGGATTCCCGTCTACCTGTTCTTCAGGCCGGACGAGATTGTGGAGCACCTCCAACTGACTGCCATTTTGGTGGTAGCAGCCCTGCTTGGAGTCAGGGTTGGCAAGAGGTGGTTGGAGACAATGAAGTCGGAGTTGATCCGTAAGATTGTGATGTCGGGAATAGTTGCCAGCGGTGCTTTCTACATACTCGAGTCAGTGGCCTAAATTCTACCTAATTGAGGGGAAGAAACCTCAAAGGAATCTCTGTGAGATTGAATATTCAGTAAAATCTCGCTCATGTTTATGGAATAGGCACATATCCTCCTCAGAGACTCAGAAATACGGTCCAGGAATAGGGCTTCTGAGATTTCCATAGAACTAGATCTGAGTTCTGTCTCGAAATCCTCGAGACCCACTAAGGCTGAAGAAAGTCTCTCCTTGGCCAAGTGAATCTCGGATACCTTTCTCTTCCGAAAGTTAGAGATAAGGAGTTTAATCGATTCCTGCCACACCGGAATTGCATCCAAGGGTGTTTCTTCGATCGACAATTGACTGCTGTCCTCCCTCTCCAAAGTTAATTTGCAAAGAGCATATGAGTGATCGCCCATTCTTTCCATCGTCCTGACGACTTTTCCCAATTCCGACGCCTCCCATCTCGAAGTCCCCAAAGAGTCCTCGATACTAGCAGACTCCAATATCTGCCCTACCTGCCTCTCAAGAAGTAGCCTGATCGCGTCCACCTCCTGCTCTCTTTCATGGCAGTCCTCTAGAACTTCCTTATCTGAACCTCCAAGAACGTCTACGACATCTCTAATTTGACTCAGGATTAGGAGATACATCCTATTCAGACTTGAGTAGAGTGGCATCTCCGAAGGACTCAGTAGACTTATCATATCTATCGAGTTTTCACTTTCCGATGATATGTCGACGCCTCTTGAGGTATTGACGAATTTCCGGAATATCTTCCTCTCTGTTCGAGAGAATCCGGAGTTTGAACGTATTCTAATCACCTGAGTGCCTGCCAAATAAGCTGCTACTAGGTGATCGAACACCATGTTCTCTGGAACATCATCAAGATCTATTGCCACCTCCCTACGTCTGCTAATGGATGATGCTTCTGGAATCACTCTCAGGGTTCCCGATGGACGCCACTCTATTCGCACGTGGTCCTTGGCAGCCAAACCATGTTCTGTAACCCACTTCTTAGGCAGACTGACTATGAATGTGGAACCACCAGTCTGTTGTAATCTCCTTACCTCTGACTTAGGTGCTCCCTCATGATTCACGTACTTCCGAGGTGGAGTCTAAATAAATAGTTATAGTAGCCCTCTAGTGTAACGATATTAAGATAACTATATAGAAAATATATTTGTAAATCAATATACCTGTCATTTATCGCAAGGGGTCATGGAACCGATAATGACGCTAGTCCTGATTGTATCTTTGGTGGTTTGTGCCTACATGGCATGGAACATCGGAGCTAATGATGTTGCCAATGCAATGGGTACGTCTGTCGGGTCAAGGGCCCTTACGCTCAAGCAGGCAGTGATCATAGCCGCCATATTCGAGTTCGCAGGTGCGTTCTTCGCTGGTGACGCGGTTACGGACACCGTGCGAAAGGGCATCCTCTCTGTGGACTTCGAGACGGTCACGGAAAGCTTCGCGAACGATCTGATGTACGGGTTCATTGCGGCCATGATGGCTGCCGCGGTTTGGCTTACCGTAGCAACCAGATACGGGCTGCCCGTATCCACAACTCACAGCATAATCGGCGGTATTGTCGGTGTGGGGCTGGTTCTCGAGGTTCAGCATGACACCTCCCTGATCGACTGGGGGGTCATCCAGAAGGTCGTGATGTCATGGGTGGCTAGCCCGCTGATGGGCGCCCTCCTGGCGTTCTTCACTTTCTTCATAGTTAGGGAGACCATCCTCGAGGCCGACGACCCGATTGGGAGGTCGAGGTGGCTCGCACCGATACTGGCTATACCGACATTCTTCGTCCTAGGGCTGGCGCTCCAGTTCAAGGCCCTGAAGGGTTTCTTCTCGAGGGCGCAGTCAGAGGGGTGGATTGAGAGCAAGTACGACTGGTTGCCAGTCAAGGAGAACGGTTCCTGGAACCCGATGGACGCCAACGCCTGGTTCCCGATCAACAGCCTGATTCTTGCCAGCATTGTCGCTGTAATTGCGGCAGCGGTCCTCGGTTACGTCCTGAGGAACTACGAGTTCAAGGGAGAGGAGGACGGCTTCCACGGGGTCGAGAGGATTTTCGTCTGGCTGCAGGTCATCACCGCTGCCTACGTCGCCTTCGCCCATGGGGCTAACGACAGGTCGAACGCGATCGGGCCAATGGCCGCCGTGTACCAGGTCCTGTCTAGCGGCGGGGAATTGGCCGAGTCGGCTGAAGTTCCCGTTTGGCTGGTGCTCCTCGGGAGCGCTGGAATAGCGATTGGTGTTATGACCTGGGGATGGAGGGTCATGGACACCATAGGGACCAAGATCACTGACATCACGCCCACGAGGGGATTCGCTGCCGAGTTCGGGGCCGCGACCACCATACTGATCTTCTCGATGCCCTTCCTCGCAGTACCTGTCTCGACCACTCACACGCTGGTCGGAGCAGTGGTCGGCGTTGGCCTGGCTGGGGGCGCGAAGGCTGTCGACTTCAGGGTGTTCGGCAAGATCTTCGCTTCATGGGTCGCGAGCCTCCCAGCTGCTGGATTCGGCTCGATATTGATATTCGTCGCCGTTGCTTCTGATCCGATCAAGCTACTGGTGGTGATACCAATTGCTCTAGCCGGTGTTGGTTACGTGATTTGGAGCACGCGCGACGATGAGATCTACGTCGAGGACGCCCTCGCTGAGGTTGGTGGCGGCCCCGAGGTCGGGTCCCCTACCTACTTCGAGCTGTTCCACACTCATGCTGAGGCGGTGAACGAGACCGTTGAGCACATGCTGGTCGCTGTCAATGCCGCTGCTGACGGAAAGGACCCGTCTGAGGAGATAGAGGCCACTGTGGCCGCTGAGCTCAGGGCTGACAACATCAAGAACGACCTGAGGAAGGCGATTGGCTCTGGCCAGTGGAGCCTCCTCCTGAGGTCGGAGGACTTCATGGAGATGCTGAGCAAGCAGGACAGGATAGCGGACTATGCGCAGAATGTGGCTGAGCAGCTGTCGTTCAGGCCGCTTTACGAGAATGAGGGGGCCAGGGAAGCCCTGAAGGAGATGGGAGAGTCAGTGGCAAAGACCGCTTCACTCTACGAGGAGTCGGTCACCGCACTCCGTGACCTGACCCTTTCCGGGTACACCAAGGCGGGTCGCGAGAAGCTAGGCGAGCTGATTGACAAGGTGAACCTGGCCGAGCACGATGCAGATCTAGTCGAGGGCAGGGCAGCGTCCCTGGTCTTCAGCGAGGGAGACGATGAGGCTCTCGCAGCCATGCACATGTACAGGGTCCTACAGAGGATGGACGACGTTGCGAATGCTTGCGAGTCGGCGGCTAACGCCTTCCTTCCGATAGTCTACAACAACTAGTCCTGCCAGCCGCTCTCGGTGGCCATCTCTGATGGCCCCTTGCGCTCCACCATCTCCATGACGGGCAGGAAGAGCCTCCAGCAAACCACTCCCACCAATGCGCCGGTGAACAGGTCGAACAGGTAGTGCTGCTTGGTGGCGAGGATGCTTATGCATAGCAGCACCCACTCGATCCACAGTATGGCGATGAACGCGGAAGCTGCCTTGCTCTCCGGGTGCTCCCTGACGACCCAGAAGGTCATCAGCCTGGCGAGCAGGTACGAGTGGACGATGTGGAGGCTCGGCCAAGCGTTCCAGGGATTGTCGGAGAAGTGGATGAAGCCGAAGAGCGCGTCCTCCAACGCGTTGGGGGGGTGGTCCAGCCAATGGGTGTCGAGCTGGTCCCTGAGATCGATCTCGGCAGGCAGCGCCATGAAGAAGAAGACGCACAGCATCGTGGCGAGCGCTAGCCCCTGGATTCCCAGTGCTAGCTCCATCCTGCCCCTGTCATCACGGGGGGCGATGAAGAGTGTCGCTGGGTAGAAGAGGTACAGCGCGGCATACGGAATGATCATCCAATTTATCACGGGGAAGTCTCGGTCGAAGGCTATCTCGGGATCCCAGACGGTCGAAAGGTAGCTTGCCGCGATGTTGTTTGAAGCGAAGTAGGGGATCGCCACGCAGGACACACCCAATGCGAATACGAACAGGGTGAACATCCACCCGCCCATGTCCTCCCTGCGAGACCACATTGGCCTCCACACGCCCTTCCAGGGCAGGAGAATAGACAGTGGCGCCCTTCCATCCACGAGCACGCGAAGCAGGGTTCGTTCATGAACAAAGCGCAAGGGCCGCTCATTCATCGTCAGGGAGTGCGAAGGACCCAGCGACCGTCACGATGGAGGAGCCTATTACCGCTGAGAGGAATACGTGCAGGTTCGCTAGGCCGAACTCGTTTGTAGGCGAGAAGACGTAATCGATGCCAGTCCAGATATCCGCGGTATACGCGCCGTAGAGGACCACGGAGAGCAGTCCGCAGACAGCGCCAATCAGTGCGCCCTTGGAAGAGACCCCCTCCCACAGGGTGAGTAGGACCGGCATCACCGTTGCAGCTGCTAGCAAGTCGGCGAACAGGAATATCTGAAACACGCCGCCCGCATCGAAGGCGGATATTCCAATTAGGGGTATGGTGAAAGGAAGTGTTGGCCCGGTGGCCAGATAGATTGCTATGGGAATCATGCCGATTGTCAAGTAACGCGCATTCTGCAGACTCATCGTGCTATCGCTGAGGTCTCTTGATATCGAAGCCACAATGGCATTTTGCAGGGTATCGACGCTGGAGCATACCAGAGCGATTGCAAGGACGATGAATGCGGCTACAAACAGAACACCGGCATCCTCAATCAGGTAGAAGAAGGCTGCAGATGGGTCGGTAACGGCCCCCTGCCCAGCGACGACGGTCCCGAGGACGCCCATCACGAATACCAGCGGGAGGACGAGGGCCGCAGCGAGCCATGCCCCCTTGGCCAGGGCCTCGTCGGACTCAGACGCCCACGCCCGCTGCCAGTTCCCCTGGGAGAACATCTCAGCAGCGGTGATAGCGATGATCAGAGCCAGGCCCGACTCGAAAGAGTCCATGTACGACATAGACCCGATGCTCCAGGAGTCTTCGGGGTTGTATGCCCTGGCATCATCAATCAGCCCCCCGATGTCTCCGCCGAAAAGAACGAGCAGGAGGGCCACCACGAGGAACATGATGGTCCACGCCTGGACTCTGTCGGTCGCTAGGGATGCTGGAAGGCCGCCTCTGGATACGTACCCTGCGGTGACAATCCCAACAAGTGCCATGGGGATTAGCGGCTCCATCCCGGAGAGAGTCTCCATCCCCTTGCCGATTGCAGTGAACTCGGCGAACAGGAAGGTGAACATGTACAGCACCGAAATCAGCCCCACGTAGACCTGCATTGGCCTGCCTAGGCGGATGCGCACGTAGTCGGCCAGAGTCACTCCCGACGGCAGCCTCTCGCGGATCATCGGTCCGACATACGCCAGAAGTAGGAATGGCGTGGACGCGGAGACGGCGTAGCCGACTACATCCCAGAACCCGCCGTAGTAGCCGACCTCCGATGGGCCGAAAAGGATCCATATCCCCATCCCGGAGGCGAACAGGCTCAGCCCGATTCGCAGCCAGTCCTGCGAGCCCCTGGCCGAGAGGTAGTCATCGGCCTCGATCTCCTTGGCATTCGATGCTTGGTATCCGATGTAACCGAAGACACCCAGCGTTGCAATCATCAATCCGTATGCGATATTCGTATCCATTTCTCTCCCTCCGCTGGTATTACCCAGATCAGGTCAAGGGGTCGTCGCCTCGCGGCGACCTCTCAGCACTAAGCTCCCCCGTTTCCCCCATGGGAAACAGGATATTCAATGTTGGGACCTCATTCGTCCGCTCCCATGAACGGGTATGTCCAGTCCTGGGGTATGTCGAGGGTCCTCTTGACTGAGCGTGGCGATATCCACCGGAGCAGGTTGAGGGGGCCCCCTGCCTTGTCGTTGGTGCCAGACGCCCTAGCCCCTCCGAATGGCTGCTGGGCCACTACGGCCCCGGTTGGCTTGTCGTTGATGTAGAAGTTCCCGGCAGTGAACCTGAGGGCCTCGTAGGCCTTCTGGACGTTCTCCTCGGAGCTCGAGAATATTGAACCGGTCAGTGCGTAGGGAGAAGCCTTGTCACATACTTCTAGGACGCTCTCGAAGTCTTCGTCGTCGTAGAGGTAGACTGTCAGGACGGGGCCGAATATCTCCTCTATCATGGACTCGGAGTCCGGATCGGTGGTTACGATTACCGTTGGCTCGATGAAGTACCCTACCGAGTCGTCATACCCCCCTCCGCAGACGATCTCGCAGGTGTCTCTCTCGGATGCCCTGTCGATGTATCCGGAGATCTTGTCGAACGCCCTCTTGTCGATGACCGCGGTCATGAAGTTAGTGAAGTCCCTGGCATCGCCCATCTTTATTTTGCCAATCTCCGTTATCAGGTCCTCTGAAATCCCCTCCCATACGGACCGTGGGACGTAAGCGCGGCTTGCCGCTGAGCACTTCTGCCCCTGATACTCGAATGACCCCCTGAGCAGGGCCACTAGAAGGCCCCTCCTGTCGCAGTCCGGGTGAGCGACCACGAAGTCCTTGCCTCCCGTCTCGCCCACTATGCGCGGGTATGACCGTAGTCCCGGCAGTGCCAGCCCTATCTCCTGCCAGAGCCCCTGGAAGGTAGCGGTCGAGCCAGTGAAGTGCAGGCCCGCGAAGTCGGGGTTGGACAGTGCGACTTCCGTGATCTCGGCACCCGATCCGGGGAGGAAATTGATTACCCCGGGAGGAAGCCCCGCTTCCATCATGAGTTGCATCAGAACGTAGTTTGAGAGGTATGAGTTCCTACTAGGCTTCCAGACGCCGGTGCACCCGACGATTGCCGGTGCGCTGGGTAGGTTCGCAGCGATACTCGAGAAGTTGAACGGGGTTATCGATAGTACGAATCCCTCGAGGGGGCGGATGTCAGTAGTGTTCAGGACGCCCTCGGGAGAGACCAGGGGCTGGAAGTCGTCATGGAAGCCCCTGGCATAGTGGCAGTTGAACCTCCAGAAGTCTATCAGCTCGCATGCAGCGTCTATCTCGGCCTGGAACGCCGTCTTGGATTGGTTTAGCATGGTTGCCGCGTTGACCCTCATCCTCCAGTCGCCGGCAAGCAAGTCTGCGCACCTCTCGAAAATCTCGCACCTTGCCTCGAGGCCCATCCCTATCCACTCGCCCTGGGCGTTGACCGCTGCATCGCAGGCCGCCTCAATCTGATCTCTGCCTGCAAGGTGGACTTTGGCGATAACGTGCCCGTGGTCATGAGGCACGACTTGGGTCGTCGTGGTCCCAGTGTAGACCTCCTCGCCATTGATGATGCAGGGTATCTCGATGACCTCGGACAGCTGCCTGTCGATCTCTTCCATCAGAGACTCTCTTTCGGAACTTCCTGGAGCATATCCCAATATTGGCTCATTCGTGGGTTGTTCCGGCATGACGCTCGCTGGTGGCACCCATCTAACATTGTTACGATTGGGGATTTTCTAAGTCCACTCGGTAGGCTCGTCCTTCTTGGCCTTCTTCCAGTGCCTGTAGCAGGACTTGCAAACGGTGATCCTGCGAGAGTCCCTGCTGAGTCCAGACTCGCCCCAAACATCTGCCGCTCTGTCGAACGCTAGCTTACGTCCACCGACCTTCTTGTCTGCCCAGTTCTGGCATCCTGCGACATCGCATCTGACCTCCCCCACGTACTCCTCGTCCGACTTGGAGGACGAGTTGGAGCCTAGACCAGCCTCCTTCCGCCTCTTGCGGGCGTTGGACTTGAATCCCATGAGGTTCCGCCGGAGTCGGCCGATTAGAAGGTTGCCTCGACGGAGTCGACATCGAATGGGCCTCCGGAGCTGGCTATGGAGGCACGACGGTCCGGTCCGACGCCTACGCTGACGACCGGGATGCCGGAAAGCTCCTCTATCCTGCGGACGTATCTGAGAACGGCCTCTGGCATTGAGGCTAGGCCCGAGCCTGATGACCTAGACCCATCGGCCATGGCTATCCACTCATCGTCGGACAGTGCTGGGAAGCCGGGGTGAGTCTCGTAAACCGGGATGCACCTGGCTAGATCGTCACAGCTGGTGGGCATGACTCCGATGACTTCGCCGTCCAGCTCGTATCCGATGCATATCTTGATCTCGTCGAGACCGCCCAGCACGTCTAGCTTGGTCAGCACAAGCCCTGTGTAGCCGTTTATCCTGTGGCTGTCCTTTAGGGCCACCATGTCAAGCCACCCGGTCCTCCTGGGCCTCCCTGTTGTGGTTCCGAATTCATGGCCCACCATCGCCATGTGATTTCCTGGGCCATCCTCGTACGGGAGTTCGGTCGGGAAGGGGCCGTTTCCGACCCTGGTCGTGTATGCCTTGGAGATTCCGAAGCACTGTGAGACGTGTCCGGGGTGTATCCCAGCGCCATGGGTCGCATTTGCCCTGCTAGTGACAGAGGAGGTCACAAACGGGTAGGTGCCCTGGTCTATGTCGAGCATTGCCCCCTGGGCACCTTCTAAGAGGACGTTCTCGCCATTCCTGAGCGCCTCGTCGACCATCAGCCCAGTGGGCCTAATTGCGTCTCCGAACCTCTCTATAACCCACTTCAAGTCCGACATTAGCCCTTCGGGCTCTATCTTGTCATCGACGCCTACTGCTGCGAGTTGCTTGTTCATCCTCTGTGCGGCCTCGCTCACCTTGGCTTCGTCCGAGGCTACGCCTACCAAGTCTACGAATCTGATGCCGACCCTCTCAATCCGATCCCTGTAGGCCGGGCCGATCCCCCTGCCGGTAGTTCCGACGACCCTGTCCGCACTGTCATACATCCTGTGGAATGGCAGGATTACCGAGGCCCTCTCGCTGATGAAAAGACGGTTGCCCTCCGGGCTCTCCCCTGTGAGTTCCCTCCACCTGTCCAGTTCCTCCTCGAGGACCCATGGGTCGATGACCATCCCATCCCCGAGGACGAGCTTGCAGTTCTCCGCGGTCACTCCAGAGGGTATCTGATGTAGCTTGAGGGTCGTATCACCGAGGACTATGGTGTGTCCTGCATTGTTACCGCCTTGGAACCTGACTGCCCACGTTGAGTCCGCCGCTAGCTGGTCTATCGCCTTCCCCTTTCCCTCGTCCCCCCACTGGGCTCCGAGCACGACGCTAGCTGGCACCGTATATTGGGGCGGCGCAGTTGGTGTTTGATGCTTTGGATGCCGGAGGTGCCGAAAAATACGTGGCAAACCTCACGAAGCGGTTATGAAGGGCATGCAGGTCGGCGGTCTGATGGCTCAGAGGCACCCTGTCGCAGAAGCTCGACTTCTGAAGAAGTGGATATGCATGAAGTGCTCTGCCACCCACAGGGGCACCAAGAAGCCTAGGGCATGCCGAAAGTGCGGCTACAAGAACTTCAGGCCCAAGTCAGCAGAGAGGCGCCAAGGCGGCGCGTGATCTCTGACTGGGCAATCTTATCGATTGACAGTACACTCTCCCGGCTAGTGTGCACCGGTAATGCATAAGCCTGTTCTATGACCTTTTGACTTCCGACATCAGAGTCTCAAGGGCCGTCTGAATCTGCAGGCACAGGGGACCGTAGTGGATAGGGAGGTTCGTGTCATTGAATATCTCGTCTAGCTTGGAGGCGGTCATCCCCAGCCTTACGTCCATATCCTTGTCCGTATTGAGTAGCCACTGATCGACAGACTCCTTGGCGGAAGCCCTGATGTTGCGAGGGACCTGGCTGTCGTCCAACTGGGCGAGGACCTGGGCTATCTGCTGGATTCTAGCTTCAATGTCAGTCAATTCAATCCCTCCATTCGCGGCGACCGGTGAGTGCTCCTTAAGCACATCCCCCCGGCGAACCTCGTCAGCACTCAGCCATGCCACTCTGCCCATGGCATATCCGTGTTTGAAAATCCCGACCCAGGGCCATCCCTGCCTAGTGCAATAAGGCCCACTGAGACTCCGTCGTCAATGAGTTCCGAAATGCCCCAAGACATTGCATCTTGGATTGAGGCGTTATCGCGTAATGCCCTCTCTCCGACCCTGTAGCTTAGGAGCGCGGTGGTTATCGCCTCGCCCTCGCCCGTAGCTGCTACTGAGAGGTCTCTCGACGCCCAGAATCCACAACCGGGAAGTGGGACATCGCCAACCCTGCCAGGGGGCCTGTAACTGCACCCCCCTGTACTAGTTGCGCATGCCATTGCGCCAGTGGAATCCCTCGTAATGACTCCTACCGTATCACCGACCTCTTCCACAGGCTGCCTCCCCTCGACCGGGGCCCTTTTGTGGCCCTTCGAGTCGGCCCACGACCTTGCCCCCCCTCCCGTGAGTCCGTTGATTGGCTCATCCAAGAGATCGGCAGCAACTCGTATTGGGTTTGGAGTGTCTTCCATCGCGATCACGAAACCCATCCTGCCATCGCTTAGATGGAGGGATGCGTCCAGGAGCACTGAGCCATCGTTACGGAAAACCCCACCCGTTCCTGCGTTGAAGACCGGATCGTCCTCCAAGATGACGCATGCCTCTACGGCTGCTTCGAGTGCGGAGGCCCCAGATTGAAGGAGTTTCGACGCGACCTTGACCGCCTCTTCCACGTTCTTCTGCCTATCTGGCCCTGGCCCGGCACCCCCGTGTGCTACGACCGCTGGTATCGACTCCGACATCACATCCCCCGCCCTAGGAATGGGAACAGGGACTTAGTTAGAACGGTCGGACTATGCGGATGGCTGCTTGTCGGTCTGAGATGTGAATGTATCAATGACCTTTGCGAGACGCTCGACTAGGCTGACCTTCTCTTCTGCGCCCACCAATGCGAACTGGAGAACCTCATCCAGCGAGTCGACGGGATGGATCTTGACCATGGACTCGTACTTCTCGTCTATCAGAACGTCCTGGAGGTTTGCACGAGGGATGATTACGGTCTCTATGCCAGCCTTTGCTGCAGCCTCTATCTTCGCGGTCACGCCACCTATGGGGAGCACCTCGCCCCTGACCGAGAGTGATCCGGTCATAGCCAGGTTTTGCTCTATTGGGACTCCTTCGAAGGCACTGATTATTGCTGTCGCCATGGTAATTGAGGCACTGTCCCCATCTACGTTGTGCGTGCCGGGGAATTGAACATGGAGATCGAAATCCTTGATGTCTTTGCCTGTGAGTTTCTTCACTACCGCGCTGATGTTTGTGACGCTCTCCTTGGCCATATCTGAAAGGCCCCCTGTGGCGATGACCTGTCCCGAGCGCCCTTGGGCCGGAGTTACCATGGCCTCCACTGGGAGGACGACTCCGGAGAAGTCGGATAGGCCGCTGTCCGCGCCGAGGACTGCTAGGCCGTTGATTCTCCCGACCCTTGTTCCGCGGTTGACGAGCATTGCATACTCGGACTGGCGTTCGAGGTACCTGTCGGCGACCTGTTGCTCGAGAGGCTTTGCTATTGCCCTGGCGCGTGTGATGTGCTGGGCTCCCACGAGATCCGCGCCCTCTTCGGAAGCGAGATCCCCTGCGATTCGGACCAGCCCCCCGAGCTCTCGGAGCCTTAGGGAGAGTCTGCCTCTCCTGCCACTTCTCCTCTGTGCCTCCTTCAGGACGAGCCCGATGGAGTCCCTGTTGAAGTGGGGTATCGAGCGTCCTGAGTCCTTGTTCTGCTCGTTCCTTACCTCCTGCGCGATGAATCTGATGAGTCTCCTACGATTCCTCTCTGTGTCCCTCATGTCTGAGTTGACATAGACCTCGTACCCATAGCCCCGTATACGGCTCCTCAAGGCTGGGTGCATCTGCTGGATACTGTCGAGATTTCCGGCGGCGACGAGGATGAAGTTCGTGGGGACTGGTTCTGATTTGGTAAGTGCCCCTGACGACCTCTCGGAGCGACCGCTGATTGAGAGTTCGCCTTCTTGCATGGCGACTAGGAGTGCCTGCTGCTCCTCCATCCTCAGCATCCTGATCTCGTCGATGTAGAGGACGCCCTTGTTTGCCCTGTGGACAGCCCCGGGCTCAACCCTCTCATGTGCGGGGGTGGCCAGATCGGCGCCGGACTGGAATGGGTCGTGCCTTACATCGCCGAGAAGTGCCCCGGCTAGAGTGCCCGTTGCGTCGATAAATGGGGGGTCATCGTTTCTGGTCCTCTTTATGAGAAGCTTGGGTATGTTTGACTCGTCGCCAGCAGTTAGCCTAGTCCTGAGGAAGAAGTATCCGAATATCAAAAGAAACGATCCGAAAATTAGTGTCATTATGTCGCCTGTTTGCAGAACTGCGAGAAGGAGGGCTGCACCGATTACCATGACCACGAAAAGGAGGGTTCGATTTGTGCGCTCTCTCTGCAACCTAATCTGTGCCTTCCTCTCTGAGATTATCGCTGAGCCTCTTCCTGCTGGTACTGTCCTGACCTTTGGCTCATTCTCATCCTCTACGTTCCTGTAAACGAGAACATCCTCTAGGCTGTCTTTGGGCAGAAACTCAGTCATGGAACGGGCCAGCATCGACTTTCCAGTTCCTGGATCCCCCACCATAATCATGTGACGGCGTTGCTCGGCCGCCTTTTTGACGACGATTGAGGCGGCTTCCTGGCCGATCACCTGGTCGACTAGCTTCTCGGGAATGGGGACGCTGGCGGTTGATTGTATGTCGATAGTGTCTATCCACTCCTCGACCGGGACCTCGCAAACGGGGTCTTTGTCCTCCCCGATGCCGAAGGCAGGACCCTCGTCCCATGTTTCCAAATGGTCATCTTCAGGGACTTCTGGACTGGTTTTGGCCTCTGAATCACCGGACATAGTGCATCCTCCGCACCCTTCGCTGATACTGACACCTTCTTGAAGGTGTGTTAGACATGTAAAATGTGAAAACTGTCACTTTCGCCTGTTGAGGTATTCCTCGCCGTAGTAGTGCCACTGTTCCATGGTCCATCCATCTGGAAGCCCCTCGGGGGGCAATGGGATGGTAATTGGAGGCGGTGGAGGGGTTAGCCCGGGGGGGCGTGGAGGCTTAGTAACCGGGACATGCACTTTTGGCTGTAGGGCGTAATCATCCTGGTGGCGATCATAGTCGTAGTCCTCGCCCCTCCTCCTGAGAGCGGTTGCAAGGCCGATTGCCAGTACCATACAAACTAGCAATGCCAGACCCATTACCCCAACCGTGGTCATAGATAGAACGGATGGAGAGGAGGAGTCTGGTTCTGTTTCATCCCCTGGGACGTCCTCCGAGACATCAGAAGGCTTGGTGGCGAAGGTCTTGTACTGGGTTTGTGTGGCTCTATCGAAACCATCCTGGTCGACTGCCTGTACACTCAGCGTGAAGTAGTCCCCAGCCCCAAGTCCCTCGCCAGATGAGGGGAGGATGATGAATGGCCCAAGATTGTAGGAGGTTCCGGACGAGTGGCAGATTCCCGTTATGCTGTTGCAGACTGTCCAGATTACGCTGGTATCGGAAAGCTCGAGTTCCCCTACATTGGAAATTGTCACTGTCGGATTTGTCCCATAGTCTTGGGAGTCTACCGTCACTTGAAGTTCGGAGTCCCATTCAAGGGGCAGGTCGTCGACGACATTGAACGTGAGATCCACGGAGGAGGACTCGCCGTGCCTGTCCTCAAGCGTGATGACGACTATCTCGTATCCGGGCTCTTGCCAACTGACGGACAGGATTCCCGTGATCGGGTTATATTGCGCTGCTCCGGGAACGGCATTGGACGCTGTCACCCATATCTCATCATCCGGATCGTCAACATCGGTAATGATATCCAGAATCTGTATTTCTAGTACCTCGTCTATCTTCATCATGTTATCTTCAAGACCCGAAATGTCGATCCTGGGGGCATCATTGACATTGAGCAGGTGGAAGGTTATTGTCGTATCCGAAACCATGGAACCATCGTCGGCTCTGACCGTTATGTCGACCATTCCGAAACCGTCGTCGTCTAGTGCGTTTATGTTCAGAGTCTGGCCATATATGTTAGCCTCGACTAGGGACTCGTCGGAAATCGACAGTAGTTCAAGAGAAATGCCGGCCACAGAAACCTGATTGCCGTTGGCATTAGTATCGGACAAGTATGAAGTGAGCCCTAGGCTAGTTGAGCCTCCCTCGTTGAATGACTGAGTCGGGATAGGGGACCAGCGAGGGGCCCCGTTCTCAATTACGTTGAACATCAATAGTCCTGTATTCGTATCGTCACCATCACTGATTGTCAACTGGATCCCCTGGGGTATGGGATTACCCTGGCTATCCAGGACAACATCCTGGAATCTAACAACTATCTCCCAGTTCTCGGCGTCCCATTCCATGAAGCTGGACGAGCTGCTATCTATCTGCAGGAGTGAAAGTGGGGTCTCGGCGTCCTTGACTAGACCAAAAACAGAGACCCTCTCATCCGTATCCACCTTCACGGTGGGAGTTCCAGCAAATTCTGAGTCTCCATTGCCAAGAACAACTGGCAGGGAATTCTGTAGATAGAACGCGTTTCCGGAGAGAAGCCAATCACTACTCTGGCCGGAAGAGTCATGCCACTTCACCCTTAGATCGTAGTCTCCCGTCTCGGCACTGAGGGGTGTGTCAATGGTGTGTAGGTACCTCGCGTTATCGCCGGTACCGAGTAGCTCGGCGTCCCTTATCCACGCATCGTCCCAGAGTCCCGTTCCAGCGGGGCTATACTGCATGATTGGATCCATCGTACTTGTGTCATCGACCATGTCGTTGGATACTGCATTCGTTTCGAACTGGACCGAGCTCCCCCTGTCTATTGTGGTGCTTGAAACCGCGGCAGGCTGGCTAGGGGTCGGGGGGAGATCGTGGATTGCATATTCATCCATCGCGTTGTTGGAAGAAACTCTATCCCCTTCCAAACCAGTAATTCTTGCCCTGAATGAGGTGGAACCCAGGTTTACCATCTCAATGTCATGGGTCTGTGATGAGGTGCTGAATGTCTGTGTGGCTCCGGGGCCAAGGTTGGTGACTCCAGTAGAAGAAACCTCTATCTCGTCTGAACCATCCATCCTGAAGATGGTTATCTGACCTCCATCCGAATATGCATCGACCCCGTTATTTGCGACTTGGACTGACAATTCCAGAGTGTCGCCCTGCTTGAAGCCTTGATTCCCATTGCTGTTCGAGATTGTGAAGTCGGAAATGCCCACGTCAACAAGTGGGACCATGTCAAGATCTGCGGCTGAGAGGAAGTTGTTGTAGGACGAGTGGGGGCCATCCATCAGAGCAACCACCGGCCAGAAATTCTCAAACTGCGTGTAGCCGCCAGCTGCTCTTACCAGACTTAGGGGCACTGTCCATGATTTCTGGACGGGGGTGTTTGGGGTGAGGGTGAGTTGCTCAAATCCATTATTGGCACTGTTGGTAAGCCAGTCCCTGAAGTTGTGATGGGGCCTGACGCCGTTGTCGTATGCGTCGCCACCGACCTTCTCCGTAACTGCGGCATACAGGTACACGGTTACGGACGAGAGTGAGCCGAGATAGGTCGAGTCCACAGTGATTGTGACCTCATCGGTAGTGGAGTCATGGTCGGCGCTCAGCACCATTGCATAGTTGGAAACGTCAGAATCCATGCACCCTCCTGCTGTGTAGTCGGGATCGTAGTAATTGGTCCCCCCGGCGCCCACCTTGTAGCAGGTTCCAGATTGCTGATCGGCGAATGAGAACGTTGGGTATCCCGAAGATGCGGCCATGACGTGGCTCCTGCGGTTGATTGGCCCGTCGGAGGGCCACCCTCCGGATGAAGACTCGAAGAAGGATACGAACGTGAAGTCCTCGGGATTTGATGTTTTCAGATTATCCAATGAAGGAGAGGCACTGCTCATGCACGGGCCGCACCAGTGAGCGCCCACATATTCCCCGAATACGGTGTGGCCTGGACTGGTTGCATACATTTTCACGCCTTCTTGACGCAGTTGTTCGCGTGAATCCGATTCCGAGCCAGTATCAGAAATGCCTGAGAAAGACATGAAAATGACCAAGCCGGTTACGGTCAGGGCTTGGACCACCGACGTCATACGGTCTGTCCTCATCGATTGAGGCGTTGTGAACGCCCGTATAACAATGATGCATTCTGGTTTGCTTGGCAACGGCTCTTTAGAGCCGGCATAGGAATTGATATTCAGGAAGTCCTCGGAATGCCGTGAGTGGCGAGTGGGTGGCCCTTAGGGAGGATGATGGGAGAGCGTATCTGCTGAGGCGCTCGCCCGGTGAGGTCAAGGTCAAGGGGCTTGGAAGATTTGACGCTGAGGAGCTACTGGATGGCTATTCTATTGGCGATAGGATAACTGTTGGGCAGAAGTCTCTAACCATTGTGGATCCATCACTACCCGAGGCTCGCAGAAACATGGCACGGAGAGCTCAGGTAATTGGTGCAAAGGACTCAGGTTTTCTAATTTCCTGGATGGGCATCGGAGTTGGTTCCAGAGTCCTGGAAGGAGGGCATGGATCTGCAGGGCTTGCAATGCACCTAGCTAATGTCATGGGCTCTTCCGGAACCCTGATTTCAGTTGAGTCTCGTCCGGAGCATGCGGAAGTCGGAAGGGCGAATATGGAAAGGCTATCCGAGATACTCCCCGAATTCCCAGAATGGCATTTGATAGACGGTGATTTGGTAGAAGTGGGTACGAGTGTTTCGGAAATCTGCGGAGAGTTGGATGCATCGATCATAGATGTCGCAGAGCCATGGCTGGTCATACCAATTATGGAACCCATATTGAGGATAGGGGGAAGGATAGCATGCTATTGCCCGACTACATCTCAGTTGGAGAAATCATGGGAAGTTGCCCAGGAAAATGGACTAATCATCGAATGGGCCGGAGAGATGATTGAGAGGAGGTGGGTCAAGGCCAGCAAGGGAGGAGTCAGGCCCGGGAACACACCCATTGGCCATACAGCACTATTACTGATAGCGGCTAAGGTCGCCACTTCTGAGGAAGAATGAGCACCGTTGATAACACGAACCTGTTGCGAGGGGCATGCGAGACAGCGCGTCATGGGAGCCGACATCCTACAGGACCCATACGATTGGACAGGTTTCTGAGAACGGAGCATCGATGGCAGGGTCAGAGGTCACAATTGCGGGATATGCGGAAACCGTGAGAGGGCGCGGGGCGATTTGTTTCCTGATGCTTCGAGATGGCACAGGGCATATCCAGGCTTTCCTCAAGAGAGACAACATGGACGAGGGTTCATTCGAATCTATCCAGTCAGCATCACGCGAATCGACGATTCAGGTCACAGGGACAGTTGCCCAGAAAAGGCCGCCTAAGGTCGCTGAAGGAGAGCCTGTTCCTCCACCTGAATACGAAGTCAACGTTTCCTCTGGTACGATACTCGCAGAGGCTGCTGCTCCGCTCCCGGTCGGAGTTACCGACGATGTCCAAGTGGGACTGGATGTAAGGCTGGACAATAGGCACCTAGACCTTAGAAGGGCGCATGTGAACGCGATGTTCCAGCTCAGATCAAAGGTCCTGCAGTATGGCAGGGACCACCTAATCAAGGAGGGTTTCCAAGAGATCAACAGCCCGAAGATCATCGCTGCAGCTGCCGAAGGTGGAACTAACTTGTTCCCGATGAAATACTTCGAGACAGAGGCATACCTTTCACAGAGTCCGCAGTTGTACAAACAACTGGCAGTCCTAGGAGGGTTAGAGAGGGTTTTCGAAATCGGCCCTGCATTCAGGGCGGAGAAGCACGACACGTACCGCCATCTGAATGAGTTCATTTCCTTTGACATCGAAGGGGCATGGATGGACGATGAGGACGTGATGGGCGTTCAAGAGAGGATGATACATCATATCTGGACAGAGGTTTCGAATAACGATCAGGACCTCATGGACGTCATTAATGAATACAGAGCCACTCAGGGGCAGGATGCAGTTACCGTGGATGTTCCAAGTCTCCCATTCCCAAGGATCCCCTACTGTGACGCGATAGAGATCGTCAAAGACGGAGGGGGCGAGATAGAGTGGGGCGATGACATTGAGAGTCACCACTGTGACCTAATTGCGGCAAAATACCCAGGATTCCACTTTCTCCCCAGATGGCCCATGGCGATGAAGCCATTCTACATCCACCACAAGGAGGAAGAGAAGGGTACCACTGGAGGTCAGCTAAGCAGGGGTTTCGACCTCAATTATGGCCGGGATGAGATGACCAGCGGCGGTGCGAGAGAGCATCGGGTGGATGTCCTAGAACAGAACCTTAGGAACATGGGTCTCGAACCGGAAGACTTCGCATTCTACACTGATGGATTCCGATATGGGGCCCCCCCGCATGCGGGCTGGGGTCTCGGAGTAGCCAGATTGCTGATGGTCTTGACAGGGGCCGGTAATGTCCGAGAAGTGGTCCTATTCCCTCGAGACAGAAGTCGTGTTACCCCATAATTTGGTGATACAATGGGCAGTGAGCTCCTGAAGTCCGAAGAACTGATGGAATGGGAAAGTAGGAAGAGGGCCAGATTCGTGAATAGCCTCAGTGGATTCAAGAGTGCGAATCTGGTAGGAACTCATCATCCCGAATTTGGGGACAACCTTTCCATAGTGTCCTCTGTCGTGCACCTTGGGTCGACCCCTCCGATGATGGGATTCGTACTAAGACCGCCTGGCGAGGAGTCTCACACCTACAAGAATATCAAGTCTACAGGAGTATGCACCTTAAGTCATGTTAACGAGGACATAATCGAGGAGTCCCATCAGACCAGTGCTAGGTACTCCCGGGGGTGTAGCGAGTTTGACGAGGTTGGACTGACCCCCAGGATGGTGAGCGGTTGGGTGGCCCCCTGCGTCGAAGAATCAAAGGTGAAAATGGGTTTGAGTCTGGTTGAAGATACTGAGTTAGCGAATGGTTGCCGATTCATGACTTGTGCTGTGGAATGGTTCGAGGTAGAATCTGAAGGATTTTGTAGCGATGGTTACGTCGATCTACACGGCCTCGGGGGCGTCTCTATTTCTGGCTTGGACGGATACCACAGGACTCCTGGGATTTCCAGATTGTCATATGCCAAGATCGACCGGGAAATAGAAAAAAGGGAAGATTTTCGTGAAGGATGGGCTGAATAGGTGTTAAATTCTCCAAATTTAGGCCTGCGCGAAGGACCGAAAATAACGGGTATCTATAACCCCTGCGTGGAATGATAGATATGGCCAAGCCGAGGTTCGCATTTCTACTTCTGAAGGAGCACCCGTACGGCAGGGAAATGCTTCAGCAGATTCTTTCTGAGGGTTTCGTACCCGAGATAATTATCGAGGAGGACTCTCCGATCGGGGACGAGGAGCGGGAGAAATTTCTGAAGAGGATTGAGGGGAACCCGGTGGCTCCGACCGTAGAAGAACAGGCGAAGGAGAATGGGATTCTGGTAGAGACCGTCGAAATTCACAAGTCTCCCCAGGTGATGCCTCTCCTGGAAGGTTTGGATCTCGATTTGATAGTATTCGGAGGAACTAGAATAATCAGAGGTGAGATTCTGGAATTTCCACGCCATGGAGTTGTGAATTCCCACCCTGGAATTCTGCCGGACTGTAGGGGCTCAGCATCTCCGGCATGGTCTGTTTTCCACGATATAAAAGTCGGATCGACGTGCCATTTCTGCGATAATGGAATAGATACGGGGGAGATACTCCTCAAGCGTGAAGTACCCGTCAAAAGAGGCATGAATTATGAGGATCTCTGCTATGAAACGCTGGTTCTTTCGGGAATTCTGATGAAGGAAGCACTGATGGCCTATGATGAGGGACGGTGGTCTGACATGCGGCAACCCCAGGGGGAGAGTGAGTATCCGACATTCAGAAATGCTCCCGAAGATATCCTAGAGGCCGTCAGGGAGAAGCTGGAAAAGCAGACGTACGCACATTACGTGAATTAGGTGAAAAAATGAGTGAAGATTTACTGAGAGACGGGTTTCCATTTGCAGAAGACGTACTGAGAGGGCAGACCGCCCTAGTTTGCGGCGCCTCAAAGGGAATAGGGCGCTCTTGTGCCCTTATGCTCGCTCGAGCGGGGGCTCGGGTGATCGCCTGCGCTCGCTCCCAGAGCGACCTTGATTCATTGATTGCCGACATGCATGGGGATGGACACGAGGCTTTGGTAATCGATCTTGAAGATATTGGGGCCATCAGGGATGCATTCTCCCGCAGGACGGAAAGCATACAAATTCTGATCAATAATTCCGGTGGCCCTCCTGGGGGGGCCCTGCTTGAGAATACACTGGAGGACTTTGAGGGGCCATTTAGTAGGCACCTCCACGCCGCTCACACGCTAGTGCAAATGCTGTCCCCCGGAATGAAAAATGCAGGTAATGGCAGGATTGTGAACATCATCTCAACGTCTGTGCGCGAGCCGATTGACAACATCGGACTGTCAAATACGCTCAGAGGGGCCATGGCATCGTGGTCGAAATCACTGTCTCGCGAACTGGACCCGTGCATTACCATAAACAATATCATGCCCGGATTCACCAATACCGACAGGCTTGGATCTCTTGCTGGTTCAATCTCCGAAAACACTGGCAAGTCGGTGCAGGATGTCCGCGAGAATTGGATGAGTTCGGTTCCTATTCAGCGGCTTATCGAACCACTTGAGACGGCGACTGCTGTAACGTTCCTTTGTTTGCCGAGCAGCGGGGGAATTCGGGGAGTTTCTTTGGCGGTTGATGGCGGAAGAATGCGATCCATCTAAGGATTGATTTGAATGAAGTTCGATATCTTCTTCTCTATTTCTCAGACACCAGATACCTCGGGCCATACCCCGACTGAGCGGGAGATGTTTTCCAACTTCCTAGATCAGGTGGAGAAGGCCGACGAGCTGGGGTTCGGAGTCGGTTGGGTTGCTCAGGCCCACCTCTCCACGGAAGTCCAGAAGTCAAATTCCCAGCCAGTTGTCCCTCACTATCCGGGAGAGGTTGGGCTCTGCACAGATTTTTTCCAAGTTGCGACGGCTATGTTCGCACGTACCAAGAGTATGGAGGTTGGGAGTGCTGTAATGTCGATACTTGCCAGTGGCGGACCAATTCCGCAGGCCGAGCGAGTGGGCTCATTTCTTGCCTTGCATGGAATGAATCCCGAAGAAGGGAGGAAGTTACACATTGGTTTCTCCGCCGGACGCTTTGAATTCATGGCCCGGCCATATGGGATCGTTCCACGTGACCCCTTGGAGGAGGCGGCCTGGCCAGCCCTCAGAGGACAGGTTTTCGCTGAGGCATCAGAAATTTTCCTTCGGCTCTTGAACGGAGAAGTCATATCGAGCAAGATGATTAGAAAAACTATCCTAACTCGAGAGAATTTCCGTTCAGACGAGGATTGGGGTAGAGTTCAGAGGGCCGCAGTCGAGCTTCATGGGCTCGGCGAGTTGCCGGAATCAATTGCCATCCCGTCCCGATACAACTTCGAGGAGATAATGACGATTCCACAAGAGTGGCGTCGAGAGCTGCTAAATCTAGTTCTTGGAAGTCACGATGCAGCATTGCAAGTCGAAGTCAACAGATGGGCACCTGTTCAGGTGTTTAACCTCTCAATTACTCCCCCTCATATTATCGAACAGACACACGAACGCATGACTGAACACTATCATCCTTCAGGAGGGAAGTGGGGGCGTGACATGATGCCTCGTACAATTATGGTATTCGTCAATGATGAACCCGGACTGACTGATGAGGAGAGAAGTGCTGCTGCGAGCGAGGAAGCCAGAGCTGCGCTGACCACCTATTGGCATGCTCTCGAGGGTACGATCGACCCATCTAAGGTCGAGCGGGCCACGGATAATGCAGTGATTGGCAATGTTAGCGAGGTGGCCGCACAAATAAGGGAGAGGTTCGATCATGAGGATCGGTTGATGTGCTGGTTCGACTTCTTCAATCACGACTCTGAAAGAGTTCAGCGCAACATGGAGGCATTCATGACCAAGGTCGCACCGGCGGTTAACGGAGGGAGTGAATGAGCGCGCATAAAACCGAGCAGCCATCCAGTGTTGCTCCAGGTCGACCAGGATCGGCTGTTTTTCCTACGAATCCACTTGGTGAGAAGCATGACGGGATAGCCACGGGCCGTGATGTTGAGTGGGAGCCACTAGTTGATTTCAGGAGGATGGATGTTTCAGAAAATACAATCCATGGGGCAATCGCTTGGGCACATGGTAGTGAGATAATCCATTCATTCGGTGGAAACGTTTTGGTTTACGGAAGATCCATGATGAAACCTCTGATGATGAAGCCATTCGTAGACGTCTTGGATGACCTCGATTGGGAGCAAAAGGCGATTGCCTGCTCCTCCCACAATGGCGATACTGAGCATGTTTCAGCTGCTCAATCCCTTCTTTCTGAATCCGAATGGGGGCTTATGCAATGCCCATTAGATGTCCCACTGATTCAATTCGGACGTCAGGTCAGAAGACCCCGGAGGTGGTTTCACACCTGCTCGGGAGAGCATGCGGCAATCCTGAAAGCAATGCGTAAAATGGGGATGAACAGAGCTGGATACACGCTCCCTAGCTCTCCATGGTTCCCATTGTACCTCGATGTTTTACGGGACTACATGAATAATCCAGATTGGGAGCCACTGAGAGTAGCAAAGGATGGATGTGGCTTCCCAACGGTTTCGAACACTGTGGACGAGCTCGCTGTAATGTTCGCTGGAATAGCTACGAATCGAGATAAGGATTGGATTTGGGAAGCAATGAATAGGCATCCAGATCTAATTGGCGGATTCAATAGGCTTGATTCCACATGCCTAAAGGCGGGAGAGGGGAAAATAATCGCCAAAGAAGGCGCGGATGGGCTAATGGGGTTAGCGATAGATCATCCCGATTGGCCAAATGGACTTGGTATCGTAATAAAAATCGCCCATGGTTGGAATAGCCAAGCCACTTGGTATGTAGCAAGAGCTGTCCTTGGGGTCCTCGGAATATCTCTGAGGAATCCATACCCTCTGCACCGTCAGAAGGCATTCATCGTTCCGGGAATCGTACCTGAAATGTACAGAGAGGCACTGGAAGAAGTAGTAACTTGGGATGAATGGGACCCTGACAGAGACCGATTCACCCTGGATTGGAAGGAGTATGCATCTGCCATGACAAGGTCGGATCCCTTTTCCAACGAGGGAGTCGGTGATTCCTGATGGATCTGATGAACTATATCGGGGGAAAATTCGAGAGGCATTCCGGAGAAAAATGGCTTGATGTCGAAGAGCCATCCACGGGGAATGTGTTTGCCAGAGCCCCACTATCAACTCCAGCAGATGTTGACTCGGCAATTCTTGCAGCTAGGAAAGCCCAGCCCAAGTGGGGCGGCATGGACGGTGAAGAAAGGGCGCGGTGGCTGGACAGGATTGCAGATGGATTAGAATCTAGATATGAAGAAATTGCATCTCTGGAGAGCAAGGATACTGGAAAACCAATTTCACTGGCCAGAACAGTTGACGCGCATAGATCGGTGGTAAATTTCAGATTCTTCGCAGATGAAATCAGGAGACACGAGGGGGAGATCTTTGAGATGGCCGACTCTACTAATTTCGTCTCATACAGGCCGGTCGGTGTTGGAGCACTAATCACTCCTTGGAATCTTCCACTGTACCTGCTATCATGGAAGGTTGCACCTGCCATTGGAATGGGCAACACCGTGGTATGTAAACCGAGTGAGTTGACGCCGATGACAGCAAATCTACTCATGGAAGTAATACACGAAGTAGGACTTCCTGAAGGGGTCGTCAATTTGGTTCACGGGGATGGCCTGGGGGCCGGTAGCAGCCTTGTCTCTCATGATGATGTGGACCTAGTATCATTCACAGGGGGGACGTCGACGGGATCTAAAGTCGCAGAAGCCGCAGCGCCACAATTCAAGAAGCTCAGCTTGGAGCTTGGAGGGAAGAACTCTAGCATAGTCCTGGAGGACTGCGACATTGAGTCTACAATCAAGGGCGTGGTTAGATCCGGTTTCATGAATCAGGGTCAAGTCTGTCTTTGTGGAAGTAGAATTCTAGTCCAAGACGGAATTTATGACGAATTCATGGAGCGATTCATTGAGGAAGTCGAGTCGATGACTGTAGGGGACCCCTCTGATGAGGGGACTGACCTAGGGGCGTTGATTTCAGCGGAACACCTTAGGAAGGTGGAAGGCTACATCGAGTTAGCGAAGGAGGAAGGTGGAACAATAGTAACTGGCGGATATCCATGCCTCCCAGAACGATTGTCGAATGGAAACTGGATTGCGCCTACCGTGATTACTGGACTAAGTGTCGACTCTAGGTGCTCGACTGAGGAGATATTCGGGCCGGTCGTCTCTGTACACCGCTTCTCCAAGGATAGTGAGGCTATTGGAATAGCCAATAACACCCGATACGGGCTTGCAGGTAGCGTCTGGACTGGCGATCTAGAAAGGGGCAGGAGGATTGCCGATTCAATACACACCGGAATGGTTTGGGTGAACACTTGGCTTCATCGTGATCTCAGAGCGCCCTTTGGAGGGGTGAAAGATAGCGGAGTTGGAAGGGAAGGCGGGAAGTGGAGTCTGGGATTCTTCTCAGAGGCCACTAACGTGTGTGTCAAGCACGATTGACTCAGCAACAGTGAAAGTCCACTCTTGTTCGAAAGCAGCACTGTGGCGCCAGTTGGAATAGTAGGTATCGGTTCCTACGTACCCCCTAATGAGATGACCAATGAGGACTGGGCCGAGATAGTGGAGACCAGTGACGAATGGATAACAACAAAGACTGGGATGAAGAAGAGGCGAATAGCCGAACCAGGAGTTTCCACATCGGATTTGGCGGTGGAGGCTTGCAAGATTGCAATGGATGATGCTGGCCTAGAAGCTTCTGATATTGACATGATCATCCTAGCAACTTCATCCCCAGACGTTCCACTTTCCTCGACGGCCGGGATCGTCCAGGAAAAATTGGGATGTACGGATTGCGCTGCATTCGACATCAATGCAGTCTGTGCAGGGTGGGTGCATGCCCTAGACGTCGGCTCGAGGTATGTAGGGACCCCTGGATACGACAATGTCTTGGTGGTTGGTTCGGAGATTTACTCCAGGATACTGAACTGGGAGGATAGGTCTACTTGCGTACTATTTGGGGACGGTGCGGGTGCAGCAGTTATTTCCAAGGTGGAAAGTGGGCGCGGAATTCTAGGTTCTTGGCTATTATCGGATGGTTCTGGCTCATCGGTGATAGAGATCCCAGCAGGAGGCGTCAGGACGCCGATTCCTTCAGAGGGTTTCGTGGAAGGGATGCAGTATTTCCACATGGATGGTAGAGCAGTGTGGAACTTTGCTATTGAGGCGTTTCCGCAGGCGGTCCGAGAGGTGCTAGAAAGAGTTGGCAAGACCCTGGATGAAGTGGACCTGATCATACCACATCAGGCAAACATCAACATTATCGAGGCCGGGATGAAGAACCTAGGGCTGCCTATGTCCAAGACATTCACAAATCTGCACAAGTATGGGAATACTGCTGGAGCTAGTGTCCCCATTGCCCTGAAGGAGGCTATCGAAGAAGGATTGGTTGGCCCGGGTTCACTGATTGTTACAGCTGCTTTCGGTGGCGGCCTAGCATGGGGCGCAAATGCGATAGTCCTCTGACTACTGATCTACGCCCTTCCAGGTTCCGGACATGGGATCGAATACCATGATGCTGCCATCTGGATTCTGGCAATAGACTGATCCGGATAGTTCTGTCCAGACCAGTTGCCCGTGCTCATTCATCCTTGCATCATCAGGAGCAGCAATTTTCGAGGCCTCAGGCTCGATTTTTGATTCTTCGAATGTCGGCACTCGTTCATCCTCAACACTCTCATCGATGACTTCAGGTAGACTGGTTTCAATGGCCTCAGACTCATTCGCGTCAGATGAGGATTCGAGCTGCATTGGCTCCTCGATTACGGTTTGTCGAATATCGACAAGTGAAGCCTCCTCGGTTTGGATTGACTCCTTCACCGGCTCACTTACTGATCTTCTGCGCATCACCATCCAGCCACCGAGCCCTATTAGTGAGATTATGACCAAAGCCGCGCCCAAGAATGCGTACTTTGCCATGCTGTCTGGCTCCAAGTGCCTGTCTGGGTCCTCGGGGAATGCATCGCCGTTATCCCCGTATCCGTCCCCGTCAGTGTCTGACCACTCAGTGGGATCAACAGGGAAGGCATCGACGCCGTCTTCGAAGTTGTCGTCGTCTGTGTCGGTATCGAGTCGATTGGATCCAGCAGCCTCCTCGTCAACATCAGATAGCCCGTCATTGTCGTCATCAGTATCGGAGTTGTCGCCAATCCCATCCATGTCGCTATCTACCCACTCGCCGAAGTCTAGAGGGAGTGCGTCTTCGGAATCGGGGAATCCATCATTGTCGTCATCCTCGTCCTCTTCTGAGTCATTGCACCCATCCACGTCATAGTCATTCTCCGAGGTGCTAGTCCAACCCAGCAAACCCTGCGGGCAATGGTCATAGGCATCATCGATACCGTCTCCGTCGTCATCTTCATCTATGTCATCATGGACTCTGTCACCATCCAAATCAGAATAGCATTCATCCGCCGATTCTGCTCCTTCCTGGAGGGTTATGTGCGATTCAGGGCACTGTTCCAAAGTTGTGCTTGATGCCTCTGAAACATAGAAGTCAAGAGGTGCTGGTGTCTGCTGATCTTGGCCTTCGCTTGGTGCGTAGAATCCTGGTTGAGATGGGTTACAGGACGTCTGCCCTGGGTCGGGCTGGAAGCTTCCTGGGCTGCACTTCTCTTGGCCCGAACTAGCCGGCGACTGAACGTAACTTCCGGGATCGGCATCCAGGCAGTCATAGGGGGATGTAGAGCCAGTCTGGGGATTGTAGGTTCCAGCAGGGCACTGAGACTGGTCACTCGAACCATCGGTACTAACGAAGTGGCCGGGGTCTGCATCCACACACGATGATCTTCCCGAATTGGGCTGGTATGTCCCTTCTGAGCAGGGGGTCTGCGAATCAGAGCCGGGGTTGGCAACATAGTGGCCAGGATCGGCGGCGCTGCACTCCGCGGAGGAGTTGGCCCCTGTAGATGGGTTATAGGTGCCCTCTGGACAAGGGGTCTGGGATGACTGCCCAAGGCCATCGACGTAGTGACCGGCCTCTGCCTCGAAACAAGTTGCAGAACCAGTGGATGGTTGGTATGACCCAGTGTCGCACTCATACTGGGCTATTGACCCCTCTGAGCCGACGTAGTTCCCTGGGTCGGCTTCCAGGCAGGAGGCCTGGCCCGAGAGGGGCTGATAGGTTCCCTCCGAGCATGGTTCCTGATTGGCTTGGCCATCAGAAGAGGAATAGTTCCCCGGGTCTGCGCCTAGACATTCGGAAGAATCGCTGGAGCCCTCGGATGGGTTGTATGTTCCTGCGGGGCATGGTGTCGGAGAGGTGGCGGCGCTGTAGTCCACGTAGTGGCCGGCGGGAGAGTCCAGACAGGTGGTCTGACTCCCGTATGGCTGGTATGTGCCGGGAGAGCATGGTGTTTGAGAAGAAGAGCCCTCGGAGTCCACATAGTACCCAGGAGATGCCCCATCGCACTTGTCCTGGCCCGGTAGCGGCTGATACGTTCCTGCCGAACAGGGAGTCTGGGTGGTCGATGCGTTGGAGGGTACGTAGTTCCCTGGAGACGCATTCAGGCATGTTGACTGGCCGGTGCTTGGCTGGTAGGTGCCAGGGGCGCATGGAGTCTGGCTGGTAGAGTTGTAGTAGTAAACGAAGTATCCGGCATCGGCATCGATGCAGGAGGTTGAGCCAGAGGATGGCTGGTAGGTGCCAGGGGCGCATGGAGTCTGGGAGTTGGAGGCGTTGGAAGGGACGTAGTACCCTGCGTCGGCGTTGATGCATGACGCCTGACCCGTCGAGTTCTGATACGTGCCTGCTGGACATGCCGTCTGACTGCTTGAGCCGTTGGATGGCACGTAGTATCCCATGGAGGCGGGAGTCTGCGTCGATGCGCCGCTGGATGGCACGTAGTTACCTAGAGACGCCTGTACGCATGAGGTCTGGCCATACATTGGTTGGTAAGTGCCTGGCTCACACTGTGTCTGGGAAGAGGCGCCACTGGATGGCACATAGTTTCCAGGTGAGGCCCCCAGACAACTCGATTGCCTAGTCCCGGGCTGGTAAGTCCCCGGATAGCATTCGTACTGACGGACACCAATTTCGACTGCAATCTGGAATGTTGAGTTTCCGACTAAGCTTCCATCATCAGTCGAGAAGAGCCATAGGGACATCGAGTATGATCCGTTTCCCCAAGTCCTATTCACGTGGATGAAGGCTATCGAGTCGCCGGAGAATCCGGTGCCGTTTGTGGAAAACGTGTCTAGACCTGCGGAGGTGTTGCTTGTACTGGAGCCCAGTAGGGATATCGTAGAGTTGTAGACGGAGAGGTCGAAGTTGGCCCCACCAGGGCTGGTCAAGCTCAAAGAAAAGCCACTGTCTCGCGGGACATCGATAGCGAATAAGTCCCCATGATCCGCGGGGTTTTGACCTGCATTAAGTTCGCCGATGTATGTGGCGCTCCTGTCCGATAGATTCACTCTTGGATAGGAGTTACCCGAGAAGTCCGGAGCATCTCCGTATAGTTGATTTGTCTGGTTGCCGGGAGAAGAGTCGGCACATGTGATCTGCCCAATATCAGCCTGATACGTCCCTGCCCCACACTGGGTTTGAGCCTCGGCTGCGGAAGATGTGACGTAATGTCCAGCGGATGCTAGGTGGCATGCTGACTGTCCGGCCTCCGGCTGGTAAGACCCCGGGATACACTCGTTGTAGTATAGTGAACCATGGACTGAGAAGTGCCCTGCGGGGGAATCCTGACATGCCAGCCTGCCCCATTGCCCTTCTTCGCAGTCGAGCCAACGGGCTGGATTGGAGGGGTATGGGTCGGAAGGTACGGGAACACCGTCCCCGTCTTCATCACCGGCGATATGGGTGTCGAGATCGTTCCAGATTCCATCGCCGTCGTGGTCCTGATCGGAGAACGCCAAGTCGGCGCCGTCATCGAAATTCATCCAGTGGGGCACGAGTAGATCATCGCTGGTTCCATCCAGTTCCCCGCTCTGCCCTCCCCAGCATGCCAGGCTGTAGTTCTGAACTATCGCGCACGTAGATTCCTCGCCGGTTGCGATTGCCAGTACGGGCCCGCCTATACTGACATGAACTGGGACGTTTCCATCTTCCCCCGTGCAGCCGCTAGTAGAAATGGAAGAGCTGCAGCTACCATCCCCCCATTGACCATGCGTGTTGAGCCCCCAGCAATTCATTGAGCCATTGTCTAGAATTGCGCAAGTGTGCCAATATGTCCCATCAATCGAATTGGCTGTCCTCCCGGTGGAGAATGGGATGTTTTCCGAGCCATTGGTGACTGCCCCGTTCTCAGAGGAAACCGTGTAGGTTCTGCCCCAGCAGTAAACCGAACCATTCTCGAAGATTGAGCAGACACTGTATCCTGGAGTTGCCAGAGAGACCGCTCTCATCCCAGTGGAGTGGTTCGCAGTTACAGGGGTGTTGCTGTCGGAAGTCGTTCCGTCTGCTAGGGTACCGAATCCATTGTACCCCCAGCACTTCACGTCGCCAGTGTTCAGGAGTGCGCATGTGAAGTCATTACCTGCAGACACGGAAACTGCAGTCCTGTTGACCCCCAAATCGACATCGACGGGAGAGTTTCTATTGGTGTTGCTTCCATCACCCAACTGTCCGTGATTGTTCCTCCCCCAGCATTTTAGTGAGGCGTCATCCAAGATGGCGCAAGTGTGCGTGTTTCCATTCGAAACGGCTACTGGGATGTTATTGCCGAATTCCACGGTCCCATTCATCAGAGTAGTGCTGCCCAGGCCCAATTGGCCATAGTTGTTCATCCCCCTGCACCTCAGGGTTCTATTCTCCAGGATAGCACATTGGCCGGCTTTTGAAATGACCTCGTCTTCGGTATAATCCGCTACGCTGCTAGTTGATCCGTTCGATGTCACGGCCGAGAATGTGACCAGTGACCCATTTGACATGACAAGTACGGGCGAACCGGAGTCAAGGTCTAGGATCGAGTTGCTGAATACTGAGCCCCTGTCAGATCCTGGTTGACTGGGGCCAATGGTTGAGTTGGTTGTGTTTGTGGTCGAGGTGGCCTCGGAAATTGACCACGAGTCCGTGCCCCATGCATCTCCAGATGCCCCTCCGTTGCCATCGACAAAATTGACGGCTAGGTAGAATATTGCTGTTCCAGAGCCCGTCGAAGGGGCAGTCCAATCAACTGTCCATGATCGAGAGTTTGAGTTTGAATGGGTGACTTCGCCGGATTGGAGTTTAGCGTTGGGCCCGGCATTGGTGAACGTGCCCGAGTTTGAGTCCAGGTTGAAGCCTCCCTTGGAGCCGGATGGCCCGCCGGATCCGCCTATCGAAAGAGAGTAAGTAGAGCCTGCAGAGTATCCGGAGCTGGGCAGGCCGGTTAGAGTCGGGGAAACCGTTGACGAGCTGGAATGACATCCGCCCCCACCGCACCCATTGGACGAGCTACCGGTTTTTCCGCCACTGTAGGCGAAGGCTGAGTCGGGAACCGAGACCAGCATGATGGAAAACAGAAACATAGCAATTGCGATTCTTGATTTTCTACCATTCCAGCCTGCCATATTCATCAATCCATGCACTACATCGCTCAAAGTGGTTTGTCGGACTAGTCCGAAAGCCCCTGTATTAATCCCGTAGCGATTCTATTGACAATATGACTATTCCTGCAACTCGCATGCTCATGCATCACTAGTGAAGACCTCTTTAGCATGACCGGGTATCTGAATTCCGGCCCCATCGAAAAGAGATTCCAGGGAGTCGGGCGGAGTCCCTTTTCTGGACATCTTTGCACGATGGCTGACAATCCTCCATGCGGCTTTGCTCCCTATTCCCGGAATCGCCTCCAGTTGCTGTTGCGTGGCATTGCTGAAATCGAGACCGGTCTCGACTGCGGATATACTGCGTTTTCCATGGCCCGTCACCATGACGTCTGACCCAGTCTCGAGAGGGATCAAGTATGGAACTCCGACTAGTATCGGGTATGCCCCCATCTGCCTTCCGAAGGTGATGCCCGAGGACCCATGAACAGAGGGGTCCCTGTGCTTGGGATCCATTACATGCTCGGGCAGCCTGATCCTATTGCCATTGGACTCCCACCATACGCCCCTCAGTATTGTGCCAGCAGGAAGCATCTGTTCCAGCATTGGCTGGTCTATCTCGTCCCTGACCCCAGTTTTGAAATCCCTGAATGCAGATTCGCTCACTTCTTGGAAACCCTGGCCTTCGACCTGCCTGATATTTATCCTTCTGAGAAGAAGCCCTTGTGCCTTTATTTTCCTTAGTAAATTCATGTTCATCCCGTAGGATTCTGCAGTCTCGCCGTTCAATCCAGCGATGAAGTTCAGACCGGGCAGCATCGCTGGAAGCCCCCTAGGGCCCCTCTCCCTGCCGAATTCGTTGATGTGTCGAATGGCAGTCATTAGCTGATCAGTGTCGCAATTCAGCCAATTCTCTTCATGCACACTGGGGTCTGCTGACTCCAGCCCAAAGGAAAGTACTGAGCCATCAGAGAGATATTCCACCATGGCCTTCGTAATTTCCGTTGATTGCTCAATGTTTTCAGCGATTATCGAAGGATTGGCATTGTCCACATGCAGTACGTCGAGCCTGTCGTCCTCCCTGATTTCACTGAGGACGCGTATTATTGGATCCGGGTTTGGTATCGGGTACTCTAGATCCTCGACACCCTCTGCTCGATATGTGTAGATGTCTGTAGCGCCGCCGATCCTAACGTTTCTGACACCTGAATCTAAAGCGGCAGATATCTCATCGATCACATCACTTTCAGTTCTCCATAGGGGTAATCCCTTCTTTGGTTCTATGCAGAACTTGCACCCTCTCTTGAATCGGACACACCCCTGGTAGAGTTCGATTTCATACATCAGAGGGCCATGGGTTCCGTCCGGTGCGAGAATGTCTGGATGTTCAGTTACTGCCTTGGATGAGGCCCCGGATAATGCCCATCTTGACCATTGTTCGGGAGTTCTTCGCTTATGCGCCCACTCTCCCGTCGATAGGTGGTGGTCAAGAGTAGCGTCGGTGTCTTGGACCGTGAGGAACAGGTTGGGCCTAAGGGGGGTCCAACCGTCATACCTCCAATGCCTGATTGCCCATCCCCCACAAAGAATGGGGGCATTCGTGGGCAGGGTCGATATGAGAGAGTTAGTTTCCTTCAGGCTTATTGGGGTCCCTCTGACATATTTCCCTGGAACCACTGCACCGGCGAGCAAGACAGCTCCTGAAAGGCCCCCCATTTCCCTTCTTACAGAGTCCATTCCTTCTGGATCGGACAATCTAGACTTGAATTTGATCCTCCATTCATCTATGGTCATGTAAGTGTATTCTATGCCTCTACTCTCGAGTACCCCACAGATATACCTAACATGGAATCCAACGTAGTTCGGCACTCCAAAGGCTGCTGGCTCGTCCTCATAGCCATCTAGAACCAGCCATCCCTCGGGTGAGTCCATGTCCCTCTGATGGGACGGCGGGCCTTCACCGCTTCGACCGGTTTCGTCCTTCACGGCCCCTTCTGCTGGGGCCTCCTTTCCTGCCACCGCCTGATGGCTTCGACTCCTCTACGACAATCTTCCTGCCGCCTATCTCTGCTCCATTCATCTTCTTGGCTGCGGATAATCCTTCGTCCCTGTCTGAGAATGTAACGAATGCGAAGCCCTTGGAGCGACCCGATTCCCTGTCCATTGCAATGTGGACTTCCTTCAGCTTGCCATGGGCCGAGAATGCCTTGGTCAGTTCATCCTCCGATGTATCATATGAGAGCCTGCCAACGAATAGCTTGGTCCCCATTGTGGCCTGAGCCTTGGCCCTCATCTCATTCATCGTCTCCCTCTCCTTGGCGAGTTCTTCCTTTGTTGCCCTGCCGTCCTTCACCTTGTCCATGCAATCGCGGCAGCGGATCGGTTTGCCTGGCGTGGGCTTGAAGGGGACCTGAGTGTCACATCCGCAAAGGGTGCATACGGCCTTGTGCATTTCTCGCCTTGGTCCGCCCTGGCCGCCGCGCCCACCTGGCCTTCCCCCTCTGCCCCCTCTGGTGGCTTTGGCACTGGCTGGCATTTCATGGGAAGCTCCCCTCCTGTAATCTGCCAGTGGGGACAGGTATGGCCTCGCACCGTCATGACCGAGTCCGGCCTCTGCCTCTGGGGACCATCTCTCTCCTGACCTGTTGAGCTTTGATTTGTTGGACCTTATCTCGTGCCCGTGACCGAATCCGTCTGAGAGGACCCTGTATGCCGAATAGTCGCATCTGGGGCACTTGACGTTGAAGTCGGGCTTCTCGTCGGATGCCACGAGGTCTGCGCCGCACTGCGTGCACAAAGCGGAAAGAACTCCGAGGTTGGTGCTCCCCTTGGTTGTGGCCTTGAGTATCGGATCGGATTTGGTTATCTTGGCCCTAACGATATCTCTCATCCTCATAGCATCCCCTGGTGAGGGAGTGAATCTATCGACGACCTCTGAGACGTGAATGTCTGCAAAGAGTTTCATTGCAGGGAGGCTCCTGTGACCGCCCTCCTTGCTCTCTACGTGCAGTATCCTGATTTCGGCAACGTTTTCGTTTAGTCGATTAACTTCGCCGATAACAATATCCCCGACAGTTGGAGAATTTATTGGTGGCCTTGAGGGGTCTACTGAAATGTTACCATCATCCAAAACTAGCCTCCCGTTTACCACTGCTACGAAGCCAGCACTGGCCTCCGTGAGCCCGTTTCCTGCTTCTGCGCCCGCTGGGACGTCGACAGGAGTTCCGGGCGTGACAAGGTCACCGACAGTAGCCGTCATCGGCCGGGCGACCGGACGACCCCCTATCAACGGTACGGACGGGCTATGGGGGGGTCAGTCTCCAGAAACCGGCCTTAGTAACTCCCCTGGAGCTACGGTGATGGTCGAATGACGCGGGAATCGCGAAGTCTGCTTCGCCATACTTCTCTACGGACCATCCCGCCTCCTCGAACCTTGTACGGATGTGCTTCGCATCGGAGCTGTGCATGATGTGTGAGACTACTCCAATGGACTCTATCAGGTCCAAGAAGGGAGCATCTGCCTTCTCTTTCTGCCTCCCCCACGGAGGATTGGAAATCACCAAATCGATGTCGGTCAGATCGGAATCCAACGAAGAGACATCGGATTCCAGAACCACGCATGATTTTTCTCCTCCCAATGATTCGGCGTTCTTTCTTGATACCTCGCAGCATCTGCTATCTGAATCGACTAGAATAGCCCTATTTGCGCCGAGATGCAGCGCCCCGATTCCAAGTATTCCGTTTCCTGATCCTAAATCAATGATGGAAGTCCCTTCAGAGAGGTCGCCAAATGCAGCAATATCGAAAATCCATCTGGCAGCCAACTCTCCCGAAGTGGTGTACTGTTCTAGGCTGACATCAGGATTTTCACACTTTTCCAACTTTGATAACAGCATGGACAGCTGTCGCAGGCGCATGGACGGGGATGGGGGGCCAAGTGATGAACTACTGCCCCTCCCCGATTAGCCCTGAGTCACTAGCTAATGGGTATCTTGTGTCATGTATTATTCCTTCCGCTAGCATTAATTCAGCCATTAGAACGCCATATCCCGCGGCCCCTCTGATCGTATTGTCGGCTACAGTGGTGTAAGTCAGCCTATTTCCCGATACATGGATGCTGCCAACTGCAACTGCCATGGCTGCACGAAGATCATCACTTGGAGACCGGGCTACTCCTCCCTCCCACCTTGATTCCTCGACGTCATCTGGATCAGCGACGAAGCGAATTGGCTCTTTGCAGGCCGAGGGTAGATTGAGTGCCTGGGCCCTGGAACTGTGTTTAGACCAGATCAGAATAATCTCATGGGCGCTAACATCTCTTTCGAATGTCACCTCCACCCTAGCAAGGTGGCCATGTTCTCTATCCACTCTTTCGCAACTCACCTCGATGTCTATTTCCGCATCATTTATGCCATTCGAGTCGAGATTCCCCAGGATCCTCAGAAGTTCCCCTCTAACGCTTTCCGGCTCCCCTTCAATCTCACTCGGAAGAGCGGCATTTGGATCGCGATTGCGTAGCATGTCCCTGCCTCCGCCGGAGAGGGACTGCTCGGTTGATATCGAGATTCGCTCAATTCCTATTTCTGAATTCAGAGGTGAGAGGGTGATTGCCAGGGGTACTGTCATACAATTACTGCAGGAAATCAGCCTCCCGTCACCATATTGATTCTGAAAACTGAGGATATCCAGATGGTCACTGTTGGCTTCTGGGATGACTAATGGCACGTGATCCTTCATCCTGTGGATAATTGAGTGGCTAATTACGATCAGGCCAGAACTTGCAAGCACCTCCTCCGCTATTTCTGCTGGGCCCTCGGGGAGTGCTGAGAAAACTATTCGAATACCCTCTGATATTAGGTCTTCAGCCAGAGACTTCGGATCGCCAATTTCCCTGACAAAAATATCTGGAAGTTCTGGCCTCTCTTGATTCAATGACCAAGGCAAATCAGAGATGCTCATTCCAGCTGTTGCAGGAGAGCCTATGACGGCTGCGGGATACAACCAGTGATGGTTGACTATCCTCTGAAGTATCCTCTGGGCAACTAGCCCTCTTGACCCCATTATAGCGCATCGAACCCTTCCCAGAGTGCCCATGGCTCTTGGAGGAAGAACAAGTCTATGAAGAAATGTTTTGATTGATGAATAGTTAAAGTACTCCCGTCTCTGAAAACAGACGTGGCAGAAGCTGAGATAGTCAATTATATCCTCCTAGTTGTGGTGGTTTTACTTCTAGCAATACTAGTCTATGCCCTAACATTACTGAAGTCCATACAGGAGCAATCGGCTACTATTCGTGATCAATCGGTGAAAATTCACACCCAAGGAGAAGTGAATAAAGAGGCGATAGACAAATTAGATTTCTCTGTAAAACCTGCAGATATAACCGCGGGTATTGCAGGTAGTGAGTCTGTGCTGAAGGGTGCGGTTCTGAATTCACTTAAGGACATTAATTTCTCTGGGGATATCGAAGGAATCCGTTCTTCCGCACAACGAATAGGAGAGGAGGTTGCTGATATCAACAAGATTTTTCTCGACAAACAAGAGGCTGCTGGTTGGGCGGAGATTGAGCTTGAGACGAGGCTCAAAGACTCATTCGCGAATGTGCATATTCGCAAGAAAGTGACCAAGTTGGCCAGCATCCCAGATGCACATTTGGTGTTAAATGGTGGAAAAATACTCTGCATAGATTCCAAGTTCCCCTCAAAGTCATTCAAGGCCATGATTCCAGAGTCAGAGGGCGGAGAGGGAGATGAGCATGGGAGTAGGCGTGTCACTCCTCGTAAGGATTTCATCGCCGCTATTACGACACATTTTGCTAAGGTAGCAACAGATTATGTGAGGCCTGATCTCGGTACCACTGAGGTTGCGTACCTGTACGTCGCATCAGAGCGTATCTACCACCATATGGTGAATCCTGACAACACGAAAGAAAGTCAAATTGTTCGAGATGCGGCAAACAATGGCGTAATTCTCTGTTCACCTTCCACACTAATCGCAAACATGCACCTCGTGCGGGTCGCAGAGCGCGCGATGGGAATTGCCGGAGATAGCGATAAGATTCTCAGAGGACATGATAACATGCGTCGTGCAATTGCAGAACTGGTTAAGGCGTGGTCAAAAATGAGTGGGCATGTCAATAATGCCCAAACCAATCGCGCATTAGTCCAAGACCTTCTAGATGAAGTCGAGCGGTCTATGGAGAGTTTGGAGAGTCTTGACTTGGGTGGAGATGAAGACTGAGGACCCCTCCCGTGCATCATGGTAGAGTGGCGCACAGAGAGTTACCACCCTGTCGTCCATCTTCCTGAAGAGTATGAAGTAAGGGACTTCACAACGGGGGACTACATGCCCTCCAAGTATGAATATGACATAGGGAGATACGATGAATTGCGCCCAGGGATGTATTCCACGGAGCTTTTCTCTGGGACTAGGTTCCTGCATATTGGAATAGACATAGGAGGACCAGTGGGAACTCCATGCATGGCCTTCGAAGAGGGGGAGATCTCTCACTTCGGCTACAATGCAGCTGATGGCGACTACGGGTACGTCATCATCACGAAACACGATATCGAGGGCACTACGGTTTGGGCATTGTACGGACACCTAAACTCCGAGTCCATTTCAGGCAAGGAGGCAGGGCAGAAGATATCCAAGGGAGAAGTGATTTGCTGGATGGGAGATAAGCATGAGAATGGAGGTTGGGACCCCCACCTTCATTTCCAGCTCTCCCTTATTGAGCCAGAGACGCATGACATGCCAGGGGTGGTTAGTCCAGAAGACAGGAATCAGGCACTCAGGGACTACCCTGACCCTCGACTAGTCCTCGGCCCCATCTACTGAATCTTCGACAGGTGTGCCTTCAGGCCGACTATGGAATCCATCTGGGAAGGGTCAACACCGTTGACCAACGCAAGCGCAATGGAAATCCAGTCTGTGACGTGACTCGCGTAAAGCATCCTTTCCAGCAGAGAGCCTCCCTCGCACTCTATCCTCCAAACCACAGGCCCTGAGATCTGCTCCAGCATCCAATCGATTCTCGATGAAGTCCTAGGGTTGATTCCCTCACAGGAAAGTACGACGAGTGCTTGTGATTCTGCATTCTTCGACATCCAGGCTACGATCTCGTTGTGATTCATCTCCGGGACTTCAGTGGACCTAGCGAAGGAGTCGGAGTTCTCGTTCAGCTGGCAGACGAACCGATATGCTGCCGGACCTAGTTCCGCGGGCGACACAATTCCTATTCCGCACCCCGAGAGTGACGATGCGAGGGTTACTGCCATTCCATCTCCGCCTATCAAGTCAGAATTTGTCGATATCGTTCTGAGCCTATCCATCATTGATTCTAGTTCTTCGGCGGCAGGTTCGGGAAGAAGGCCTAGTTTCCAGCATACTGCCAATTGTGCACCGAAAATATGGCCGAAGGCGGACCTCGGGGTCTGGCCTCCTGGAACACTGATGCACACCGAGTCCTCACTGTTCCCAAGAATCTCCGAAAGTTGGCCCCCTGAAGAGATCCCTATCACAGTCCCCCCGTTCTCGAGGGCTGTTACTGCGCCGTCGAGAGTCTCTTCTGTTTCGCCCGAGTATGAAGTCGCTATAACTAGCCAATCCGGGCCCCACCAACTCGGTAGTCCATAGTCGCTCCATGTAACGAAGGGAAGTCCCCCTTCGGAGTCGGCCAGGGACCCTAGAAAGCCACCTCCTGCACCGGATCCACCCATGCCGATACAAAGCACTCCGCTCCAGTCGTTATCCTCTCCGACCCCTATTTCTGAGTTGAGGGCGCTCTCAAAATCATCAATGAAACTCCTAGTGAAGCCAACCATATCTCCAGAGTCTAATTTCCCAATCAGGGACTCCATCTCTTCCGGATTCAACTTGACCCCCCCTTGCCGACTATGGGAATTGCTAGCCACTCGTCTTCTATGAATCCGATGCGGATCTCTTCCGAATTCCCGTCATCATCGTATGGTAAAGCTACTGCCACGACTCGGAAATCCACAGGGTCCATGACCTCTGCCGCAGAGCTGTCCCTGTTGAGTATGCCGACGGCGTGTTGTTCGGAGTAGGAACAGGCTACTGAACTAGATTCCATGTCCCTCCATGAAAACCCGGCCCTTTCGAACATCTTCATTTTTCTCAGGATCGGGCCCTCCTTCTGCCAACTCTCGACTAGCCACAGAGAGCCACGGAAATTGACTACGTCACCTATCCCATAAGCTGGCTTCCTATAGCTTAGAGTCAGTCTGGAGACCTCGATCCCATCGTTGGCCCCAATGACGGTAGAGGTCTCTTTTACCGTTCCACCGAACTTCCTTACCAGATCCCTCGCCCACCTCCTGGCCATTGCCTTCGAGCCGAGTTTCAAATCCCACCCGCCAGTCACCTTGCCCTCTTCAGAGATGAAGAACATGGGATCAGGCTCCATCGAAGAAAGCATCTCGTCCAGTGTTGATCGCAACGACTCTAGTTCGTCATCCTTCAGCCTCCTGCCTGCGGATCTGAGTTGCATTACGGCTTCGAAGTAAGACCCTGCCTTTCTCGTGCAGGTGGGGCAGACCGCATTACTGGTCTGGAGTAGTACGGAGTGATTATCACTAAACTCGTGATTCTCCACTACCCCGACAACATCAACGTGGAGCCTGGATGTTCTCTCATCGATCTCCTCGACTGCGAAACTTACCTCTACCTTCTTTGAGCGATCCTCGACAAGTAGGTTCTCCCTTATTCGTAGATCGGCCAGATCATTCCCTTCCATCTCCGTCCATCGGCCCCTTATCTCGAAAAAGCCACACTTTGAACACCTATCCTGTTGGATACGCTCTGGCATTGTTGAAAGAGAGACTCTCGCTCTGAGGCATGTCTCGCAGAGCCTGTCTGAAGTCAGAGGCGGGGGGGCGCCACAGACGATACAGAAGGCCCCACTTGACATGTCATCCCCGATTAGGCGCCTCGACGTCCCGTTAGAAGGGTTCCCAATGCTAATTAGGTCATGAATTAGCAAATTTCACTGTTCGTCATGATGCGATGATTCAGACAATCTTGAATCTAGTTCGGTAAGCCTGGCCCTGATGTGATTCACATAATAGCCGACCAGGAATGTTAGTACTGCGTAGGCTGCAAATAACTCTACTTGTCCTGTCAACTGGCCACCTCCTCATCGATTTCTCGAAGTCGCTGCTCGAGCTCGTACTCCATTCGCTGAACCAAGTCGGTCAGTATTGCTAGGCCTATGAATAGAATCAAAAATGATACAAAGCCGATAACGAGAACGCTGAAAATCTGCGGATCTAGGCCTGATTCTTCGGTATTTACGATCACCACTCCGGGATGCCTCTCTTGGTACCAGGTTGTTGCCACCGCAGTTATGGGGACTAGGGCGAAGCCGAAGAGCCCTATTGCTGCGAGTGTGTCCCTAGTGTCTTGGCCGTCGGGTTGTGACTTCTTGGACAATACAAGGAACATGGCTACTGCGGTTAGCAATGCGAAGGTGTTGAGGCGTAGATCCCCCCAGTCCCATGGCACCCCCCACTCGGCAGATCCCCAAATTGGCCCGGAGGTCACCACGCCCAATCCGAAAAGGAGGCCCAGGTCGGATCCTGTTGAGACCCATCTCCATCCCCATTCCGTTCTGTTCCTGTACCATGAAATCGCGCCTACGAATAGCATTGAGAAGGCCAAGAAGGAGGACCATGCGAAAGGCACATGCCAGTAGAGTATCCGATATGCCTCAGGGGCATTCCATGAACTTGGGTCTACCAGCGGTGCCCAGTATACCCCTAGAAAGAGTGTGGCCACGGCCCCAATTATACCGAGAAATGTCAGCGTAAAACCGACTTCCCTCTGCGAAGGCATGTGGCGTCCAAACGAATCAAGGCCAAGAATGCTCTTCCCTAATACTCTGGCAGAAACACTGCCACTGCCCACACCATAGCTGCCGAGAGGCTCGCGATGATACAGGAGGAAAGCGGGCTACCGATTTCCAGCTCGAGCGACATTCCCGAGGTCATGATCACTGACAGCGCATCCATGAGTTCTATGAATGGCCACACTAGGACGGCAAGAAGGAGGGATGCAGCGACCGCGCTAGACCTCCTCAAGTCTGAGACCAAAAGGTGGAGGGCGGATGCTGCGCATGAAACATCGATGATGACTAATGCAGGTAGCCAGAGCCACTTCAATACCTCATCAGAGGTTTCCTCGGGAATAGAGCCGCTCAAAACGAACCAAGAAATGTAGGTTACCGGAATAGGCAAAATGATCGATGCCGATATCACTGAATTTGCGGGTCTCGCGATCGGTCCAAGCATGGCATTCCACCAACGTCCACAGCCCTCCTCTGAGAGCCTACGAACTAGGGCTGGTGAGACCACGGCAGTAATGAATGCTGGAGCGAGGACGAGGGCGGCGACCAAATCGTAACCGATATATGTGCTCATTGAGGCTGTCTGAGGCATGTCTATCCCCCCAAGTATTGTGTATGACAACAGTAGTGCCAAGATTGCAGGGGTAAGCCTACCGATTGTATCCACGGGATTTCTTTTTTCCATTCTGAATGCCCACCCAGCTAGGGCGAGCATCGGACTGGGTTCTATCTTGTGAGAGGGAGAGGGGAGTTTTGTGAGACCCGAGTGACCCGCTCCCACTGTTTCTGATATCGAGCCTGATTCGATGGAAATTATTCTGGTAGATCCAGAAATGAATTCCTGATCGTGTGTCGCCATCACTATTGCATGTCCTCGCGAGGAGAGCCCCCCTATCCAATTCGACAAAGTGGATCTCGCGACAGAATCTAGGCCCTCGGATGGTTCGTCCAGCAAAGCAACAGAGGGAGTCTCGCTAAGTGCCACTGGTGCTAGCCCCGAAAGAACGGAAAGTCTCCTAGTGAGCCCCCCTGACAATTGTGAGACTCTGTCCCCTCTTCGGTGATCTAAGCCCCAATCGGATAGCATTTCAGTGATTGTCTCGTCAGTTGGCTTGAGCCCGAAAATCTCGATAGCTGTCATGAGCCTCTCTTCGACCGTTTCTTCGCCGCATATCCCGTTTGACTGCAGGGTTAGACCCATTATCGGGGGTCTTGAACGCCTTCCCTCGGAGTCCCTTACGATCAGCCATTCTCCAGAAGGGGCCAACCACTCAACTTTACCTTTGGTAATAGGCAGGATTCCTGCGCATGCCTCGATTAGGGAAGTCTTGCCTGATCCGTTTTTACCCTCTAAAGCCAGTACATCTCCAGAGGAAATCTGCAATTCGAGACCCGAGAGGACCGTCCTATTGCCTCTGTGCACCTCTAGATCAGAAATCCTCAGCATGGGCCCCCTCCAGCTCATGCGAGCTGTAACGACCGTTTGAGTCGTTCCATCGACAGAAGCCCCTATTGGCAACGGTTGATTGGGCGGCATGGGAATATGTCGGGCTCTTTGATGGCACTTGAATCGCAAGAGATGGTTGTGGGCCTTCTTTTTCTCATTGTGGCGATATCGCCATACGTTTCGGCCAAGAGAAATGATACCAGTTTCGCACTAGCAACAGTACTGTCACTGATGCTCGTTGCTTTCCTGCAATTCTCCAACTCATTTTTCTCTGGGGTCCCGATGCAATTTGACTGGCCGATTGGGGCATTTGGAATCAGGCCGGCGATAATGGGCGATCCTATGGAGTCCTACAGATTCGTGAGCTCGGCTTGGCTTCATGCCGATTGGATTCACGTCCTAAGCAACATACTGGTAATCGCCCTGGTCGGAATCCCCCTTGAGCAGAGAATGGGGGGCAGGCGTTGGATGGCTGTTTATGCCATAGGCTTCATGGGAGGAAACATAGCTTGGATATTGTCGCACCCGGACTCAAATATTCCAGCAATAGGGGCCAGCGGGGCTGCATTTGGCTTGCTTGGAGCATATATGGCGTGTTGGCCAGATGATGAAGTTGAGTTTCCCCTACTCTTCCTAATCAGGGCGTGGCCCATCTGGGTCATTGTCTTCGTCAGGTTGGGCCTGGAAGTATGGCAAATGTATTCCATTCAAAGCGGAACTGCTGGAGAGGGGACAGTGGCACACATGGCACATGTTGGCGGTTTCTTCTTGGCCTACTCTTTGGCTCAGACGATAGCCAGAGGCGGTCCCCATTCCCCTGGTCGGGAAGACGGTTCTGGATCGTCCACAGGGCCACGTTCCTTCGAGATGAGCAGACTTGATTCGGACCCATGGATGGAATCCGGGAAGCCACTGGAAGGTCAGGCGGCGAAGGTGCTGTCCAGACTCAGAGAAGAGGGGGATGAGCCTGAAACCAGGAGGGCTTGGCTCGAGGAGCTTTCTGAGCATACGATTTGCCCCATATGCGATGGTGAGATTGTAGCAATGGTTTCTGGCTTGGAATGCCACATAGAATGCAATATCTCGAGCAAGCATCTGAACTGGCCATAAGACGGTTTTTTCGAACTCCAACAGGTTGAGATTATACAGGGCCGTAAATTGGCTCTCTAGGAGAGCCATGCGAGGAGACTGGTCAGGAAGGCAGTCAGTACTAGCAGCCCTGATGCTCATTCTTCTTGACTTCTCAGGGGGCGCTACCGCAGTAGTTCCCTCTGAGAATATTGACGCAGGAGAGTTTGAAATCGATATCCCGGATGACTCTCCGCCGCCCCTCTATTGTGGCGATGTTATTTGTGAGGCCAAGGATAGGACGCCATATTTGCCGCCTTACGATGTTGATTGGCCGGTGCAAGAGCCCGGGTGGTGGTTCGAATATTGGTACGATCTTGACAACAATGGGATGGACGATAGGCTTCAGTGGATAATTTCCGGAGAACGAGATTCAGTGTCGACTAGCGCGATAATGGGCGAAGATGGCAGAATGACTGTCGCTATTTTCGTTGATTATGCTTGGCACCCGGGAACTGCCGACATAAACCGGCTGAAGGGCGTTCTGATGGATCACGGATGGGAGGAATACGGGTCCTACTTCAGGACTGTCGAGATTATTGACACTGTTATCGTCGAACATGTGCCAGTTAGTTCCCTTATGGACATTCTAATGCTTGATGGCGTGGTCCTAGTGGAGCAGCAAAATGTTCTGGTCCCCTACCTGAATACTGCGGCCAGGGGTTCCAAAGTTAGAGACTCGGATGTTTATAGTGAAACCATGAGGGACTATGGCTACGACGGTTCGGGAGTTGTAATCGCTATTGCTGACACGGGCGTTGACAACGAGCACTTCTCTCTCGATGATTTCTCTGACAACAACGACGACAATGAAGCTGAGCCTGATGAGTTGCCGGATCCCAAGTGGGTAGCTGGCTGCGATGCCACTTCGTGGAATCAACAAGACTGCGATGACGGGGGGGACGACCCTGATGATGGCGATGGACATGGGACTCACGTTGCGGGAATAGCCCTTGGAACGGGAGACTCTGACAGAGACAACCAAGGTTATGCTCCGGGAGCGTATCTCGTTGATATCAAGGTCATGACTGATGCAGGGGCTTCCAATTCTGGGTACACTGTAGCCGGAATTAACTGGGCCGTTCAGAATGTCAATACAGACTGGGGAAATAATGACTCCAGCAGAGGTATCGACATACTTTCGATGTCTTTCGGCAGCAGTTCAAATCCGACTGGAGATGATCCGGGAGATAATGGAACTGGGGCGGATGCAAACGCCGTGAATGCTGCTTCAGATGCTGGAATAGTCTGTGTGGCTGCTATAGGTAATGATGGATACAGGAGAGTGACATCTGTAGGGGCGGCGGACTCGGCGATTACGGTCGGGGCCATAGATGACAAGGCGAGCATAGAGAGGGGTGACGACTCGATTGCTTCTTACTCAAACTCTGGGCCAAGGGAGGATGACGGTGATGACGATGAGTGGGACGAATTGAAGCCCGACGTTGTGGCCCCCGGCTCCAATGTCATGTCTGCCCAGCATGCTGCCTCAAGTTCGCAGTTACCCGGCTCCCCCAAGCCACTAGCCAGCGACAATTACGTTCAGATGTCCGGAACGAGCATGTCGACTCCGGCGGTAGCCGGATTCATTGCTGGGATGCTCCAAATGGACGATAGCCTGAGCCCCCAGGAAGTGAAAGACATACTGCGAAACAATTCTGAGACCAGAGGGGAGGCTTCCGAACCCAGTGTAAGTAACAGGTGGAATGATCAATATGGATTTGGGATCGTGGATGGTGAGATGGTACTACAAGCGGTCCTAGGGGACACAGGAGGAGGAGATCCCGGAGGAAACCAGACGGAGCCACCCCCTTCGGGTGCGGGAGAGTGGATAGTAATCGAGACACCAGAGGAGGACTCTTGGTTGGTCGAGGGGGAGACTTACAGCGCAAGAGGGCACATAGACGAAGATGCCGATACAAATGGGACTATTGAGGAAGTTAAGGTGAAAATCACCTATACGCACAGACCGGATGACTCCCCCAGGCAAACAGAAGTACTGGTAGACTGGCATGCTGCCCAAGGGACTATCAATTGGTCCACTCCATTCAGCGTCCCTGAATTCAGCGAGGACGATATCAACATCGAGGACGTGATTGTTGAAGTCCAAGCCAAGAATCAATTCGAACAATGGAGTAAGATAGAGAAGAGCGAACATCAAGTTGGACTGGTCGATATTGGATTGGGGGGGCCTAGTGGGCAAACTCCGGTTTCTGGCAATACCAATGTGTACGGGACATGGGAGTCGGTAAATGGAGGAACGTTGCAATGGAGGCTCGGAACTGATTCATGGGAAACCATAGACCAATTTGGAGGAAGTGGGAGCGGGTCCGGGGACTGGTCGGTCAATTGGGATACCACCGATGTGAACGATGGATTCTACCGGATCTCAGTCAGGATGATCAGTGGGGACGGAGTGCACTCAGAGGAAGTAAGGAGGACCGTTGAGGTCGATAACGACCCTCCAGCCCCCGACCTAATCTTCAGGAGCGGGATTTCAGTTGATGAATATGGCATCACCATCTCAGAAGCTTATGTCAATACTTTCCTTGAAGTGAGGTGCGAGGTCAGGAATGACGGTGATCTGGATGCCACAGAGGTGAGCATCTACCTGAAAGAGAATGGAGCCAGGAAAGACGAGATAGTTGTACCGAGCATTGGTAGCGGTGATATCGTCGAGATCGTCCTATACTGGAACCCCTCCACGGTGGGTGAGAAAACGCTCACTATTTCCCTTGACCCCTCCAACAGCATTGATGAGATCAATGAGGACGATAATGAGCAGTCCGTAACATTCCCAATCATCCAAAGGCCGCAAGGAATAGATCTGGCACTGAGGGAGGGCGCAGTTAGGACAGAGCCATCAATCCCCAGACCCTCAGAGCAATTTCTCGTCACGGCCAGAGTAGACAACCTAGGATCTAGCGATGCGATCAATGTCGAGGCGACCCTCGAGATAAGAAACTCCCTAGGCTGGGAGTCTGTTTCTTCTACTGTAATGTCCCTGGTGGTCGGACAGGGTGCCTCGCAAGTTTCATTCGCTCATCGAGTAAACGACACGGGGCCAATAGAAGTCAGAATTACATTAGCCGGTTCAACATTGGCTGACCTGGACTGGTCGAATAACCAGATAGAATCTGTAATTCTAGTTGATGAGACTAGCCTTACTGGTTCCAGATTGGCCTCATTCTCCGTTGGCGAAATTCCTGTCGAGATCGTTGACTTGGACGAAGAAGGCGGCATTGTGATTACGGAGAGAGAAGGCAGCCTTGGACTCTACAGGATGAATCTTAATCGTGCTCTGACGCCATGCACTAATGTTTTCGAGGAAATGTGGACCGGGGACATTTCTATCGTTAGTTCTGAGGACGGTTTTGCTCATGTTGCCTGGACCAGAAGGTACCTCGATTCATCTGGATACTTCAGGCAGACCGTGAGCTACACTACACTGGATTCTAGTTGCCAACTGACGCCAATACAGGACATAATGCCGCCAATCCTGCTATCCGATGGCAAGTACTGGGGTTTGGACATGGACGTGAAAGGCTCTGAAATCGTTGTGGCCGGGTACCACAGGGATATTTTCACTGCGGGCACCCAACAAGACATAACGAGTGTTTTCGTGCTGATTTCGGACGCCCCGACCAAGAGCCAAGATTGGGGGCTGAACCCAGCGGCGGTCAGTGAGCTTGACCTAGTTGCTGGTATGACTGACCCAGTTGACATTGAATTTGGAGACGAGGACGTTCACCTACTTTACCAGTCATTGAGAAATGACACTACCGGGATAGACCGGTTGGGGCTATGGTACGCACACGGGCTGCCGGATCAATCGTCATGGGGCTACAGGAAGGCCGTTGGGGATCATGCCTTCTCTCCTGAAATGGTTGTCTCAGTGGATGATGATGAGGAAGTAATCGTGGCAGTCTGGGGAGAGGGGGGAGAGGATGATTCAGAGATAGTAGCAATTATTGGCGATTCCACATTTACCCCAATAGACGACAATGAAGTGAGGGTCCCTTCCAGAGGGCTAGGGATGATTGAGTTGTTAGAAACCTCTAGGGGGACTCAGGTTTTCTTTGACTTCGTCGGCCCGGGTGGCCCACAGATGCAATACGGACTGATCAATGCCGAAGAGGGGTGGATCGGGATTTCGGATAGGATTGGACTTGGTAGACTGAGCGTCGTTGACAGATCGCCGACAGGCGGAGAGGCCGTAATACTCCATACGTCTCAAAGCGGGTGGCAAATCAGATCCCTGGTAGATGACTCTTCGCCGAATTCTGGAGATAGTGATCTACTAGAGATGATAAGAATCTCACTTGGATTGGACGAGCAGAATTTCAACGTACTTCTTGGGGGTACGGCCATTACGGTAATTTTCCTCAGTGTGATAGTCTTGCTTACGATGACGGCGAGGGCAGTAAGGTGGATTGGCAGTAGGAGGCGTACTTCTGCGCCCGGCTTAGTAATGCTTGAGGAGGATGTTGTGGACGTCATTCTCGAGACCGATATTTCTGTCAGTTCCAGTGAGGTGGAATTAGTCGAGGAAGAGGAGGAAGAGGAGGCCTCCCTTGGAGAGGGGGCTTCCGAGAGGAAGCGGAGAAGAGAGGGTAGGGCGAGGTCGGCCCATGCAGAATCGCTTCCCCCGCTGCCACCTCCTGCCATAACCCCCCCTCCAGCCGGCATGCCGATTCCGGAAGGGTCTCCGAAAACTGATTTCCCGCCCCCACTGCAAATGAACAGGAGCGTTCTTTGCGATTCTTGCGGTGGAAGGTTCGAAGTCTCCAGTGGGCTAAAGATGACCAAGTGTCCCGTCTGCGATGAAAGAATCGACCTGTGGTGAGTCAGGGATGAGGGTTCTTCTCGCCTCCGCGTCCGAGAGGCGTCGAGAATTGTTGTTTCGCCTTTTGGAAGACGAGGGAGTTACCTTGCATTCAAGGGGACTATCGGCAAAGGAGGCAATTGCCCCAAACTTTCTGGGAGTGGGCGAGAAGGCTGAGTTCACATGCATGGCAAAGGCCGTGAGTGCGTCTGAAGAACAGACGCTATTACACCAAGAAGAATCAGCGGATGGAGGGGCTTTCGACATAGTAATTGTTTCAGATACGTTGGTTGAGGACCCCGGGGATCACTTGTTGGCCATGGGGAAGCCATCAGATGGTACAGAAGCTGTTTCAATGCTCCTGAGGCTATCTGGTGGCCGGCATAGAGTGTGGTCCTCCTCTGCAATACTTAGCAGACCGGGTGGGCCCGTATTCAGCATTCCTTTGCATGGTGGTTGGACTGCCGAAATTTGGACTGAGAGCTCCATTGTTCAATTCGAGGACCTTTCTGAGGAGAGTATTTTCCAATTAATAGAGTCTGGATCATGGGAAGGCAAGGCCGGGGGGTATGATCTGGCCGGTGAGGCTTCCTCGCACTGCAATCTGGTTGAGGGGCAAGAGGTAACTGTCCTAGGATTGGCCTCCGAATCCATAGAATTCCTTAGGGCGGAAATAGCTAGACGAAGGTAACTCCGCCATGCAGGAGAACGAATTCCTTCTGTAACTCATCGAACCACTCTAGCATAGAGGAGTCGAACCTGACTCTGTCTACCTCAGGATCCATCAGCAAATCGTCTTGAATTCCCTTCAGTGTCCCTGGAGCGGCCCCACAGGAGACGCACGCCCCGTCTAGATCAATGATCAGTGATAGGGCCCTCTTCGAGTTCCCGGATTTCTCGAAACTCCAACCGGAAAGAACTAGTGCCCCCCCATGGCCATCCAATGCAGCTCTGACTGGACCCAATCTCGACATTAATGCGGGAACTACATCTGGACTGTCGGACTCAACGAGAGAAGACAACGAGAGTCCGAGGAGTCGTTCATTCTCAATTGGATCAACACTCTCAGAAACCCTCCTTTCAGCCTCCCTCCTCATCAATTCCTCGATCTGTGAGCCATAGGCCTCTGCGAGCCTATCGCTGGCCTCCGAATCACCCTTACTGCCATCTTCCACAGGCATAGCAGGAGGTGGCCTTTCTTTAGTATGTCCTTGGAACACTGTGCGTGGACGAAAGCCAGTATTGAAAAGGGTGTAACTCTGGCATTATATTGAGGGAAACGTATGAGCGGCGAAAAACCCATTCTAACAATTTCAAATCTTCATGTTGGGATTGAGGGGACGCCCATATTGAAGGGAATCGACATAATCATTCCATCCGGAGAAATCCACGCCATAATGGGGCGGAATGGAAGCGGTAAAACTACAGCTGCAAATGTAATCATGGGGCACCCCTCATACGACATCGAGGATGGAGACGTACTGCTCAGCGGGGAAAGCATCCTTGACATGGAGCCATGGGAGAGATCGAGGTCGGGAGTTTTCCTATCTTTCCAATACCCTCAATCGGTTCCCGGACTCCAAGTCGGGAATTTCCTGAGGAAGTCGGTTAGTAGTGTCAGAGGGGACGAAGCAGCGAAGGGATCGGCTTTCAGGGAGGACCTGAAAAATGCGATGAGTAAACTAAACATTCCTTCCTCATTCCTTTCCAGATATGTCAACGATGGCTTCAGCGGGGGCGAGAAAAAGCGATTCGAGATCCTACAGATGATGCTCCTAAAGCCCCGTCTCGCAGTACTGGATGAGACGGACAGCGGGCTCGACATAGATGGCATAAGGACCGTAGCAGAGGGAATTAACGAGGTAGTAAGGGGAACAGAAAATGGGGCTCTTATAATCACTCATTACTCAAGAATATTGGAACACGTTAAGCCAGATAGGATTCATGTGATGATTGGTGGCAAAATAGTTGCCAGTGGCGGTCCGGGACTAGCAAGCCTCTTGGAGGAAAACGGATACGACTGGCTTGAAGAGCGAGTGGCCGAGGGAGAGGTGTTCGAATGAGTCAACCAAGTGAAGCGAGGGAGGCAGTAGGTGACTACAAGGCCGGCTGGCATGATCCTGAAAATTCCACAATAAGATTTGATTTTGGCCTCTCGGAGAAAGTAGTCAGAGACATCTCAGAGCTAAAGAGTGAGCCAGAGTGGATGACTGAGATGAGGCTGAAGGCTTACCGTCACTTCACAGAGAGGCCGATGCCCGATTGGGGGAACACGGAGGTTCTAGAGGGCATTGATTTCGATAATGTATGCTACTTCCTCAGATCTTCGGATGAGACTGGAGAGACATGGGAAGACGTCCCAGAGGACATCAGGAATACATTCGAGCGGCTAGGCATACCCGAGGCGGAACAGAAGTGGCTCTCCGGAGTCACTGCTCAATATGAGTCTGAAACAGTTTACCACAGCATCAGGGAGGACCTGGAAAAGCAAGGTGTGGTTTTCCTAGACATGGATTCAGGCCTCAAGGAGTATGAAGAAATCGTAAGACGCTACTTTGGCACAGTCGTGCCATTCAGCGACAACAAGTTTTCTGCATTGAATACTGCGGTATGGTCTGGAGGATCTTTCATCTACGTACCAAAGGGCGTCAGTGTCGAGATGCCGGTGCAGGCATATTTCAGAATCAATGCCAAGAATATGGGGCAGTTCGAGAGGACGCTGATTATTGCCGATGAGGGTAGCAGCATTCACTACGTTGAAGGATGTACGGCTCCAACCTACTCTACCGACTCCCTTCACTCAGCAGTAGTCGAGTTGATCGCCCTTCCCGGAGCACACATCAGATACACCACGGTCCAGAACTGGAGCAACAACGTGTACAATCTCGTCACAAAGAGAGGAGTGGCGCATGAGGACTCCAAGATCGAATGGGTAGATGGGAATATTGGTAGCAAGCTAACCATGAAGTATCCAGCGGTGATTCTGAAGGGAGAGGGTTCGCATGCTGAAGTTATCTCTGTGGCATACGCCGGTGCTGGACAGCATCAAGATGCGGGTGCCAAGGTCCATCATTTGGCATCCAACACGACTAGTAATATCCTCTCGAAGAGCATCAGCAAAGATGGCGGTAGAGGCTCATACAGAGGAATGGCGAAAATCATGCCAAAGGCTGAGAACTGCAGAATGAACATCGTATGTGATGCCCTAATTTTGGATGAGGGGAGTAGGTCCGACACATACCCAACCATGGAAGTCGGCAATGCAAGTGCTCATTGCGAGCATGAAGCCAGCGTTTCCAAAGTGGGAGACGAGCAACTCTTCTACCTGATGAGCAGGGGCCATACGGAAGCAGAAGCTTTGGGCATGATAGTGAATGGCTTCTTCGAACCCTTCACCAAGGAATTGCCCATGGAGTACGCAGTTGAGTTGAACAAACTGATGGCCCTAGAAATGGAAGGAAGCATAGGCTGAGTGAATCCATGGATTCTAGTTCGGAGTATTTGTCACTCGAAGAGCCGAGGAGGGCTGTCCACCTTTGGAGGTACACGCCTTGGAAGAAGGTCCATCCCACGGGGGACATATCTGACATCCCTGATGAAGTTGGAAGTCCTCGACTAAGTCTGAAGTGCATAGACGGCGACGTCCCAGAAGGGGTGAGGTTGATTCACGGAGCTGGCCCCCTAGAAGGCCTTCCAGAGTCGGACGCCACTACATCTAGCTTCATACGTGCCATTACAGAAGAGTCTTCTTGGACGGTAGAGGTGGACCGAGGATTCAGCCCTGGGAAGACCGTGATATTGGAAATAGAAGTCGAATCCCCGATTTCAGCAGCTCATGTCTGCTTGAAAATCGGGAGGCATGCAAATTTGGAATTAGTCACACATGTCAAGGGGGAGTGTGAATGGTTGGGCCTACTAAGGACTGGTTCGACAGGCGAGGGGTCAAACACTAGCGATGTTGTTGTGAATGTACTGAATGGGGGGACGCTGCTTAGGGTCGATGCTATCCACATTGAGAGAGATTCCCAAGTCAAGGCTGGCACAATTTCCTCCGGATCTGAAACTACTAAGTCGGATCTAAGATACAGGATGGGTGAGCCAGGGGGTAACCTGAATGTCCTGGGCTCCATACTTTCTTCCGAAGATATGTCTCTAGATCACCACATAGAGATACACCATGATGCTCCTGAAACATTTAGTCGGCTCGATTGGCACTCAGCTTGCGGGGGCAAGAGTAAGACCGTTGGCACAGGGATGCTGCGAGTTGCCAAGGGGTCTAGAGGGGCGGATGCTGCTCAATTGTTCCAAAATCTACTCATCTCGGAAACAGCGCAAGCGGATTCGATACCGGAACTAGAAGTTTCTGAGAACGAGGTAGTTGGTTGTGGCCACGGCACTGCTAGCGGGCCAGTAGATGAGGATCAGCTATTCTACCTAGGGACCAGGGGGCTTTCGACGGAGCAGGCCAAAAGTATGCTAATCGCTGCATTCCTGAACTCGACCCTGTCTGAAATGGGCAGTCCGGAGATGCACGATTGGCTGGTAGAGATGCTTACCGATGACCTAGATGCCCTTGGCATCTAGGCAGATCTATCCCTGTATGTAGAAACCAAGGAAGTAACTAAGATTCCGGAGGCGGCTCCGAAAACCATCCCCTGTGATTCTAGTCCATTACCAGCCAAGTCTCTGAATGCCAAGGTCATAACGGTGGTCATAGGGATAACAAAAATTGCAAATCTAGTGGCCCAAATCTTGGGAGTCGGTGCGACCCCCATAGGCCTCAGAGTCACAGAACTAGATTTCTGTATGACCTGCCAATTAACCCTCTCAGCATCGATCCTTAGCCTCTGTAACACAGCTGGTCTCACCCCAGGATCAGAGCCGTCTCCGCCATCCCGATCAGACTTGCCAGTGTAAATTTTGACCCTCTTCAGATCTTGCCTCCTTTCGACCATTCTCTCAACTACTGCGGCTGCGGAAGGAGCGTCTAATCCCTTTAGGTCCACAACGAGAACGCCCCTGTCCCTTCGAACTTTGTCGCTGACGATCCATCCGCCCATTTCTGATGGGGCCCTTCCCTCAATTGGTGAAAGAATTGCTCTGAGTCTATGCAATTCCTCGAGCCTCTCTGCATCCCTATCTTTGGCCGAGTTTGCCATCTCGTTGACCCTGTAGAATCCAAAAATCGCAATCAGAGTGGCGGCCATTGCCCCAATTACAAGGCCCGCCCTCAAGGAAGGGATGATATCCGGATCATCCAGTCCACTAGCGAAAATTGCGATGAAGGTAATCATTGTTGTAACCATTAGTCCGGCGACTATTGAGATGGCCAGGACATCACGAAATCTGACCTCTGCCATGTTGTGTCCAAAGGGCCTTCACTCAAGAGGACGTGGGTCATAGGGCAAGATTGATTTCCGAAATGTTATCCCTGGGCCTGTGAGCCTAGAGAGGAATGGCAGAGGGGATCGCCTCAGGGAAATCAAAGTCTCCAAGATTCTTGCTGGAATTGGTGGCGGTTACCTATTGCTATGCTTTCTAGCCCCCATGGCCATGCCCGAGGGATCCGTGCCTCAACTTTCAGGAAGAGCAAATGCAATCGACTATGCTACATTCGATAGTTGGGGCAACACAAATGGTGGTGAGCATGCCGATATGGGTCATGATCAATCCGAACATGGGGGTTTCTTTGCATGGTCGGAGCTGAATCCGATATTCGCATTTACCTACGCGTTCGGGGATCTGAATTGTCATCAGAAACATGAAAGATCGTGGGAAATAAATGGGAATCAAATGCCAGTATGTGCGAGGGACATAGGGATATTCTTGGGATTTGCTTTGGGTGCCGCTTTATTTGGCTGGAGGGGGCTTAATCGCTGGACTATCAGAGATACTTTCCTCTCAGTTTTTCCCGATGATTTTTTGCAAACCACCTACGCTAATGACAACAGGACGAGGGACATGGCCATATTACTCACTTTAGGGATCGTTCCAATGGCAATAGATGGATTCACTCAACTTCTGACTGATTACGAGTCTGTGAATCCACTGAGGCTAGTCACGGGCATGGCAGCAGGCATGGTTATTGGGTGGTTTGTTTGTGCATCACTCTGTGCAAGGGCGAGTGGGTTTGACGGGGCTTCTTCGGTTATTCTCCCTGGTGAAGCCAGGCTAGTTCAGAAGTAGCATCTAAGATGCTGTCCACCATTTTACCAAGTCCTCAGGATTCTCTGGAGTTTCGCCTGAGTCATTTCCACTTCCCAATATTTTGAGTCTCTCGATTACTGAGTCGACGGAGGCAGGGTGGTGTCCAGATTTGACTATCTGACCCATTGAGAATCTTAAGTGAGTTCCGGGATTGTCCCTAATCCACTTAACAATCGCATCCTTGAGTGGCCAGATTGCTATTGAGAGTAGCCCCATTGCCCTGAATTCGTCCCTTAGCTGAGACCTAGGGGCCTCTCTGCCGATCAGTGAGCGATGTTGGTGTATCCACCCCAATCTCTCATGCAGATACTTGACTATGGTTTGCGTATGTCTTTCGGATACTGTTCTAACTGGGCCGAGAGAATTGCGCAGCTCCCGGATATCGGCAGAGCCCATCAGGGATAACGTGCCAAGCACAGATGAGATAGAATGGGAAAGGACGTGATGGGGGACATCCACCCTATCACCTTCCCCTACGGAGTCCATGATTGATGCATGTTCTTTCTGAGATTCATTGATTACCCTCCAAGGGGACTTTCCGGCGAGCCATTGTTCCTTCGAACTCGTCGGCTCAAGGCCCAGCCCCTCCAAAGTGGTCTGTCCATCGGAGTTTCTGATTAGCCTCCTCAACAGATTCCTATCGACTATTTCGATATCGACATTTACGGGACTTGGGCGAGAGTGCAAGAACCCCCTGATTACCCCTTTTAGCTGCCCCCTGAATTCGTCCTCGGTCCCCTCATTTAGGATTGGGCCAATTATTGCACCCATGTCAAATGGGACTGGCATTTCCTTTTCCCCTGATAGCAAATCCCTGTAGCCGTCCCTAATTTTCCTCTGTAGCTCCGTGGTCTCGAAGTATTCTTCTTTGTTCGAATGCGCCCTAAGGGTGCCACTCTTGATTCGATTCAGTGCCACTTCTGGGTCGCAGTCCACCCATATGCAAAGATCCGGGACCAATGCGGCTGAGTTCATATGAGCAACACGTTCGACACCGGCGCCGCCGACAATGCCCTGGTAGACGAGCGATGAGTGGATATTTCTCTCGCTTACTATGGCCATTCCTTGTTCAAGCCGCGGGAGAATCCATCCATGGGAGTGGTCGACCCTGTCGGCAGCAAACAATCCTGCCTCTTCCTCGGGAGTGATTTTCCTTGTTCTGACGGCGTCGATTGCGAGTCTGCCCAGTGGATGTTCCCTCCTTGGCTCACCCGTAACCTCAACCGAAACAAAGGGAAATTCTCTTCGCATGACATCGGCGACTACTCGGGTAGCTAGGCCTTTCCCACTGCCATCTCCCCCCTCCACAGTAATCAGATACATTCCCTCACTCTTCCTTGGAATATACGTCGTAGAATTGATTCCTGGAGAGGCTTGTGAGGCCCATTCCGGCTAGTATCAAGAGTGGGCCGATGAACATCATCCCCCTGCTCCAGAGTCCAACGAAGGATAACCACCAAGTTCTCCTGTAGCTCAACCCCTTTCTCGCCTCTGCTGCACCTGCCAAACCAGCTACTCCAGAAAATAAAGTCAGTAGAGCAACTGCTGTTCCGATGAAAACCGATTCACCCAGATGGCTGTCTCCTCTGATATCGGAATTTTTGGTTCCTTCGCCTTGGACAAGGGTGATTGGAATTTGCGAATAGTCGCCGGGGATAATCAATATCCTCACAGTTACATTGCCAGGGTGGGCTACTTCAAGAGTAGATGATCTGCGTGGCAAATCGGAGATTGAGAACCTTCCCCCAGAATCGGTAATATCACTTCCAATTTCGATTCCTAGGTCGTCAAATACCTTCACGGTGACCCCTTCTACGTGATCCCCTCCCGTGGTGTTATCTACCAACTCAGTAATGACTAGTCCGTTTACGTCTGCCTTTCCCCCGGAGTCATCGAGCTCGCCGGAAAGGATATCGCTAACGTTTCCCGAAATTAGCATGATTCCAACTATTACCCCCAAGAGGCTCCCCAGTGCGATTAGGAAGGCGCCCATGTTCCGCGTGGCTGAATCCGTCGAAAGATCTGAGAGCCATAATTCTAGGCCAGTCCTGTGATCGATTTCGTCCTCAAACTCGTCGCTCAACCATCTTCACCTCCGCTTCGCTGCATATCCGACATGGCACTAGGCTGTTCATCATGCCGATTCCCAGACCCCTTGCCATCGAAATGACCCTTAGCACTGCTCTTGTTCAATACTGCAATACCAGCAAGCAACAGGGCCAGCAATAATATCGATTTTAGCCACGTTGTTTCGGACTCTGCTTCGATCGGGCAGTCGGAGTTGCATTCCTTGTCGCCTTCTTCATCGGAAATGAGCAGGTCCACCAAATACATGGAAGTCCAATTCTTACCAGTAATCCAATATTCAGAGGAACCATTGTGGGCAATCCCATTCAAGACTTCATTATTTGTAACTCCATTCTGGGAGGAAAGGAACGATGCATCAAACTCCGCTACAATATTGCCGCTTGATGGCTCTATCATCAGGATTCTGTCCTCCTGCCAAATATTCGCAAGAATCCTATTTCCTGAATCGGTACTTACGCATTCCAACTCGTTGATCATCTGCACGCCGTTCCCACTTGAGTCAGTCACCTCTACTGATCGGATAATCTCGAAGTTTGCAGGATTCCTGAAGGAGAGGGACGAGGTGCCATTAGACATCACTAGGGATGAGCCGTCAAAACAGAGCCCCCAGCCTTCGCCTTCATAGTTCATGATCGATGTCAAATTAAAGGTCTCTTTATCGAAAACAAGGGCTGTCTCATTTAGCCAGGTGAGCATGAAAATACTGTCACCTACCACCGCTATGCCTTCTCCGAAAAGTGACGGTTCAAGATTTGTTTGCCTCATAACCTCGCCTGTAGTTGTATTGACTTCCCTCAAAGTCGACTCCCCGAACAATCCTGTACTTTCGAACATCCTACCATTGTCCATAACAAGGCCCTGTGTGAAAGCCTCTGAGTCATGTGGGATGGACCTAATCAACACCACTTCACCGTCAATATTCTGCCCATCTGATGCGGCTCCTGCGGGCGCGCAGAAGAGAGAGATTACGAGGATAAGTACGAGTGGGCGGGAATGAATGCGAGAGCGCCCCGCGTGACTCATGTACGAACGATGCTCCATCGATGTTAAAATACGTCTTAGGATGGAAACACACTGGGTACAACACGGAGTGTTGAGTGATATGGACCGGAAACACAGTAACTCGTTCTCTTCGGCGGTCATGATTGTTTCAATTATGCTCCTAGCCGGACTCTCCCCAGCCGTGGCTGCGGCTCCTGCAGATGAGGTCCCATTGAGCATCGAAATCACTGGTGATCTTTCGGACTTCGTCCCCCCTATTGAGGGAAAGCAATACATGTTTACAGGAGAGGAGGAGGCTGTATTCTCGGCCACGGGATTCCTCAAGAGGCAGTGGGTCGAGGACGGATATCCCGGAGTAGTCCTTCCATTCTCCCAGGCATATCAAAACTCAAGACACTCTGTAAGAAGTTGTGAGGCCGCATGGAGCCAGGGGGATACTGATACAATATCTACTGCCAGCGGAACGATTTCGGCTACTGTGCAAAAGGTTTCGACGAACTCTGTGGTTTTCGTACAGGATGGGGAGGTTGTATCATCCACTACCTTGAATGATATCACTTCCACTTGGGAGTCGACCATTTTCCCCACGGACACGAACTATTTCGGATCGGCTCCCGACGTAGACAATAACTGCCAGATTGAGATCGTGATTCTGGCCATAGATGGTGCTGCATCAGTAGGGGGCTATTTCATTCCCGGTCTGGCATCAACCAGAGAGGCCGTTTTCATTGACGTGGATGACCTGAGCTGGAGAAATACGATTCTAGCCCACGAATTCCAGCATTTACTACACAACGCAAGGGACCCTTACGAATTCATCTGGATAGACGAGGGGGCCGCGGACATGGCTGCTTACCTTTGCTTTGGCGTGACCAGCACACTCACGGGTCATGCAAATGAGTGGTCCCAGAATTCCAATATGAGTGTGAGGTGGTGGAATCAGAGAATAGCTGATTATGGGGCTGGATTCATGTTCATGATGTACTTGGCCGACAAACTAGGCGGAGGGGCGGCAATAAGGAATCTAGTTGCCGATACTGCGACCGGGGGCACCGGAATAGAGAATCTAGCCAATAATCCCGAGCCGGGCTCCACATCTATTGGCACAACGATGAGCGATATCTTCGCTAACTTTTCGATGGCGGTTTCCATAGATAGCGCTCAAGGAGCGTTTGGATTCTCCAATCTAGACTTGACTGCTGGTTGCATTGCTGCATCAATCTGCAGAGTCCAGATGAGTGGCTTCAATGACCAATGGGTGAACTCATGGTCAAGCCCGAGTCAGGCCGTTGAAGGATGGGGGATAAGGGCGTACAAATTCAATCAAGGCTCTGGAGCCCCGCTAAACTTGATGGTTCAGCCCACTCAATTCGGATTTGAGGGAGCGGTTCTTTCTCGTGATTCTGCGACCGGGAGTTGGTCCATGAGCAGGTTAAGAGTCGACCCTGCATCTGGGGCCGCTACGGGACTTGTTCACGGATTCGGAAACACCACGGATGAGGTTTGGCTCACCACTTGGTTCGAGTCCGCGGTCGACGACTGCGACTACAACTACATTACTTGCGGGATCACTACTGGGAGCTACCCCTCGGCATCCGTAATTGTGCAAGCCGAGCTAATCACCGACCCTGCTGAAGTTTCGATAAATACAATCCACTCTTTTGACAGGGACGGGAATGGGGCTGATGACAGCATCGAGCTGAATTTGGACATAGTTTCAAATGCATTCTTCGAGGTATTGGAGGTCTCGGTGGACGCATTTGTGAACAATACCCTAGTGGACACCCTGGTATTCTCCGTGACCGCGGGAAATAGCATACCTACTGAGAAGTCTGTCTGGTTCACACCCCCCTACACAGGAGACTGGACATTTGGTGTCAGCATAAGGGACGTTACGGACGCTATGGTCGACCAGGCATTTGCCCTCCCAGTCGAGCTCGCCAACATGGAACCAGTAGCCTCTGGTTCAATCTCAACAAACGTAACTCAGACTTGGTTGCCCGTGAATATGTTTGGTTCGGGTTACGACGAGTGGGGGTTCGGCCAGCTCAATGGAACGTTCTCGCACAATGAGACCCCAATTGCTTACTTCTGGGACCTGGGAGATAACATCTCTTCGGGTTTGAAAAATCCAGTACACCCCTATGTCAACCCGGGAGAGTATACCATTGTGTTGACAGTGATGGACCAAGGCGGATATTTCTCCGATAGTCAGTCTTGGGAGGTAGTCGTTCAGGACACTTCCGATCCAATACCAGAGATTTCGGTAGAGGGTGTCGTCGTCACTGACGAATTGGTCCTTCTGACGAATCAGCAGGTCGAGTTTTCTGCGAGAGGAACTACTGACAACCTCCCAATCGAAGAATTGGAGTTTAGCTGGGACTGGGGGGACGGAGATGGCGTATCTGGGGTTGGCTTGGCAGAGTCTAGTCACTCATGGGTAGACGGCAGTGCGGATGGGATCGTCTACACTTTGACGCTGACGGTTAGCGACGGCCTGCACGAGGTTGAGCATACGGTTTTCATCAGGATTCTGAACAGACTTCCAAAACTTGTATTCGAAGACTCATTGGAGACTTTCACCCTGACCCCCATAGAAATGCCCGAGATTTTCATAGATAGCGACGGAATGATCGTCGAGTACGACTGGCAGTTCGAAGGCGGGGTAAATCTGGAGGGAGGGGGGATGACCCTCACTTCTGATTTCTCTTCAACTGAGTCTGGCCTCAGCAATCCGATGGTAGGATGGAGAGAGCCCGGACTGAAGACAGTGACATTGGAAGTCACGGATGACGATGGGAATTCTTCCTTTGCCACGATAGTGGTCAATGTGCTCAATCAAAGGCCAGTTGCCGTCTTTTCGAGACCCTCGGATGGAACTGTGGACACTACCTACACATTCTCCAGCCTTTCATTTGATCCAGATGGAGATACCTCATTATTATCGACGTCTTGGAACATCTCAGACTTGGACGGAGAGATAACGAACGTCAGTTCAGTCAGTCACACATTCCTTAGGCCGGGGCTGTACACAGTAAGTCTCACAGTTGTGGACGAGAGGGGTTTGTCATCGGCAACCAAATCCTACTCAATCCGAATACAGAACCCGGTGCCTGTTCCTGACCTATCATACTCGTGTCCGAGCGTGAATGGAACCCTGATCGACAGGCAGCCGACCGATTCCGAGGCCGTAATCTGGCAAATCCCCCAAACCAGCGACGGAGGGGCTTTCGTTGCACCAAGTACACCGATTAGATTCGACGGGTCTTCCAGTTACGACTCAGATCCTCTTTTCGTAGGAAGGACATCGACAGACCAAGATGATCCCGAGTGGAATGGAATAACTCACTGGATATGGGACTTTGGAGATGCCACTCCCGCAGTAGAGGGGCCGATAGTCTGGCACAGCTACGAAATTCCAGGGACATACATGGTAACACTGACCGTTGTCGATGGATTCGAAGGAGGGGAGACGAACTCAACATCAATTCTCGTCCACGTATCGAGAGCCCCCGTGATAGGGGAAATGGAGCCAATTGGCTCAGACTATGTCAATGTCGGAGATGCCGTTATTCTGAATTATTCTGTTTCAGATGCAGACTTGGACGATGGGATATCTGCATGGATGGATACCGACTCAGCAGTTGACAGTGACGAGGATGGCGACCCTACTAACGACATGGACAGGGCCCTTACTGGTGACTTACTTGTCAGGTGGGACCTGAATGTGGCCCTGGACTTCGACGGAGATGGCGATCCTAGGAATGACTGGGGATGGAATTCTCAGTCATGGGACAGTATGGGAGAGGTACGGATACTGATGCAAGTTTGCGATGGCGTTGATGTGTGCTCGGAGAGGGAATTCGTAGTAATCGTGCTCGCAGAAGAAGAGGAGTTCAAGCCGAGGTCGCTGTCTGATCTTACCTGGTCGGATTTGGTACCCAATAGGGAGAGTGCGGGACTTCTCGCATTAGTCGCCATGGTCCTGNTTCTTGGATGGGTCATAATGAGGCAGAANGACGAAGAAGAGATGGATGCAGAAGAGATGCTCGAGACATACGAAGTCGATGAGGTCGAGAGCGATGGGGGGTTGCCTGGCATGGATCAACACAAACCGCCGCCGCAACCCAAATATCTGACTGTGGATGAGCGTCGGGACAGGGGATCGGGATATGTACGGCCAATCAGAACTAGGAGGAGATAGATTGCATGGGAAATTCCCCAAATCCATCGTCCAAATTGTCAATTTCTGCGTTATTTCGCCGCCCATCCTTCTGATGGTCGCCATACTAACGTCCACCTCCGTTGCCGCTGCCAACTCATGCGAGGTCTCAGCAATGAACGAGCCTGACGTTGAGGACTACATCGAAGAGCATAGCGTGGAAAGCTTCTGGCAGTTCGACCAAGGAAACAATCTGCGTTCCCTTGACATGGACGTATTCTGGGAAACTACGATTGAGAATGATAGCGCTTCGGCCCTTAAGATGGAGCTTGTCCCCGGGTACAGGTACACATTCTGCATCAAGATGACTCCGAACATGGATGACGTTCCGCTTGAGCCGATAGGGGATGTTTACCTAATGCACGGGGGTGACTGGGACAGATATACGCTCGAATACGAAATGAGGGGGGATCCAGAATTCTTCGATGTTGAATTCCTGCCTGTTGAGTGGCGGGACACGGTTGATTGGCTCCCATTCCGGGACGTTCATGCCTATGAGCGTGTTTCTGAGGAAGAATTCTCTGTAGCCATCGACTCCGATGGGTCAGTTTGGAACACAATGTCCGATGCATTCGGAGGCGGTGACCAAGAGTACTTCTTGGTGATAGATGGGTGGAACAACAGGAGGCACACGAATAGCGATGCTGCTGGTGGATCGATAGACGTAGAAGTTCTGATTGATGTCGAGAAAAGGGTGAACATACCAAAATTCACGGCTACCCTCCTGGTTGGATCTTTGCCACTGGCATGTCTCATCGTACCTTTCGTCCTTCATTCAAAATATATGCAAGTAGGCAAGGTGGAAGAAGCTGAGGAAGGTACTGAGATGCCGTACCTCGACAGTGAGGCCACGAGTGATTGAGCTAATCCGTATAGCCGAGAAGCTTCCATGCAGTGGACAAGTCGGATTTGTTTATTTTCCCCTTGTATGCCAGATGCCAACCAACTTGCATAGTGGAGTATACCATGTGCTGATGCAAAAGTGGAGCGTGTATCCTGGGCCAGTCGCCTCCGGACCCCATTCCCATAATCGAATTTCTAATTCCCGATTCCTTTAGCTCCCAAGCGGCTTCAAACAGCCTCAGTGAACCTTCNGTTCCACCTGTTGCATGACAAATCTTCACCATCTCCCCTAGCTTCGACATCTCCTCCACTTCAGAAACAATCTCTGCAGCAGGGGGTGGCCTCTCGGAGGAATGTTGGGAGCAGATCACCTTTGTCTTGCCTGATGCTAAATCAGCCAGTTTCTTCCGGGCCTTCTCCTCGATCTCGAATTCCAAATCGACCCAGCTTGGGCCGCTCTTTATGCCCTCTCTCAATACATCCAGCCTCTCTTCCTCAGTTCCCGGGAAGTAGCCACCCTGTGACTCAGATCTGCATGTGATAATNACTGGGAGCTCCAAGCCCTGCTTGAAGGANTCTAGAACGTCCGACAGATCTACCGAATCCAGAGGCTGTGGGACATATTCTGGCTCTCGCCTTTCATTTCTACGGGGCTTGGAGTCCTCGGACGCTTCCTCGGTAGGCTCCGGAAACACCTCTTTTACCCACAGCCTATCCAATCGGACTTCCACTAAGTCCGCACCGGAAGCCGTGGCCATTGCCGCATCTTTGAGCATCCCATCCACTGTGCATCCGCTCAGAACAACACACACAAGCGGCAGTTCCATCCAACCGCTCGACCCTAGGATTCTGTTTAACCATGTCGAGTGGTTCGATTCTCGGAATATTACTGAATCTTCCTTCAATAGCGGAAAATGGCGTTTTTTCGCTAATCCATTAGTAGGGTTGAATAACCACCCGCGCTCAGGAATGGACATAGTGATTGAGGGTTCCCAAAGGGAACCCTCAAAGAATTGGATGTGAAGATGTGGCTGATGACTACGATGCAAGCAGCATTCAGGTCCTGGAAGGCCTGGAAGCAGTCAGAAAGAGGCCGGGGATGTACCTTGGAGACCCTCATGATGGATCGGCCTTGCACCACTGCATCTGGGAAGTTGTTGACAATGCAGTTGACGAGCATCTTGCAGGTCACAATCCAACAGTCGAAGTTGACCTGAACCCTGATGGCTCCATCACGGTTACCGATCACGGCAGAGGGATTCCCGTGAGTAAGCACGAGGAGGGGGTTAGCGCTGCCGAGGTCATCATGACTAAGCTCCATGCAGGGGGGAAGTTCGACAATGAGGCCTACAAGGTGGCCGGAGGTCTGCATGGGGTCGGAGTGAGTGCTGTGAACGCGGTTTCGGAATCCCTTACCATGACTATTCATCGGGAAGGTAAAGAGTGGCAGCAGATCTACCACAAAGGAGTCCCCCAGGGCAAACTAAAGCCTGTAGGAAGCTCGGATAGGACTGGAACGATAATCTCGTTTAAGCCTGATTTGGAAGAAGTCTTCAGCGATATTATAGAATTCGACTTCGAGCAGATTAACACCAGGCTCAGGAGAACCGCATTCCTAAATGCGGGACTTCAGATTATTGCTAGAGATCTCAGAGGCGAGGCAGCAGTTGAAATCGAACATAAGTACGATGGAGGCCTCAGAGAATATGTAGAATCCATGAACAAGAACAAGGAGGTGGTCCACGAAGATGTCCTGCATGTACTTGGTAGCAAGGAAGGAGACAAGGGAGAGGTCCACGTAGAGGTTGCATTACAATGGACAGATGCTTACTCAGAGTCAATACACTGCTTCACCAACATAATTCACAACACGGACGGAGGAACCCACCTTTCCGGCCTGAAAAGTTCGTTGACGCGAACGGTGAATGGGTATGCACAGTCGAAAAACCTGCTCAAAAACGTGAAGGGGCTATCTGGGGATGATGTCAGAGAGGGTGTTTCCGCTGTCATTTCGATAAAGCATCCAGATCCGTCGTTCAATGCGCAGACCAAAGCAAAATTGGTCACTAGCGAGGTGGCCGGGATAGTTGAGCAGATCGTGAATGACAAATTGGGCGAGTTCTTCGAAGAAAACCCCTCCGTTGCAAAGCAGATCGTCGAAAAGGCCCTCCTCGCTAGCAGAGCTAGGGANGCCGCGAGGAAGGCGCGTGACCTTACAAGGCGAAAAGGGGTACTGGAAGGCGGTGGTCTGCCAGGGCAGCTTGCGGATTGCCAGTCAAGAGACCCTGATGAATGTGAGATATACATAGTCGAGGGCGAGAGCGCGGGCGGATCCGCGAAGAATGCCAGGGACAGGAGAACACAGGCAATACTTCCCCTCCGTGGCAAGATTCTGAATGTGGAGAGGCAGCAGAGAAACCTCACCAAGGTTTTCTCGAACGAGCAAATCCAGAGAATGATCAGGGCACTTGGTGCAGGAGTTGGTAATGAAGAAGAGGCGGAAGGAGCCTTTGACCCTGAGAAGTTGAGATACGGCAAAATCATCATCATGACAGATGCTGATGTCGATGGAGCGCATATCAGAACGCTCATTCTGACCTTCATGTGGCGCTTCATGAGACGTGCTATTATGAATGGAAATGTGTATATTGCCGCACCACCACTATTCTCCGTCTCCAGGGGGAAGCACGTCGAGTGGGTCCACAGTGAGAAAGAAAGGGATGTCACGATCAAAAGAATGCAGAAAGAGGCCCCCACATCCAAGATAGACGTTCAGAGATACAAGGGTCTCGGAGAGATGAATCCCGATCAGCTATGGGAGACTACAATGGATCCCGAGGCCAGAGTGATGCTGAAGGTNGAAATCAAAGATGCTGAGGAGGCCGATTCGCTATTCAGCATACTCATGGGTGAGGACGTTCCCGATAGGCGTTCATTCATAGAAACTAATGCTTCGAAGGTTACGGCGCTGGATGTGTGATCAATGAGTGAAGATTTNCTGAGAAGAGACATCTCCGANGAGATGAAAGAAAGCTACATCAATTACGCGATGAGCGTGATTATTGGGCGGGCCCTGCCTGATGTAAGGGACGGACTAAAGCCAGTACACAGGAGAATCCTATGGGGGATGCACCAAGCAGGCCACACGCATGAAAAGGGGTACAGTAAGTCAGCCAGGTCAGTCGGAGAGGTCATGGGGAAGTACCACCCACATGGCGATCAGGCGCTATATGACACGATGGTCAGGATGGCACAAGAGTTCTCACTTAGGTACCCGCTTGTCGATGGACAAGGCAACTTTGGCTCGATTGATGGAGACCCCCCTGCTGCAATGAGGTATACTGAGAGCAGGCTTGACCGTTTATCCCTGCATATGCTGGAAGACATCAACAAGAACACGATAGACATGGAGCCGAACTTTGACGAGAGTGAGACCGAGCCCACGGTTTTACCTTCCAGACTACCTAACTTACTCCTCAATGGAAGTGACGGCATTGCAGTTGGTATGGCAACAAAGATCCCCCCTCACAACCTGGGAGAAGTCGCTTCTGCAGTAAAATTCCACATTGAAAGGGTGATCGAGCAGAATAGAAAGATCGGTCTCGACAACCCTCCTAAAATAGACGCTCTAGAGTATATGGAGCACATCAAGGGACCGGACTTTCCAACGGGAGCCACCCTGTATGGGATCGATGGCATCGTGGACATGTACAGAACGGGGCATGGGCGATTCCACATCAGATCGGACGTTGAGGTGATAGACGACTCCAGCGGCAAGAGGCTGNTAGTTCACTCAATTCCATATCAAGTGAAAAAGGCGCCAATGCTACAGGGAATCGCCGAACTTGTCCAGAAGGAATCAGTGAAGGGCATCAGGGACATTAGAGATGAGTCCAGCAAGGAGGGGATAAGAGTGGTCATCGAGATTAAGCAGAATGCTGATCCGCAGGCAGTATTGAATCAATTATACCAATCCAGTAGACTCCAGGAGTCGTACTCAGCGAATATGATGGGGATACTGAAGGGAGAGCCAGTGCAGCTCGATCTATGCACAATCCTACACACGCACGTCAGACACAGAGAGTCGATAATTGAGAGGAGGACACAATTCGACTTGGAAAAGGCGGAAGCCAGGGCCCACATCCTAGATGGATTGATGAAGGCGCAGAAGAGGATGGATGAAATCATTGTCGTTGGTCGCAACTCGGACTCTAGAGACCAATTCGAAAAATACCTCAGAGGGGAAGAGAAGTATCCGAAAATAAAGAAGTTTGACTTTTCGGAAANGCAGTCCAAGGCTATCGCAGAGAGGAGGCTCTACCAACTGACCAAGCTGAACGTGAAGGAGGTCGCGGAGGAGCTTGAAAAGTTGAGGGAAGCGATAAAGAATTTCAAAGGGATTCTGGATAGCAGGGTAAAGCGCCTGAACATCATCGTCGAAGAGCTAGAAGGTGTAGTCGAGAGGCATGGCGATAACCGTAGAACGGAGATAAATCCGACGCCGCTTTCGATGGACAGGGAAGATTTGGTTGCAGAGCAGTCTATCGTTATCTCATTGACTCAGGACAACTATATGAGGCATCTTCCTGTTGAGTCGTTCCGTCTTCAGAACAGAGGTGGAAAGGGGCTCAAGGGAGTGTCCACCAAGGAAGAAGATGCCCCCTCGAAGATAGTGACATGCTTCTCCAAGGATAGATTGCTAATTTTCACGGACATGGGGAGGGTGTACGGCCTCAGGGCGTGGGAGACTCCATCGGCCAGCAGATATGGCAGGGGGACCCATGTTCGTAACTTACTCGGCGGAATTAGGGAGGACGAGAAGGTCATATCAATTCTGCCAATGAACAGGGAACTAATTGAAAATCCAGAAGGCCACTTCCTAATTTTCTCAACTCTGAATGGGAGGATTAAGAGGAGTCGCCTTTCGGAATACGTCAAAATAAACAGGAGTGGGAAATACGCACTGAAATTCGCCGACGGCGAGGCTGATGCCCTTGTCTCGGTCAGACCTGCTACCGAAGGCGATCATGTCGTACTTGTCTCAGCAAGAGGCAACGCTTGTAGATTCAAGCCGGCTGAAATCCGAAGTAGAGTAGACCCGTCTACGGGGGAGGAGCAGCACACGCACCTAGTAAGGGTCCAGGGCAGGGTCAGCCAGGGAGTCTCTGGAATGAAGCTGGTCGATGGAGACCGAGTCATTGGAATGATCGTAACGGATGATTTCGACACCAGTGTCCTCACCATCTCAAAGCATGGCATGGCAAAGAGGAGTAGGCTAGGTTCTGGAGGGATGATACCCGTCAGAGATCAGGAAACAGGCGAAGCGATCGTCGATGAGGAGGGCGGTGCAGTGCAGGAAAGAGATGGCTACAGGAGAACCAACAGGGGGACCAAGGGTGTGAAAACCATGTCACTGGATGACGATGACGAGATAGTTGCAGTAAGGCAGATTCCTGACTTGGATGATCAATTATTCATGCTAACAGCCACGGGGATGATGATAAGAATGGTTTCCGGTCAGACGAAGGAAACCCTGGGCAAGGTAACCAAGGGCACCCGAATAATGGAGTTGAGAAATGCGAACAGGACCGGTTATGACGATGAGGTAATTTTCGTCGCCAGACTGCCGGCATCCCTGGTCGATTCGTCGGTGTCTGACGATGAAACCGAAGAGGAGTAAATTTACCGTTCGCCTTAAGCGAATGGCTAGTTTCGCGGGAACACTGCGGCAGTCGCATAGCCTGGCCATTGCGCTGGATTGCTAATCCAGTGGTGTTTCACCTCGGGAGTTCGAATCTCCCCTGCCGCGCCACTAAATACGGGGGAGCATTCATGCTGTCCGCCTCCCCACGGATGTTGTGGTCGGCGTATATGCGAGCCTCTCGGCAGGGCTCATCGCACTACTAACGATCTTGATACTCAGAAGGCATTTTGCCCTGTCCCCCTCCAATGACAGGTCCTGGGTGAACGACAATCAGCGATTAACTACAGCTGAGTTCCGAGGTGACATTGTCACAATGCGGAATGTTAGGGACTTCAATTGGAGGACCACGCGTGACTTCGATGAGAGGTGGATCGACGTGGAAGTAAATCTTAGTGAAGTTACCAAGATTTGGTTCATTTTGGAGTATTTCGAGCCTGATAGGAGGGAAATGGCACACACCATCCTGAGCTATGAGTTTGCAGATGGAACTAGATTGGCATGTTCAATAGAAGTCAGAAGGAAGGAGGGGGTTTCTTACCACCCCGTCAAGGGGCTTTTCAGGGCATATGAGCTGATCTACGTTTGGGGGACAGAAAGAGACGTTATTGGAGTTAGATCGAGGTGCAGAAGGAGATCCAGGACCCATCTGTTTGAGGGAGTTGTGCTGGGGCCTGGGAACGAAAGGAGGATGTTTGAGTCCTACTTGAGGAGGACCAACAAGCTCTCGGTCGAGCCCGAGTGGTACAACACGATCACCAACACATGTACGACGAATATCGTTGGACACGTCAATGAGGTGTATCCCGGCAGGGTCCCAAGGGCAGTGGCAGTACTGATGCCCGGACTGAGTCCTAAGCTACTACAGAGAAACAACCTAGTGGTAATCGAAGATTCTCTTGAGAAGACTATGGAGAATAGCATCATTGATTCACGGTCCATTGAGTGGGACGGCGAGTCTGACTTCGGAGACTGGATCAGGAATTCTTGATACGAGGATTGAACATTACATATCGATTCCGAGGTACATGCTCGCCATAGAGGCGGTCTCACTGAGCTCTCCCGTTGAGTGGCGCCTCCCCCCTTCCAAAAGTCACCTAATCAGGTGGCTCGCAATAATATCTCAGAGTGACCAAGAGGTCTTGCTTTCATTCGAGGGAGAGCCTGGTGCTGATGCGATATCCATGTCAAATTGCATGGGTGCCATGGGCTCGAAGGTGCTTGAACACGAAGACGGTTGGTTGGTCAGGGGCATGTCTGGAACCAGAATTGAAACAGTTCTTCAATGTGGAAACTCGGGTACAACAGCGAACTTTCTGACTGCAATTGCTGCTTGTCGAGATGGTGTTACGACCTTGGATGGCGATTCTTCCCTTAGATCGCGACACTCTGCTGAGCTGTGCTCGACATTGGAGCAAATGGGTTGCAGCGTGGACTCTGAGAGGCTGCCCAGAAAGGTTTCGGGAGGCGTTCTTTGCTATGACGTACAGCATGACTGGAGCCGGACGAGTCAGGGATTAAGTGCACTAATGGTAGCATCGCCCGGATTCTCAGATGTATTACGGGTCTCACTTTCGGGGGAGCCGGTAAGCAGTGGATACTGGATGCTCACCAGGGAAATATGTGTTTTGTGCGGCTCTAAGATGGTTATCGAGGACGGACATGCAGTACTGCCCCCTTGGGACATAGAGATCCCCGAGAGGGTCGAGATTCCAGCAGAGGAGAGCCTTCGGCCAATAGCCATGCTACTGTCGCGCCTCCATGGGGTGAATTTTGAGGCTGGCTTCGAAGATACCGGGATTGGGATAAATGAGACTATTCTTGCGATAGAGTCCGGTATGAATGACATTCACCTTGGCGAGGCCAGTGACATCATTTCCCCTTTGGCTGCAATGATGGCCATCGGGGATGGAGGGCGTATCACAGGAATCTCCCATGCTAGGGGGAAGGAGTCGGACCGTATTTCGAAGACTGTTGAGGTCCTGAATTGTTTTGATTTATCCCTTCAAGAGATCGATGATGAGTTACACATCCCCGGAGGGCAAATACCGGGGAAACCGAAGAGAGCCGTAGAAACCCACTCTGATCACAGGCTGGCGATGACTGCAATGGCATTGGCGAGTAAATGCGGAGGGGTCATCTGTGAGCCGGAGATATGCTCGGTGAGCGACCCTGGATTTATCCCCAGACTTCTCGGACTGGGTGATTAGATGTCATACCGAGAAAACCTGAGTACGCATCTTCTTCTTCTAATGGTGGCTGCAATTTGGGGCTCCACGTGGGCAATAGGGCGATTCCTGAGTTATGGACTAGATGACGCAAATAGGGCCAGTATGGGGCCTGCGACCTCTGCATGGCTGAGGTACGTCTTCGCCGTATTCGCGTTTGCAGCTTGGTGCTGGATCTACAGGAACAAGGGGGGTCCTCGAATTTTACCCAGAGAAAGAAAGGCCTGGAAGTACACATTTTGGATGGCGCTTCTGGGGACTATGGGGTACCAACTCCTATTCATGAATGGGATGAAGTGGACTGCGGCAGGAGATGCTTCTCTGATTATCCCCGTAAATCCCGTTTTCACCGTACTGCTGGCCGTTCCAATGCTTGGACAGAGGCTTAGTTCAAGGATGGTTCTTGGGCTCTTTTTCGGCCTTGCTGGGGTCGCTACAGTAGTGGGATGGAGTCCAAACACGGACATCCCATTCGAGCATCGCTTGATTGGTGATGTGATGATTGCCTTGGCGGCCCTTACTTGGGCAGCGACCAGTAACCTGACCAAGATGGCCCTATCGGAAGGAACGGTGGGGACCCCACTGGAGATTGTGGTTTGGTATTCAATCGTCGGTTGGGCGCTTTTGACGCCTTGGATGTTCATTGAAGTCTGGAACACGGGTGTGCCTGAGCCAAGTTCCGCCGAATGGGCATCTGTTGCATATCTAGGATTGGTTTCGACGGTTCTAACTTATGCTTGGTTCGCAAGGGGAATAGACAGGATTGGATCTACTGCTGCGGCTTCTTACGTTTTCCTAGTTCCCGTGTTCGGAGTTCTAAGCGGGTGGCTAATGCTGGGCGAGAGCATCGGGGTTTCCATGCTTGTCGGATTCTGTCTAATTGTTTTCGGGGTGCGCGAGGTTCAGAGGGAGAGCGAGAAGCTGAGCAGCTGAGCAATAATAATTTCACGCGCACTCACGGTTAAATAGAGGGGGTCGGTCGCCCGCGAGAGAGGCAGGGAAGATGGCACGCAAGCCCGCAAAGATGTACCGTCAAGTGAAGGGGCAGTCCTTCACTAGGAGAGAGTACTCTGGAGGAGTTCCCAACAACAGAATTCTGAGATACTTCATGGGTAACAGAAAAGTTGCGGAAGCTGGTGAATTCCCAGTTGTTTTGGAGCTGACCTCTGATAACGCCTGCCAAATCAGGGATACTGCACTTGAGGCTGCTAGGCAAGTTTCGAATGCGACCATCAGGGAATCTGCAGGCACTGAGGGATATGCCCTGAGAATTCACGTATACCCTCATCAGATACTGAGGGAGAACAAGCAAGCTACCGGTGCAGGGGCTGATCGTGTTTCTCAAGGAATGAGGCAGGCCTATGGAAAGAACGTCGGCACTGCTGCAAGGGTCCTAAGGGGTCAGAGGGTCATTTCTATACACACTAATCCAGAAAACTATGATGCTGCTCGAGAATCACTTAGGAAGGCTAGTTGCAAATTCCCAACTCCTTGCACCGTAAAGGTGGTCAAGGGAGCCGAGCAGTTGAAGGGCAAAGTCTGAGGTTGAGGGGCATGGAGCCCGGCGAACCCCTGTCTGTTCTGCATGATTCCCTCAGAGGTGCACCAATAATCTGGAAGGGGGAGTATCCCTACTTCATCCATCCGATTTCGGACGGAATACCTCGTATGGAGGCAGGAGTTCTCAGGGCTACAAGAGATCTCATTGTATCCATGGTAGACTGGTCAAAAATTGACCTTGTAGTCAGCGTTGAGGCAATGGGGCTACCTCTGTTAGCAGCAGTGGGAGAAGCTTCGGGAAAGCCAACAGTCGTAATCAGGAAGAGATCCTACGGGATGGAAGGAGAGGTTCGTGTCGATGTTTCCACTGGTTATTCCGAGTCTACCACGTACATCAACGACATCAAAGCAGGAGAGAGGATTCTGATTGTGGACGACGTGATCTCCACTGGTGGAACACTGGAACCCATTCTAGAAGCGATCGAGGAAATGGGTGCAATACTACAAGACATCATAATCGCCATAGAGAAAGGGGACGGTCGGGAGCGCCTTGCCCTGGAGAGGCCAAATTGGCCAATAAGGACACTGGCCAGAATCGATATAGTTGATGGAAAGGTAGAGATTGTCGAGTGATTATATGGATCTTGATAGGCATGACTTCCAGCTGGACGATCTGGTTAGCAGGATCAAATCAAACGACCACAGGCTAGTGGCACTGCAAGTCCCTGAGGGACTGAAGATGCAGGCTCTTGAAATGATGGACAAAATAGAAGATGACTCTGGGGCGAAAGTCGTCCTTGCAGCCGATCCTTGTTATGGGGCATGTGACTTGGTGCATGACAAAATGATGGCCATGGGGGTCGAGCTAGTCGCTCACATGGGTCACAGTCAGATGAATATAGACTCAGGCATGCCGACCCAGTTCATCCCAGTGACCTACGAAGGCGAGCCTGAGATCGAGCCAGTACTGGAAATCCTAGGAGAACACAGGGATCTTTCAATGGGTAAGCTGAATTCCTCCCCTTCTTCTCAGTTCACGGAAGAAGAGGCACAAGAGAGGTTTCTTGATGCCGTAGGGAGAATTTCCCCTCTGACGGATAACAAATTGGGACTCGTTGGATCGATACAACACCTTCACCTGCTTCCGAAATACAAAGAAATGCTGCAGAATGCAGGATTCGATGTAATCATTCCAACGGGAGGAGACCGTTTGACATTCCCCGGCCAAGTACTCGGTTGCAACTATTCGGGTGACGATTCTACCATAGGCCACTACCTATTCCTTGGCTCGGGTGATTTCCACCCAATTGGTATGGTCCTTCACACCGGGAAACCCCTAGCCCTCCTTGATCCCTACACGGGAGAGGCGAGTGAGATGTCATTCACGCGTATTGAGAGGATTCTCCGTCAGAGGTTTGGATTGATTATGGCGATTGGTGAGGCCGAAACATTCGGCATCCTGATTGGCGAGAAGCCTGGTCAGATGAGAAGGAACCTTGCGATAAGGATGAAGAGAATTCTAGAGAAGCATGGGAAGAAGGGGTACCTACTTGCATTGGACCACGTTAGCCCTGATTTGATAGATTTCTACCCCGTTGACGCCTTCGTCAACACCGCATGTCCGCGTATTGCAATAGACGATTCTGTGAGGTATGAGAAGCCCCTTGTCACTCCCTATGAGCTGGAAGTCGCCCTAGGCGAGAAAGAGTGGGAATCCGGTTACCAGTTCGACGAGATCCCCTGATGGCAGCTTTCCTTTCTTGGAACAACTCTAGAAATCGGGCCCGATGTTCAGAATATGTCTAAGAACGACGTTAGTACGACTAGTATGATGGCGGACTACCTAGACAGGATCGGTGCGGGCAAGGTCTTGCTGGACAGAAGCCCACTCTCATTCGATTGGACGCCCCCAACGCTGGTAGGGCGGGACTCTGAATTGTCGGAGCTTGCTTCGATGTTCCTCGGTATCGACAACGAAGGAGTGAGTGGTCGTGCCGTGATAATGGGGCATGTTGGAACTGGTAAAACAGTTCTAACCAAGAGGTTCGGAGAGGATCTATCGAGAGCGGTTGATGGAAAACGGAAGGTCGTTTTATCCCATGTTAACTGCAGAAATCACCCGTCTACCTCGCAAGTCCTTCAGCAGATTGCGTTGTCTCTTGACTCCAGGCATCCAGAACGTGGATTCAGTTCGGGGGAGATCATCCAGTCGGTGAGGAGAAACATAAGATCCAGGGGGATCCACTTGCTTCTTGTCCTTGATGAGGTCGACGTTCTGATCAGAAGGGATAGTAACGACTTGATATACAAACTACTGAGGATAGATGAGGGACAGGAAGGTCAGGGATCTCTATCCCTAGTTATGGTGAGCCAGGACAGTCATCTACTCGGGCAGCTCGAGCCGGCCATAATATCCAGGCTAGGCGAAAGCAACGTCCTTATGCTTGAGCCGTATTCAGAAAATTCCCTCAGGGGGATAGCTAAACAGAGATACGAAGCTTCCTGCAGAAATGGTTCTGTGGGTGAAGAGACTCTCGAGAAAATTGGGAGATTCTCTGCAGAGACGGGTGACGCTAGACTGGCGATAGAACTGTTGGAAGCAGCTGTCAGAAGGGCGGAGAAGGAAGGTAGGGGAGAGGTCCTCCCGGAAGACGTTCTGCCGAGTACGGTCAGAGCGGCATCCATTGAGCCAAGCCAAGTTGATCATCTTGGCGAACACCAAAAGTTGGTACTGCTGGGAATATGTAGAAGGCTTCGAAAGGAGGAAGAGATATCCAGCGGGGATGCCAGGAAGCTGTATGAGATAATATGTGAAGAATTCGAGGTCAAGGCCAAAAGTTACACTACATTCTGGAAGTACTTGAAGACACTGGAAAAGGAGGGCTTAGTGGAGACGCGCTCATCTAACTCGGCAGTAGGAAGGGGAAGGACTCAGTACATCACAATGACCACCATGATACCGGCTGAAATAGGGAGTCGTATTGAGAAGGAGTTCTCCAGGCGGTAAAGAGGCGTCTGGAACTGTGCCGAACCGCTCTTATAGGGGCCTCATGTCGGGATGCCGTCTGAGGCGTAATTATGGCGGGTGAGCAATCCTTCAAGGCAGTGGTAAATGATACCAATCC
>PBGL02000005.1 GCA_002718995.2 Methanobacteriota archaeon
GTAGAATGAGTGGCGCCCCGACCGGGATTTGAACCCGGGTCGCAGCCTCGACAGGGCTGCATGATAGGCCACTACACCATCGGGGCTTGGAGACCTACGACACGGGTTCTCTTTTTCAATCTTTGAGGGGGCATTATTCATCTCCCTCCTGCTCTTCGAGAGCGCATGGGGACCACTGACCTCGTAATTGACGTCATCGACAACGGCGGCCAATGGACGCATCGGGAGTGGCGCATGCTAAGGTATCTGGGTGTGGATACTAAGATACTGCCCAATGATACCCCGATTTCGGAAATGAGGGAAGTAGACGGACTAATACTCTCGGGGGGCGCGGCCAGAGTGGGCCTAACTGGCGAGCTAGGAAACTGCGCGGAGTATCTGGGGATGGAGGTCCCGATATTGGGCATATGTGCTGGGCATCAGTTCATGGCAGGTCACTACGGAGGAGAAGCCAGGGAGGCTCCAGCACCAGAATTTGGAGCGGCGTCAATCGATCTTATTGAGGGAGGAGGCCCCATTTTTGCCGGTACCCCCGATACCCAGATCGTATGGGAGAGCCACAATGATGAGGTTTCCAAGGTTCCTCGGGGATTCATAATTACCGCCAAAAGCGAGTCTTGCGAGGTCCAGGCCATGCAGAACGAGGATGGCGACAGGTTTGGCCTCCAATTCCACCCAGAAGTCAATGATTCAGAGTACGGAGGGCACATTTTTCAGAACTTCGTGGACATATGTAGGAGAGCCCGTAGGGCTCATGGATGAATAGGACAGGTTGAAGAAGGGCAGGCAGGTCGCCGCCCTGATGGCAAAGGAAGAAGAGCGCCTGGTGAATCACAAGTGCAGGAAGTGCAACCGCACGGACAGGAGGCCTTGGACCCCCGCGGAGCCGCCTAGGTGCAACCATTGCGAATCATCCATGGACCCACTCGAGATTCGATACAAGTGCCTGAGGTGCGGCCACTTGACATGGATAGAGGCTGGAGCCACCGGAAAGTCATGTCACAAGTGTGGCTACAGGGTGTTTGCTAAACCCAGAAGCCAAGGAAGGCCACACAAGACCCTGAAGGCAATCTGAGGCGCGGAGTTCAAGGCCCGTCACCCCGACGACGACTCGTGGCGAGCTGGCTAGAGTCTCATGCACCCAAGACATTCGACCAATTGGCACTGCCGGACACAGCTCGTGAGGCGCTCGTTTCCTCGAGCATAAGCGCAGACCCCCCTCACTTGCTGATTACCGGGCCCGCTGGTGTCGGTAAGACCCAGTCTTGGAAACTAGTCGCTAGGCAGGTACTTGGACCGGGTTGGAGATCTACTACTCACGTTTTGCAGTGCAGGGACCTGGCTAGGCAGGCGGGCGCAATGGCCACCTTCGAGAACTTTCTCCGGCCGGGTGGCTCGGTCGACACGCTCGCCGGCCGCCTGAGCCTCGATGCATTCGACAGGGGCATGGTTACGGGCGCAGACGACGTCCCCCCTGCAGGGAAGGAGGCAGTAATGCCAGAAGGAACGCTGCCAGTCAGCAGACTCATTGTACTCGAGGATGCAGACCATCTGGGCCAGATAAGGCAGGCATACCTCAGGAGAATGCTAGAAACAGTGGGCAACGCATCCCGATTCATACTAGTGGCCAGGGCCCCTTCAAGGATAATTGACGCCCTACGATCAAGAAGTCGGATGATCAGGATACCAGGCACAAGCAAGGACAGTATACTGCAAGTAATGAGAGAAGTCTCTTCGACGGAGGGATTCGAAGCAGCAGAGGGAGTTTTGGAGGATATTGCATACATCTGCGACGGAAACCTCAGGAAATCCATTTTCACATTGGAGATGCTACGGGCACGGGGCTTGGAAGGAGATAGATCGGCCGTTCACAAACTAGTGCAATCAACCACCCTTCAAGCAGGCCGACATGTCATAGAAATGGCATTGAGAGGAAGGGTCATTGAATGGAGGTGGGAAAATACCGGTGGCCGCAAGAGGAGGGTTCTAGCGGGAGCGATCGCAGAGGTTGACACCCTGATGAACAATCACGGCCTGGACGCGGAAGATGTGGTGTCACAGTTACACGACGTTCTTACTGGAAGGAGACTTTCGATACCCGACGACCTTCGTGAGGAGCTACTAAACGCTCTTGCAGAATGTGATACTAGTCTGAGGAGAACAATGCAGCCGAGAGTCCCGCTGGAGAGATTTCTACACAGAGTATCCTCGGCAGGGGAGCGCCATGGTCTGGCATTCGTTTAGTGGCGGGCGCGGCAGGATTCGAACCCGCGGTCCCTGGCTTAGGAGGCCAGTGCATTATCCAGGCTATGCTACACGCCCGTCTTCCGCAAAGCCTCCTCCCCAAGAAGCCTAGTGTCGAAAAACACCCCTTTTCAATTCTATACATCCGATGCCATCAAGCACGAAAAGCACTCCGAACAACCATGGATGAGCGAAACTCCCTCCCAACGCCCTACGGCGAAGGCAGTAGTTTTGTGCCAGCGAATGAGAGGGCACTATCCCGAGCCATCGCAAGGAGGGACGCAGGGAGGAGGTTTTGGGTATGGGCATCAATGGCCTGGCCCACACCGGGATTCAGGATGATGCTGTCTGCTGTTGCCATCATCTCCTCCGCCATACTTCTTGTGGGCTGGAGATACTCTTCAATTGAGCTATCCATCTTCAGTTTCGTCGCCCTCTCTGTGATGTACGTTCCAACCAATCTAGCAGCTTGGTATTCGTCGATGGTAGCAAGGGACAGGCTGAGCCTTCGCGTAGAGGGGCATACCTCAAAGGGATCCTATCCCGGCTCAGAAAGAATCCTCAACACCCTCAGAGACCGAGTGGTGAGAGAGCGAATCAGAATTTTCTCAGCGATGCTCGCAGCATTCTCCCTGAATGCTATCTGGAGCTTTAACCCGGGAGAGGTCCTAACCCCCTCTTTGCTCGCAGCGGCAGTTTTCTGTGGGGCTGTCTGCGTCCTGAACTCACTGATTCTAGAAGGCTCAATGCCAATGCGTACCAACGAATTCACCCTGCTCTCCCTCCATGCGCCCACTTTACATGACAGCACCCTAGATTCCGTACTCACTGATTTGCTGAAGGCGCACCTAGACCCACAGACGGCCGGAGAGTGGGATGAGTGGCTAGACTCTCTGGAGGTGTCCGTCCGAACGGGACAGACACCGGTATCGGCCATCGAACACGTTCTCCAGGCCATACATCTGGAACATAGGAGGATAATCGATCAAGAGGGCCTGAGGTCAGAAGTTAGAACGGTATTCAAGGTGGCTGCCACAGACTCCCTCTTCGATCCGGAGTCGAAATTCAACATATCGTCCCTCAGGACCCTCCTCGCACACACACGTGCATGGGGGCCTGGGGTCTTCAGGCTCATTGACAGACTCCAAGAGTCACTGGCCGGGGAAGTGCCCTCAATCCAAGAGCCTTGGAGACTTGACCTCGACCTGCCGCCGCGTTGCTCAGAAGGCCAGGGCGATCTTTTTGTCATGCTTCACAATCACACAAGTAACGACGCCACGGTGGAAGTAGATATCTTGACAGCCCAGGGGGAGCCAGCATTTCAGAGCCTCAGGATAAAGGCCCCTTCATCGAACAGGGAAGTGTATTCGGGCCCTCAGGGCGTCGCCTCTTTGGGCCGATTGCTCGACAAGGCCGTCGTACTCTGGATAGGGCTGGCCTGGCCTGACTCAGAATACGGACCACACCCGGTGCAGGTCACCCTCAAGGGAGAGTCGGGCGAGACACTATCGTCAACCATCGTGCAGACGACTCTGTCGTCGGGAGTCAATCCAGAGAGTGCTGCAGCTAGGATGACAGACGCCGCTGAGGCGGTGAGAAGGATAGCAATTCCACTCGGCGAGTGAACTCCACTCCTCGCCCCCGAAGCGTCACGTTCATGACACGTCCCCGTCTGGACAACTCCGGTTACTATGGAGTCATGGGGTGTTATCGTACTCGGCAGGGGCCCTGCAGCACTCAGAGCAGCAATTTCTGCGGCCGACGCTGGCTCCAATCCGATAATTATCGACAGTGGCTCGGTGGGTTCCGGTTCTGGTAACGCACCTCTTTCAGGTTTGGCCGCATCAGCTAGTGAAACATCTCCTGCCTCTCACATAGAGGACACTATTTCTGCAGGCGGTGAAAAAACCAACAAGGAAGCAGCTGCAAGAATCTGCGATCAAGCCGTAGCGACTCTTGCAGAGCTCGAGAGGTGGGGTCTAGTCCTGCGAAGGGAAGATAGTGAGCTACCACACCTCTCCGATGTTGAGGGCCATAGCGTACCCAGGCTAGCTGGATGTGGTGACAGCACGATGAGGGAAGTCACTAGGATACTCGAAGAGCAGGCCATCAAGAGAGGCATCACTAGGAGAGCCGACATGCTTCCCGTTTCTCTCGTGATGGATAATAATCAGACCAGAGGCATAATCGCATTGGATGTAGAGTCTGGCGAAGTCATAGGAATACAGGCCAAGGCCGTAGTATTAGCCACAGACGGCTACCAGGGGATATGGTCCGACCCAGCAAATGGCGCAGGAACAGGGGCCGCGATTTCAGCGGACTCGGGGGTTTCACTCAGAGGCATGGAGAACGTCCCCATGCACGCTCTCACGGTGAGTGGAACGGACCTTGCAATACCCATGGGAGTCCTCGGCTCGGGAGGGAGGATCAGGATGGAGTCGGGTGAGGACACAGACGCAGACGCAGTGATTTCCGGAGAAAGCTGCGTTCTCGATTTGAGGACGATGGAAAGGGGCTCTTCTGCGTGGTTCTCCCAAACAGCCTCGAGAGTTAGGAGCCGAACCGGCCTCGATATTTCATCACAAGTCCTCCCCCTCTCCCCAAGTGTCTCTGCAACCACAGGGGGAGTGCCCGTGGACGAAAACGGAAGGGCCGTTTTCAAGGAGGGCAAGATGTGGTACACGGGGCTTTATGCAGCGGGGAGATCCTGCTACACTGGGATGCACGGCTCTAAACCCCTCCCTGGAAACGTACTACTCGAAGACCTGGTCACTGGAAAGGCCGCAGGCTCTCATGCTGCAACCTGGGCATCGAGCGCCTCATTCGGAGGAGCGGAAGAAATATCCTCAGCAGAGCACGCGGCCAAAGATAAGATAGACTCGATGTTCGGTAGCGAGGGAAGCCCCGTCGGACAAGTATCCAGGGCCCTCTCATCTGCAATGTCGAATATCGACGGAAGCGGCGAAGAGTCATTCATGGCTGTTGCCATGGCCGGAATCAATGAGATTAGCAATGCGGGAATAAGGGTGACAGACCCCTCTAGATCGATGAACACAGAACTAGTCTCGGCTATCCACCTAGAAGGAATGCTAACCATTGCGAGAACCATCGTCGACTCTTAGGTGTATTAATGAGCAGCGAAAAGACAATTTTCACGAGAATTATCGAAGGCGAGCTGCCTTGTCACAAGCTGTTCGAAGATGAGCACGTGATAGCATTCCTCGATATCCAGCCGCTAACTAGGGGGCATACCTTGGTGATTCCGAAAGAACCAGCCCCCACGATGGACAAACTTAGCCCAGAGTCGGCCTCAGCATTGGGGCGCGTACTCCCCGCAATATGCCGTGCAGTGATGAGTGCCACTGGGGCGTCTGCCTACAACTTGGTACAAAACAATGGAAGAGAGGCCGGAATGTCGGTTCCCCATGTCCATATTCACATCATACCAAGATTTTCCGAATCGACCCACTCATTCCTGTGGGAGCACAGTGAGATAGATCACTCAGAGGCATCAAAGCTCGCAGAGGATATCTCAGCTGCGATGGATTAGAATCGGTGCTTTCTCAACCTGCCCCCTTCTGCCACGTGCGTGGCTGACGCCCGAGAGGCACCCGATCCCGACCCCGAACTATCCAGCGGAGCGATGAAAATCAATCCAAGCAAACTCGAAAAGGTTCCCTGGGACCACAGTGGAAAGCATCCGGGGAGCCGCCCGTTCTGGACCGTCCTTCTCTGGGCCGTCGATATCGCCTGGTCGATAATTTTCAGGAGAGCCCACTTCGACGAAACCCCCGATTCAGACGGAGGTGCCGTATTCGCGTCAATTCACATCAACGGACTTGTCGACCCACTGGCCATAGTAAAATCACAGCGTAGACCATTCGTGAGCATAGGCAGACACGACATAATGACAATGCCAGTCATTGGTTGGATGACAAGGAGAATGGGTTCTCAGCCAGTAATCAGGAGGGCAGAACTGAAGGGGGGCGTAAGTAATCCCGAATTCGCAGCCAGGATTAACCAAAGAAGCATGCTGACTATGGCTAACTGCATAGCCTCCGGGCATCCAGCAGTGGTGATGCCAGAGGGAAAATCACACCAAGACTCGAAGCTCCACGCTCTTAGGACAGGGACTCTGAGATTCACCCTGAACGCGGCTAGCATAGCCCATACAAAGGCTCGCCCCGTGCCTGTGATACAGCCAGTGGGACTACACTATAGATGCCATCACTGGTTCCGAACAGATGCATATATCGAATTCGGAGAACCGATCAAGATACCAATTGTGGAAGACCCCCACCACAACGCGAAGCTGGCCGATGGAGAATGGACAGAGCCACCCGCTGAACACGTGATACCCCTGCGTGACGAACTATACGAGAAACTCTCCGTAATCACGCCAAACGCCCCAGATTGGGAGACATACAGGGCATGGCATCTTCTTGGCCACCTCTCGGCCATTAAGGAGGGCACAAAACTGCCCTCATACAAGCACGAGGTCTTGGCCGCGAGAGAGATTAGGGAATCAAACCCTCCTGAAGGGGTCATAGAAAGCGCGAAGGAGGCAGCCGAAATTCTGCACTCCATTGATCTAGATGCTAGGGCCTTGGATGAGGGAGCTAAGATAGACAGTAGGAAAGCGGTAGGAAGGGGGATGGCGGGAGCATTACTGATGCTTGCAACAGCGCCCATAGTGTTCCTCTCATCGGGACTCCAAGCACTGGCTGGCTGGTACCAAGGCGATAATTCGGACGAAGGAATGGACGCTAGGACTACGCACCACATGATTGGCGGCGTATTCTCGCCCCTGCTTTTCTGGCCAATAGCCTCACTCGCCTTCACCCTGGTATTTTCACTATCAAACCCACTCATCGAATTTACGTGCGCCTTCATGGTCATACTGGCCGCGAACCTTGTTTTCCTCAGAGGCTATGACTTATGGGACGATTTCAGAACATCCGTCAGGCGATCGGAGCTGGCTCGTTCAGAAGACGGCAAGAGGCTGGAGGAACTACTAGCGGGGATAGAACCGCCACTAGTCGTTCTCAAATAGGGCCTGCTGCTCCAAAAGCAACGTGGACAGGACAGGGGCTACGGCTGCAATAAGAGATTGGCTTCAGAACGAGAGGCTGGAAGCTAGGGATGTCGACGACCAACAGGCGACGCTACACCTCCATGTCAAATACCCCCCGACCAAGAGAGGGCACCTTTTCAATATCGTAATTCCAAAGAATAGGGATCTCGTCTTGATATACTCTGTTACTAGGGTCGACGAGGGCCAGCAGAACGAGATGAAGGAACTTTCTAACACGGAGCCCAATGACTGGAAAGATTGGCTTCACGAAACACGACTGGACCTCACTAGGGCAGACCTAGATTGGGTCCTCCACGTAGGGGGTAAGTCCGAAGGCGTCGCGGGCCCTCTTCAAGCCTTCAACCTCTCAAGGCCCATCTGGCTAGATGGACTATCGCAGAACGAGTTCATGCACACAATGAGGAGGGTCTGGCTCGCCAAACTTTCACTAATCCACAGGATAAAGCATCAATTCGGAACTGGAACCGGTAAACCAGGACCCGTGGATGACTGGGCAAAGAAGAAGACAAGGAATGGCCCCAGATCACAGAACAAGCCTCCCAAGCCAAGTTCAGTCGACATCGACGAGACGGGGGGGTTCGGGCGAGATTTCGATCCTGCTGATTGGGCCTGAAACCGCATTTCGGTGAATTCGTCACTAATCTCACCAAGTGACCGCTGGCCGTCGGGGTTAAGTATTGAGAAAACCCCAACGAGGATGTTACAGCACAGCCAGGTGAGCATAGTATGGACAGAGCAAAGTCGAGAAGCAGCATAACAATGGTACTACTGATGGTTCTAAGCACGTTCGCGGGCTTAGGTACTCCCTCGGTCACAGCGAGCGAGATAGTCATGACCGATGCGATCGAAATCACCCCCGGTGGGACCTTCAACGATCGAATGGTCGCAGTGGACGCAGACTCCCTAGGAAACACCCATTTCGTATGGAGCAGAAACACCCAGCATCTGTATTACAAGATGCTCGATGCGAGGGGCGAGGTGCTTATCGACGATACACAAATCTCAGATCCGGGCGCTCACAGGGCGTGGCATCCAGATATCCGAGTGGATCACGTAGACATGGTACACATCACATGGACCGACAAGGCAGGCCAGTGGGCAATCATGTATACTCTTCTGGACCCCTCGCTGGACGACCAAAGTGGCGACCAGACCACGGATGCAGCAATTTCGATAGTCGGCGATTACGAGGTTGCCCTCCACCAGCAGAACAGGGACTGGCCGGCGATTGACGTGGACTCCGAGAACGATCCACACATAGTCTGGCAAGATTCATACGAACCCCTCGATATGTATTACCAGCAGCCACAGATTTACTACAAGATGCTGGAGATAGACGTACCTGCGAGAACAGCTATCGTCGCCATTGACGAAACCCTACTTACTCCCATCATCGGTCACAAAGGGCACCCTGACGTTGCTGTTGATCTAGATGATTTCGTCCAGGTAGTTTGGGACGACACGAGAGGGGGCAAGGTGGAGATGGTAGCTCCAATCGACACATCCGGTTCAATGAATGCAGAATGGGCGGACATGTGTGCGGTGTTTTACGGGGGGTACTTCGTCAGTGGAGGGTACTTTGAAGGCCTCAAGCCAATGCTTGTTAGGGCCAACATGACCGTCTACGAAACACTCTATGCCCTCAGCGGCAACTGGCCCAGCGCATCTCAGAGCGGCAACTGTGCTAATGCCTATCAAACCGGAGGTTCCGGAAGCCAAGGCCCAAGGACAACTCCACTCGGAAACTCACCGGGCGATGACTCGGGCGGCATTAGATACCTCACTGAGGTAGTCTACAACAACGGGGCAGTCAATCTCCCTCAAGACGGCGGATACTACAGTGAGTTCTGGGGCCCTGCGTCTACATGGGCATGCCTCTCTTGGTACGACAATGCAGGACAGGTACCAGGAAACCCCCCAACCACACTAGACCACAAGTGGAACCCAAACGCCACTAAGATAGTCATACCAATCTCGGATGAGGGGCCATACGGAGGCGACCCCGCCCAGCAATCAGACGATACACAGAGTATCAACGAGGCTCACGATGCTTGCGTGCGCGCAGGAGTCATTCCAGTGCCTTTGGTCGCAGCCGGGTTCGGCTCCGCTTCCTCGGACGTAGGATCTCACATGATGGACCTAGCAGCCTGTCCCAACGGATTCGTCAGCCTGAATGCAAGGTCATGCCCAGGCTCGACTACGAGGCTAACCCATGCTGGAGGACAGATGTACAGCTTCCCAACCTCGTCCAGCAACTCTGCTGAATTACAACTAATGGTCGAGGCCCTCGTGTATCTGGCCACCAATAATTCGAGGGAGATATTCATGACTGTATTGGACCCCAGGGCGCTATTGGAAAATCCATGGCCAGGTTGGACAAAGGGCGACTCTGGAACTGAAGTAGACAACACCGCTGATAGGTACATCCAGGATGTCGGACCATCTCTAGATTACCAGGGGTATGGCCACTTAGTGGTAGTGAACGACACCAGGATTACACTGAACGACGCCTTCAGCCTCCATCCCGCCATCGCTGTAGACACCTCCGGAAACACCCACGTGTCTTGGATGGACGGACGCGCATACGGATTCGATATAGATGTCAACTACGAAGTCTACTACACCAGACTCAGACTAAGGGGCGCTCAGGAATGGGACGGAGTTCCCGAGGGGCTTCCTGCATATGGAATCAAGCAGATTGCTGATGCTGCTATATCGACAGTCGAGGGACTAGAGGGAATAACCACGCAGAGGCCCTTTGGCGCCAACTCACACATGCCCGCGATTCTGACAGACTCGTTTGACAATGTGCATCTCACATGGCTCGACAACGGCAATGAGTCTCAGGGCGAGACAGTTATGTATGCCAGACTCAATCACACTCGTGACTCTCATCCGAACGGGTTCCCGATGAACTCAATCGCGTCTTCGGTGTTGGATCCGTGGGAGAGGATAGCAGTAACAGAATGGCAGTCAGACAAACTAGGCCCCAACTCGCCAGCCACGCCAGATCTGGGTCAGGCACCAGCATTCGCCAATGACCTAGGGAGCGGTGCGCATGTCGCATGGTCTGACAACTACAAATGCTCAGATACCAATAATGGTGGTAGGTATACGCTATGCTACGTCCACATCCTGACAGGATTGGTCGAGGTAGCTCTAGCGGAGACTGAGACCTATTATCACACCATAGAACCAAGTGGCCAGACCATGTTCAACATGTCCATCTCAAACCCAACCCCTGGGCCCGTTGAGCTTGTTTCTGATACATTCTTCATATCAATGGAGGGAGTTCCAAACAACTGGAGTGCAACGCTCTTCTTCTCCACCAACCACACTCCCATTTTCCCATCCACCCCAGTATTCCTCCAGGGAGGGGAGCTTGTTCCCATATACATGAGGGTCCGCGCTCCAACGATATACCAGGCCGATGAGGACGAATTGGCGACGATTGTGATTTCGGCACTATCCAACAAGGATCCTGCGATTAGAGACGAACAGATTACTCTGACTCTGATGGACGTGGTTCATGGCATAGAGCTCGACACAAGCCACTATCAAGCGGATGTGGAGCAAGGGCAGAATGCTGTATTCTCGATATCCGTGACCAATACCGGTAACGTTTACGATACATTTGCATTCTATGATCCTGCGACCCTGGAAGGGCAAACGGAATGGGCATTGCCGTTTGGTTGGGGTATCAGCTTCCCCACTTCACTATCCCTCGACCCAGGCCAGTCCGTGACTAGGAACCTACAGGTCAGCGTTCCAACCTCACAAGAGCCAGGCACCTTTGTCATATACCTCAAGGGATGGTCAACAGGCGAACCAGTATTGTCAATCGACAGAGGAACGTTCGATGTCCTTGAACTCTGGATCAACGTTTCAGTCAAGACCACGGGCAATATTGTCTTCAATCTCGGTGACACCACCCAGCAGGTACTTCCAGGCGAATGCTCCTCCTTCGATATCGAAGTAACCAAGCATTTCACTCCAGGGCACTTGGTATTCACCACCCCCGGAGGGCCGGACGAGAGACCCTCTGAAATCTCCGAGTCCACTTGGAGATACGATAATTGGATTGTAGATCTGGACTTTGAGAATGCCCCTGGTGGTAATGGGATCGCGGACAACGCACCGAGGTACTGGGCCGTAGTTGACACTCCCTACACGGTCACGGCACTAATGTGCGCACCGTATAACGCCACTGCGGGCCTCGGTGAGGCAGTCACCGTCAGAGCACACTTGGACGGGGCGCCACAAGTCAGAGACACAGTGGTACTGGTCACTAACGTGAAGCAAGTTTACGACCTGGAGTCCTCCGTACCAGAGACCATCCTGTCCCTTCACCCAGGTCAGGAGTACGAGATGCCGACGACAATAGAAAACATAGGGAACGGCCCAGACAGGTACGACATCACAATACAGTCAATCACAGACTCCTTCGGCGCATCACACGTCTGGGATGTCTACATTCCCCGGATACTCTTCGAGGAGCTTGATAGAGACGAATCACAGTCAATACCGATCGTCGTGAACGTGCCTGAAAAGACTCTTGCAGGGCAGTACACAATGGTCCTACATATCCTCAGCGAGGAATCGTATGAAGGGACTAGGATACGTGACTCAGTCACTCTCCAGATAGAGATAGTGGAATTCCACGACATGCGGATAGTTCTGGACCCTGCAGTTGAGAGTAAAATCAAGACTACCGCTCCAGGGAGAACGGTCAGGTTCGTGATGAACGTCACTAACTTCGGGAACGTACCGGACCAGCCCACTCTGCACAACCACACCCAGGACGGTGCAGGTTGGGACGAGCAAGCCGGTCTGAATGCTCTCGAGAACTGGCAAATAAGGTACGCAATACTCGAGGACTTTGAATCAGAATTCCCCACAGAGGTCCTATGTGGTATTCAGGAGACCCTTAGTGACCCGATACCCAGTGAGCCCTGCTACAAATCAGCCGCCGAGGTTTTGACGCTCCCAATGATGGAAGCATACACTACGCTAAACATCGTTGTGATAATTGAGATTCACCCAGAGGCCGCATTGGCAAATAGGGAGATTGGGATCAAAGTACTCTCATCACACGGCTCAAAGGAGGCCGGGGGCGACCATGACGAGACGCCCATTTGGGATGACTCATGCACCATCGATATGAATGGCGATGGACTACCCGACAATTATCGCCCGAATTGTGATACCAATGAGCAGGTGATAGAACTCAGGCTGAGGGCACCAGATCTTGAGGTTCTAACGGCTCGGGCAGAGGTCCTCAAGGGCGATGTAGGCGACATGCTTTCGGTAAACGTTCAGATCAGGAACATAGGAAACGCACATGCCACGGACGTCAATATCGTACTTTGCGCCGGTCAGAGCGAGAAGAACATAGAAGATGACGGATGCAAGGAGGAGAACATAGTCTACAGACAGGTAATCGAGGCAATAATGCCCAACTTGGACGACGAAGACCCCCCTACCATCACGCTCCTCTACATGGTCGAGGCTGGAACTCACGATGTCGTGGTCGTAGTTGACCCTGACAACATCATAGTCGAGACCAACGAGGACAACAACGTAATGGCAGTCGAAGACGGAAGGATGGGCTCGAACTTGGGCTTCCTTGACGTCGGCGTCGAAATCATCGTCCAGTACTCGGTCCCAGGAATCATAGTGTTAGCGACTTTCGCCCTCTTCGGCATAGTAGGGGTAGTCATGTATGGAAGAAGGATGGAGGCCCTGCAGCGATATCGCGAGAAGAGCAGCCTCATGGCCAACATGAGTGAAGAAGACCTGCGCTTCTAGGCTCACTTCGCCATCCACCAAGGGAGGGGCGTGCCACGGTCTGCTGCTACTAGGCTACCTCTCTCGGCTGCGAAGTCCCTGAGCAAACGCTCTCTAAGTGAGTGCATCATCTCCTCTGCGTCATTCGACTGTATCCTCATGGACTGCGCGAAAATATCCAGATCCAAAGGCCTCCTGGGCTGAGCCATCAACGAATGCGCTAGCAAACGCTCTTCATAGCTCTCAAGCCCCTCGTTAACACTCGGAGTCACTTTGCTCATGACATGCTGGTGGAGGGCAATTACAGCATCACGTCGCTCGTCTATCATCTCCAAGCTTGCATCCAACTCAGCCAGTATTTGTATTGCCTCTGCCATGGGTAATCTCCTTCTCGTCCCCAACTGTCCGACTATCTCGTCCAAGTCTTCAGGCAGTTTGTTTGACAGTCTCAGAGGGCCTCCACGGGGCATGGTTCGATGCTCCGCCCTGAATAGATCTGGACCGAGGTCAAGACGAAGAGAGAACGATTGATTCACGGTGTAGACCTTTCTAGGCGGCCCTCCTCTTTCAGAGGGTATCTTCTCGCTCTCGACGAATCCTGAATCCTCAAGCACCTTCAGGTGCTTCACCACCGCCTGCTGGCTTACATCAAGAAGATCGGATAGCTGGAGGGGGTAGTGAGGCTCCTTTACTAGGTACTTCAGAATCTGCCGTCTGGTGGAGTTTTCGAGTACAGACATAGCCTCTTCGAAGCCTACCAAACTTACCAACCCGTAGTTGTCTAGTAAACCCCCATCTAAAAACCCAACTTGAGCATAGAATAATATCACAGGGTATGATGAAACTTACATGGGAACCGCGGGAACCGTCTTGAAGACTGCATCAGTGATATTTGGAGCACTCATTCTTTTGACGGCATTGGGGGTTTCGGTAGTTGTATCATTCTACGACGAGGGGATAGCCGAGGACTGTGACGACACGGTAGGCACCATAGGGCAGGTCGTGGGCGCTGATGAGGGACAGTGCCAAGATGCCAAGGACCAGAGAGACACCCTAGAATCCTTGATTCTCCCCCTCTATGTAATGGGGGCATTGTTGGTGGTTATGCCAATCACGCACTCCCTCCTGCGAAGACGGAAAGAATAGGTCATCCGTTGTCCCAATTCTCCCACGATCGGTTAGACACTTCCTCCTCCACTTCCTCCACAGGGGGTGTACTAGGCTCGGAACCCTTCCATGGGTCAGGCACCGGCTTTTCTACAGGGCCCTCTCTATTGTACTGCTCGTAAACCTCCTCGGTAGTCATTATCCGGACCTCTGCGGAAACCTCCACCTTGCTGCCATCCGGCCTAGTCCACCCAACTATCGCTAAGATCAGGGCCACGACACCAAATGGAATTCCGAAGCAGCACCCGAACATCATGAGTAGCACGGAGGGGCTCCCTAGCATCTCCGACTGTGCGGCATAGTCATCTACTATCCAGACCGAACCATCAGTGGCGTCGTTATGCAACGTGTACGTCCCCGATTCTCCAGGCAGATATACCCTTACTGTGCGATATATTGGACTATCCGGAGAAATCTGACGATCTATGCTCAGGGTGCCCGGCTCCTCCCAAGCGCAATCATTCCCTCCGGAGTCAGTTAGTCTGAGCTCCACAGGAATATCCCCCCCGTCTTCTGTTACCCTCAGAGCTAGGTAGTACCTGTCGTTCGATAGGTTAACCGAGGAACTAGAACCCGCTTCGACGAACGCTTCGTTGAACTGTTCGGGATCGAGGAACGGGGCGGAGTCATCAAGCGCCTCACTTGCAGACATCACGGCAACCAGGAGGAGCAGGAAGGAGCACCCCGACAGGATCTTGGCCCACCGCAGTACCCCTCCCATGAGGGGCGCTCCCCGACTCCCGATTCAAGCCTTTGTGGTCCGCCAGCTAGCGATGTAGCGATCTACTTCCGGCGACTCTTCATTCACGAAATTAGTGAAATTGATCATTGTCAAACCTTCGAACCTGCCTTCCAACCATGTTCTGGAAAGTGGCCAAGGAGGAGGGGGTTCGTCGAGGAAACGGTCCCCCAGCAATCTGCCAATGCAAAGTACATGTCCAGAGTCATTCAGGAATGACCGGATACATTCCGCAGCTAGATTTCGAATACTATCCGGAATCGCCTGCAAGATGTGTATCTCGACGACTAGGTCGAAATTATTCAACCAGTCCTCAGGAGGAGCCAGTAAGTTGGCTGTGATGTATTCAACATCAGACTTCGGAAAGCGCTCGCGGCACCATCTTATCGATGATTTCGAGATGTCGAAAGCTACTACCTCAAAGCCAACCCCAGATAGCCACTCAGCGTCATCCCCCAAGCCACACCCTACAACCAAAGCTCTTCCTCGTACAGAAGGTTGCCTCGCAACCCACTCCACCATCTTGGGATGCGGTTCCATCCTGGCCCATGGGATTTCATCCGAGTCCCTATTAGCGCCACCATACAGTTCCTCGAACCATCGCAGCGGCTCACCATCTGCTTCAGCGGCCTCGGAAAGCTTCAGTAGACGTTCTCGCACCTCTGCGAGCTTCTCATCCATTCGTTTCACTTCACATGTGATTTACTATCGCCCGGCCAAATTCCGAGCACTTGAGCAGTGTAGCCCCTTCCATAAGCCTCTCGAAATCGTAAGTCACGGTTCCTGCGCTGATGGCCCCTTCCATTCCCTTGACAATCAAGTCAGCCGCCTCTATCCAACCCATGTGTCGCAGCATCATTTCGGCACTGAGGATGAGGCTTCCCGGATTCACCTTATCCTGTCCGGTGTACTTAGGAGCGGTTCCGTGGGTCGCCTCAAAGATCGCAATTCCAGTGTCATAGTTGATATTGGCTCCTGGGGCTATTCCAATCCCACCGACCTGAGCAGCGAGAGCATCTGAGATGTAGTCGCCATTCAGATTCATGGTCGTAAGAACGCCATATTCCCTAGGCCTAGTCAGGACCTGCTGAAGCATGGCATCAGCGATTACGTCCTTGATTGTGATTTTGGTCCCGGTCTTTGGATTTGTCATAGTGCACCACGGCCCACCATCGAGTAATTCTGCTCCGAACTCATCCTGCGCGAGCTGGTATCCCCAATCACGGAAACCCCCCTCGGTGAACTTCATGATGTTCCCCTTGTGTACAAGAGTTACGCTGTCCTTGTCGTTCTCGATGGCGTACCTAATTGCAGCACGAACAATCCTAGCGGTGCCCTCGCTAGAAATCGGCTTGATTCCTATTCCGCTGGTGCTCGGGAATCGAATCTTCTCAACCCCCATTTCATCCTGCAAGAAATCGATGACCTTCTTCACCTCTGGAGAGCCTGATTCCCATTCGATTCCAGCATAAACGTCCTCACTATTCTCGCGGAAGATGATCATGTCAACTGCGCCCGGATCCCTGACTGGACTAGGTGTGCCTGCGTACCAACGTACTGGCCGTACGCATGCGAACAAGTCCAGCTTCTGGCGGAGTGCAACATTGAGACTTCGTATTCCTCCTCCCACAGGCGTGGTCAAAGGGCCCTTGATGGATACCAAACCGCTCCTCATAGCGTCTAGAGTAGACTCTGGAAGCCACTCTCCCGTGGTATCGAAGGCCTTCTGTCCTGCAAGTACCTCCCTCCACTCAATGGACCTGGATCCACCATAAGCTAGCTCGACTGAGCTGTCGACAACGTCAATCATTACTGGAGTGATATCAATCCCAATACCATCTCCCTCGATGTAATGTATCACCGGTCTTTCAGGTACGACTATCTCTCCATCAGTTAGTGTGATTGGCGTACCGTCGGACATGTCTCTCAGGCAGCCGACCCGCACGACATTGATGAAGCCAACCCTTGAAGGCCGATGCCTCTGGTGGACAGCCCATGAAGGGCGAGGTGAAGTGGACTGGTGATGGCGGTTACGTTGGAGCCACTTCCAAAGGGAAAGTGTTCGGTATCTACGGAGAAACATCCCCGAGTCCAATGGAGATGGTATTGCATGCACATGCGGCCTGCTCACTGATTGACGTAATTGAAGGCCTCAAGGACAGGAAGGATAACCTCGATTATGCTACGGTTGAGATCGAAGCTAAGAGGGCCGACGATAAGCCGAAGGTTTTCACTGCAGTCAAGATGAATTACATCATGAAGGGCGATGTTCCAGAGATGCTTGTGAGAAGGCTAATCGAGAGCAGCCACGAGAGGTACTGCAGTGTCGGAATAATGATCACAAGGTCTGGAGCAACCTTAGATTGGACATTGGAAATGGTCGATTAGAAATATCACAAATACAATTATTGTGAGACGTAAAATATTAAGATTTTGCAAGTGACAATCCCGTCATCTTCCTCTAGCATTAAGAACCCCCCATCAAGAAGACGGAATCCCTTGTGCGCTCCGACGTGCGAGGGTGCACGCAAACAGAAGGGAGGAGATATCGAATGCAGCCAAAATTGAGTGACGCTGTCGAGAGCTCGGACGCAGAGTCCGGGATGGTCGTCGAACGTCGCTTCACATCCTCTGGAAAGGATCCGTTCGATAGTTTCGATTGGATAGAGATGGACGCGGAGATACGCAACCCAGACGGTTCCATGGCAGATACGATTCTGGGCGTCAAGCTTCCTTCTGGTTATGCAGGAGTTCCTGGCAAGGTGCTCGCCCAGAAGTACCTCCGCAAGGCCGGAGTTCCTACGCACCTGAGGAAGGTACCAGAGGAAGGAGTTCCCGTGTGGCTCCAAAGGAGCGAGCCGGACACCGAGAAACTTGACCTTCTAGAGGTGGATGAGAGGTTTGGCGGGGAGACAGACGGAAGGGAACTATTCAGGCGTCTAGCGGGCACATGGACATACTGGGGATGGAAGCATGGTTACTTCGCGAGCGAGGCCGACGCAAGGGCCTACTTCGACGAGATGTGCTATATCGTCGCGAGCCAGAGGTCTGCTCCAAATAGCCCCCAGTGGTTTAACACAGGACTTCATTGGGCCTATGGAATCGAGGGTCCAGCACAGGGGCACACCTACATCGACCCGGTAACAGGGAAGCTGGAGTACTCGACAAACGCATATGAACACCCTCAGCCACATGCCTGCTTCATCCAGTCTGTCGGCGACTCTCTGGTTGGAGGAAAGGACTCCATCATGGGCCTATGGAACAGAGAGGCTCTCCTGTTCAAGTACGGATCTGGAACGGGTTCAAACTTCTCGAAGATAAGGGGTGCGGGTGAACCCCTCTCAGGAGGGGGAAGCTCCTCGGGGCTGCTATCATTCCTGAAGATCGGCGATAGGGCCGCTGGCGCTATCAAGTCGGGAGGAACCACCAGACGTGCCGCGAAGATGGTGACCCTCGACCTAGATCACCCCGACATAGAGGAATACATCGATTGGAAGAGCACCGAGGAGGAGAAGGTATCAGCCCTGGTTATTGGTAGCAACATTCTCCAGAAGCACGCCAACCGACTCATGGAAGCAATTTGGGAGGGCGATGACGATGAAGCACGATTCGACCAGAACTCAAACGACTCATTGCGAAAGGCAATGATCGGCGCCATACGAGACAGTGTGCCACAGCCTCACATACAGAGAATCGTGGACCTAGCCAAGCAGGGGTGGAAGGGAGTAGACTTCGAAGTCCTCGACACGGACTGGCAGGGAGAGGCCTACCTGACCGTTTCCGGACAGAACAGCAACAACTCAGTAAGGGTGCCCAACTCATTCATGCAGTCCGTCAAGGAAGGGGGGCCATGGGACCTCCACTGGAGGACCGAACTAGACAAGGCCAAGGCAGAGGGTCGCGAGCCTGGCGCCTGCAAGACCCTAGACGCCGGAGAGCTCTGGGACAAGGTTGCCTACACAGCATGGGCCTGTGCCGATCCAGGAGTACAGTTCGACACCACAATCAATGAGTGGCACACCTGTCCAGAGGCTGGCAGGATTAACGGCTCAAACCCCTGCTCGGAATACATGTTCCTTGATGATACGGCATGCAATCTAGCGAGCATCAACCTACTCAAGTACTACGACTTGGACACCCACACCTTCCAGATCGAGGACTTCAGGCACAGCGTTCGCCTATGGACAGTCACACTCGAGATCAGCGTCCTAATGGCCCAGTTCCCATCAGAGGAGATAGCTAGAGGGTCGTACGACTACCGAACACTAGGTCTAGGATACTGCAACATAGGCTCGCTCCTCATGCACATGGGGATTCCCTATGACGATGAGAGAGGATATGCAATATGTGGAGCGCTCACATCAATAATGTGCGGAGAGTCCTATGCGACAAGCGCTGAGATATCTTCAGTACTGGGGCCGTTCCCAGACTACGAGAGAAACGCAGAGCACATGCTCAGGGTCATGAGAAACCACCGAAGGGCCGCCTACGACGCCCCCGCCGAGGAATACGAGGGACTCTCCGTGGCCCCAATGGGAATCAACTCCAAGAAGTGCCCGAAGGACCTTCTTGAAGCAGCCAGGGGGGCTTGGGACAGGGCCCTAAGAGATGGGGAGCAGCACGGATACAGGAACGCGCAAACCACGGTGATAGCCCCTACGGGGACCATCGGCCTCGTCATGGGGGCAGACACAACAGGAGTAGAGCCCCAGTTCTCCCTAATCCAGTACAAGACACTAGCAGGAGGCGGATCCCTGAGGATAATCAACAACGGCGTCCCCGCTGCTCTCAAGAGGCTAGGCTACTCAAAGCCAAAGATCGCTGGTATCATGGAGTACATCATGGGCTCAATGAAGCTAACTGGCTGTCCCCACATCACATCAGACAGGCTCCAACAGTCGGGTTTCACGAAAGACGTAATCTCAAAGGTCGACACGAGCATGCCGGACGTATTCGGGATCAGGGGAGCGTTCGCACCGTCGATTCTCGGAGAGGAGTTCTGCATGGATGCACTTGGCATGAGCGAGGAGCAGTGCGCCGACCCCTTCTTCGATGTCCTAAGCCACCTAGGCTTCACCCCGCAGGAGGTAGACGAAGCGAACGACCACGTCTTCGGCAGGGGGACCATCGAGGGCGCCCCCGGTCTGAAGGACGAGCACCTGGAAGTATTCGACTGCGCCACACCCTGCGGCAAGTACGGCGTCAGAGCCATCGACTGGAAGGCTCACGTGCTGATGATGGCCGCTGCCCAGCCTTTCATCTCAGGTGCGATATCGAAGACGATCAACATGCCCTCGGACTCAACGGTTGAGGACATCAGAGCCGCATACGACCTCAGCCACGAGACGATGAACAAGGCGTGCGCGGTCTATCGCGACTGCTCGAAGCTGTCTCAGCCACTGATGAACCAGCTGGTAGACACCTCCTCCCTAGAAGAGGAAGAGGCCGACGAGGCCGTATCGACGATGGTCAAGCAGGTAGTCGAGACAATGCCGGTCCCACAAGAGGTGGCTAGGCCTGTCGCCGAGTCTTTCGTGGACTACATCGCCACACGCCGACCACTGCCTGACAAGAAGAAGGGTGACAACGTCAAGGCCAGGATAGGCGGCCACAGCGTCAGGCTGATCACAGGGGAGTACCCAGACGGGAAGCTCGGGGAGATAATACTGGTCACCTCCAAGGAGGGCGCCGCGTGGAGGGCCATGCTGAACCAGTTCGCAATTGCCGTGTCGATAGCCCTCCAGCATGGAGTCCCGCTGGAGGCATTCGTGAAGGTGTTCACCTTCCAGAAGTTCGAGCCCAGCGGCATGGTAGAGGGCGGTAGCGGACGAGTCAAGATGGCATCCAGCTTGGTCGACTGGATATTCAGAGAGCTAGCGATCGAGTACGCAGGCAGGGACGACCTGGCTCACGTGGCAGCCGAGGATTTGGACCCGTACACCATAGCCAAGCCGGAGATCACCAGCGAAGGGGTCATGAGGACGAAGGGCGAGACCAGGGAGGTGCAGCTCACGCTGGATGCGATACAGCCCGAGGAGACCGCCGAGGCTAGGACCTACAGGCTTGCCAGGGAGGCAGGCTTCACAGGAGACATCTGCGACGAATGCGGAAGCAGCCAGATGGTCAGGAACGGGACGTGCCTGAAGTGCAACACATGCGGAGCGACCACGGGCTGCTCGTAAGCGCCCTCTAAATCACTCTAGAAGATCAGAGATTGACGGACCTCTCCTCGAGATCCTATCCTTGAGATCTTCATATCCTTCGCCGCTAAGCTCTCTGATTCTCTCAGAGGTATTTCTGAATCCTTCTTTGGATGCCCCCGCCTGCTGTATCATCAGGCCAGCCAACCTGGATTTGGAACCTTCATTCGATGACATCCATGCCATCGGCAGCAATCCAGACTTGTCATCCGAATCCATTGACAGGTACTCTCTCATGGCGGAGTCCACGATTCGCTGTGTCATTCGCTGATCCCCTCTGCCAAGTACGATGGATGCCTTCTCTACGAACAGAGGCATATCGGTTCTGACCAAAGAAGACAGGTATGTGGTGGCTAGAGTCCTCACGTCAGAGTCACTATCTTCCAGAAGTACATCCATCAATTGTATGGCGAAGCCTCCGTCCTCCGAGGAAATCCTCTGCAACGACGAAGAAAGCTCCCTTCGAGCATCCCGATCAGAGTGCTGGGAAGCCGCTAGTAGAATGTCCCTGGATTCACCAGGCCACCCCGTCATTAACTGGATGGCCCCCCTCACAAGAATCCCCGTGTGCTTACCAGACCCCCTCTCTAGGCTGCTCATCAACCTGTTCGGGACGTCCAGAAGTCCACACAATCGACGATTGACAGTGAGTCCCTCCAGCCAATGTGGCAGGATTTTGGTTTGGGACGACTCTCCCATTGCCATGGTGTCTAGGATGGCTGATGCCGCCAGTACGCCAGAGGGATGCGGGGCACCATCATGCCGCGCCGCGTCATCGGGGTTCCATGCCATCTGGTGGGCCCCTGTTATTTCCGATGACCAGGAGCCGGGAGGCTTTGCCATCGCTATCGAGGTCAGCAGATGAAAACCACCCCTCCTGGCTATGTCTGAGCCACTCAGAGAGGAACCGATTAACAGGGATACTGCCAGATACCATCTGTCAGTATCCGGAGAATCCTCGTCCAAGGCAGAGCACATCCAGTCCCAGGCCATCTTCGACAGCACTCTCTCGGAAAGCCCATCGACGTTCTCGGACATCCACTTCTCCCTTGTTGAATCCGGATCTATGTTCCTCTTCACGAAATCCGGCTCCTCCTCCTCGACTATCGAAGACAGCCGTTGGTTGAACCCGGCCCGATCTACAGCATAGAGCCCGGAAGCCTGTTGAACCAGGGAATCTGACTCGGTTGGCTGGATAGCTGGGAAGTCAGGGAGCTCAAGAGGAGGATTAGGGAGGGGGGCAATAGAGAATGAACGCTCGACGTATTCCTTCAGCAGCTCCTCTCCACGCTCCCAAACGAGAGCAGAAGCCTCCCTACGAGACATGTAATCGACTCATATTTCTAGTTCGATGTTCAGGTTCTGGATAAGCTCCTTGTACCTGTTCCTGATTGTTACCTCGGTAACTCCCGCCACCTCGGCCACCTCTCGCTGTGTCCTTCTCTTGCCGCACAGTACGCTGGCGATGTAGATGATTGAGGCTGCGATTCCAGTCGGGCCCCGACCGCTAGTCAGCTCCTTCTCCTGAGCGGCCTGTATCAGCTCGTATGCCTTGGCCTGTACCTCAGCATCCAGATCCAGCCCGGAGCAGAACCTAGGGATGTAGTCCTCTGGCTTGGTTGGAGGTATCTTCATCTTGAGCTCCCTCACCATGAATCGGTAGGTCCTACCGATCTCTTTCCTTCCAGTCCTGCTAGCCTCGCCTATCTCGTCGAGTGTTCGTGGATTCTTGCATTGCCTGCATGCGGCGTAAAGGCTCGCTGCAGCGACGCCTTCGATGGAACGACCCCTAATCAGTCGTGCTTCCACCGCCTTCTTGTAATTCACAGCCGCGGCCTCTCTGATTGACTTGGGCAGATCCAACCTGCTCGCCATTCTGTCTAGTTCCGCTAATGCCATAGCCAGATTTCTCTCGGTAGCGTTGCTGACTCTCGATCTCTTCTGCCACTTCCTCATTCGGTAGAATTGACTTCTGTACCTGCTCGAGATGGACTTCCCTGAGTAGTCCTTGTTTTGCCAGTCAATGTCTGTGGAAAGGCCCTTGTCGTGAAGCATCACGGTCATCGGGGCCCCTGTACGGGCTCTCTGATCTCCTTGCTCTGGGCTGAAAACCCTCCACTCGGCTCCCTGATCTATCACCTTGTCTTCGAGGACCACTCCGCAGTCCTCGCAGCAGACCTCTCCTCGGGTCTCGTCTCGCAGGAGATTCCTGCTTCCGCATTCGTTGCATTTCACTGTGTCCTCTACTAGATAATCCGCCATATCTACGCCTCCTTTCATGGGAAAGGTATAAACTTCCGAAAGCGCATCTTATTTAAAGTTAACAATATAATCAACTCAACTCAATCGTAGCACTAGTCTAAAGTGGATAATTCTCAAATCGTTGAGAACCGTGAAATAGAATCGACTCTTGGACAGTTCAAGGAGGGAGTGTGTTGGGAGTCGATACTTGGCCACCGCAGGAGATAACACTGACTCCCGGCAAACGGGTACTATTCCTTACCAAGAATCTGGATTTAGTGAGAAAGCAACTCTACGATGGCCTCGATCTGAGGATGGAAGACCTCTCTGTGGAAGATCTGCTTGACGACATAAACACCGATGTTATGACTCCCGCTTGGGTATGCTTCGATCACGATCCAGCCGCCATTGCAGAGAATGCTTACGCAGGACTCATGCACGAGGGAAGGAGAGTCGTCGACGAAGGTGCTCTTACTGGGGCTGGCTTCGAAGTCATAGTAAGCGGCCATCGAAAGGGAACAGGAAGCAGTCGCGAAACTGCTGCCCAGTGTGAGCGATGGTCGGGAATCAGAATAGTCATTGCAGCATCTTTCGCCCCCATACATGAGAGGAACAATATCAATCTCGGGCAGCTAATGGGCGATCATTCGGTATTGGAACGATTGCAGAACGGTGAGAGCATACCCCTTGAGGAGTTCACTGGCAGGTACGATCCCGTAACCAGGCTGATATTGGAGAACGGGGGTCTTCTGTCCTTCGCTAGGGAGCTGAAGGAGGGAAGAGTCACGCTACCCGGCGTCAGACCCGCTGGCCGTCCCATGACAATGGCTGAGAAAATAATCTCAGGCAAGCTAATCGGCGGCGGAGCCAATGGGGCCAGCGTCGCACCCGGGGATGCTGTACTAGCTACGGTAGACGGCGGCTACTCGCACGAATACACCACCGCGCAAGTACACGCATTCCTCTCGGATGAGTATGGCGATGGATACAGTATTTCCAACCCCTCTAAATTCGCGGTATTCGAGGACCATCTCCTATACGCGACCGACGTTCCCCGATACGGCCCCTTTGTTCCGAAGATAGAGACCTTGAGGGAGATGCAGAGGGTTTTCCAGAGGCACACAGGGGTAAGGGACTACTCAGCCGAGGATGGAGTTAGCCCCGGCATATGCCACCAGGTAGCTCGAGAGGAATTCATCGATGTTGGCGACTTCATACAGGCCACAGACAGCCACACGTGCATGGGAGGCGCCTCAAACGCACTGACCTACGGCGTCGGCTCTAGCGAGTACGCAAACCTCGTTCACAATCAGTTTTCTTTCGTAAAAGTCCCCGAGAGCATAAGGTTCGAGCTAACGGGAAATCTTGATCCGGGTTGCACGGCCAAGGACGTGATTCTTCACATACTCGAAAAATATGCCAAGAACTCAGATACACTTGATCGCTCTATGGAGTTCGGGGGACCCGGACTTTCCTCCTTGTCAATGGACGAGAGGGCCACCCTGTGCAACATGGCCACTGAATGTAGTGCTAAGACAGGGATATGTGAGGCGGACGACCTGACCGTGAAGTGGCTTTTGGAGAGGAGAGGTGATCTGACTGAGGAGTCCATCAGGGCCGCTTTCGTAAGCCCAGACGAAGGCGCAACGTATCATGGAGGCGTTCACACAATAGATTTGGACGAAATACGCCCCATGGTTGCCCACCCGGGCGATCCCGACAGGGGCATACCATCGGACCCAACTAACGGCGCCTACATTGATGAACTTGGAGACATAACAATCGACATTGCATACGCAGGGTCCTGCACTGCCGGGAAGGATGACGATTTCGCCTACTACGCGAAGGTAACAGAGGCCGCACTTGAGGCCGGGTTGAAGGTGCATGNTGACGTTGAGTGCTACATACAGTTCGGCTCAAAGAGCGTCAAGGAGCTCTCAGCCAGAATGGGGTGGACCGATCTCTTCGAGGAAGCAGGAGTCAAGCTAATCGATCCCGGTTGTGGTGCCTGTATAGGGGCAGGGCCGGGAATATCCGATAATTCTGAACAAGTCACGGTTTCTGCAATCAATAGGAATTTCCAGGGCAGGTCGGGACCCGGGCGGCTTTACCTAGCCAGCCCCCTGACAGTGATGACCAGTGCATTCACTGGAAAGATCACCGCATGGAGTCCGGATGTATTCGTCGAGTGAGAATTCAACGTCCTCATTACTTTGACACCAGCAGTATTCAATAGGCATCAGCGAACGCGATTGGGCAACCATAAGCAGGCCCCGTGCCATTAGGGTATCGGGAGGACCTGATGGGGTGATTCGCATGGGTGAAGCAGAAGAAATTTCAAGTAAACAAAAGCAGATATCGATTAGCGAGTTCTTCGAGAAGAACAAACACTTCCTTGGATTCGACACCCTCCAAAGGGCCGTTATAACGGCCGTAAAGGAAGCCGTTGACAATTCCCTAGATGCATGCGAGGAAGCAAGAATACTCCCAGATATCAGAGTCGAACTTCACAGGACCAAGACCGATGAGCTACAAATGACAACCCAAGACAACGGCCCCGGAATCCCCAGGGACGCTATCGAGAACGTGTTTGGTAAGTTCCTCCTCGGCTCTAGGTTCCATGCGATCCGGCAGACAAGAGGGCAGCAGGGGATAGGAATCACCGGCGTGGTGATGTACAGCCAGTTGACAACCGGTTCCAAGACACATGTGGTATCCAAGATAAAGAGCGACTCATCGGCAGTGTACGTTGATCTGGGGATCGACACAAAAAAGAACAAGGCAATCAAGTCCGGCGAGAAAAGAGACGTATGGGTGGATGATAAGACCGGAGAGGAGGTATCCCACGGTCTGAGAATTAGGACCCTCATGAAGGCCAAGTACCAGAAAGGAAAGAAATCCGTCTACCAATACCTCAGGATGACTTCGATTGTCAACCCTCACGCCTCGATTACCCTAGTTGTCAGGGACAAGGAAGGCGAAATCGTCGAGGAGGGACAGTGGCTAAGGACCACAGACAAGCTCCCAAGGGTGGTCGAGGAGATCAAGCCCCACCCACACGGAATTCACCTCGGTACGCTCCAGAGGATGATGAGAGAGGCACAGGACAGAAGGATGACGTCATTCCTCAACAACAATTTCTCTGGTGTGACGAGGAGAGCCGCGAAGCAGATTCTCGAAGTAGCAGAGATAGAGGAAACCAGAACCCCGAAGAGGATCAAGGCAGAGGAGGCACAGGCGGTAGTCTCGGCCTTCCAGACTGTGAAGCTCCTCAAACCGCCGATGGACTGCCTATCCCCCATAGAGGACCTACTGATCAAGAAGGGGCTATCCAAGGCGATAGACTCGCGCTTCGCCTCGACGGTAACCAGAAACCCTTCAGTTAGCCAAGGCAACCCCTTCCAGATCGAGGTAGGCCTCGTCTTCGGGGGGGATATCGCAGCAGACGGCCCTATAGAGATACTGAGGTTCGCCAACAGAGTCCCTCTAATGTACCAACAGGGAGGATGCCTGCTGACGAAGGCCCTGGAGTCGGTAGACTGGAAGAGGTATGGCTTAGATCAGCCCGGCGGGACTGGTATACCGAAGGGACCGGCCGCGGTACTCATACACCTCGCATCGACCAACGTGCAGTTCACTAGCGAGGCCAAAGAGGCAGTCTCATTCGACGAGACAGTCTTCGACGAGATACGCAAGGCGATGCTCGAAGTAGGCAGGGGCCTCAAGAACCACCTCAAGAAGAGCTCCCAGCGAAAGAAGGCGAAAGAGAAGTTCGAGCTCGTCAATATCATACTCCCCGAGATTTCCAGGAAGTCCTCAGAGCTTCTAGACAGGGAGGAGCCGGACCTGGCACCCGTAATCACCCAGATCATGAATGCGGTCTTCCTCGAGGAGGAACTGTCATGGAACAAGGAGGACAAGCTCTCCATGTGCTCCATCACTGTACACAACTACACGGCGAGGGCACGTGCCTACACCATACTGGCAAAGTGGCCAGAGGGCCCAGACACCGCCATGTCATACAACCCCACAGGAGGGAGGAAGGAGACGAATGGACTCTGGGCATGGAGGCTCGACACCCTCGATCCAGGAACGTCCATGGTGCTCGAATTCGGAATCTCAGGGCTGAGCAAGGGTGAATGGAATGAGACAGACATCTTCTTCAGAGGGAACGGGGAGATAATCGGGGCCACCAAGATGGACGAGAATCTCCTCGAAGAACAGCGCAAGACGGAAGCCCTCGAGGCCGCTATGGAAGAGGTCCGCAAGAAGGAGAACGATGCTATGATAGAGACCCTGGCGATAAAGCCCGAGCGAGTCCCAGATGCCTCCGGCCATGCGGAGCAGGCAGAGGTCCTGCTAGAGGAAGCACCCCCTCCGACGGGAGAATGGAGATTCGGTATGGAAGGTGATGACCAATGAGCGACGCGGCACCCAGGAGGAACAAGGAGCAAGTGGTAGAAGCCCTTCATGACGTAGCGGCGGAGATGCACAACAAGATGCAGAGGGGGGACCCTCCCCGGATGACCCTGCCTGTCAGGTCAAAGAGCAACATCTCGTTCGACAACAGGCTAGGGGTGTTCAAGTACGGAAAGAAGAAGACCGTTAGAGATGCAACCAGTCTGGGTTCAGCAAGACAACTTCTCCGGACCCTCCACATAACCGAGTTCATCGAGGAGATGATAGACAACGGCAAATCGTCCACACTCAGGGAGATGTACTACATCTCCGAGGCATGGGGCCACGGCAAGTTCGGCACCCAGAACGAGAGCAACAACTTGGCCGAGGACCTCGAGATAGTCACCAAGTGCCTCAGGGAGGACTTCAAGCTCAGGCCCGAGGAGGATGGTGCCAGGATAATCGGCAACATCACCGTCGAGGAGCGCAACAGACGCGGAGACTGGATGAGGATAAACTGCAGGGACGACGTCGGAGACTCGGGGTACGGTGTGCCCTACAACGTCGAGAGTGAGAAGTTGAGGCTCGTCGACGAGGACATAGACTTCGTCATGGCGATAGAGACCGGTGGAATGTTCGACCGATTGATCGAGAACGGGTTCGACGAGGAGGCCAGATGCGCCTTGGTCCACCTGAAGGGACAGCCAGCGAGATCGACCAGGAGGATCATGAGGAGGATCAGCGACGAGTGGAAGAAACCGATAGTGGTGTTCGCCGACTGCGACCCATGGTCGTTCAGGATATTCGCGAGCATAGCCTACGGTGCGATCAAGACGGCTCATATCTCGGAGTACCTGGCTACGAAGGAGGCGACATACCTCGGCATCACGGCTGACGACATCCTGGCCTACGACCTTCCGAGCGACGACCTGACCAAGCAGGACACCGGTGCCCTGGAGGCGGAGCTCAGCGACCCCAGGTTCTCGTCGGGGTACTGGCAGGAGCAGATCAAGCTCATGCAGGAGATGGGCAAGAAGGCGGAGCAGCAGTCCCTTGCCAAGTACGGTCTGGATTTCGTCACTGACACATATCTTCCCGAGAAGTTGGATGCAATTGGACTGGGGTATCGTTAGCTCTTACTGGTTTAATACAATAAACTCGGTGTAGTAAAAATTACCTGATGGTTTAATTATTGCACCAGAGTATGGGAGAGCATGCCCGCAGTGATAGCCGGATACGCTAGGTCTCCATTCACCCCTGCGAAGAGGGGGGAGCTAGCCAGAACAAGACCTGATGACATAGCAGCAGCCGTGGTTAACGGACTGATCAAGGAGACTGGCGTGGACCCCGGCCTGATTGAGGACCTGATAGTTGGAACGGCATTTCCCGAAGCCGAGCAGGGCTTCAACGTCGCTAGGATGATAACGTTCCTCACAGATCTCCCAGAGACAGTTCCTGGAGTCACAATAAACCGGTTCTGCGGATCGTCNATGCAAGCCATCCACGATGCCGCAGGGAGGGTATCCATGGGAGCAGGTGATGCCTTCATCGCAGGAGGGGTGGAGTCGATGACAAGGATCCCGATGACCGGTTTCAACCCCATGCCCAACCCGAAGCTCAGCTCCGGCTACCCNGAGGCATTCACCTCCATGGGCATCACTGCCGAGAATCTTGCAAAGAAGTACGGTATTGACCGGGAGGCCCAGGAGGCCTTCGCAGTAGAGAGCCAGTCGCGCGCATCCTCTGCCAGAGAGTCAGGCAACCTGTCTGGGGAGATCGTACCCATCGATACCACTGGAGGAACGGTCGATGCNGATGGATGCATCAGGCCTGAAACCAATGCCGAGGCACTAGCCGGACTCCGTCTGGCCTTCGATGCAAGCGGCACGGTCACAGCCGGAACCGCATCACCTCTCACGGACGGCGCGGCATTCGTCCTAGTCTGCTCGGAGGAATTCGCGTCTGAGCACGGATTGAAGCCACTCGCCAAAATTCTGAGCACCTCGGTCTCCGGTTGCGCTCCTGAGATAATGGGAATAGGCCCAGTCGAGGCCACTAGAAAGGCGCTTGACAGGGCCGGCCTGACAATCGACGACATTGACGTCATCGAGCTCAACGAGGCATTCGCGGCACAGTCCCTCGCAGTGATAGAGGCGCTGGGGCTGGACACCTCCAAGGTCAATATCGAAGGCGGTGCAATAGCACTAGGTCACCCTCTGGGTGCCAGTGGAGCAAGAATCACTGGCAAGGCCGCCCAGCTGATGAGCAAGAACGGGGCTAAGCACGCTCTAGCAACGATGTGCGTAGGCGGAGGACAGGGAATCGCCACTGTTCTAGAAAGAATGTAGGTGTTACGATGTCCAGTTCAATAGAGAGGGTCGCCGTCATCGGTAGCGGTGTGATGGGCGCGGGCATCGCTGCTCACTGCGCTAATGCCGGATGCGAGGTCCTCCTACTCGACATCGTCCCAAAAGACTCCGAGGATAGGAGCGCGCTTGCTAGGGGGGCGATCCAGAAGATGCACAAGTCAAACCCAGAGATGCTCATGCACAAGCGCAATGCCAAGAGAATCACCGCTGGCAACATAGAGGACGATCTAGAGCGACTGAAGGACTTCGATTGGGTAGTCGAGGTAATCATCGAGAACCTCGACATAAAGAGGGCCCTCTACTCAAATATCTCCAAGCATATCGGCCCCAGCACAATACTCTCCTCCAACACTTCCACACTGCCACGCTCCGAACTGGTCTCAGAGCTACCGAACAATATCGCCTCCAGGTTCCTCATCACTCACTTCTTCAACCCGCCTAGATACCTGCCTCTCCTGGAGGTAGTGACAGCTCCCGAGGTCGACGAGGCAGTCGTAGAGAGATTCTGCACATTCGCAGATTTGAACCTGGGCAAGAGGGTCACCATGTGCAATGACAGACCCGGATTCATCGGCAACAGGCTCGGCGTCTACTTCATCCAGAGGGCCTTCAAGGCCACCTTGGAC
>PBGL02000017.1 GCA_002718995.2 Methanobacteriota archaeon
CATTCGATGGGCTTGCTGCAGGTGAATACGATATACGCTTGTTTGGGGACAATGGGCATGATCGATTGATGACTTCAACGTCAATGGTTGTATCAGAACCTGAGCCCGAGCCCGAGCCAGAGCCAGAGCCAGAGCCAGAGCCAGAGCCCGAGCCTCAAAACTCTGGATGCCCAATTTGTGGGACAGAAAATGAAATCGGCGCATCATTGTGCGTGGTTTGCGGCTACTCGTTCAAGTAACGGATGATTTTCAAGAGTAATTTCACCGAAGTGTTGATTGTATTCATGGAGAGCGGGTATACATGGCGCAGGGTCCTAAGCCGGGTGATGCACAGGCACAAGCCATGTCTTCCATGATGGGCCCAATGCTAGTTATGTTTGCAATAATGATTCCCTTGATGTTGTTCGATAGCATCAGAATCGCCCTCTCCAACAGCGCTGGTTCAGTGATCGAGCCAATTCTCCCATTCCACTCTGAATATTTCGTTCCCACTGTTTTTGTGGTCGGTTCAAGCATTATGGTTGTGAACACGATAATCAGGTCACTATTTACTGACCCCCTAAAACAAGCTCACCACGCTCATAGGTCCAAACAAATCAGCTCCCAGATGAGAGAAGCACAGAGGGAGAGGGATACAGCAAGAGTTAGTAAAATGCAGGAGTTGCAAATGGAACTAATGCCAGAGTCAATGGCTCAGCAGGCTCAGATGATGAGGCCAATGATGTTCACCATTGTTTTCATCATCGCAATATTCAGTTGGATGGCCATTTCAGTAGAAGAATTCAGAGTTGGATATGTCAGCCTCCCATGGTCCCCCACATGGAGCTTCAATGATAGGGTAATGTGGATTTTCCCAGCATGGATCGCCTCTTACATTACCATGAGCGCGCCACTTGGAAGGATTATTGACAGGCACATCAAGATCTACCGATATCGCGTACACCCCCTTGTGATAGCAGCTGAGCCGATTCCGGAACCCCTCTTGCACCTACTTGAGGAGGTCAAGCAGAAGACACGCCCCGACTCAAGGACCAGGAGATCCCAGAGGAGGAGGGATGGACCTAGGAAGACAGGTAACCAGCCAACCTCCAAATCCGATAGGAAGAAAGGCGGCAATCTGCAAGTCGCACCCCCCAAGACGGGATCTACATGCCCGTCATGTGGTTCCGAGATGATATCTAGGACATCAATGGGCAAGCTAAGGTGCGAAGTCTGTCGACACGAATGGAGATGAGGACTTGACCAAGTTGACCGTTAGCGGTAAGCCTGGTAGCGGTACATCTACGTTAGTGGAAAGAATTGCCCAAGAAAGAGGTTGGAAATCAGTAAACGGGGGGGACGTCTTCAGATCAGAGGCATCAAGAAGGGAACTCTCCGTTGAAGACTTCAGCAGGCTATGCAAGGAAGATCTGGACGTCGACCGCTCATTGGATACAATGCTCAAAGATCTACTACTGTCGGAAAGTGGCCCTGAAATACTGGAAAGTAGACTAGTCGGTTGGTGGGCACATTCCCTGGAAATTGATTGCCTAAGGGTTTGGATCAGCGTCTCCGTCGAAGAAAGGGCTAGGAGGATAATGGAAAGAGAGGGGTTAGACTACGACACGGCTCTTTCTGCATCAAGACAGAGGAACCAAGATGATATGCTGAGGTACAGGACTCTCTATGGAATAGACCTAGATGATATGACGCCTTACAACATGATAGTGGAAGCCGACTCGATAGATGCAGATCAGGTATTCAACCTAGTAAACTCAAGGATAGGTGCGTGAGATGGCACCTTCAGATCTATTTGTCCTAGACGAGGGGGCAGTCACTGACTCGAGGAGCGGGACAGACCCATATTCCAGAGATTTAGGAGATTTACTGGAGTCTGGAATTATCCTAGTCAACAAGCCCCGTGGCCCAACGAGTCACCAATTAGCAGCATGGACAAGGGGGCTTCTTGGAATAAAGAAGCTAGGGCATGGGGGAACCCTTGATCCATTCGCCACAGGGCTACTTACTCTGTTATGCGGAAAAGCGACAAGACTGACCGATATCATTCTTTCAGGGGATAAAACATATGTCGGTGTCTTCAGGTTCTCAGAGAACGTTGATGTCGAAGATTTGAACCGAGTAATTTCTTCACTAGTTGGGAAGGCCTACAATGTGCCCCCCAGGGAGTCTGCGGTAAAGGTCAGGGTTAGGAGTAGGGAATTCAGCTCAATAAAATGCCTAGACTCCGACTCAGAATCGAGAATTTTCGTAATTGAAATTTCATGCGAGGCTGGCAGTTATATCAGGACTTTAGCCAGAGATATCGGACTGCTGATGGGTTCACCTTGCGAATTGATAGAGTTGCATAGGACAAAGAGTGGCACCTTCGACTCATCAATGGCTTGCACTATGCAGCAACTAACTGATGCCGTGCATGTCTGGAGGGAACATGGTGATGACAAAGCGATAAGAAAACTGATCTCCCCCATAGAAAGGGCCCTAGTGTCGCTTCCAATAATTGTGGTTAAGGACGGCGCAGCAGCAGCAGTTTCCCATGGGGCATCATTGGCTAGGCCTGGAATAGCGAAGTTCTCACAGGGGGTCAAGGGAGGATCTCCCGTTCTTATCCAGAGCTTGAAGGGCGAGGCCATAGCAATAGCTGAGTTGAAGGTCGATACCGATGATTTACCCGGGATGTCGTCAGGAGAGGTAGCCATTCCAAAATCCGTCTTGATGGCTCCGGGGACTTACCCACAGACATGGTCTAAGGACTAAATCAAGCAATTTCATGCTCTTCGTAAACCCACTCTTCGGTTTCAAGCCTAATCTTCAGTTTCATCATGGATAGACCCCATTGTAGCCATCGCGGCATACAAATTCGAGTCCAGTTGTGGTATAACTATTCCCTGAAAATAGTTGATTATCGGCCAGATATGAACTAATTACGAAAGAAATAGCCGCTATTTGACCCTCTTGTCATATGGCTTCTTGACTTTCCCCGGTCCGAGTCTGAGGGCAGTAAGGGCTATTGCAATCAGTCCAACAGATCCAACGATAATCGCCGGACCTCTGTCGACACCCCCTCCCTCGCTGTAATCAGCTGCCCTTCCAGAAACATCAATCTCTACAGATTTTTCATTATTTTCCTCATTGGTCTCTTGGATCGAGTTGGTGCCATCAGCTATTATTCTGATTAATTGGGTGCCCGGGCCAGATAATGCAGTATCACAACTCGTTTCACCAAGTCCTCCAGACTCAATCAAGTCAATCACTACGGTTCCGACAAAAACACCGTCAACTAGGCACCTTATGTCCACACCAACAGCCTCGCCCATTCCTTGGTTTCTGACAAAAATGGAGATTCTAGCAACTTCTCCGTCTCTGAAGGTATTCCCTGAGGTTGTTGAGCTCGTAATACTGATAGTCTCAACAACAAGGTCCGGTTTCGCCGTCACTATGACCTCTAATTGTTGAGATATCTGATTAACGCCATCACTAACAGTTATTTCTACAACGTGCGTTCCGACTGCCACTGGTGCCAGTTGTAGGTTCCCGTTTGAATCAATCGTCGCCCAAGATTTACTAGTCATTATCGAAGGGATTTCGGTATCCGGATCGTTAACATCGATTTCAATCGCCAAAGTTTCACCAAGCTCTATGTACACACTAAGTGGCAATCCTTCCAAGGTTGGTTCATCCGGTACTTCGGAGATACTAACCGTGAAGGAGTCAGACCACCGATTCCCTCGTTCGTCGAGTACCTCCACATAGATCTCGGAATCGCCATGGGCATCACTGACTGGCTGAAGTACCAAGTCACTCCCAGAAGATGAGGGCAAAATGACGCTCTCGTCGCTACCCCATGTGTTCACCGTCAGGCCCTGGGGTTCAGTAATGTCATCATAGCATCTCGAGCTTAGTGGAATAATTATTCCACCCCCATCTTCTTCCATTTCTAGATTATCAAATGGTATGCATGATGGGTCTAGGTCCCACTCAACTAAATATCCGCCAGAAATACCCATCGACTCCACATGGACCACAGTGGTCTCATTTGTGCCATCAGAGGACCATTGGAACCTCGTTGCAACCCCGACATTAGCTGACTCCGTAGGGGATGGAAGGGCGTGCCCCACTGGAACCTCCACAGTGAAGCTCCCAAGTTCGATAGGAAGACTCTCGACCAAGTAATCTCCTATCGCGAACCTGATTGAGCTCCCTGTGAGGGAAAGTCCGCCGACTTCTCCAGCAACAGAACCGCTAACGACCAAGTGAGGATCATTGATGTCCACCCTGGCTCCCGATATGCAACCATCCTGAATTCGGATTTTTATGTGATGCATGGATTCCGAATTTTGTAGTAAATCACCAGATTGAATTTGGTAATATTCACCTCCAGTATCACCAGCTAGAGCCCAGATTGTATGATTCCCAGAACCGTATGTGTGGATTCGCCCTAACTGTTGCAAGGGAGGCACATCGATATCAAATTCCCACTCTCCCAATGTGTCATCCGAGGGCGAGAGTCCGCAGGACTCTATGTTCAGATTTTCCGTTGTTCCTTCATATGGGCTAACGTCTATAATCGGGGAATTATCTCCCAATAGGGTGCTAATCGCGATTGAGTTTTCAAATGAGTACCATGGTTGGTAATACTTGGCCCTAATTCCAACTGCATCCACTCGGACCTCTGAATCATCACTCCCTCCTCCCTGAGAGACGTAATCGAATGTCACGGACGCCCCTTCTATGTAGTTCCAATTCCAATCGGCCAAATTGTCTACTGGAACGATAAGTGGATTATTCATCTTGAAGACACCCGAGAGAGTTCGCGTATACGTCGTTACTAGCCTGTCACTACCGACGCCATGAAGGATTATCCTGACTGAGTCGGAATTCAAATTATCCGGAATTTCGAAGTGCAGGACTAGCGAGACATTCGCGATCGCCCTGCTATGAAAAGCAGAGAAATCGAATCCCCCGACTGTAATGTTCGGGCCCCTTGACCAAGTATAGAATGAATCCGGGGATCCAGTACTGTAATTTGAATCAGTAATGCTTGACTGGGCCCAAGAAGTTTCTACCTCAAAATTATCGGGTCTGTCGTGTGTGAATGACAACTCCCCATCTGCCACCATCCCCGCTGTGTATAATGCGGGATTCCCGGAGAAGCCAGAAGTTGCACTAATGCTCCAGTCATCTTCTTCCTCAAACGAGCCTGGAGAAAATATCTCAATTCCCTCAGCATTAATTACAGTATCAGCCGAAACAACAAGTATTGACTGCAATAGTATCACAGATGTCAGGGCTAGCCCCAAGACACCCGTTTCGCGGCCCATCATTCCTTTACGGGAGTAAGCCGCGCTTCAACCCGTTGGTTACCTGACAGAAGCCATGGATGCAAAACTGTTGATATACGGGACTTTGTCCGTTGAAACCACAGACGGCTGTGATAGTGTAGCGGTTAGCACGGTGGGTTGTGGTCCTGCCGGCCCGGGTTCAAGTCCCGGTCACGGCCCCATTTCATTTTCAGGTTGGCCCGTTCAGGTCCTCGGAAGCGATGTCGTGCCCCATCTTATCCACCTTTATTGCCAGATATTCACGATTTTCATCCCCAACTCCTGCTACCAGGGGCATCCGCTGCTCAACATTGATTCCGTATGAGACTAATTGGCCTATCTTGTCCGGATTATTGGTTAGAAGGCAAACGCTGTCGATTCCAATGAGTCCGAGAATTTCAGAGGCTACTCGATAGTCTCTAGCATCAGCAGGATGGCCGAGAAGCAAGTTCGCTTCCACGGTATCCGCGCCCTGGTCTTGTAGATTATATGCCTGAATTTTCGCATGAAGGCCTATTCCTCTGCCTTCCTGCCTCAAGTAAAGTATGCAGCCCCAGCCAACTTCCTGTATCAGGGACATTGCAGCATCAAGTTGAGGGCCACAATCGCATCTGAGACTTCCAAATGCATCCCCTGTGAGGCATTCTGAATGCACTCTGAGCAGCACAGGGTCAGGGCCTACCATCTCTCCAAGAGTCAATGCCACATGCTCCATGCCTGTCTCACTATCGTTGAATACTCTAATCCTGAACTCGCCCCTTTCGGTTGGGAGCCTAGCATCAGCGGCAATTTCGTCAGCCTCATGAATCCTTACTTTATCGCTATTCATCTCCGGATCCCCCCTCAATATGATTGCCGGAAGTGCTGCTGATAAAGAAAACATACTCTCCCGAATTCTCTGTGACTTCGAGAAGCTCTACTCCCATCCTCCTGCATAGTGAGGGGATGTCACGGAGCGTTTCTGGATCATCGCAGATTACTTCGAGCACTCCCCCGTCTTTCATAGAAGATAGGGCCGCTCTAGTCTCATGTATCGGTATAGGGCAGAAGAATCCTAGCAGATCCAGTGTCCTGGAATCCCCTAGATCCTCCCTCATGCCCTCACCTTAGCTGAAACAACCTCAGGAATTTACAATCGCTGGCTCCAGTGAAATTCCTTGGAATTTCCTACCCTTGATCACGTCAATAACATATGCCACCTTCTCGACATGTACTTCCACTATGGTGCTTTCATCGTTTGAAGTAACCTCGCCTATCGCTATCTCGGGAATTCTCGATTCTGTAACTATCCAATCCACCAGCTCTCTCTTCGTGGTTTCTGATTTCTTTACCTTCATGCTCACGCGAACCATCCCGAAGTAATCAGATACTTCGTCCCAGTCATCTCTCCTTGGTATGAAATCCCTGTCTCTCCCCTCGGGTAATGCCGGGGGGTCGGTGAAGGGAATCTCAAGCCCCCAAGTAGAGCAAATCTTGTCGATCATGCTTACTTCAGAGCTAGTTGAGAAGCTCCAAGCCTCACCCTTCCTACCCATTCTCCCGGTCCTTCCGATCCTGTGGACATAGACTTCAGAATCATCAGGTAGATCGTAATTGACGACGTGGGTAATGCCATCGACGTCAAGCCCTCGTGCTGCTACATCCGTAGCTACAACGATTGTCTCAGAACCATCCCTGAATGAGTCAAGGACCCTCTCTCTTTTGTTCTGGGGCATATCTCCATGCAATCCAACAGCCCTGAATCTGAATTTTCCAAGCCTCTCAACTATCAGTTCCACCATTCTCTTCGTGTTAGTGAAAATCAGAATCTGAGAATCGCTCCCAGCATCACCAATGATTCTCCCAAGTGCCCAAAGCTTGTTCGCCCGTCCGACCTTTACCGCGTACTGGTCAATCTCCGGTACCTCGACTTCCAGGTCTTCACTCATTACGTGGACTGGATTGTTTAGAAATTCCTCCGCTGCATCTAGAACTTCTTGAGGGAATGTAGCGCTGAAAAGTAGTGTCTGTTCCCTATTCACAGTCCTCTCGAAGATCCAGAGGACGTCAGGGAAGAAACCCATATCGAGCATCCTATCAGCCTCATCCAAGCAGAAGAGTGAGATACTCTCCATTTTCAGATGACCGCGCTTTGCCATATCGATGACCCTTCCGGGCGTACCTACAACAATATCCGCCCCATCATCGAGCCTCTTCGCCTGCTTGTCAATGTCAGTTCCTCCATATACCGTCTCAATTTTGAGTCCCTTTTCACCTTGGAGGATGCTCATTTCTTCTGAGACTTGTACTGCCAATTCTCTAGTCGGACATAGAATAATTGCCTGAATTTTCCCGAGCACACTGCATCTCTCTATGGCAGGAATGCCAAACGCAGCTGTCTTGCCAGAACCAGTTCTTGCTTGCCCCACTACATCTCGGCCCTTCCTACCGTGTGGAATCGCCTCGATTTGAATTTCCGTCGGCTCTTCCCAACCACGCTCTGAAATCGCCTTAGAGATGTGACTCTCTAAGTCCCATCTGTCAAACCCGGTGGGTCCAGCGCTCATATGAATTCCTCAGGATCAGAAGTTCTCCGACTCCTTGATTTCCGCCTGAAGCTCACCCATCCAGTACTTCTTGCAGTTCTCTTTTGTCAGAAACTGATCCTTACTAGAGAAGTTGTGATTGTAGTGGTTATCTTGTACGGACGCGAATTGGGTGGGCTTCCTCTTGTGGAATTTCTGAAGTACATGCTGCCTCATGTATTGTCGAAATTTCAGGGCCTTGGTTCGGTTGTATTTTCCAGAGGCCATTCCGTCCCAAAGTAGCTCAAATCGCTCAGCTTTCTCGTCAACGACTTCGCTCATGGACTTCCCTCGCTTTCCGGGCGACCTAACTCCTGTTTATGATGTTCACCCATGGGTTGTTCCGGCTTCTCAACCACGTCAGGGGAGTCCTCTTCGGACATCGTCGGGTTTTCAAGTACTGCCAAGAAACGATTCTTTTCATCCTCAGAGCCCTCCATCTCTATGTCGATGGACAATGAACTAAGCCTCTTTCTAAGGTCAGGGCGTGTTTCCTGTTTGAGCAACTCTGCAGCTGTCTCTCTGAGCTCATCCCCACTGAGGACGATGGTCAGAAGGTCGATACACGCCTTACGCAGGTTGTAGTCCCTGTCCCGAGCCCCATCTATGATCATCTTAGTGACTCTAGGACTTTGCATATCCAGCCTCTTAAGGGCACCAATGGCAGATTTTCTCACCCCCGAGTCATCGTCCGACATTGCAACCTCGACGAGGATAGCAGCTATCCTGGGCTCAGAACCCGCCAGAGAGTTCAGCGTTCTTGCAGCATTTCTTCTGACCTCTTTGTCTTGATCCTCTAGGCACCAGCCGATCAAATCCCAAACTTCTGCACTAGACCTCGGTGCAAGGACTCTGAGTATCTTCGATGCCCTTCGCCTCAAGTCCTCGTCCTCTTCCCTGATCAGTTCATCAATGTGGATGCAACCCGTTTCAGTCCAGCTCTCCGATGCCATCTTCAGGGCATCGAACGCATTGTCTCTGTGCACCTTCCTAATGTCCCTCAATTCTCTGCGGAGTATTGTCTCACATCCAGACGGGAAGATTGGGGCCATCTTCTTCAGCGCTGTCATCGCCTCTTCTCGGACACCTAAATCGCCATCCATTAGCCTATCTGAGAGGCATTGCAGGAGCCCCTCATGTTTCCTCAACGAGAATGAGGGGAGCGAACTTAACCCAATGGCTCTGATTTCAGGATCATCGTCATCCAGGCACTCCAACAGCACCGAATGAGCACCCTCTGTTTGGCTTTCCGAAACACGGTGCAGGGCCAGGATGCCATCCTTCCTTCTCGCGAATCCTCCTCCTACGGTCCTCGGTAACTCTATCGTGCCTTTTGCCCCATTAGCAAGATCTATTATTTCAGACTCGGGAACCACTCTCCAAACTCCATCGGGAGGGAGTAATAGCCTGATATCGGCCTCGGCCTTTGATCTTCCTCTGGTAAGGGGGCGACCAGTCCTCGGGTCTCTTGCAATGTAATCTCGGGCCACGTGCTCGCCCCGCGCATAGTGCCGACATTATTCAACTGACTGACTAATCGTTCAGATTGCTAGGAACATATTTTCAACCCCCTAGCGTGTATAGTGTCGTGATTGGCGAAGACTCGGGCGATGAGGTTCGTCGTTTCATCAACTTCAGTTTCTCTGGTTCCACAAGACCATACCTCTCCAGAGACGAGGTCGTGAGACTCTGGTCTCTGGAATTTCAGTGGTTCTCCCCTTCCGAGTCAACCGAGGTTCTCGAAAAAATGATTGAATCAGGATGGCTATTGCTGTCCGAACAAGGAGTGTCCCCCATCAGGGATATTGAAACATCCATTCCGCCCCTTGGCTGGAGGCCGATATTGCGTAAACTCCTGAATCCCCCAGAACCCCCTTCTAAAATCTCCGAGCAAAAACCCGATGAAGCAACTCCAACGTCGGTAATAGTAGTAAAAAATACTGTAAAATCAGCCGAATATCCTGCTGACTGGGCAGAGGGGTCGATCCCATCCCTAATATCAATTATAGGTGAAAAATCAGGACTCGATAGTAAAGAGGTTGTCAGAAGGGCCCAACGAAAGAGGAGAGCATTGGGGCACGTTACTCTCTGGATGTCATTAGCATTGGTCGCTAGAGACCAAGGCCTAGAAATGTCTGTAATTGACGATATAATAGGGGAAAATTAGTCGCCATTGGCCGTTCTGACTTCTGCTGCAAGTAGCACAGGGAGTACGATCAGGGCCAAGATGAAAGAGAAAGCCACAGAGATCGAACTCACGACTCCGAAGTCCCTGATTACCGGAATCGGAGATAGCATCAGCACCAGGAATCCACAAATCGTGGTGCCGGCAGACATCAGCAGGGCCGTACCCGTAGTTGCGTACATGTCTCTCATTGCCTTCCAGACTCCCATCCCCTTCTCCCTATTGGTCTCGAAACTTCTCCAAACATGTATTGAGTAGTCAATTCCCAGTCCAATAGTCAGAGCTGTAATCATGATAGTCAGAACGTTCCAGTTTAGTCCTAGCGTGGCCATAGATCCAACCACCCATGCCCCTGCTAGGCCAACTGGTAAAATTACGACAAGTGATTGCCCAAGCCTCCTAGTTAGCAAGAAAAGCACCAATATTGAAACAAGCAAGCTAATTCCAGTCGACTCAATTTGAGAGACCACTAAGCCTGCAAGAATTCCATCTATCATCACAACGTCCCCTGTCGCATATGCTCTACAGTCAATCAACCCATCCCCATCTTCAATGAGGCTGGCTTGATGTTTGAAAATCTCCGAGACCCTTGCGGAGTCCTCGCTGTTTCTCGCCACTACGTCTATGCTCATTTTCAGGTATAGTAGTCCACTGCCGTCCTTAGTGAGCGCCACATGGCCGGAGACTCTCTCGGACCAGCTCTCTCCACGGAGTGGGTCCCCCGTCGAGTCATTGGCCAAGAGGGACCCTATGGCCGCTGAGATATCTCCTTCTTCGAAGCCATCTGTGATGTCTAACTCCCCCTCAAAAATTCCCAGATGGTAAGTTTCTCCGAAGGATTGGTCATTCTCAACCGCATCTCTGAGAATCGGATATAGGCCGTCGTACGAAGGCCTGTCAGAAGTAGTACTACTGGGATTGACCACTTCCGGTATTCCAGAAATCCGCGTGTCTAAGAAATCTAGCCCTCTCAAAATGTCTCTTTCATTTGTCAGGGAAGAAGCTCCTTCGCTAGGCTCAATTATGATGTCAACAGACTTCCAAGCCGCTGCTTCATAGGAATCGTAAATGTCCTGTCTCACCTGCATCACCTCCATCTCATCTTCAGATAGGAAGTCAGTCAATTCGAAACTAGTGTCCAACTCCATTACTGCCACTACCACTGAGCCTGTGGTCAGGGCAGCTACAGCCAGCATTACCCATACAGCGTTCTTTCTTTGGAATTCTGTAACGCTGGAAGCAGTCTTCTCAAGCTGGAGCCCCCCTCCCGTATTGTTGCCGACGCCCCTCTCCGCAACAATATGAGTGGCGCCCACGGTCACTGTACTGGCGATGAATGCAGATACAACCCCAAGCGCTAGAGTAATTCCAAACGTCCTGAGTGGAGGAAGTGGTGAAAGTGAGTTTGAAAGGAAGGCGAATACTGTCGTAATGACGGCGAGAGTCAATGCCATCCTCAGCGATGAAAAAGATTCCACCCAAGCCTCTGCAGCTGTCTTCTTTACCTTCCTGGCCTTTTCATAACCTCTTTGCAGATGGATCGAGTAGTCTATCCCGAGACCCAAAACAACAGGTGCAACGGCAACCTCGAGTATTGAGAAACGCATCCCCATTAATGTGATCGTCCCATAAGTCCAGATCAGGGCTGCAGTTAGACTCAGTAGTGGTGCAGCCACCATCATGAATGATCTGAATGCTAGGGCCAAGACGGCAACCACCACTGCAATTGAAATCAGGAAAAGCCAAACCATCTCATCTAGAGTCGTATCGTTAATGTCGCTACTGATCAAGTCATCAGAAATAACTCCGTAATTCAGGCCATCCGAGCCTCCATCACGTAACGAACTCCTGATGTTTTGTGCCAGCTCCTCTCTGATTTCTCTGTCTATTTCGCCATCTAATTCAATCACCCAGAGGGTGCTGGACGCCCTTGGCGTGGGGTCCCCGGTACCCTCCTCGAGCCACTCGCACACGTGCTCATATTGGAAGTCTTCATGCAACATTGCAGATGAGGCGAACGAAGCCGCGGAAATCGCTCTGTCATCTCCGACTGCATCTATGCATGTCTCGTTGTCCGATACTAGGCTGTTCAAGATAGCCGACCAGTCGTTGAAACTCGCAATTCCACCACTTTCTAGATCTCTCTCTATTATGGCCCTATTCACAACATCGGCAGCATTTACATGAGCGTGAATCCCCCCTTCCTCGGCCGTTAAAGAATCAATCATTTCCATGTCATTTAGCAATGCATGTAGTAAGTTAACTTCCAGAATATTGCCTCCGTCTTCACTCGGGCTAACATGAACGTATATTCTGTGTCCCGTGGGCGGAATTAGCGAGTCGACCCTTTCCTGGGCTACGTCGGAGGGCGTTTGAGGCGAGAATGAGTCTAGATCAGTTGTGAAACTGGGGAGGGGAGTCACCACGCTGACCATAAATCCAGTTAGCAGGATACTGATTACCAATGCGGGTAGGGCCATTTTCTCAAACATCTCGGCAAGTCCCGAATCGCGTCCCGCCCCCTCCATGCCATACCGCCAAACAATACAGTGTTTAACTTAGGCTCACTTTGGGCCCCATAGGGCCCACAACTGTATGAAAGCCCTCAAAAGGGGGCGGCCGGTCGCCCGGTCGACATGTCCATCAAGGTTCTAATGAATGAAGGCCCAGAACTCCGAGTTAGGATTAGCGGGGAGAGTCATACTACCCTGCAACTTTTCCGCTCCAGACTGAATGACAATTCCAGTGTCGAATATGCAAACTTCTTCCAGAAGCACCCCGATTTGGATGAGCCGGAGCTGTATGTCCGGGCAGTTAAGGGAAAGAGTGCTGAGAAGGTTTTCAGAGACCTCTGCTCCGGTATTTCCAAGGAGTTCTCCGGGCTAAAGCTCTGACGCCCGTGGGCGGTGAGAGTTTGGATAACCTAGAGATTGAGAAGTCATTGGGCTTAGTCGGCTGGTCTATTGAAGACGACGGCGTCGGAGGCCTCCTCAAAGTCAGAGTGGAGGATTTCAGGGTTGAGGAGGTTTCTAGGGTCCCCGCCCTTGACCCGAAGGGCAGATTCACGGTTGCAAGAGTAACTCTCCATAATTGGGAAACTAACAGGCTACTGAATAGACTGGCCAAGTCATGCAGCATTAGCCGGAATAGAATATTTGCTTCAGGACTCAAGGATAAGAGGGCCGTCACCACGCAGATTTTAGTCATCGATGCCCCTCAGAAGAGAGTATCCGAAGTCTCCATTCCAGATTGTGAGATAGAAATCTTGGGACGCACTCATCAAAAGGTCGGAATGAGTGATCACGATGGCAATAGATTCACCATTACTGTACGTGGATGTTGTCACCCCGATGGCTCTCCGATGGATGGAAAGGAGGCGCTAATGAGAGTCCAGAGGATCCGTAAGGGACTTGGAGATAATCTGGGTGCCGACGTTTTCCCCAACTGGATAGGCCCCCAACGTTTTGGATCCAATAGGCCAGTAACTCCAATGGTTGGCAGGGCAGTTGTGGAGGACGATTACGAAAGAGCTGTGGACCTTTACTTGGGGATGGCAGGAAATAGATCCGGCGAAGAAACTGCGTCGTTTAGAAAAATGTGGAGAGAAACAAGGGATTCGAAGAACTGCCTGGAAATAATCCCAAAGCATCTTGGGTATGAAAGAGACATACTAAACAAGTTGTCCGAAGATGACTCAGACTGGCTTGGCGCATTCAAGTCCCTCCCTCATTCATTGCAACTACTCACAATACACTCTTTGCAGTCTTTAGCATTCAATCACGCCTTGTCTCGCCGACTTTCCTCTGGTTTGAGCCTAATTGAGCCCATGGTGGGAGACATTGTTGCCCCTCTGAAGACAAATGGGAGAATCGACGTTTCAAAGATGGCATATGTCAGTGATACAAATCTGGACAGGTGCAGGAGGAACTGCAGCCTAGGCCGACTTTCCCTCACCGGCCCACTCCCTGGCAACACTCCAAATCTTGCAGAGGAGGAGCCAGGATTGGTCGAGAGGCAGGCCCTAATTGACACAGAATTGGAATTTACCGATTGGAACGTAAAGAGGATACCAAGACTGTCATCCTCAGGAACCAGAAGACCATTGTGCGTACCCTTCTCCGATTTTTCCGTTGAAGAGGCGACCGAGATTCCCCCTTCAGCCGAAGTTTCCAAGCGATGGGAGGAGCAACCCTCGGCCGGCGAAAGGTGGAATCCATTGGGGGCTTCGCTAAGACTCTCCTTCACATTGCCACCCGGGACTTATGCAACGGTCCTGATGAGGGAGTTCATGAGGTCCCCACTGGATCACTACTGATCACAGTCTGCCCATCTCTAAGGTTTCTATCTGACCAATGAGGTCATCAGTACCACGTACCTTGTCCTCGAACATGTCAACGGTACCCTCTCCGTCCTCCAGAACGGCTTGAATCTCAATAAACATCATTCCAAAAGCGAGTGGCTTGATCTCTGACATCTGCACTTCAGGAAGCTCATTAATCGCAGCAGAGATTCCCTCATAGTCAGGACTTCCTTCGTCCGGTTGGTCCAGGGTTACCTTATACTTCACAACAACATGCCCCATTTTCAATCCCTCTCAAGGTCCCTGAAATCCGCATTCAGCGCATACATATGCCACGCCTTGAAGGCGACACTGCCTGCTCCTACCGATTGAGTAGCCACAATCCGGGCACGGGAATGATGTACTTCTGGCATCCACAAGAGGCATTCCAGACGCGGCACATGTGGTAGCTCTAGCTGACATCTCAGTTCACCGATGGGGCGGCGAGCCACCTCCCCTTTTTAGCGTTGACCGAGGACTATGACGACGCCTCCCATCAGTTCAAACGCGAATGCCCCTTCTGGCATTCGAGGGTATATGTCAGAAGAGGAGTTGCCATTGAATGGCGAGCAAGCAGATTTGGACTCATACATTACCGACGAGGGAGGCATATGGAGCCTCAGGCAGATCGAGAAGGTCAGGGGATGGAATAACATAGAGTACGGCGCAGGGCTATCTGGAAAAAATACCCCCTCAACCGGATTGTCTATGAATCGGGCGTACATACCTCCGGGAGGAATAGCAAAGGCCCATATCCACGTCGATTTTGATGTTATGATTTATCTCCTGAAAGGGAGCGTTAGGCACGAATATGGCCCAGGATGTAGAAATTCAGTAGTACATAGCGAAGGTGACATGTTCTACATTGAACCGGGCCTTCCGCATGAGGTATTCAATTGCTCTGAAACTGAATGGGTTCATGCCGTAGTTTCAAGATCGGATGCTTCGGAGTGGCAGAATATCATACCCTATGACAGGAACTCCGAGTAATCTCACTCCTCTTCCTTCCTCGAGATTCTCCTTAGCCCGACGGCCCTCTCCTCGTCAACCCCCTCCTGTTTCTCAGTAAGAACGCCCAAACCCTCTAGGTGCCTAGAAACCTGTTCCATTGCCGTCTGACCGAAACCCCTCTTCCTCACCCTCGGAAGTTTATTCCTGCAAATTAGATATGTTTCTGAGGACGAATTACGTGATGCGGTGGGGGCGAACCTCTGGACATTGGAAAAGCGGTCCCGAGCCGCTTCAACCAGTCCTTCTATGCCAACTCCCTGAAATGCCTTCGTGATGAAAGTCCCTCCTGGCTGTAGGACATCCATTGCTACGTCGAGTACAGTGGTTGACAGCTCTAGAGAAATCGCCTGGTCGGTATCGTACCTACCTGTGAGGCTAGGTGAAATATCACTAATCACAGTGTTAATCCCCCGGCCGTCCAATGCCTCTCTGACCTGCTGGATGGTAGCATAATCTGTGATGTCCCCAATAATCACAGTAGCCCCATCGACAGGAGCAGTTGCTAGCAGGTCAACGCCAATCACTATTCCATCACCGCCGACTTCCTCACTAGCGACCTGAGTCCAACCGCCCGGGTGACAACCGATATCCAATACTACGTCTCCCTTTCTTATTATCGAGAACCTCTCTTGGATATGCTTGAGCTTGTACGCGGATCTCGCGCGGTACCCCTTCGAGCGAGCTTGGCGACGCCATGGGTCCCGCCTATTTTCCTGATACCAGCGCTTGCTCATGGATACGCGCTAAGACGCTGGGTTATGAAAGGGGAGCGCTCCGGGCTACTCAATGGCGCGGATGCGAGACCTACTGCTAGTCGCCGTGATTTCACTATCCCTGACGAATCCTATCGAGGCCCAGGCGACTGAGAATACTTGGTCATCCCATGGGGGCTATACCGTTCTTGCAGAGCAATATACAGCCGTTTGGTGCGAAGTATGCGCGGAAGTCGACCCCTGGATGCCTGAATTCACCCAGTCAAATGGGAATAGGGTGGCTAGGGTGGCATTACACGACGACTTTGATGACCCATTGGGATCTCCAATAACCGAACACAGAGTTTCGAGGTACACCAACAACTCCCCCACTGCGCCATCTTTCTGGTTCGACGGTGAAATCCTGTCCGGCGGTGCCCCCGATCGTTCAACCATGCATCGACAACTCCTATCCGCAGAAGGATCGAGATCAGATGATACCCGTATCGGGATAGAGGCCTCTTTCGATTCCGGAAATCTACACATCGATACATCACTATCGGAATGGTCATCATTAGAACAAACACAAATTTCAATTTTCATCATTGAAGACTCTGTTGTAATAGATGAGGCCGAAGCGATCAATGGGGTTTACCGTCACCACGACGTAGTAAGGGCCTATCACGAGGTTTCGATAAGTAACGAAGATAACAAATGGTCCTACGGAGGGGACTTCTCCTTGCTGAGTGAAGGCAATCTTTCTTTCTCGTCAAACGAGATCACATCCTCAATTGTCGTATCGATTCCCTCGGATATGGAGCCTAGTGAATTGAGCATAGTTGTGGTACATGAGACAATAGGTGGTTTGGATGACCACTCTACCCTAGGGGCCCTGAAGCTAGATATCGGTGAAGAATCCGGGTACTCGTTGATTAGTTTGTCATTGCCGTTGGCAGTGATGGCGTTCCTGTCCATACTTCCATTCAAAGCCCGATCTCGGAGATAAGCGCCCTAGCTGTGTGCCTAATCGCGTCCTCTGAATGCATTTCGGGAGTGAATCCAGAATCCATTAGCCGCTTGACATCAAGTGATGTTTTCGGAACATCGCCGGCCCAGCCTCTGTCTCCTCCAGTGTATTCAATTGAAACTCCATCGAGACCGCTTTCTTCCACTACTATCTCTGCAATCCTTCTAACAGAGCAGGTGTCCCCTGTCCCTAGATTGTACAGGCTTACATTTTCCGAGCCACTGTCGATGATGTGGCACATTGCCCTCACACAGTCCTCGGCAGACATGTATGACTTCTCCTGCCTTCCATTTCCGAGTACTTCAAGCCTAGAAGGATCTCTTTTCAGTTTGTGAATGAAGTCGAAAATAACCCCGTGAGTGCCCCTCGGACCAACTATGTTCGCGAACCTATGGACCCACGCCTTTGCTCCGAAAGTTCCCGACCAGGCCGTAATCAGTGATTCTGAAGCTAGCTTGGAGGCCCCATAGAGGGAAATGGGCATCACTGGACCGTATGTCTCAGGTGTTGGCATCTGATCCGCCTCGCCGTATATCGCTGAGGAAGAAGAGAAGGAGATCCTGCTAACCCCCGTTTGACGCATTGCCTCAAGAACATTGTATGTAGCCACTGTCCCTTGCTTGAGATCGGTATCTGTTACCTCAGTACCCAATCTTATGTCAGGATTCGCCGCCATGTGGTGCACGGTGGAAATTCCATCCATCGCCTCCCTTATTGCATCCGAATCTAGAAGGTCGCCCCTGAAAACCTCGACCTTGCCACTCCCCTCGTGGTGAGAAAGGAACTCCTCCCTTCCGCTTGAGAAGTTATCAAACACCCTGACTGTCTTACCTCCTGAAACCAAGGCATCGACTAGATGGGAGCCAATGAATCCAGCACCTCCGGTGACTAACTCCATGCATCTGCGAAATTGGGGTCAGTCTTGAGCCCATCGGACCCCCGATGAGCCACTCTACCAAGTAGAATTGGTCCTTCTCTCCCTCATTACGTGGGAAGATGCAAAGACTCCAATCATGGACAGGTGGATCACTGTACAGTACGGGCAGATGTGCGGAGCCCCCTCCACCAACAGGAGCTCAATCACCACCAACCAAGCAACGAATGGCAGGCCTGCGATTCCCAAATACCATAGGTAATTCACAAACTGGGGTACCCTTCTCGCATTTTGGTCCAGGTACAGGGTCATCATGAAGAAGAAAATGACCGCAAAAGATGCAATTCCTACGACGCCCCATGGAACACCGAACAAATTATTCCACTGGGGGTCGCCAATCACGGAACCGCACTGGACCAGTCCCTCCGAAGCACACATGCTCGAAGATCCGCTCTTCATGAGTGAATTGTGTATCGACCATGTCCACCCAGATGCAACTATGCCCACAGTAGTGAATAGGAGGCCTGCAACAATTGTCCCCTTGGTTCCTTCAGAACCAGGCTCATGGCGATTCTTATGCAGTAACGCCGAAGCGCCCAAAACGCCGACTATGAAAATCCCAAGCTCAAGACTCAGAACTGACATCAAGAATCACCCACCAGTCGCTGCAATGCCGAAGACAACTCCTCTCCATCGCCGCCTTGGCCCTGATGCTTCAATTTATTCCAAGCCACGATCCCATCTGGCTGTAGGATGGCGGTAAATGGGGTTCCACTGAGTTCCCATTGGGCGAAAATGGAATTTGAGGGGTCGTCAACATAAGTCCACTGATGCGGGGTCCCGGGCCTATTGAGGCAGTTGTCCCTTCCGCTGTTGCAACCATCCCCATCGTTATCATCGGTGCCAAATGAAGTCCTGTCCCTGAACGCCTCAACCTCGCTCTTGCTACTATCGTGGTTGGGGATGTTCAGGTGAACGTTGACAGTAACGAATGTCACCCTATCTTTCCATTGGGAGTGGTACTGGCTCATCTCGTCACCCTCTTCCCAGCAGTATGGGCAATCCGTGTCGATGAATTGAATCAGAATCCATTTACTTTCGGAGGAGTTCCCATCCCAGTCCCAATCCCAAATGTCCGACATCCGAAATTCATACCAAGAACCTCCATTGTAAGCATCAGCTACGAAGTCAGGAGCGCGATTCCCCTCCTCGGGACCTATGCTCACGATGGGAGCTAGAGCCAGCGAAGCGATAACAACTAGGCTGACCACTCCTGCGGTGGACAGTCCTGCCCACAATAGTGTCTCCTCGCTGTTCTTCGTGAGGTCAGAAGACGCCCCCCTTCTCCTCGCCATGATGCTGCGGCGTGCTCATTGACTTTCAGCGATTCTATTGGTTGGGCAATAATTACAGCTACCTCCAATAATCATCGATATCGCAGTAATGCCACCTTTCTGGATGCGAACGCTCATTTGGCTCCGCAAGACCCCGTAGCCGTGGACGATGACTTCTCAGTAGACAAGTACTCTCTCGGAGAAGACGACTCCAGGGACGATGAAGAAGAACTGTGGAAGGCATTCTTCGTCAAACTTCAACCAGTCAGGGAGGCTGTAGAGGGAGCAAGAGGGGCATTCAGGAATGGTCCGATTGGAGGCGCATTGGATACATTTGGACAGTTAGTCGATGATGCTGCTGACATCGCCAACTCGTTCTCCAGGAGGCTAACCGAACTCTCCTACTCTGCTATTTTGAGGAGCCCCGGGATTCTAGTTGCGTTGCTGCTGCTTGTCACTGCGGTAGTTGGACAGTACGCTACCCAATTCCAGCAGCAGATCGACGGCGACCTAGAAATCTACCTTCCGGATAACGCCGACTCCACGGAGCTTCTGATAGAGGTGAGGGAGGATTGGTCTACCGATGTTGTGATGATATACATGCAGACCCATAATGCGATCCACGACTCCAGTCAGAGGACAGACGAGAATATTACGTCCGTCGATGTTCTAAAGCAAATGTCATGGATCGAGGGCGACGACTCATCTCCTGGCGGGATTTACCAGAGGGGCTTGGATTGGGATAAATCGGACAGAGGGCTCAATGACGGCGTTATCTGGGTCCTTTCCCCCGCACAGGTAATCAAGGAGGCAAACTCCTCGTCTTGGAGGTTCAATTGCGCGATGGAGAAATACGGTTTACCAACCAGCGATGATGAGAGTTGCACCATTGCCAGCCTGAATCCGTATTATGGATACGAGATTCCCGATGAGCAAGACAGGGTTGACGAATTCATAGAAAACGCTGGCTCTTTGATAGAGTCGATGGTTAGGGACACAAATAACGACGGCATTTGGGACACCGGCGTAATAGTAATGGGGATCACATTCGATATGTCCTCCACGGATATTCCACCTAGGATCGATCCGAAACTTGGCCCGGTTCAGGACCATAAGGCATTCCTAGAGTTTACAGAAGAGCTAGTTCATGGCTCGACTAGTGTCGAATTTTGTGACCTCTGCCATGTCACCTATGAACGAACTTCGACTATGGACCCATCAAGGCTTGACGACATACCTCCTCGTAGGGCCGTGACTGTAACTGGGATCACGCCTGTCCTTCACGACATCTCGGATGAAATATACGTCCAATTAGTTGAGACGATGCTGCCTGCCAGCTTGGCCCTAGTTGCACTGGCCATGATTATACTCCATAGAAATGCGAAAGTCTTGGTAATCTGTGGACTTCCAATCGGAATGAGCCTGCTTATTACATTCGGTACAACTGTTATCGCCGACATAACCCTAACTCCCATGATTATCTCAGCCGGCCCTATTTTGGTTGGCCTGGGAGTGGATTATTCCTTACACCTCACTAACAGGATAGAGGAGAACAGGGTCGAATTAATCGAGGAGGGCGTTGAGAATGCATGGAAGCAGCAGAGGGACGGCCAAGAAACCGATTCAATAGACCCATGGGACCCACTAATCAGCCTGACTGCTACGGTTCGCGCCGCGATGACTACGGGGCACGCCATCTTCCTTTCCGCAGTCACTACTATCATCGGATTCAGCGTCTTGACGTGGGATAGCCTAGTTCCAATAGAGCCCATGAGGACTGTGGGCACAACCCTCCTCCTCGGGATTTCGGTGACATTCGTGCTATCCATGCTGATGGTTCCCGCACTGGTACAACTTCTCAGATATAGAAGGGGCACCGAGGTAATGGAGATGTCTCCAATGCAGACGGTATATGTCGCTCTAGCACTGGGCTCCTTGGCCGCAATCGCACTCTACTACACAGATTTGATGTCCATGACAAACTCGCTAATCCTATCCTCAATGCTTACCGTGACCATAGTAATAGGGAGCCTGGATAGTGTGTGGGAATACGTTGGGGAGATACCTGTCAAGGCCACTATCATTGTCCTTCTCGTTGGATCCGTTGCAACTATCGCTGGGGCTATCATTTTCGAGGATCAGATGGGGCAGGGAATTACAGGCGGTTCAGATCAGGTTCCTCCTGGGATTGAATCTTATGAGGCCTTGCGAGAATACAGCTACGAGTTTGGTGGTGGCCAGACCAATCTATTCATCGTCAACGCCACAGCCAGGGGGCCCGAGAATGGGACCGCCCCCATCAGAGACCTTCCCGTTTTAGACTCCTTGGAAGAAATTCAGGCAAAAATCGACAACGTCGAGAGGACCAATACTACAAGCCTAGTCAATATACTCAAGGCAATTCATGTCGAAATCGGTGTCGATGCCATCGATAGGTCACTCTGGGACATGCTACACTCTCCCTGCTGGGATGACCCCCTACAGTTGGAGTGCATCTCAAGTGGAGACGTAGTATTCACCACGGCCACCTCGAGGGAAGACATGGTCAATGTGGCATTCGACACACTCAGTCCGGAAGTCAGGTCGATGCTGATGAATGCCGACCAGGGGTCAGGTGAGACCAAGACCCTAGTCTATGCGTGGCAGCCGTACATCCTCCTCGAGGAGGCCACCCCACTAAGGGACACTATCGACGGATTCCTCTCAGAGGGGGGATGTGAGACCGCTACAATGTGCTACTCGATGACTATCTCGGATGAGGGTGTGACCAACTCCAAACTTACGGGAGGGCTACCTATATCCATAGACATCAACGAGGGAATCCACACTGCCCAGAGCGACTCAACCATCGCAACCATGTTCATACTGCTGTTTGCCATGGCAATACTGTTCCGCTCGCCAAGAATGGCAATTTTCACCATGACAGCAGTTGCAGCAGTTGTTCTCTGGCAGCCTATTTTGATGTGGAGGGCCGATTTGGGCGTAAACATCTTCACCGCAATGATAGGCACAATTGTATTCGGAATAGGTGTAGACGACTCTATCCACATTGTTGATAGGATAAGGGACGAGGGGGAGACTCCTGCGGGCATAGTCAGGTCGGTAATGACAACTGGTCGCACTATTTTCGAAACTACAGCTACTACATGCGCTGGACTTGCAGCCGGTCTGTTTGTGGTAATTCCGGGACTCCAGACCTTTTTCCTACTGATGATGGCCCTGATCGCATTAGCACTACTTACCAGCGCTATACTGCTGCCCACTATCATAGTGATTTACAACGAATTCAAGTCCCGTATTACACTGAATGGATCATGGCTCGATTACGAGGATGTCGGCACAATTGAAACATCCTCCATCTCCGAGGCGATTATCGAATAGCGTTACCGCCAGTGGATTGAGGCGAGGGTGCAGGGAGTAAGCCCCTTTCTGTTCACCTTTCGGTTAGTCGCATTCAACTATGCATCCTACCCGGCCCTGTTGATGCCATACAGGCCTGCTTGGACTTGCTCCAGCGTGGTTGCTCGTTCCAGCTGTGTTCGGGAAATCTCCCCCCTTCGGGTTCACCGTACTCCCGGCACAGTTCGTTTCTGTTGCAGAGCCGACCCTCCCGGATCTCCGGCTTGCGCCGGACCGCTTGCATCATGGAGAGGGGACTTTCCTCAGTGTCTAGCACTGTCAGCGACCCTCCTGCTCCCTCAGACGTCCCGTGGCGCCGCCAACCAAGAACCCCTCGGTCGTCTAGATTTCCGAATTTTCCCATATTCTCATTGGAAACCATCATGCGCGTCTTAGTCGTCGAGATACCATGGCCGATGTCGAGGGGCTCAAGAGAGAAGCCGGAGTTACCGCCTGTAGTTTTGTACGAAGCGGGATGAAACTGGGCCTCGGAACTGGTTCAACGGTCAAGTATACCATCATCGAGATCGGTCGTATGATTTCAGAGGATGGGATCGAGGTGGTGGGCGTACCTACAAGCGAGTCCACAAGAGAATTGGCAGAGTCCCTGGGAATTCCACTAATGTCCATTTCAGAAGCCGGGAGTCTAGATCTGACCATAGATGGCGCCGACGAATTCGATCCCAAATTTTCCCTAATCAAGGGAGGGGGCGGAGCTCTCACCCGCGAGAAGGAGGTAGCTTTGATCTCAGATTCCATGATTGTAGTGGCGGATGACAGGAAAAAGGTGCCAGTTCTAGGTGAATTCGATCTGCCAATCGAGGTTGACCCGGAGCTGTGGTCGGCTGTCTCGGATGCCATCCGTTCCTCTTCAGGGGTGGAGTCCAGTTTGAGGGGTGGTACGGAATCCCCCTATGTAACGGACAATGGAGGCTTCATCCTGGACTGCAAGTTCGGCCCAACGATTGTTGATCCGGCTAATCTAGAAGCCCATATTTTGTCAATAGATGGAGTGGTCCAAGTCGGACTGTTCGTGGGACTCTGCGATGCCGTTGTCATGTCAACAGGATCAGGGGTGCAGACAATCATCAACCCGGCTGGCAGATTGCCTTGACTCACACCCGTCGCGGTTAAATCGGGTAGGCGGCTCCGAGGCTCGGGTCTGTAGCTTAGTCAGGTAGAGCACCCGGCTCTTAACCGGGCGGTCGCGGGTTCGAACCCCGTCAGACCCGCCATTGAATCGCCTAAGCGGCGCGGGAATCATTAACCAAACTTTGAGTAGGAGGGTATGGGTGGACGAGACATGGCCAAGTCATACTGGATAGGGGACGTCCTCTCGGGGTCCCATGATGGTGCCGAAGTCGAGCTCAAGGGATGGGTCCACAGGTCAAGAGGGTCAAACAAGATCCGTTTTGTAGTTCTGAGGGACTCCACTGGAACCGTCCAATGCGTAATCAAGAGGGAGGGAGTTGGGGATTCTGTTTTCGAGGAGCTTGCCGGGGCTCTAATCGAATCAAGCGTCGTCCTAAGGGGCACCGTCACCGCGACCGATCGTGAGCATGGCCATGAGGTACAGATTTCAACGGGTGAGGTGATAGGCCCAGTTAGCCCGGATAGACCGTTCCCCATCACTGAGTCCGCTATGGCTGAGGCAGATGGGGGGGAGACTGAATTCCTACTGGATAACAGGCACTTGTACCTAAGAACCGGAAGGATGACCACCATGCTGAAAATCAGGTCATCCGTCTTTGGTGCTGTCCATTCTTACTTCAGAGATCTCGACTTCATCGAGTATCAAGCGCCCAACTTCGTGGCAGGGGCGGTCGAGGGCGGCAGTACACTATTCGAGGTCCCTTACTTTGGAAGAAAGGCATACCTTACGCAATCCTGGCAACTATACGCTGAGGCCGCCATGCCTTCTCTAGAGAGGCTCTACACTATCGCCCCCTCATTCAGAGCTGAGAAGAGTCGAACTAGGAGGCATTTGACTGAGTTTTGGCATGCAGAAATGGAAATTGCTTGGGGCGGTAATGAGGAAGTGATGAATCATGGGGAGGCCTTGGTTAGGAGCATCGCCGGAAACCTTCTCGAGGAGAGAGAGGCAGAACTCTCCGAGCTAGGTAGGGACACTGAACTAGTATCTCGCTATGCCGACACTAGGTATCCTAGAATGAGGTATGACGAGGCAATTGAGACGTTACAAGGAATGGGCGTCCCTGTCGAGTGGGGTCAAGACCTAGACTACAGCAAGGAGAAGATCCTGACGCAAGACTTTGAGGTGCCACACTTCCTAACTCACTATCCCCGAATTGCCAAGCCATTCTACCATAGGCCTGACCCCGAGGATCCCAAGTATGTCCTCTGCCACGATTTGCTCGCTCCAGAGGGGTATGGCGAGATTATCGGCGGCGGAGAGAGGACTTGGTCCGAGAAGGAGATACTTGAGAGGATAGACGAAGAGGGGACCCCCAGGGAGCCATATGAGTTCTATATCGATGTGCGCCGCTATGGGGGCGTCCCGCATGGGGGTTTCGGAATGGGAATAGACAGAGTTTGCTCATGGCTCTCTGGAGCCGACCATATCAGGGAGACAATCCCCTTTCCCCGAGACAGTAGGCGAGTTACTCCTTAGCCAATCGAATCCCTCATACGCCATGCATACTTGGGAAGCACATGGCAGATGACTGGCGAACAATGGACATCGCCAATCCCACAGAGGAGCATGCGATGCTTCGTCAGATGGTCAGGGACTTTGTCCGAGATGAGGTTGAGCACCAAGCATTGGAACATGACAGGGACGAGCTATTCAACGCCTCTCTGTTTAGGAGACTAGGTGAGATGGGTCTCCTTGGAATCACTGTCCCTGACGTGTTCGGAGGGGGTGGAATGGATGCTACTGCGGTCGCCATAATCAACGAGGAACTGTCGTATTCCGATCCAGCATTCTGTCTGGCTTACCTCGCTCATGACCAACTAATGGTCAACAATCTAGCCCAGAACGGTAGCGAGGAGCAGAAGTCCAGGATTCTCCCCAGGGTATGTAGCGGCGAATGGATCGGGTGCATGGCTATGAGCGAGCCAGACTATGGAACAGATGTGCTGGGCATGCAAACAAGGGCGTCATTACGAGACGATGGCAACTGGGTCATCAATGGGAGGAAGATGTGGATCACAAACGGATCATTGGACGAGCAAGGAACTCCTGCGGATATAGTCTGGCTCTATGCTAGGACAGGAACCGATGACAAGGGCCGAGCCGAGATTTCTACCTTCTTGGTAGAGAGTGGCACTCAGGGATTCAGCGTAGGGCAGAAGATAACCGATAAGTTGGGAATGAGGGCCAGTAATACTGCAGAGCTGGTCTTCGAGGACTGCGTTGTCCCCCCTGAAAATCTAGTCGGCAGTCCTGGTGAGTCCATGATTCACATGATGAGGAATCTCGAGCTAGAGAGGCTCGGATTGGCAGCAATGGCACTTGGAATTTCTCGGAGATGCCTTTCTGCGATGAACGATTACGCATCCGAGAGGCAGGCCTTCGGTACGCAAATTAGGAACTTCGGTCAGATACAGAGGCACCTTGGGGAGTCATGGTCCGAATATCGAGCCATGAGGTCCTATGTCTATGATACAGCTCGTCAGATTGAACTGGAAGAGTCGGGCAACAGGCTGGACTCTGACGGCGTCAAGCTGTTTGGGACAACTGCCGCTAAGAACATCGCGGACAGAGCCATACAGGTGATGGGCGGATACGGGTATGTCGGAGAGTATGTTGTAGAGAGGCTTTGGAGGGATGCGAAGCTCCTAGAGATAGGTGGCGGGACTCTCGAGGGCCACCAGAAGAATATCGCCAGAGACCTATCGTCCAATAGCGATGCAATAGAGGGTTGATGGTAGTCCCGGGAGGGTTCGAACCTCCGTCACCGGGTCCAAAACCCGGTATGATGGACCTCTACACTACGGGACTATGACCCCCGGACACGAATCTTTCGCTTTGGACTTGACGGGACATGGCGCCGGCACAATCAAAGAAGCGAGAATACACGATAAGCCATGCGTCAGCGTATTGCATGCCTACTGATGCTAGTCATCTTACTCCACCCAGCATCAGCTGCCGTCATGGAATACGGTCCCATTCCTAGCAGTGAGAGTACTCAATCGGAGACTCCACAAGAGATGGAATATCCTTCCATATCAATCACAGATACCTGGATAGACTCAGGCATACAGGAAAGGGTCGTATTGGGTGATGAGGAAGTCAGGGTCACAGTCATCACGAAATCACTCCAGGCACTTTCAGATTGGCAACAAGAAAACAGCGCCCTGGAGAAACAATTGCCTCCAGGGCCAGGAGAGTCTCTTATTCATTTAGAGCCCATTGATGGAGTTGTAGACCACAGGACTTTCTGGGTAGACTCCGAACTGGTGCACAAGATCCCTGGAATTCCGGGTGTAATAGCCGTAATTGATGCCCAGAGGGCCCCCGAGCCCTATGACACAATCCCCTTCGAGAAACCACCCGGACTGTCTCCGGAGTCCGTTAGGACCGGGGAGATACACGGTGCAAACGACGCATGGGAAAGGGGCTACACCGGGGATGGAATGGTAGTAGCGGTGGCAGATACCGGAGTCGACTTCGCTCACCCCGATCTGAATGGGACCCAAGCAAGAGTGACCTACGACAAGTCCCCTTACGAGGGATGGCCACTGATGTTGGATCACAACAGCATGTACCACTGGATGGTATACGGTGAGGCATACCCAGCACGCTCCACCTGGTATGCAGACACCTCTACGATTGATATTGACAACAATTCCGACGGCCTCCTCGAAGACTCTGGATACAATGTCACGGGGGTCAACGAATCCCTTTCCGGACTCTACCACCTGGGCCAACACCCAGATTCTTACCTACGTTCCAAGCAAGGTGGTGACGTACCCATACTTGTTGTCGACGACAGGATTTCGGGATTGTACGAGACTGTGTACGCCGACATCGACAGAGACGGGGACTTCGGAGACGAGGTCCCAATGAGGCCGGGAGAGGAGACAGCTGGCTTGGATACAGACGGAGACGGCCTGTGGGATGTCTCTGCAGGCCTTGTTTACTGGGTATCAGACGGCTCCCTCGGGGTTCCCTATGGGAGCACCTATGCGGCCAGACACGGATACTCGGACAGAGTGGCCGGGGCTGGAAACCTCACTCTTTTCATGTTCGAATCAGGCAGCCACGGAACCCTGTGCGCGAGTGCAATTGCCGCACAAGGGGTGGTCAGTGATGGCAAGGTGCTAGGGATGGCCCCCAATGCCACTATCACCTCAATTGGTAACCACTACTCGGGCGGCCACTCACTTGATGCATGGAGATTCATAGCAGAGGGTTACGATGGCAACATAGACACCCCCGATCAGCCACACATAGGCTCATTCTCATTTGGGTACTCATCCGTCGATGACGCTGGAGCCGATGGGTACTCGCTTTATCTGGACTGGCTGACTAGGATTTACAACAACAACACCTCCTATGCAGTCGCTATCGGCAATGGGGGTCATGGTTTTGGAACGGCCAAGTCACCCGGGGCATCAAATGGAGTTTTCTCAGTAGGTGCCTTCAGCAGCAGGTCGAGCGACTCATGGGGGCAGAACGCCCCATGGTCCAATAGGGGCCCGAACGTACTCGGAAGGATGGATCCCGATATCGTCTCTGTGGGCTGGTCGGCTACCGGCGACATACCTCTAAACCAGAGAAATGATGCTAATTCTGCATGGGGCACTTGGGGCGGAACGAGTCTAGCAACCCCTATCGCAGCAGGTCTGATGGCATTAGTAGCGCAGGCTTGGCAGGAGAATCTTGGAGGCCATCCGGGGTCTCAGGAGTTCAGGGACTTCGTACTATCCACCTCTGATGATAGAGGGTACGAACCGTTCGTTCAAGGCGGTGGCTGGTTCAACGCATCCAGAGCGATATCCACCCTAGAGGGTGATAATGGGACATGGTGGGCCAGTCCAGCACAGTGGAACAGCGGTACTTTCCAAGGTGAGCACAGAGAGGCAAATTTGAATCTGATGAGGCCCGGAGATAGCCAACTGGTGGAAATTGAATTTACCAACTACGCAGATTCAGACGTCCACCTGAGGTATACTCCAATCAGATTCTCCCCTCTTGCGCATGATGTTGTAGTTTGGAACAGTACTGGCAATGGAAGCGACGAGGGAGATGAGAACGGATCATGGGACGGCCATCAGGGAGATAGGCCCGATCTCCTGATCCCGCTACATATTGAATCGGACCCGAACCTCCACCTCCCGCATGGCACGAGGCAATTACGTGCCAGGGCAACCATCGACTACTCCAATTTCGATGGGAATCAAGACAGGAGCTCGGAGGAGCGAGTTTTCCTTCAGATTTACAGATGGACAGACGAAGACGGAGATGGGACATATGTCGAAGATTTTGACAACGACTCAACAGTGGACTCAGATGACTGGACTGAATCCGATGAGCTGGAAGAGGTGACCAACTGGTGGTCCAATGGCCCAAATGCAGAGGTACGTGTTGGCAACCCCTTCGAAGACTCCAGAGACGGGCTACTGCTCGGAGTTTGGAACTACAATGGGCAACTCTCGGACGAGGAAGTAAGGATAGAGATCGACTGGACCTCCTTCGGGAGCGAGGAAGAGGATTGGATTTCCATCCCATCGACTAGAAATGTCCCCTCGAACAGTACAAGCGTTGTCCCAATGACAATCACAGTGCCCTTGGATGCCGATTCTGGACTGCATCAGCATGGGGTACTCGTAGAGACGCATTTCGTGAATCAGACCACAGGGCAGATATATCCCTCGCACCGCAACTGGACGCTCCCAATTGTGACCAACGTTCCATGGGTAGGGCCCTTCACACTCGAGGCAGCCCCCTTGGATGGGAATGTTTCCAACCAGACACTCTATACCGAAGAGTGGATTTCAGGTGCTACGCGATGGAACTGGAGATCTGAGAGCGGCGATTGGAGGTTCCTCTCGGTCGAATGGCCTCCGGAGTGGGATACGGGGGGGACTGCAGTATTGGATGTCGACTGGGAAGACAACCAGTATACAGACGTAGACGTACTTTGGATGTCCGAGATGGCACATGGATATGCGGAGGAAGATTCGGGCCCCTATGGCAACTCCACCTTCTTCATAGACGAGAGATCCACAAATAACCACGTCTCATCGGGGTCTCACAACTGGGGGACATTCACAGGAACATCACGTGAAGTTTTCGCCGTACCTGTTTCCCCCGGAGTGCACCAGATGGCGCTCCATACAGCACTTCATGGTGTGAATTCAAACGATAACGCCCTAAACATCTCCGTTGGATACATTGCTGCTGAGGAGTCAGGCTTCGAGAGGGTAGTGACCGATTGGTCAGAGGGCAGCGGTGTCGACGCCGTTCATGTAGTCTCAACGATCCCACTTCCTGTATCAAATATCTCCGCATACGGATGGTCTCAGCCAATATACATGGCGAATGAGACGGCCTCACAGGATGTTTCTTCGAACAAAATGACCGCTTCATGGTGGCACAACCTCACAGTCCAGAACGCCTCCGAGATATCCATAGAGATGAATGCGCATGGAGATGCCGATCTTGACCTATTCCTGTTCAGAGACTCCAATGAAGACGGGGAGTTCTCTTCGGGCGAAGAGGTGAGCCGCTCGTGGTCTGCATCCTCGTCTGAATCCATCGATATCATAAATCCGGAAGACGGGCAATACGCTGTAGCAGTTCACGGATACTCCGTTCCCAGCGGCACCGTCCAGTTCTGGATTGATGTCGACGTGGTTGGAGGTGACGATCTAAGGATAACTGATCAGATGGGCCTGAGCGACTCTGAGATAGCCTCCATTTGGCCGACTGGCTCTGAGACCCTCGCAGGCGAGATCCCCCACTCGGCCATTCAGGTGAATCTGGAATTCGACAGGCCAGAATCAGCAGGCACTTGGTCTGGATTCATAGATATCGAACTCGAGGGGGGAATCAGCCTAAGACTCCCGTATGCCTACGAATTAGTCGAATTGGAGCCAGAGGTGTCATTTTCAGTCCCCATCAACATGACCCAGACAAATGAGACAGTCCCAATAGAGATCCACGCCTTGGACACCGGCATTGGGTTCAGGCTTGACGATCTAAATTGGTACGGAGTGAATAACGACACATCCATCCCCCCCGCCGATCTCGTCGAAGCAATAGAGACTACAGGCGCTCACCACAATCTTACAATGCTATGGAACAGTGGCAATCACTTCGCCATCCCCGAGAATGTCACATTCAGGGAGGTTTGGATTAATTCGACTCTGCCCGAGATCGAGCAATGGCACGATTATGCAGTCAATCTTACGGACATATCTGGATTTTCCGATGAAGCATTCCTATCTGTGGCCTTCGACGAAACTGCACCAAATCTCGCAGTCAGCCACATCCCATGGATAACAAGCAATGAGATTCTGACTTATCAGATCCAGACTGAGCCAGGGGCCTCAGCGTATCACTCAGGAGGGCCGATAGTGATAGACGAGTCGGGCAATGCAGAGGTGTCCTTCCAACTTTCACAGGCCGAGGTTGGCTACGATCCCTCAACAGGCAACCCGTACTACTACATAGGTGGTTCAAGCATCTTCGACATCACCGTCAGCGATGCAGCCGGCAATGCCGTGTCGAGATATTACGAGGTAATTTTCGATCCGGAATTGCCATCTAACCCATCCTTACACTCGCTGGTCGATCAAGACGGACGCGTGTATTCCCCCTCTGAAATTACCACGCCGGTAAATCTGACTCATGGAACCCTCACGATGTCCGTTCCATCCGATGTCAGATCTTGGTGCATGACAGTCCTATCGGATGTCTCGGAACACAGTGCCCAAGACTGCGGCGAGGTTCAGATGATACCCGACGTATACAACCCATCAACGGGACATCCAGATCCACCTAGTCAGGGAGGCTCACAGGACTACTCCCCGACATCATACTCATTCAGTACCGAAGGCCTGCCGGATGGCAGCTACACGATCATCTTGGAGCTCTATGACTGGGCAAACAACACCGCTCTAGAAAGCTGGCCAATGTCTATCGACAACACCGTCCCAGTTGTGGAATGGACTCTGAGCCCATCCGACAGTAATACATCCTTCTTCGATCACAGGCAGGGCCTCTCTTGGTCCTCAAGTGAATATGTCCACCTCACCTTCACGATTGACGGACTGCTGATTAGCGAGAGGAACTCTACTACTGGGGGGGCGATTTTCGATTTGCACAGGACTGGTATCCACGAGGTATGCATCATCGCTGTTGACGGAACCGAGCCACATGATAACGACAATAGGTTCGTCGATTGCAGGGATATGACGCTAGACGACTCAATTTACGACTCGGTAGTGATAGCGAACTGGAATGGCGGACTGGTTTCATCAGACTCCGTCCAGGCAACGATTCAGAGGGGCCCAGATCAGGAGATATGGTGGAACCTCGCTGGCTCCAGCGAGATGAACCTAATCGCCCCAGGAATGGATGTCGTCACTATCGATTTCGAACTTATCGAGGGCGATAACCAGTTCAAGGTCAGTATCGAGTCACTCCATGAGGTCGACTCGTACTCATTGTCCGTAGTCAGGGACACAACGGCCCCTGATCTCACTATGTTGGAGGTAACCAACAGGACATCAAACCTAGAGACGGAAAGAGTGGTTTCTGGCACGTGCGAGAGGGGCTCTAATGTCATGATATGGAGTGATGTCGATAGCCATCAGTTCGTTTGCCCCGTATCCGAGGAGTTCAACGTAATGATAGAGGTCCTGAACTCAGCCGGAGAGCACCAAATCTCCGCTCTTTCCACGGACAGTGCGAACAATGAGATGAGGATGTCGATAACCGTACTGAATCAAGTCTGGTCGGACTGGGCGATAGGGGACGCCCGGGCGGGAGGGCCAATGATGTGGTGGTTCTCCCTTGGATTCGTCGGATTGCTAGCTGCTGTGCTGATTCCATCCGTGACTCTGGCCAGGAGGAGGTCACGTAGCAGGAGGATGCTCAAACACGGCCCTGACCTCGATGAGATAATGGCTGAGATAGAGGCAGCAGCGGATCACCAGATAGCCCAAATGGAAGAAGAATAATACTCTCACTGGGCAATGCTAATTTCCATCTAGCCCCCGCCACGTGCATGGAGATAACGAAGATAGCAGTTCTGGGCGCTGGCCAGATGGGTGCGGGAATAGCTCAGGTCTCTGCATGCGCTGGCTATGAAGTAGTCATGATAGACGTCAGCCAGGAGTTCGTAGACAGGGGCATGGGGACCATATCCTCATCACTTGGCAAACTCGTCTCCAAGGGAAGGATGACCGAGGAAGAGTCCTCGAGGGCAATGTCCTTGATTTCTTCATCCACAGACAGGGCCTCGGCATCCGATGCCGACTTGGTAGTCGAAGCCATACCCGAAATCCCCGATCTAAAGTTCTCAACCTTCTCGGAGCTCGACTCCATCTGCAAGCAGAACGCCATACTGGCCAGCAACACATCGAGTATCTCGATAAACGAGATAGCCAGTCACACAAGCAGGCCAGACAGGGTTATTGGAATGCATTTCATGAACCCCGTGCCCATAATGAAACTCATCGAGATCATCAACGGGAGTGAGACAGACCCCGAAGTTACTGCCGCAGTTCTGGAAGCATCGGAGAGGATGGGCAAGACCCCACTCGAGTGCAATGATTCGCCAGGCTTCGTCAGCAACAGGATCCTCTGCCCTATGATCAACGAAGCAATACTGACCCTCCAGGAGGGGGTCGCTAAGCCCGAAGCGATTGACGGGATAATGAAATTGGGGATGAACCACCCCATCGGCCCGCTGGCTCTGGCCGATCTCATAGGGCTCGACACCGTTCTCCACATCATGGGGGTCCTGCATGACGGCCTAGGGGATCAGAAGTACGCTCCAGCACCACTCCTCGTCGAAATGGTCGAATCGGGGCGCCTCGGCCGTAAATCAGGCAGCGGTTTCTACGAATACTAGCCCTATGGGGCTAAACCCGTCTTTTCTGGCTCCGGCCAACCTTCAAGGGTGTCGGACCCCACGGGTGCCCATGCCCAACCGTACATCAGCCACCGCTCTGGCTGCAATGATGATAGTCTCGATGTTCGCAGGATTCGCCCTCGCCAACGATGCAAACACCGGTGGCGACGCAGGCGGATCAACTTCCACGGCTGCATGGCTTCCTAGCAACAGTTCGACGTACTATGGGAACCTTTCTTCATCGGACACTAACGACTACTACGGCTTCAACATGAGCAACTCGACCGCCATCACCGTGGGCCTCACCTCCCCCTCGGGCGCTGATTACGACCTCTGGCTATACAGCTCATCCGGGACTCAGCTGGATACAAGCTTCACAACTGGTTATGACGAGGTGACATCTAACGGCACCAGTGTAGGGGGCACCACGGTATACGTACGAGTCGAGCAGTTCTCCGGCTCCGGCCAGTACACCATGCAGGTCTGGATTTCAAACACCAGCACCGGGGGCGGCGGAGGAGGAGGAAACAACTCCACCGGGTCAGGACATGACGCAGGAACGGGCACGGATGCAGGCGGCTCGACTGCCAACGCAATGCAGATCAACGCCACTAACGTCACTTTCTGGGGCAACGTCCACTCATCCAACGACGCCGATGACTACTACTCTATTTCTATACCCACAAACTATGGCATAAACGCCTCACTGGATTGGAATGGCACGTCTACATCGCCCGACCTAGATCTCCTGATGTACGACAGCTCGGGATCGATAATCACGTACAGCTACTACGCCAAGCCCGAGAACGTCTCCTCAGCCGGACATGGCGGGACCACCGTGTTCCTGAGGGTTAACGCATACCTGTCCTTCGGCGGCTCGGCATACTCCTCCGACTATTCCCTCCGCCTGGACTTCAGCAATATGTCCACCTCGCCAATCAACAACCAGAACGACTCTGGAAGCGGCGGGGACGCAGGGAACGACGTCTACAACTCCACAGCAATACAGACGAGCCCAGGCGTCAATGACTTCACTGGGTGGATGTCCGTGAACGGGGACTCTGACGACTTCTACGTCTTCTCAGTACCTAACGACCACGGAATCGCGATCAACCTCAGCTCGAACCCGTCTGACTTGGTCGCTTACATTATCATCGGTTACGAGTCGAACCTCTCGACGATCGACTACTCCACCAATCTCAATGGCAACGAGGACGTGACATCCAACGGCTCGGTGGTCCAGGGCGAGAGCATCCTCCTGAGGGTCGTCGCCTACACGGGCGAGGGATTCTACAACTTCACAGTCAACATGTTCTCCCTAGATGCCGACGGAGATGGCTGGTGGGACTCAGTAGAGGTCAACTGCGGAACGGACCCGAATGACTACAACGACGTCCCTGTGGACACGGACGCTGACGGCATTTGCGACGGCATGGACGCCGATGACGATGCTGACGGATACGAGGACTACAACGACACCTTCCCACTCGATCCCAACGAGTGGATCGACACTGACTCCGACGGAGTTGGCGACAACGCCGACGAAGATGATGACGGAGACGGTTGGTCTGATAGCATGGAGTACCAGTGCAACTCCGATCCACTCTACGCTTCCAGTGTACCGTCTGACATAGACTCGGACGGAACATGCGACGTCCTCGACGACGATGACGACGCGGATGGCTATCTCGACACNGAAGACGCCTTCCCGCTGGATCCCTCGGAGTGGTTGGATACCGATTCGGATGGCGTTGGCGACAACTCCGACGAGGATGACGACGGCGATGGCTTTGCTGACGCGACCGAGGTCACGTGCGGGTCAGATCCACTCATCTCCGCCTCCGTCCCCACTGACACCGATCTGGATGGTTCGTGCGATGCCGTCGACGGCGATGACGACAACGACGGCTTCCCCGACTCACAGGACCAGTTCCCCCTCGACCCCAGTGAATGGGTCGATACCGACGGCGACTCCATCGGTGACAATACCGACGAAGACGATGACGGAGATGGATGGATAGACTCCTCAGACGCGTTCCCCCTAGACAACACTGAGTGGGTGGACAACGACAACGACGGCGTAGGGGACAACTCCGATGAGGACGACGACAACGACGGCTGGTCCGATTCCGATGAGCAGACTTGCGGAAGCGACCAGTACTCCCAGTTCAGTCAACCCGATGATTTCGACTCGGACCAAACATGCGATGTCATGGACGAGGACGACGACAACGACGGCGTTCCCGATNCCGATGACATGTTCCAATTCGATGTAACCGAATGGGTCGATACCGACTTCGACTCAATAGGCGATAACGCAGATGACGACGATGACGGAGACGGGTGGTCGGACACCATCGAGCCAAACTGCGGAACGGACCCCATGGATGCCAACTCAATCCCAGTAGACACCGACGCTGACAACGCCTGCGACCCACTGGACCCAGACGACGACAATGACCTGGTGCCGGATGCAGACGACGCCTTCCCCCTCGACACATCAGAGTCTATGGACACTGACGGTGACGGCGTAGGCAACAACGCGGACAACGACGATGATGGGGATACATGGACAGATTCCAGCGAGGTAATATGTCTCACTGAACCCCTATCNGCCTCATCCGTCCCCGTGGACACCGACTCCAACGGCGCCTGCGACGTCATAGACCCGGACAACGACGGAGACGGGGTCGTAGACGAGTCCGACGCCTTCCCTCTGGATCCCAATGAGTGGGAAGACAGGAACAAGGACGGCCTCGGAGACAACGCCCACCCGCTAACCCTGGGTGACAAGATGAAACTCAACCCCGGCCTCACGGCACTAGGATTGATCGTGGTCCTGGCCGCAGTGGGGGGTGCAGTAGCTATGGTCCTCGCACAGAGGAACAAGGACGAAGTTTGGAAGGACGACTCCTATGACAGGTACGAGGGCCAGGATGCGGCGTTCGATGCCCCTACCATCCCCGATCCGCCCGAGAGGCCACCGGACCTAGCCCCGGCTGTCGAGGAGCCATCGATCCCCGATCCNCCCGAGAGGCCACCGGACCTAGCCCCGGCTGTCGAGGAGCCATCGGAGCCAGAGCTGCCTCCGATGNCAGAGGCCCCTCCCNCGTCCCCCCCTGCAAAGTCNCCCCCTCCTCCACCTCCNGGATTCGAGGACGCCACCCCCGAGCCGCCCCAGATGGTCGCAGCCACGTGGGAGGAGCTTCCAGATGGCGGAGACTACGTGATGACAGAGCCCATGACTTACGTCGGCGAGGAGTGCGGAACGTGGGAGCAGCAGCCCGATGAGAGCTGGCGCAGATTGTAGATTTGGATTACTCCGTACTTCCGGGGAGAAACCAAACACCCACATATCCAGATAATTTTTTCATTTCCCAATGAAAATACAGAGGTTTAGCCCGTTATCGATAGAAATCAATACATTGCACCCCTATAGGGGTGTAAGAGCATCTTGCGGCATCATTATATCATTTACATCGTCTCATTCACGACAGTGACGCCCATGCGAAGCAAGACTGCCCGTTCTATTGCCCTAGCACTGCTAATGATTGTCTCGGTACAACTGCCGATGTTCGATGCCGAACCAGAGAGACTCGATCTCGAAGATACAGCACTGAAGGAGGAAGCACCTCCGAGCCCATGTCAGGGCCATGACGCTTGTCGTGGCTCGGATGCGGGAAGGGACAAGACGACCGCCATAGATCTGACTTCGGACTTCGACTGGACGGGCGCCAACGAGACCAATGTCTACTATGGAACGAGCGAGGCTACGTCCTACTCCGCATCGGCTGACGCTAACTACGACATGTACCTAGTCGACCCCCCAATGGGCTACGGGGTCTTGTACGAGCTAGAGTGGAACCACTCTTCTCCGGGCAGTTACTCGTACGGTGACACTTACGCTTACAGGATGTCCATCGGACCAGGTGACGGGAACATGGTCGGATGGTCCTACAGCACCAGCGCAACCTACGGCGGCGCTTGGGGCTACTGCTACTACAGCAACACGGGCTACATGGCAATGAGCACCACAGCTGGCGAGCACACGTCAGGTAACCCGCCATACTGCTACTTCGCTTCGACGAGCAGCAGCTACTACCCTCATGCGGTCGATTTCCCGCATGACCTAGCCGGAGACCCGGTGATGGCCAGTATCTACTGCTACCGNTGCTACCAGAACTCGTACGANGACTACAAGCTGACAGTCACCGTTTACCCTGGTGACGCAGGCGGGATCGGAGACGAGACCTCCGCAATCGCTGGCCCCGACCAACCATGGAACTCAGGATCCACACAGATCGGCTCCGGATGGTGGTCCAGCACTTCTGACTCATTCACACTGGCTGCAGGCGACTCGATCGCCATCAGCTACACCTGTGACTACTGGTGCGCATCTGAGACATCGATGACTGTCTCAGGACCAGGAGGGGCATCTTACTCATACCCCGTTGGGACCTTCGGCTCCTACTCGACTGGCACAGTCGGACCTTACTCGGGAGCAGGAACATGGACAGTTACCATGGCTGACTCCTATGGGGATGGAGGCATGCAACTCACACTAAACTCCGTACTGGGCACGGCTACTGGCATGCTCACGGGTTCCTTACTTGATATGGAAGCCATTAGCGGGGGAATTGTCGGCTCGACCGACACCTCCGACATGTGGGCGATAGTGATACCGGACGGCTTCAGTGCGAATATCACTCTGGACTGGGACCAGAACGCCGATCTGGACCTCTACGTCTGGACGACGTCATCCGGTTCTGGCCTGATAGACTACTCGTGGTACGACCAGCCCGAGTTCATCGACCTAGGCGGGGCGTATGCAAACACGACCGTTTGGGTAGAGGTTGAGTACTACTCGTGGTACAGCGTCTCGTCCTTCTCTGGATACTCTCTGTGGCTGCAGCTAGCGCCTTCCGAGAACCCGCCCTGCTACGAGCAGAATGACGGCGGCGGAGGGGATGACGCTGCGGACGCCAGCTCAGGTGACGACGTGGACCCACTCAACATGTCCTCGCTCGGATCCTCTGGCACGTTCACAGGAATGGCCTGCAAGGACTATGACGACAACGACTGGTACGCCTTTGACCTACAGCCATACGAGGGCATGTGGGCAAGGCTGGACTGGCCCAAGGAAACCGGCGAGGAGACGATGTACTTCTACCAGTACTTCTCCCACCCGATCTACGGCTACCAGTACACAGCCTCCTCCAGTACCAGCACGTACTTCCAGACGCACGCCGTGTCGACAAACGAGTCGTTCTACTTCACTTCGAGCACCTATGCGGCCTACTCCAGGACCGTATGGCTGAACGTGAGGGTCAATGACCTACCTGACGACTACGAGCTGAACTACACTGTCGAGTTCTCGATATACAACCAGTCTGCGTTCACAGAGCCTACCCAGGACGATGCCGGCTCGGGAGGCGATGCCGGAGACAGCACCTCGGGCTATGACGCTACGACCATTGTCTCGATGAACAACACGTACTCCGGATGGGGTCACGACTACCTNGATAGGTACGACTACTACAAGATATACGTGCCTGAGAACTACGGCCTGACGCTTACGNTATCCTTCCCNGTGCAGGATGACTACGAGCTGTACACGTACTACCAGCACCCTGTGTACGGCTACCTCTACTCAATAGCAGGAGGGTCCTCGTACAACTACAACCCCGAGGTAGTGAACATCAACTTCGGATATGGCGGACAGGACATCTTCATACGCGTGTACGCAGATAGGGGAGGCGGAAACTACGACTTGGATGTCGTGATGCTGACCGCTGACAACGCCCCGGGATCCAACCAGGACGACTGCGGAATAGGAATAGACGCCGCAGACTCCCTCTGGACGATGCCGGAGGAGGACACATGGATGAATGGCAGCACAGCGATAGACGCCAATGGTGACGCAAATGACACCGGTGGCTCTTGCACGGGCTGGGTCAGCTACGTCTGGGACAAGATGGACGTCTACAAGATCCTCGTTCCAGCTGGCAAGTACATCATGGTCAACATNTCCACGCCAGAGAGCCCATCCACCACAATGCTGGAGGGGCGCCTCTACCAGGCAGGAAACTTCTCAGCGGTACAGGGAGGGGGAACAGCGTTCTACGTTGACTACGACTACTACTGCGCAACCAGCGCCTACAACGGCGACGGATGCGAGCTGAGCTCCGGGCTCTACCCAGTGAGTGGAAACTGGNTATGGCTGGAAGTCGACTCGTACACGAGCTCGAACTCCAACGTCACCTACTCCATGGACATAGTGTTCGACGACCTGGCCAACCTGCCAGGCGGCATACAGAACGACGCCGGCTCAGGCCAGGACGCCGGATCCGGCGGTGTGGGCAACGCTGTGGACGTCAACCTCTACAACAACATGACGAACAACACCATGTACTGGGAGGGCTGGAACCACGCCTCGATCGACGATCAGGACTGGTACAGCGTCTACGTGCCAAACAACATGGGCTTCNAGGTAACGCTCTCGCACGGCTACGCATACCCGACAGTGTGGATGATCCTCTACGTCTGGACCGAGTCCGGGCAGCAGATCACCTTCCAGGGCTACAACAACCCGAACGGGTGGAACTCGTCCATGTCGACTCANGACTGGTCGGACAGCCGNACGATCCTGATTGTCAGGAACTACTACTACGACAACACCGGTACCGACTACAACGTGACTGTGAACTTCTACTCGCTAGACACAGACGGCGANGGCTGGAGNGACACGNTGGAGGACCAGTGCCAGACNGATCCNCTGAATGCATCTTCCGTGCCTGCNGACACAGACGCAGACGGAATATGCGACTACCTGGATGACGACGACGACGGTGACGGCATCGCCGACAACGACGACGCGTTCCCAACAGACCCAGACGAGCAGTACGACGACGACGGTGACGGCGTGGGCAACAACAACGACACCGACCTCGATGGCGACAACTGGACCAACGACGACGAGATCCTCTGTCTAACCGACATGTACGACCCATTCTCCGTCCCACTGGACACGGATGGCGACACTGTCTGCGACGTGATCGATACGGACGACGACAACGACGGAGTCATGGACGATGACGACATGTTCCCGCTGAACGCCTCCGAGTGGGGCGACAACGACTTCGACGGAATCGGCGACAACGCGGATACGGACGACGACAACGACGGCTTCGACGACGCTACCGAGATAGAGTGCCTGTCGGACCCATTCAACGTCGGTGACATCCCGATGGACCAGGACCTAGACGGCACCTGTGACGCGATAGACTCAGACGTCGATGGCGATGGCTACGACAACGACATGGATGCCTTCCCTCTTGACCCCAACGAGTGGATCGACACAGACGGCGATGGCGTGGGAGACAACGCTGACACGGACGATGACAACGATCTCGTCCTGGATGTCAACGACGCATTCCCGCTTGACGCCTACGAGTGGATCGACACAGACGGCGATGGCGTGGGCAACAACGCTGACCTCAACGATGACGGCGACGCATGGACCGACGCAGAGGAGGCCGCTTGCGGCTCCGACTCCCTGCTCTCGCAGTCCGTGCCACCGGACTACGACGGGGATGGCCTGTGCGACAAGGTCGACACCGACGATGACGGCGACGGGGTCGAGGACGCCAACGACGCGTTCCCCTTCGATGCCACTGAGTACACGGATCTCGACGGAGACGGAATAGGCGACTTCAGCGATACCGACGACGACAACGACGGATGGCTGGACATCGACGAGCCCAACTGCGGGACTGATCCGATGGACGCCCTCTCTGTGCCTGCCGACAACGACAGGGACTGGCAGTGCGATCCAGTGGACCAGGACGACGACAACGACGGAACGATCGACGTCGACGACGACTTCCCAATGAACCCCGACGAGCAGAACGACCTCGACGGCGACGGCATCGGTGACAACACCGACGCTGACGACGACGGCGACGACTGGCTGGACATTACCGAGAACCTCTGCGCCGCAGCTGGCGGCCAGGGCGACCCGAGGAACGCCAACGTGATGCCAATCGACAACGAGACGAACGCCGGCGCTGACGGCGAGATGGGAACAGAGGACGACTTCGCACAGCCTGACGGGCTCTGCAACGCCCTCGACCCAGACGACGACAACGACGGCGTCCCCGACGCAGCGGTGTTCACTCTGGACGCGAACGGCGTCTGCACGACATGCGAGGACTGGGAGGACCACTTCCCGTACGACCCGACCGAGGCCTTCGACGCGAACGGCGACGGACAGGGGGACAACGGAGCAGTACCATCATTCCTCGACAACGTGAAGGCGGACACCATGCCATTCGCGGCGGCAGGAGTCGGACTACTCGCAGCCCTCTACCTGGTCTCCAAGCAGATAGGCGGACGCGACGAGGATGACGAGTACGACGAGTACGACGAGACCGATCAGTTCGAGGACGACGACATCGACGACCTCATGGACGAGGAGGACTCCGACGAGGAGTCCGACGAGGAATCCGACGAAGACGAGGACTGATCCTCCTAACGAAACCGGCCCGTCGGGCCCCCTCGAGGGGCCTGGCGGGACCGGCAAAAGCAACCGAAACTAACGCGA
>PBGL02000010.1 GCA_002718995.2 Methanobacteriota archaeon
GTGTTCCAGATAGAATGTTCAAGATAGCAGCCTGTGAAGAAACTGACCATGAGTTCTGCTGGGTATACTGCCATCACCACGATGGGCCATTTTTCCCCAATGAGGATGAAATTTCAGAGGTGAAGTGGTTTTCTCCAGAAGAGCTAGAGAATTCGCCACTACATGATTCGTCGGTTTTCTCACCAGCATTCTCACTAATCTGGAGAATGCTGATGAGAAATTCAGAAAGCGACTCTAGTATGCAGATTTAGTTGTAGTAATCACTACTGCACCAATCTTGTATGGGTCGCCATTTGAAGACGGTCTCCTATCCTCGAGCCTGCCCTTCCAACCATCCTCTATCGTGCCGATTGGTATCCTAATGGAAGCCCCTCTGTCCGATACGCCGTAAGAGAATTCGTGGATAGACTGCGTCTCGTGGAGCCCGGTTAGCCTCTGCTCGTTGTGTGCGCCGTAGACGTCCATGTGCTTCTTGATGTTCTGCCCAAAGGCCTCGCATATCTCACTCAGAAGTTTCTCGCCCCCGATTTCGCGCATCTTGCCGTCACTGAAGTTGACGTGCATACCGGAGCCGTTCCAGTCCGTGGCCCCTAATGGCTTAGGGTGCCACTCAATCGCGAGTCCGTACTTCTCTGCGTTTCTCTCGGCCAGGTAGCGTGAGACCCATATCTGGTCCCCTGCATCCTTGGCGCCCTTCGCGAAAATCTGGTACTCCCACTGCCCCACAGCCACCTCGGCATTTATTCCTTCAACATTGAGCCCTGCCTCTATGCACATGTCCAAGTGCGCCTCGATGATATCCCTGCCGAATGTGTTCTTCGCTCCAACCGAGCAATAGAACTGCCCCTGAGGGGTCTGGTCCCTGGGGAATCCGTAGGGGAGGTTGGTCTCTGGGTCCCACAGGAAGTACTCCTGCTCGTACCCGAACCAGAAGTCATCGTCATCCTCGTCAATGGTCGCCCTACCGTTTGAGGAATGTGGGCTCCCATCCGCGTTGAGTACCTCGCACATCACTAGATATCCGCTAATTCGGTCTGGGTCTGGGTAGATTGCAACTGGCTTCAGCAGGCAGTCGGAGTCGCCTCCCTCTGCCTGCAGTGTGGATGAACCATCGAAGGACCACATTGGGCACTCTTCCACGGTCCCCCCAAAGTCAGTTCTGATCATCGTCTTGCTTCTCATGCTCTGTGTCGGTTCGAATCCATCTAGCCAGATGTATTCCAGTTTAGATTTGGTCGTCATAACGACACGCCAATATCGCGCGGTTATTATATTGAATGTATGAACAGACATTTCAATAGTTTCTAGAATATATGATACTAATTTCTACAAATGATGAACAAATGATTAGTAATTCTATATTTTTCTATTTGAAAATATTATGAGATTACATTTTTCTCTTGGCCTAGGGGCAAATGTTCAGGATAGAAGTCCGCAGAAATTGATTTTTGATTTTCATTTCGAATATTGTTTCTTAGATGGTGGACGTGCCGAGATTTGAACTCGGGGCCTCTTCCATGCCAAGGAAGCGCGCTTCCAAGCTGCGCCACACGCCCAATAGAACGGCGACTGTCGAGGCCCATTTAAGGAGAATGGGTTACAGGAGCAACAGAGGGAGAGGGGTGGCAGGACGACCAGAAATCCCAGACGGCCTTATTGAGTCGATATCTCTGGCCCTGGAGGGGATGGACGCCCCATTCAAACAGAACCTCACCAGTACCTTGTCACTAGAGTGGCTGGAGGAAGGAGATAGTAGGCTTGGCGTCACTAGATTCGAATGTGATCATAATGAGCTATACAGAAGGCGTCGGCTAGGGATTCCCTCAGGTCCAGTGACCATTGGCATAAACCAGGTCCTAGACGGTGACGAGAAGCTATTCCGTCACACTTTGGCCCACGAACTTCTACATGCGGCGGGCCTGCTGGAACATGATGGCAACCATGCTGAAATCGTGAAGGGGGTCGCGCCGTCGCCGAAGCTAAAGGACTCCCCAGTATTGAGGAGTATGCGAGAACAGGTTCTTTCGAGCCTACCCGAGAGGCAGTGGATTTGCGGTAACTGCGGGCACTCCTGGGAACGGAGAAGGGTGACGAAGCCCGACAGGTGCCCAAAGTGCGCGAGGCCGTTCAGGTTGGCATAGGGTTGGTTTCGTTCTCCTCCGAAACCGCAGTTCCGGGAGTCTCCCAAGTGTGGGATTCATGAGGGAGTGACCGGCGCAGGTGACTCGGGCGATTGGTGTAGTCTGGATATCATGCTGGCCTTCTAAGCCGGTGACACGGGTTCGAATCCTGTATCGCCCACCACGAAATAGCCGCTCTCGCGAATCGCTCATATAGGGGCAGCAGGTCGGCCGCTCGCATGAAGAGAGGTTCTCGCGCATGGAAGAAGCGAGGACAGCAGCGCTGGAAGTGGCGCAAGAAGAAGCTCAGAAGGCGAAAGGCTGCTAGAAAGCGCGCTAAGCAGTGATTTTCCCCATATTCACCTGTGGTGATGTTGATAGGCTGATTTTCAATGGCACTGCAATGTCCCACGCAGATGCTACGAGATACGTTGCCCTAGCCCTAGTTTGCCTAATGCTTGGAATGACCGCCTCGATAGGCCAAATAGGAAGCGGCAATGGCGAATTGGACGAAGTTCCCGAGAAGTCCATGACTCATGTAAATACCAATTTCCCGGGCTTCACACCTGGCTCGATATTCTCCGACGCCTCCATATCGGTTTCCCGAGGCACTGCGTGCTACGTCAGGCACAACGGGACGTTGGCTTGCTGGGGCTTCAACGATGCCGGACAACTCGGCGATGGTGGGCCTTGGGGCAACATAGAGAATGCCTCCGATACGCCGGTCGATGTGGTCAATGTCGAGAATATGACGTTCAGAGAAGTTGCGGTCGGAATGTACGCAGCATGCGCCATCACCACCACGGACGAGCTGTACTGCTGGGGCGGCGGCCAGAATGGTGAGCTCGGCAGGCCCGTGTGCGAGAACCAAGGATACGAATGGTACCCATGCAGGAATGCGCAGGGCAAGCTCGCCCAGAAGGTAAACTTCCCACAGAGCCCAAACGCCTCCGTCAGGACGATCGCTGGGACTGGAGATGGCGCTCACTTCTGCGCCATAATCGACGACGGCGATGTTTCGTGCTGGGGCGCGAACTCGTTTGGGCAATTGGGGACAGGCGCATACTGCGCCGACGAAGTATCGAGGCCCAATCCCGCAACGGGGGATCTCTGTAACGTACGGAACGGAGTCACTAGGCCCCAGGTGACAGGGATGCCAGACAACATGAGCGCCATCTCCATCTCCGTCGGTTCCGGCCACTCTTGTGCCGTACTGGAAAATAACAGCGTATACTGCTGGGGTTCTAGTGCAGCCGGAGAAATGGGGCAGGGCGAGAGATACAGGACATTCACAGCCGATCAATACGTCCATTCCGATACCAATCCCCCTAACGTCCTTAATCTGACTGATGCGTCGATTTTTCCGAGCGCTGGCAAGGGATACCTTGTAGGGACTGACGGCGGACAAGATGAGCATACTCACAATATCGCCTGGACGGGCAAGAACGGTAACCAACTAACAGGGCTAACCACCAACGTGAATGATCACAATGTGGATTCCGGGTCATCGGTGATTCTCGCAGTTCAATTGGATCCGATTCACGTGCCAATGCCAGGAGGGAGGGGAGCCGGTGCAATAGACTCGGGGGGCACGGGCCACACAGCGGTACTGGATGATGGAAATGTCGCCTACTGGGGGTTCGGCGACCCCAATACTGGCGCTCCCGGTTGGAACACTACACCAGCCCTCAGCCCCTACCTCGGGCCGGACCTGAATCGCTCAGTAGTCTCGTTCACCCAATCCCCTTCTCACGGATGTGCCATACTCGATAACTTCGAGGCTTGGTGCGGAGGCAGCAACTCCCAAGGCCAACTAGGTCTCGGGTTTGTAAGTGACTTCGAGAACATTTCGAAGGTTCATGGGAATCACGAGTTCGTCGCGGTCGCAGCGGGAGCTTACTTCAGCAATGATGACTCTAGGTGGAACTCCTCCTACTGGGGAGTCGCGTCGCAGGCCACTTGTGGGATAAACATCACAGGGTCGGTATTCTGCTGGGGATCAGACAACGGGGGAACTCTAGGAAACGGGGGCTTCGGAAGTTCAACCAGACCAGAAACCNCCATTTATGTCGAGCCCGGGACCGATGGAACGGCATGGGTTAGCGACAGAGACCCCGACGACGATGGGACCCTAGCCATGCTAGATGCCCTTCCATGGGGGTGTCCGTCCGGATACTTCGTAGTCGATGGGGGATGCACTGGCTACACANCGCCGGGATATCACTCTCCCGAGTACTCAGAGGAAAATTTGGAGTGCGCCCCAGGCGAGTTCCAGCCCCTGGCTGGCCAAGGGTCTTGCACTGAGGCTGCGCCAGGACACTATGTAGCAGGAAGCGCGGCAACCTCACAGGATGCTTGCGAGCCGGGATACTATCAGCCTGAATCTGGGCAATCATCTTGCTTTGGAGCTGATCCGGGGCACGAGACAAACGTTGAGGCCACCGCGCAGATGATGTGCGGGACTGGTTACTACCAGCCACTAGCGAACCAGTCGAACTGCCTCGCTGCGGACCCGGGGAACTATGTCGATGGCATGGGTTCGACGACTCAGGCTGAGTGTGGACCGGGGACTTACTCCGCCAACCTCGCCGCATCGTCTTGCTCCCTAGCTTTCGCTGGGCACCACGCACCGGGTTACGGTTCGGAATCGCAGACTCTCTGCGAGCCTGGGGCGTATGCGGATACCCTGGGACTCGCTGAATGCAAGTTGGCGGATCCGGGCAACTTCGTTGGCGGCTCTGGCTCATCATCCCAGACTTCCTGCACAATGCCGCAATACCAGCCGATGCAAGGGCAGAGCGAATGCCTGGACTCGAGCCCGGGGTACTACGTCGACACCGATGGGGCGGTCTCGCAAGAGATATGCCCCCCAGGGNCATTCCAGCCGGCCAACGGGGCGACCTCTTGCATGGACGCGAGTCCCGGGCACCACGCACCGTCCGAGGGGACGGGGGACGAGGTACCATGCGCGGTGGGCCATTACCAGCCTGACTACGGTGCCGTAATATGCACCTCGGCCGAGCCGGGGAGCTACGTCGAAGAAGAGGGGTCTTCGTCCCAAGCTGAATGTCCAGAGGGATACTACCAGCCNGATGCAGGGTCCTCCTCATGCCTGGAAGCGGANCCCGGCAACTACGCTGATGGTATTGGATCCGAGGTCCAGAGGGAGTGCGTNCCAGGTACCTTCCAGCCCCTAGCGGGTCAGGATTCCTGCATNACGGCGGAAGCCGGACACTCCGCTGAGGGNCCAGCGGCAACCGCTGAGACAGTTTGCTCACCAGGGACATATCAGCCCGAGGCAGGTAGAGCCACGTGTATCGAAACGACCGCTGGGGCCTTCGCTGCGGNAGAGGGGTCATTGGACTTCGAGTACTGCGGAGTCGGCACCTACCAGCCGTCCACAGGGCAATCCGAGTGCCTGGAAGCNGATCCCGGGCACATTGTCTCGTTGATTGGCTCACTGAACCAATACCCGTGCGAGCCTGGCACCTACCAACCGGAAGCCGGCCAGACTGGATGTATCGACGCGCAGAAGGGGCACTACGTCGAGTCCGAGGGCTCCCCCTCCCAGACCCCTTGTGAGCCTGGTTCCTACCAACCACTGGCCAAGGCGACTTATTGCATCGATGCGGGCGTGAACAACCACGTCCCCGAATCCGGGGCGTTCTTCCAGCAGCCCTGCCCATCGGGCGAGACTCAGCCCCAGAAGGGACAGTCATTCTGCATAGCAGAGGCTGCGGATGACTCAGGTGGCTCGATTCCTGGATTCGCTTTCATGAGCGCCCTTGTCGCCATTTCCATGGCAGCGGGAATCTCCAGAAGGCGTTAGAGCGACTACTATCTAGACAGATCATTACGCAGTAGGATTGATAGTTGGTGCGTAATTGGAACTTATATGGTCGGTGTCAGGGAGTACTCTGAAACTGACCGGACTACATCCACCATGGCGCTAGTTTCCTTGGTTTCACTGATAGCGATATATTGGATCTTCTCAGGCGGATCTACGGAAGCGGAAAATGGTATTCTAGAAATTTCTAGCTCCCCCGTGATCCCGACCATTGCATTGGCGATATTCAGAACTATGGCCGCACTGACNGTNATCACGACCCTATGTTTGATTGTTTCTAGCAAGACTGGGCTGTCTTACAACGTACTCGACTATGAGTCCAGAGAGTATGGCCCGAGGAGGATATTCGGAACTCATCGATTAGCGGCNTTCACGATGTGGAGTTTTTTCCTCNTGGGTGCTTACTTCGCAATAGCAGCGTATGCCTCTTGGGCGGCTGTTATCGGACTCGAGGTCCCTAATTCACTACTCATCATTTGCCCGGCAACACTTGCTTCTTCTTGTGCCTGTGCCCTACTAGTCACCGTCACTGTGACAGTCATGCTAATTCCGGAGGCCCATGAAAGGGGCGACGATTTCGGGCATTACTTCCGATGGGACAGTCAAATGATGCACAATGGAAACGTAATAATTCTNGGATTCGAGTTAATTGTTACTGGGGCTTCAGTGGGAATAGAGCACATATCCTTCCCGATACTATTCGGCTCCGCATATGTCATTTTCTCAGCTCTATTCGCCATGAAGAAGGGNTTCTACTTCTACGACTTCATCGACCCTAGGCTGAATGGCGCACCAGTTATACACCTGACTCTGCTTGCCGTACTTGCATGCATGTACATTGGCGTATTATTACTGACCTCTGTCATTGAGTGGAATAGGCCTGCAGGGACCCTGGTAACTGTTGCATTGATATTACTGATGACTACATTCAGGGACCCTAGAGAAGGGACACTAAGTCCCTGAGAGAGCTCTCTTGATCGGCTGCTTTCGTGACGCCACTGGCGAGAAGAACCCCCGATGTTCCCAGTTCGACTGCCATCTCAACGTCTTCTCCGGTCTTCACCCCGGCGCCGCAGAGCACTCCGACTCTTTCGTCCGTCTCCCTGACCGCATCTGCCGTCCTAGAGACTATTCCGGGGTCGGCACTCGTCACTGAAACGTCACCTCCAATCAACTCTGGCGGCTCCACTGCAACATAGGTAGGCACCAGTGCNGCGAGAGCCCTCGCCTCATCAGTATCGGCAGCACATGCGCAGACCTGGAAGTCCTCGGGCACCTGATCGAGAAGCATTGCCACGTGCTCTAGGCTGACCTTGTGCTCAGCGTGATTAATCAGAGTTCCAGTAGCGCCCCAATGTATCGCAGTATCGGGGTTAATCCAGCCAGTATTGGAACCAAAACCGATAGGGTCAATGTGCTGGCACCATACTTCCAGATTCGGGGCTGCTTGAACGACCTGTGCGAGGTCCAAGGGAGAAACTGCTGCGACTAGCCTTGCATTGGTCTCAATTCCCTCCATAATACGGGCCAGAGACACGGCAGAGGCGCCATGGGCCTCTTGATACGTCTTGAAGTTCACAACCACCAGAGTCTCGCTCACGGATATGCGAGTAGCCCGGATGCTTTGACCGTGCCGACTATTCNGATTCCCCATGGCCAATTATCTTACCAACCATNCNNGAGTCATCGGAAATCACTGCCCCCTCCCCCACAAGGCACCTCTGGAGGACTGCTCTTCTCCCAATTATGGCATCCCCCAGTACTACGCAGTCAGTAAGTCTCGCACCACTGGAGACGACTGCCCCCGGCCCTATTGAACACCCGGACACCTCTCCTTCGGATTTGGAGCCCGTTCCAAACCAAGAGTCGTCGGCTGAGCGGCCACTGGAAAATTTTCCATTCTCGATGCATACTTGTGCTGCCTCGATGAACGAGTCAGGGGTCCCTGCATCCACGAAGTATCCTGAAAACTCTAGTCCGGCCATCCTCCCCGATTCAGCGATACCTGGGAATACNTCCCTCTCCATGCTGTATGAGCCAATTGGTAGTGAGTCGAGGGCTTCCCTGCTGATTATCGAACAACCAGCATTGATGAGGTTTGAGAACTCAGTTCCTGGATCGGGCTTCTCCTGGAACCTCCTTATCATCCCATCTCCGCCCAAATCACAGACCCCGAACCTACTGGGATCATCGACACTCCACAGCGAGAGAGTGGCTGAGGCGGACTTGCTGTTATGGTGCTCTAGTAGGGATTCCACATCGACACTGGAGACTAGGTCGCCATTTAGCACCACGATGGGGCCAGTTCCCGAAAGCAGGGGCCTTGCATTGGCAATTGCTCCCCCCGTGCCCAGTGCCTCTTCTTCTATGGAGAGAATGACCTCGTAATCCACTTCCCCGGAGGACGAGAATGCCCTCATCTCGTCTATTCCATATCCGGCGGCGACTACTACCCTATCGATCAAATCNGGTGGGACGCATTCAACCACCCTTTCTAACAGCGTCATATCGAGCACTGGAAGTAGTGGCTTGGCCCTTCCTGTTGTCCAGGGGCGTAGCCTAGTGCCGAAACCGCCGGCCAGCACTAGCACGTCCATGCCTAGGCGTGACAGCAGGCTGGTTTGAGCGCTTCGCGTCCCCGTGAGGCTGGGAGCTCTTGCGCATCCTTCAAAGACGGGTTGCGAGTGGGTGGGGCGTTAGCATGAACATCCACGAGTACCAAGCTAAGTCCATGTTCCGAGAGTACGGCATAAAGGTCCAGGAAGGAGTTCACTGCACCAGCGTTGAAGAAGCACTCTCTGCTTACGACTCCCTAGGCTCTTCTGTTGTGGCCGTAAAGAGCCAAATTCACGCAGGAGGCAGGGGCAAGGGGACTCTATTCGACCCTGTCTCGGGCGAGGAAGTTATGCAAGGGGGAGTGAAAATCGCGTTTTCCAGAGACGATGTCGAGAAATTTGCGACGGGCATCTCTGGAAACCTCCTCGTCACCAAACAAACTGGGCCCGAAGGGAAAATAGTTAGCAACATGTACGTAGAATCAGGATGCTCGATAGCGCATGAGTACTATCTTGCGGTCCTTGTAGATAGAGATTCAAAATCTGTCCTTGTCATGGCATCCACCGAAGGTGGAATGGACATTGAAGAGGTCGCTGAGAGAACGCCTGAAGCCATACACAAAATTTGGGCTGATCCGGCGACGGGGATTGGCGAAGAGGATGCATCTGGGTTGGCATCCTCACTGGGACTTTCGGGTTCTTCAGCGGATGAAATGGCAGGGATGTTAGCATCACTTTACGAATTATTCATGGAAAGGGACTGCTCGATGATTGAGATAAACCCGCTAGTCAGAACTGAAGACGGGGGCATGGTGGCCCTAGATGCAAAGGTCAGTTTCGACGAAAATGCCGACTTCAGGCACCCATGGAGGGACGAGCTTCGAGACCTCTCTGAGGAAGAAGAAGTAGAGATCAGAGCCAATGAGCTTGGCCTCTCATATGTCAAACTCGACGGAAACATAGGTTGCCTAGTGAATGGGGCGGGTCTCGCCATGGCCTCCATGGATGTGATCAAGCTTTACGGGGGCGAGCCTGCAAACTTCCTAGACATCGGTGGCGGGGCCACCAAGGAGTCCATCACCGCTGCATTTGAGATCATACTGGAAGATTCGAGCGTTAAGGGCATCCTGGTCAACATATTCGGAGGGATAATCAGATGCGACATGGTTGCAAGGAGCGTTATCGAGGCCTCCGAGGAAATCGGCCTCAATGTTCCATTGGTAGTGAGATTCTCTGGGACGAACCACGCGGAAGGAAAGGCGGTTCTCGACGAGAGCGGGATGGCAGTCCACACAACAAGCACACTGTCGGAAGGGGCACGTAAGATAGTGGAGCTGATAGGAGGGGGGATCTGATGTCCATATGGATCAATGACGACAGCAAGGTCCTGATACAGGGAATCACTGGACGGCAAGGGACATTTCACGGAATTAGGATGTCTCGGTACAAAACCAAGATCGTGGGAGGGGTAACGCCCGGCAAGGGAGGCCAGACGGTTGACCTCGATGGTCTCGAGACTCCTGTTTTCGACTCGATGTCAGAGGCCATATCCGAGACTGGTGCGGAAGTGAGCGTGATTTACGTCCCGGCAAAGTTCGCAGCTGGAGCGATTGTTGACGCAGCAGAATCATTCCAGGCAGCCGGAGGCGGGCTAGTTGTATGCATTACCGAAGGAATCCCCACCCTCGACATGGTAAAGGCCGTTGCAATCGTCAACTCTTGCCCGGATGTAAGGCTCATTGGGCCTAATTGCCCGGGAATCATATCCCCTGGCGAAGAAGGTGGTTGTAAGGTAGGAATCATGCCCGCATTCATCCACGAGAAGGGGCGAATTGGAATTGTGTCCAAGTCTGGAACCTTGACTTACGAAGCAGTGGCTCAGACGATGAGCGTCGGAGAGGGGCAGACAACCTGTGTAGGCATCGGGGGCGATCCCGTCAATGGAACTGGTTTCATCGACTGCCTTTCAGCGTTCGAAAATGATCCTGAGACAGAAGCTGTTGTGATGATCGGGGAGATAGGGGGCTCTGCTGAAGAAGAAGCCGCAGAATGGGTGGCTGCAAACATGACCAAGCCAGTAGTCGGATTCGTTGCCGGCTCCACGGCTCCNCCAGGAAAAAGGATGGGTCACGCAGGCGCAATAATATCAGGAGGGAAGGGGACGGCCGCTGAGAAGTTCGCCGCTTTCGAAGAAGCGGGCATTTACGTGGCCAGGGATCCGTCGGAAATTGGTAAGGTCCTAGTTAGGGCCCTTGTGGACGCTGGATTGCGAGAGCCTTAGATGCGTTGGGCCCGAGCGAGGGTCACTCGGAGGCATTGTATGAGCAACCTAGAGCCGTCAATAGAAAAGCTCCTGGAGGAGACTTCTAGGTCTTTCTATCTCACACTAAACAAGCTCCCCTCGGGAGTTCGGAAGCAGATTGGGCTTCTTTACTTGCTAGCTAGGATTGCTGATACCATCGCTGATTCCAGTGTAGGGACAACCGAGGAGTTATTGCAGACTTTGAAATCTTACAACAGTAGGGCGCAGGGAGTTTCTGAGAAGATGCCTGACATGAGCTGGCTCTCTGAATCGCAAGCCAACCCATCTGAAGCAAGATTGCTCCTCAGGTCAAATGAAGCGGTGGAATTACTACTCGAACTCACCGAAAAAGATCAGGAGATAGTAAGAACCTGCTTGTCGGTAATAGTTAGCGGCCAGGTCCTCGATCTCGAGAGATTTGGTGCAGGCATAGGGGAGACAATTACGGCCTTGGAAAACTACGATGATCTTGACGACTATGCATACAGGGTCGCTGGGAGTGTTGGAGAATTCTGGACTAGGATGACTCTGGAACATCAATTCAATGTCGATGATAAAACAAGAGAAGCACTCTTCGAGAGTGGCGTGAGATTTGGAAAGGCGCTCCAGATGATCAACATACTGAGGGACATTCCTGAGGATCTGAATTTGGGCAGGTGTTACATTCCAGTGGATCACCTAGATGACCATGGGTTATCCCCGGACGATCTTCTAGAGCCGGAAAATATGGAGCAATTCAGAGGTCTCTACGATGAACTACTGGACAAGACTTCGGAGCATCTAGACTCCGCCATAGAGTACATCGGCATGATCCCCTATTCCCAGTTCAGACTCAGAGGCGCTTGCATGCTACCTGTGCTAATTGCATTGAGGACGATTTCACTCCTGAGGACCAGAAATGTACTAGATGGTGAAAATAGAGTCAAGGTTTCCAGGGATGAAATAAAGGAGCTAACTAGGAAGGTCATACTTTCGATCCCCTCCAAGAAGAGTTGCTTGAGGCTACTCGACTCAGAGAGGCTGTGACCGAGCCCTACGGGCTCGAGCATTTGTCCGCCCAACGGGGGGAGAGGTTCAAGAACAGGCCTTTGGCGCTCAAGACGAAGGAGTATGACTGAAACTCACGAGCCTGACAGCGTTCAACCGCTGGGATTGGTTTCCGAGCGGAGCGTTTCAATCCTCGAGGCTGATGTCGAGACACGGAGCATAGAGAAAGTCCGTCGGACAGTTGGAATCACCCGAGATGCGGCTAGGGCGATCAGCATTACCGCAATTGAGGCGTTCCGCGAAGGGGCGATTTTCATGGGGGTAATCGGCCCCAGAGGAGAGTTGGTGAATCCATTCGCCCATGTGGATGCCGCGATTTGGTCAGAATCAGAGGTCCCACAAAGCATCATAGATGCCGCTTATGACTACTGCGAGGAGCTTACCAAAAGAGAGGCAGGCAATTTTTACCATTCTTTCAAGTACCTCCCAGACCTTCAAAGGAGGTCTATCTGTGCTTATTACGCGTTTTGCAGGAGGGCCGATGATATCGCGGATGGCGACTATGTCGATCATTTCCCAGGTGGTTCTTCGGACGACCCGGAATCAAGGGACTACAGGGAACGGATAGAGAGGCTCACCAGCGGGGATCCGGTTGTGGACAGATCTTCCTACAACGACAAAATGTCGCAGCTCTTCTACTACAGGAAGAAGCTATCGACAGCGTACGAGGACGTGACCTCCACCGATCCTATCTTCATAGCCCTGAAGGATACTGTCCATAATTTCGGAATTCACCGACAGTCCCTAGATGACATGATTAGCGGCATGGAGGATGACTTCCACAGGAACAGGTACGAGACCTTCGAGGAACTCTACTCATACTGCTATCGCGTAGCCTCAACTGTTGGCTTGGTATGCATAGAAATTTATGGATACGATGACCCTATGGCTAGGGAGTATGCGGAAGCTTGGGGCATTTACATGCAATTAACTAACATCCTCCGAGACGTTGCGGAGGATGCTGCTAGGAATAGGATCTACCTCCCAGTGGAGGATCTAGGCAGATTTGGCATCACTCCCGAAGANATACTGGATGGCGTATCCGTTGTTTCCCACCCAGGGTGGAAGCCATTCGTAGAGGACTTCATCGAACAGGCCGATAGGTACAGAGAGAGGGCCTTCAAGCTCCTCCCGATGCTTGACAAGGGATCGAGATATTCCCCTGCTGCAATGGCGAAATTCTACGAGTCCATCATGGCCAAAATAAGGAAGAAGGGAGGNGATGTTTTCACAGAAAGAATTCAGCTATCCAAATCTGAGAAGATTGCGCTTGCAGGTTACGTTTACGCCAGATACCGATTCTTGGCCATATGAGCGCAAATGACCGCTAACTGCGTTGGAGACAGAAGAAGTATTGAGAGGATCACAGGGAGGGAATGGCATGAGGATAGCAGTATTGCTGGAGGAAAGGTGCAAACCCAACAGTTCTGCCTACATGTACCTCGAGAAATATGCGGGGATGTGCGGCGGCGAATGCATCCAACTTGAGGACGGTAAATTCAGGATCTTGGAGATGGCATGCCCTGTCTGTTTCACTAGAGCGAAATTATGCCCTGGAGAGGCGGTCAAAATAATCAATCTACCCGAAGAGCTTGACCATGACATGACTCACAGGTACAGCCTGAATGGGTTCAGATTATTTCGCCTACCTACTCCTGCCAAGGAATCTGTTGTAGGCATACTTGGGCCAAACGGAATAGGCAAGTCAACTGCAATAAACCTGCTNTCGGGATCAGTGAGGCCCAATCTTGGAGACTGGCAGAACCCNCCTCCGGNCTGGGACGATGTGATATCCACGTTCCCCAGAGGTGAACTGAGGGACTATCTCGGACTTGTTTCCCAGGGAGAGGTTAACATCGCAGTAAAGCCCCAATATATCGACAAATTACCGAAACTATGGGATGGAAATGTGAGGGGGCTTCTCGCACGAGTTGATGATAGGGACGAACTCGAACAATGTGCAAAAGACATAGCCGTTGACCACCTCCTAGACAGGGATCTCACCGGACTTTCAGGAGGTGAGTTGCAACGAGTTGCAATTTGCGCCACCATATTGAAGGAGGCTGACGTTTACTTCTTCGACGAGCCTTCTTCTTACCTGGACATTTACGAGAGGATGCGTATGGTCAGGATAATTCAGGAGTTGGCATCTAAGGGGAAGAGAGTCCTTGTTGTGGAGCACGATCTTGCAATTCTGGATGTCCTCTGTGACCTGCTGCACATCATCTATGGAGAGAGGGCTGCTTATGGGATATTCACGCCACCGAGATCCACTAGAACTGCAATAAATGCGTACCTCGATGGATTCTTGCATGAAGAGAATGTTAGGATTAGGGACAAGCCGATACGGTTTGTCAGGGGCCGGACCCGAGGAGAGGATATCGGAGTTCCAATTCTAAAATGGGGAGACATGGAAAAGAAACTGGGNGATTTCCAACTGAAAACTGGCCAGGGGGAAGTTCGATCCGCAGAGGTGATTGGGGTAGTTGGCCCAAACGCTACTGGAAAGTCGACAATGGTCAAGATGATTGCAGGAGAGATGGAACCCGATGAGGGCTGGTGTACAATGGAGGCCAACGTTTCCTACAAACCGCAGCACGTCAGTACGGACTTCGAAGGAACTGTGCAGGATTGGCTCGATACCGAGCTTGGTGGGAAGTGGCGATCAGGAGAGTTCCATACTCAGGTCATCAGGCCCCTCCAAGTTGATAAAATGCTGGAGTTGCAAGCTCAGAGGCTCTCTGGAGGGGAGTTGCAGGCCGTCAGTATAGCGATATGCCTAGGAAAGGATGCTGATCTGTACCTAATGGACGAGCCCAGTGCACACTTAGACGCGAATGCAAGGATGGAAGCAGCCAAGGCCATCAGGAGGACGATGGAAAGTAACGAGAAGGCTGCGATGGTGATTGATCATGACATCTACTTCATCGACATAGTTAGTGACTCATTGCTGGTTTTCGAGGGAGAAGGGGGGAAGTCTGGATTTGCGATGGGGCCCCTNAGCCTCCGGAAGGGGATGAACAGATTCCTATCCGATGTAGAAGTGACATTCAGACGCGACCATGAGTCCAAGAGGCCTAGGATAAACAAGCCGGAGAGCGTCAAAGATAGGGATCAAAAGGCGTCTGGGGAGTATTTCTACACAGACTGAACCATTGGATTATTGAATGCGAAAGGAGGCGTATGGACGTGGAAGAAGAAGCAAGTGACGATGGTTCAGAATCTGAGGAGCGATCGGGGATTGAAGACCCATTGCAGGAAATGGAGTTAGAGATTGCGAGATTGGAGAAGGAATTGCAATACTCGGCCGCTGAAATAGCCAATATCAGACAGCGTTCTTCGAGGGACAAGTCTGATGCGATCAGATTTGGAGCTTCCAGCCTCTCGAGGAAGATTCTGCCTCTGATAGGGANCCTAGAGAAGGCTGTTTCGACTTTTGAGGAGTCTTCATCTGAGGCATTCCTTGATGGAACGAGAATGGCGCTCGAGGGGATTTGGACAGCACTGCAGTCTGAAGGGGTTAGCCGTGTTGACGCAGTAGGGGGAACATTCGATCCGACCTGCATGGAGGCCATTGCAACGGTTGCTNCACCTGATGGAATTGATCCNGGACAGGTGGTCGAGGTAGTGGAAGAGGGATATATGCTCCATGAAAGAGTACTTAGGGCCGCTAGAGTAATTGTGGCTGAGGCGAGAGTGGATGAACCATCCGATTGACCCCGACATCTCCAAGTCGATGACTCTGCCATCTAGGTTCTACACGGATGAAGAGAGTCACGATAGCATAGTTTCTGGATTTGAAAAATGCTGGCACTTNGCGGCGCATAGGAGCCAGATGGATGGTGCCAACTCGATTCCACTNGATCATATGGAGGAGTTATTGGGAGAGGCCATGGCACTGATAGAATCAGATAGATTGAGGTGCCTGTCGAATGTTTGTACACATCGTGGCATGATCCTTGTCACAGAGCCCTGCAACTCCTCATCGATTAGGTGTGGCTACCATGGCCGTACATTTGGGCTGGATGGGTGCTTCAAGAATATGCCAGAATTCGAGGGCGTGGAGGATTTTCCCTCTGCCAAGGACAATCTTGTGGAGTTTCCAATAAAGGAATGGAGGGGCATGATATTCTCTGGGACTTCCCCTTCCCGATTTAGCTCTGTTTTCGACTTACTTGAAGAAAGGATAGGGTGGATGCCCATCGAGAGCTTCCGTCATGATGAGTCAAGGCACAGGTCATACGAAATTGATGCCAACTGGGCCCTTTACGTGGACAACTACCTGGAGGGTTTCCACATACCATTCGTGCATGGGGAGCTCCATGATGCCCTGGACTACGACTCCTATACTACTGAGCTCTTTGACGGAGGAGTGCTTCAGATAGGCATAGCTAATGGTTCTGAGGATACTTTCGACTTGCCGAGTTCCTCGCCTGATTTCGGGAAGAGCGTTGCAGCTTACTACTACTGGATTTATCCTGGATTAATGCTGAACTTTTACCCATGGGGACTTTCAGTCAATCTTGTAGTCCCCATTTCAGTTAGTAAAACCCGAATCATCTACCGTGGTTTCGTATGGGATGAGGAGAAACTAGGCAGGGGNGCTGGAGGGGATCTAGACAAAGTTGAGGAGGAGGACCAAGAAATTGTTGAGGCAACATTCAGAGGGGTATCTTCCGGCTCCTATGACAGGGGGAGGTACTCACCAAAAAGGGAGGCTGGCGTACATCATTTCCATTCAATTATGTTTAACGATTGAACATAGTTTATATCCAAACCTCCATCATACGTGTCATGGCCAAAGCAAACAATGTACCCACAATCGTGCTAATCGTCCTATCCGTCCTACTTTCAGGGTGCGCTGGCACTTCTAGCGAAGAAATTCAGGGGTGCATGGACGAGGTTGCTCAGAACTACGATGAGGCGGCGACCCTTGACGACGATTCCTGTTCATACCTTGATACCGACGGGGATGGCGTCTTCGATCATCTTGAGGTTCCGGGGTGCGTGGACGAGGGGGCAACAAATTATGATTCAAGCGCCACGGACGACGATGGTTCGTGCGCCTATCCCCCCGCATCACAGTACTCCACGGCATGGTCGGAAGTAGGGATGGACATGCCATGCCAATGCTCTGATGGTTCTAACTACTCGGTTTGGCACCGGGATGCGTCGCAGACTCATGTCGTACTCTACTTCCAAGGAGGAGGGGCGTGCTGGAATGATTTCACTTGCGTGGTCCCCGGCGGGACGTACAAGACAAACACTGGAGAATGGGATGACCCAACTCCGAGCACCCAAGAGAACTCTAACGCGGGCGGAATCTTCAACTTCGCTAACCACGATAATCCATTGGTGGATTACTCATTCATATTTGTCCCATACTGCAGCGGGGACATCCATGTTGGTAACAACAACGTGACCTATGAGCATGGAGAGGTCCAGCACCGCGGACATCTGAATGCTATGTCGGGTTTCGAATTGATGAAAAGCATGTACCCCAATGCTGAGGAAATCTTCGTAACTGGATCGAGTGCCGGATCCATTCCTGCGACACTGTATGCCATGAAATCAGCAATGGATTATCCTGATGCTAGTGTCTCGGCATTCAATGATGCTACGGGCGGACTAGTTTCATTGGAGACTATAGATTTGGATACACTATGGTCGATTAATGAGACCATGTCTGACTTCTCCCTAGATGGGGTTGTCAGCTTCAATAATTTATCTAGTGCAGATTTGGTAATTGTCCCAGCAATGCAAAATCTAGGAATTAAATTCGCCAGGTATGACAATGCCTACGACAACACAATGAGGTACTTCAACGGACTTCTAGACAACCCTCCCTTCGACTACAATGAACAAATTAGAATTTCTGAGAATGAAATAGAAGAGGCTGGGGTGGATATCTCTGGTTTTATCGCACCTGGTGATGGGCATACCATCCTGGGGAATAGCGGCTTCTACGAACTGGAGGTGGAAGGTCACTCTTTCCTTGAGTGGTTCACTTCTTTCGTGGAAGGGGGACAGCCGGAAGACGTGCACTGTACTGATGACTGCAACCTTAATCCCGATGGATCTACAGTATGATGATGAATTAGGAATGAAAAAGTGGGTTGATGAAATGATCGAAATGAGAAACGAAAAAATTGCCATTCTAATGATTGTACTGATGCTCCTGTCCGGATGTACTGGAAGCGATTCTGGTGGAGGCTCGGATGTTCAGGACGAGGTAGACGGCTCCATGGACCCCGTGGAGGGGGAAAATGAAACCGATTCGGGTGACATTGTGCCTCTTGTGATTTCAGTCCCGCACTCAGTGGGTTGCGACAGCCTCGACCCTGGGCATTGCATGATGCCGTTCCCATCTAGCAAATATCTTGCAGATGACTCGAGCACGAATACAGGTTTTCGATTGAACGTGCCTGCAGCGGCGATACCCGTTTCCGGATCGGCAGGGCCGAGCGAAATCCCCATGCTAGGGCTTTTCGACGGTCACAGTCCGTCGACTCAAATATTCACTACATTCACAGATACTCCTGACATTTCCTCGCTTGCAGACCAATTGAGTATTGGCTCGTCTATTTCGGAAGACCATGGTTCAGTACTTCTAAACATGGATAATGGCGAGATTCTCCCTCACTGGGTTGAGATTGACGAGAGGAGTCAGGATGACGAGCCTACGATCGTCTTCCTAAGGACCATCGGAGGGCTCGAGCATGATGCTCAGTATGCTGTTGCCTTCAGGGGACTAGTCGATAATTCGGGTGAAGCCGTAGAGTCGCATTCCTCATTTGCTGCTCTGAGAGACGGTCATGCGACAGATGATCCCGACTTGGAGGCTAGGAGGGATAGCTATGAGCCCATGTTCTCAGCACTTTCGGATGTTGGCTTCGAAAGATCTGAAATCCAATCCGCCTGGTGGTTCCATACCGCTTCCACGGAATCCATAATCGGGGATGTAATTACGATGCGTGACGACGCCCTTGAAAGACTGGGTGACGATGGAATTGGTTGCAATGTTACTGAAGTAAACGACAATTGGGGTGACGATGGGATGACATTCAGGAGGATCAAGGGCACATTCACTGCTCCACAGTATGTGGAAGCTGATTTTCCACCGACCCTACTCCGAAGGGATCAGTCGGGTACTCCATTATTTGTCGAAAACAGAGAGGTTGTATTCACCATAACAATACCGCAATCTCTAGCTAATTCTAGTACTTCTGGACCGCTCACAGTTATGGGACATGGATTCCTAGGCAATGGGGATGGAATGGTCAGTGGTGGATTGCGTGAGTGGGGCGAGTTATTCGGAACTCCGATGATAGGAACCGACTTCAAGGGGTGGAGTTCAGATGGGGATTATGATGCAGTGACCTTTGCACTGATGAACGTAGAATACTTCCAGCACCAAGCTGAGAGGCTGATGCAGTCAATGATGAATAATGTTGCAATGGTCAGAACTTTCTCAGGAGTATGCTCTGATCTTGCAGAGTTCCACCACAATGGGACCAACCTGATTGATGTATCGGACATTGGGTACATGGGATACTCCCTGGGGGGCCTCAGAGGTCCATCGATGCTTGCTACGACCCCAGGCATGGATCGAGGGGTCCTTTGGGTAGGTGGCTCTTCATTCACTCATCAGGTTGAGAGGTCGACCCAGTACACACAGTTTGAGGAATTGTTCGCGAACGAAATAGCATACCCCTCTAGAAACGATCGCGCGGTTCTGATTGCACAGATGCAATCTATGTGGGACACAACCGATGCGGAATCATACTTGCCCTTTATCGAGGAAGGTTTTGAGGGGAAGACTCAGCCATTTGAAGTCCTATACATCAGTTCAGTGAATGACGCCCAAGTAACGATTTTGAGCACCGATAGAGCCGTACGAACTGCTGGCTTGAGCAATCTGAACTCATCTGCATGGCATCCCTGGGGGATAGATGTCTCGTCAACTGCCATAGAAGGCTCTGGAGTCGCGTACTTCGATGGAGGATTCCCCGACGTCCCTAGTGGAAACATCCAGGGTCCGATGGAATATCACTCACTGGCACACAATCAGATAGCTGCATTTGAGCCCGCCTACACAATGGCCTTCGACTACCTTTTCACGGGAACTGTCTCGAATACCTGCGGAGTTTCTTGCACTTTCGAAGGAGTCTGGTGATTAGCCGACTGGTTCCCCTCCCTCGCCGAGGAAGGCCAGCCTCCTTAGTGCGCCTTTGCTGATCAAATAGTCAATTACAGACATGGGCACGGTTGCCCCAAGTACCTCGATTACGGCTTCGTCATCCATTATAGTAGACATCATCCTAGCTGTCTCCCTTACCCTCCAGCCTTCATATCTCTCTCTGTGTTCGAGCTGGGCAATGACGGTTTCCCAGCCGCCCTTACTGTAGAGTTCGGCGGTTTCTTGGTCACTTGTGAAGAGTGTGCCTGGGCCACCATGGTATCTCTCGGCATGAGAAACCCAATTAGGAGGGTCATCGATATCTGGAATGGCCACTATTTGGAAATCGCCTAGTTTCTCATCCGAACCGGCCCAAGCCTCGATCATCTCCTTCCTCTCATCGGCTGACCAGGGATTCCTCAGAGTCTCTGGTCGATTTGAGGAACCTATGGCTATTACTATCATTGATTCTGGGCTGTTTTCATCTCTCCATTCGACTGCTGATGTGATGAGTATCTCATGACCCCTGTGAAATGGCTGGAATCTTCCTAAAACCACTATACTGGGTTCCGGTGGCATTTCGGGAGGCTGAGGGGATATTTGTAATTCCGTCATGATGAGGCCTCGATGAAATCTGATAAATTCTGGTCTCCCAAGTACCATGAGAATGGGTCCAAGTACTCCCTGCCAATCAGCAGAGGTAGGCTTTCCCTTCTTGACTTGTCTATGATGTCAAATAGGCTACCGGATGAATCCTGATGAGACTCCATAGTAGGTAAAATTCGAGGGTCCATGGATGGATCCATGGTCTCACCGAGCTCCTCCCTTCGGGACATCCAGTCGATTACAACGGATTCTACGAATGAGGTTCTGTCGGTATTTGCAATAGTTTCTGAGAAATTTCTCCAGACCCCTGGTTTCAGGAAAGATCCTGTTCCAGGCACCTTGGCTCCAGAGTTTGGTTCGACATACAAGAATAATCTAGCATCCCAGCACCTCCACTCCCCCTTGGATGACCAGTGAGAAAGGAGAAGGAGGAGGTCTAGCTTGTCCTCTAGCTTGAGGTCTTGATTAGCCAGTGTTAAACTCTGATCGATCTCCATGACCCTATCTGCCCATTCTAGGACTTCTCCCTCCAAGTCTATATCGAATTGCCGATGAAGTGAATCCACTTGACTAGGCCTGATTCCCCTCATTGACATCCCCTCCATTCCTGAAATCAGTTCTCCCAATGGCATCGATAGCAAATCGGCCAATGATTCTCGGTCGACTAGCGAGATGATTACATCGACCATGGCAACCTCGAACCGACCAAACGGTGGCATGAAATGAACCCTCGCTTGGGTGGTCCTTGCCCATTGGGGCCACCGAATTCAAGAACTTGGGTGGTTGCGCTGAACACAACAACGAAGCGGGAAGTGTGCGAACTTGGCGACTATTGAGGAGCAAATCAAGTCCCTCGAAGAGGAGATTGGGAAAACTCAGAAAAATAAGGCCACAAACGCCCATATTGGAAAACTGAAGGCTAAAATTGCAGCTTTGAAGGCTCGGAAGGAAAAGGCTCAGGCACACGCGAAGGCTAGCGGAGGGGGGCAGGGTTTCGAAGTAAAGAAGTCCGGGGATGCTTCGGTGTCTTTGGTTGGATTCCCAAGTGTTGGGAAGTCTAGTCTGATATCGCAATTGACCGGAGCTGATTCAGAAGCCGGGGAGTTTGCCTTCACCACTCTGACGTGTATACCGGGGGTCCTGGACCACAGAGGTGCAAAAATCCAGATTCTTGATCTTCCGGGATTAATCAAGGGGGCTTCGGAAGGTAAAGGCAGAGGCAGGGAAATCCTGAATGTAATCAGGGGCTCTGATATGGTACTATACGTGGTCGATCCATTCCAAGATTCGCACTTTGACATTCTGGATAAGGAGCTCTGGATGTCAGGGATGAGGCTGAATCAGGAAAAGCCACAAGTGTACATCACAAGAACCGATAGAGGCGGGATAGTTGTCAGATCCACGGTACAGCAGACAAATCTGACTGATGAAGAGATTCAAGAGATAATCAGAAGTTTCGGCATAGTTTCTGCAACAGTGACACTACGGACCGATGTGACTGATGATCACATCGTGGATACCCTCGCGGGTAATAGGATCTACAACAGAGCCGTAGTTGTCGTGAATAAGATCGACTTGGCGACAAAGAGTGACATTTCTAAGACTAGAGGGATGCTGCCCGAAGGGTGGCCAGTTCTGGAGGTTTCTGCCAAGACTGGAGAGGGCGTGGAGGAGATGAAGGACTTCATATTCGATAATCTCCACTTCATGTCGATTTACCTGAAGCCTCAGGGCCAGGATGCGGATATGATAGAGCCGTTGATTGTGAAGGATACCTCGACTGTCAGGGATGTGTGCGTCAAGCTACACCGGGACTTCGTCAGAAAGTTCAGGTATGCCAGGGTAAAGGGCCCGAGTGCTAAATTTGATTGGCAGAGGGTAGGGTTGGACCACCAGCTCAAAGATGAGGACTTACTAACTGTAATTCTGAGAAAGTCGTGAGCGATGAATTGACCAATGGTAGCCTCTCGGGAGACCATGGGCGGCGACTCAGGGGACCTTCTCCCACGTGCAGAATTGCGTGGACTGGTTAGTCATCTGCGGAAAAGAGCCTTGATCCTGTCAGGGGCCCTATTAATCGGTTTTCTAGCAGGTTTTCCCGCAGCTGGAGAGGCGATAGAGCTGCTTCTTGGCTCTAGTTCTTACAGGCCAGACGGAGTTGAGATTGTGATTCTTCACCCTATGGAAGCAATACTCCTTAAACTCAGAATTGGGATTAATTTCGGAATATTGCTCTCTGCACTAGTTCTGATGTGCGACTTGACTTGGAACGGCAGGAGGATTGTTGCAGAATCTAGGAGGTCAGGGGATTACGGCAAAGGGAACTTTGGCGGTACCTTGGTAGTTGTTTTTCTGGCGTTCCTCCTGGGATTGATGGGCGCGGCGTACTCCCACGGGGTTCTTGTGCCGCTCCTTCTTGACTACCTGTCCAATGATGCTGCATCTGCTGGACTAGCCACAACATGGCAACTGCAGTCATGGGTTGGCTTCATCACTGGCCTGTACTTTGCATCGATCCTAGGATTCCAAGTACCTCTGATCGCTTCCATACTCCTGAGGAGCGAGCTGATAGAGAGAAGTTCAATCTCCGATAACAGAGGAAATCTCTGGTTCGCTGGACTAATCTTGGGGGCTTTGATATCCCCTCCTGACCCAGTTTCGATGTTCCTAGTGGCTGGACCTATGCTGCTTCTTCTAGAAGTGGCACTGGTGGTCGATAGGATAACTAGGAATCGATAGCGATTCCTCGGTTTCTGGCATCCTCGGCCCTAGCTGCAGCCCTGCCGTCCTCTACGTCAACTAACCTCATCATGTAAGCACCAATGAGAATTAGCAGGGAGATGCAGAAAACGCCGACCCTGCTGCCGTACATCACGGTGAGAGTGGCATACAAGAGAGGGCCGATGAAAGCGGCTACCTTTCCGAAGAAGCCGAAGAAGCCGAAGAACTCGGCACTCCTAGTCTCGGGCACCATCTGCCCGAATATACTCCTAGCCAGACCCTGGGAGCCGCCAAGGAGAGTCCCCATTCCACAACCAAGGAGCAAGAACTGGAGGCCTACAGTCAGGCCAAGAGGCTCCCATACGATGTCCCTGACGGTTTCTGGAATTACGTCTATCGGGCCATCTCCGAGATTGGTCGGATGGTCTATGCCGACCGAGCTGGATTCGTCCAGTGGGCCACCGGAGACACTGGCACTGAATCTTGTATCTCCTATCGAGACCAGGAAGTCCTGAAGATGGCTCTGATTGTTTACCTTGACCATATGAGGGAAGTCTTCTGAGCTTCCCCACTTCCAATCGTAAATGCCACTCCTCTCGCCGATTTCAACAGGCAGAATTCCAGAGTATGTCTCTGCCCATTCCTGCTCGTTAAACTCTTCATCGGAGAAATCTGCCTTCTGGGCTATGCTGTGATCGAAATTCCAATTCATGTATGCCACATAAGAGCCGGAAGTGGCGAGTCTTTCTTGTAGCCAGGTCTGAGGGAGGGGGGACGGGCTATCCGTGTAGTCCAAAGGATCGGTCCCCATCTCAATCTCGTATGCATTATCGAACCAGTCTCCATCCACATCATCATCATACGAGTCTGCAATTCCATCACCATCGGAGTCCCACTCGAAAAGAACGTCATGTTGGTCATGTGAGTCCAGTGCTAGAGGGGCGAAAGCGCAGGCGGCGAAACAAAGCACGACCCAACCTGCAAGGGACACTGAAAGTGCCTTCTTAGTCCCAATTCCATCAATTGTAATCAGTCGGAAAACTCTACCCCCATTGGAAAGTGTAGTGAAAAATAGAGCACTGGGCCACGCTACGAACTGTATCGCGAGTATGGTCACCATTAGCTCAGTAGTTGTTACACCCAGGACAGCGGTGCCGAACACGCCGCCCAATGCAGTTACGGTGTTTATCCCGTCTATGAAGAAGAAATACGCGAGCATGTAGATGAAGAGGGTTCGGAACTTGCTGACTTCCTTCAGAGTCTGAATAACCTGGCGATAAGCCGACATGAGGTCGACTGATTCCTCTTCTCCCTCCATGGGGGGCTCGGGGACGTACTTGAAAGTAAGAAGGGCGAAGCCATACCACCAGACTCCTGCGGAAGCTAGACACAGCCTGATGACGAAGTCACCTCCAATCCCGAGAACCAGTATGAAGTGAATCAGGAGTAGTATCCCTCCTCCCAGATAACCGTAAGCGAATGCGCGGTTCGAGATGTCATCCATCTCGTCATCTGTCCCCATGTGAGGTAGCATTGCGTTGTAGAAGACGCCGGCCCCGTTCAGCCCTATGTTGGCTAGGAGGAAGAAAACCATCAGCCAGACCCATTCCGAGCCGGAATACAGGAAGTCGAATCCTATCAGGAATGTAGATCCCGCGCCGATATATGTCAAATACTTCAGCCACGTCATCTTGATTGGCTTTCTGTCCGCTATGACGCCGAAGGCGGGAGCGAGGATGGCTACCATCAATGTGGCTGCAGCCACTGCATAGGCCCAAACAGCGTCACCAGTCATGTCGATGTTTGCGATAGTGGTAGTGAGGCCATTTGCTTCCAAGAAAAGGTAAGCATACCATGCAGGCAGTATAGCTACGGTCGTACTTGTCTCGAATGCTGACTTGCCCCAGTCATAGAATGCGTACCCCCTTACTGCCTTTGGATCCGAAGCCCGGTCTAGTTCTACTGCATCTGACATGGTAATACCCATCCGTCGTACGTGCAGAGAGGTAATTATCCTTGCCGCGGACAGAAGTTGCCTGTAAATCCCTTATGAGCGTGTATTATGTCGGACAATCGTGGTTGGCAGCGGGAGTTGGAGGCAACCGGCGGAGAACTCAATAGAGGCCCTAGTTCATGGGATCAATTTCTCGGATGGAGTTGAGTTCGATCTAAGAATGGATGGTGATGGTGAACTAGTGATTTTCCATGATGAGTTCGTCCCAGGAGAAGGGGGGATTGCGAGTCGTTGCATCGAGAATATGTCGACTAGTGAGTTGAAATCAAGGGGAATTGTGGTTTTTGATGAAATACTCTCGGAACCTAAGTTTACCGAAACTTGGAATGATGCAGGTAAGACGGTCGATATCGAAATCAAGATCCCCCATCCGATCACTAAAATCGAAACCGATCATTACCTTGGTTCGATGATGGAAAGAATAGAGGATGCAATTGAGCCGCTTTGCCTCCCCGAAAGAACGACAATAGTTTCTAGTTTCTCACCCAGGATCTCCCGCGTTGCCAAGACATCAGAATTTTCAATTCCGGTTACGCGACTGATGCCTCACATACGTTCTTGGGGGAGGTTCTGGAGGCTGAAGAGGATAATTGCCATGCCTCATTTCGCCACTACATCGGTCCCTTCCATTGCCAATAGTTTCAGAGAAGAAGGGATGGAAACAATAGGAATGGCATTGGATTATATGGTCGGATGGACTCGATTTGTTTCGCCTGGTTCAGTAGTAGGAATTAGGGGCAACGGCCTTCGAAAATTGCATAAATCTCTGAAGGGGATGGGGATGTTTGTCTGGCCTGCGCCACTCGGGATGGAAGACGAACTTATCCAAGCCGGAATTTCTCTAGTTTCGGACAATATGAATCCAGATACTCTAGCGAAGCCCGATGGAAGTATCAGATGGCCGAGGCCTGGAAGTCAGCCCCTCGATGAGGAATGGAGGGATATTTTCGATTCTGCATCTAAGGATGAGTTTCGGGATCTCTTCATGGAGGCGAGTGATTCTCTACCAACTTGGAGTGAACTAAGTTCCGAGGAGAGGGGCGATATTGTTGCTAAGAGAGGGAAGGAATCCTATTGGGAAGGAACAGAGGAAAAATGGAGGAGAGATGCCGAAGGTGGGCTCCCTTGGGGGTGCCCCAGGATTATTGGCCACAGGGGTGCCGGTAAGACTCATGGAATCTAATCACAGTCTTCTGTGAGGTTGATTCTTTGGGATGTACTTGGGTCTGTATATCGGAGTTCCCCTTCCCTCTCTGGCTTCCCTCTCATCCAGAATCTGGGCGCATATCCCAGCAACCCTTGCCCAGCCGAAAAACGTAGTATAGTAATCTGGCTTCCTAAATCCTACCGAATGCAGGAGAGTGCCACTGCCCAAATCCACATTCGGATAGGGGTTGCTAATTTTCGGAATTCTCTCTTTCAGTATCGCGGGTGTTATCTCCCTGAGGGCCTTTACTGTCTTGTACAGGTCGTCATCCGGGCATATCTCCTCGCCAAGTCCAATCAGCAAAGATGCCCTGGGGTCTTCTGCCCTTAACACACCATGCCCGAATCCATATATTGGCCTGCGTGAGTCTATCTCCGCATTTACGAAATTGGCGACCTCTTTTGGATCCGAAGTACCTATTCTCTGAACGAATTCCAACACAGACTGGTTGGCCCTGCCATGAAGTGGCCCTGAAAGTGCATTCATTGCACTGGAGAGAGCAGAATATACTGATGCCCTGCCGGATGCTACAGCCTTTCCTGTAAATGTCGAGAGGTTTCCCCCTCCGTGATCCATATGTAGGATGAAGAAGAACCTCAGCACCCTCTCCATCCTCTTGGCCTCATCGCCTTCAATTCCGAGCATATGGACGAAGTTCTCTACGAGTCCTAGTTCCGGGTTTCGTGGCTTCAGCTGTTCGCTCTTACCCCCGCGTAGCAGGAAAACTCTGGCCATGAGCTCTGGCATCCTGGCAATTAGGTTCATGGAATCGGCCCTAACGTCCCCCGTAGGTTCTGCTGTGCCCAATGCCATGATGCCAATGGCTAGCCAATCCATTGGGTGCCCGCTTCCAGGGGTAAGAGACTCAAGGACCCTTAGGGCGCCGGTTGGCAGGGACTCTGCCCTGTGAACCAACTCAGCCCTGAACTTCTCTGATTGCTCTGGAGTGGGCAATTCTTTGTGCAGAAGGAGGTAAATTACATCCTCCTCTTCTAAATCCACGAGATCGGCAACCGGGTAACCAACGTAGTGAACCCCTTCCAGAGGATCGACGTAGGAAGTCTGACAGGTGCCAACTGGAATTCCCCTAAGTCCCGTGTCCAAGTGGGACTCTGTTACATTGAATATGGTACCATCATCTGACAATTACATCACCCGGGCTCATTGGAAAGGGGAGTGTGTCATAACCCCTCCGTTTGACCGTCTTCGAATTTACAAGAAGAGGGGTATTTCGAAATGAGGTCAAAAAAATAGGCAAATTCTGCCCTATTCCAATTTCCGTAGGACCCCAACGGTCATAGTGGGGCCATCGGGCGCGGATGCCGTGACTCCTTGGCGTGAGAGGGTGGAATCCCTGGATACTGAGCATAGGCATATGCTTTCAGGAGGCACCCTCAGTAACTTCTTTCTAAGGGGTTCACTGACAAGCGGGCATCCTGTTTTTGTGAGTGGCTTCTATGGTGCGCTAATAGGATTGACGATTTTACTACCGTACGCATACGATGGACTAATGGTGGAAAATGGAACAATTTCGGATGTTATCAGAGACTGTGCATTTCAGACCCTGATACTAATCTCAATGACTTCCTTCCTCGGGGGTTTCTCTTTGATGGTTTCTACAGTCATGAAGAGGCCCCCTACTAGGCTAGAAAACAGAAGGAAGTTCATATTCCCACTCCCCTTCATCGGTATTGTTGCAATTTCTCTCGAAATAATTTTTGATAATGTTCCTGACAACGTTAGATGGTTGGGGTGGGCTTTCCTGATACTTCCGGGTCCCCTATGGGTCCACCTCTCATATGCTCCCAGATGGAGGATTCTAGATCGCTTGGATAGGGGTGTCGACGCGTTTGAAGGGATGGGAATTACCATTTATGGGGCTGATGAGGACGGAATAGCAGAGTCGGACTCAGAATTGGAAGAAGTACTGGACATCGTCTAGACTGATTAATCCATACTTCCTTCGAGATCAATAATTGACTCCCTTAGTTCATCCGGAATTGGGATTGGTTTTCCCGTGTTATAATCGACAAGCACGCCAACAACCTTTCCCGTAGCCGCAACCTCTCCATCCCTGCTGAGGCTCGAAATCTGATATTTCATATCGAAAGAGGCGTTTCCAATTCTGGAAACTGATGTTTGAACCTTGACCTCATCAGGGAAAACCACTGGAAATTTGTAGTCGACCTCTATCCTGGCCAAGATTGGTCCAATGTTGGAGTTCTCGTAAAGTTCCATCATGCCAACTTCATAGAAATACAGCATCCTAGCAGTCTCCATCCATGTGGCGAACTTGGAGTGGTTGACGTGGCCAAGTGCGTCCATGTCCCCCCAATTAACCGTGATTTCCGTAGAGATCGCCCATTTGTCAGATTCTGGATTATTTCCTGGAGCCATAATTTTCACCTAGATTAGATTCAACTTTCGGCCACTCTCTTCAAACGCCGAGAGGACTGTATCGAGGTCGTCCCTAGATAGGCCAGCAGAAATCTGTGTCCTGACTCTGGCCTTGTCCCTAGAAACCATCGGGAAGACAATGGCTCCCACAAGGACTCCACTCTTGCTGAGGCTATTGGACAAATCCTGAGCCAGTTTGCCCTCTCCGCACATCACGGGAATGATTGGGGTCTCTGAATTTCCAGTATCGAAGCCCATGGAATTCAGTTGCTCCCGGAAGTAATCAGTATTCTCCCAAAGCCTCCTAACGTGCTCCGGCTCTTCCATCAGCACCTCTACAGCTGCTTTTTGAGCCGCTGCGACGCCCGGTGGCTGGCTTCCAGATAGAAGCCATGAGCGGCTGTGGTTCAGGGCATGAGTTCTTACATCCTCGGAGCCGGCAAGTATTCCTCCTTGGACTCCCATGGCCTTGGAGTATGATCCGATCTCGAAGTCGACTCTGCCTTGAAGTCCGAAGTGCGCCACTATTCCCTTTCCACCCCCAAGTACGCCCTCTCCGTGACAGTCGTCAACGAACACCATCGCACCGTACTCTTCTGCAATATTTGTTATTTCATCTAGAGGCGCTATATCCCCATCCATGCTGAATACCCCGTCTGTGATAATCAGTTTTCTCTCTGAGTCCTTGTTTTCCTGCAAGACCCTCTCCAAGGCGCCAACATCATTGTGCTGATACACGGCTCGTGAGGCCTTTGTGAGGCGGACGCCATCGATGATGGAACCATGGTTCAGTTCATCGGATATGATTAGATCCTCCTTGCCCCTCACTAATGTCGGAATCAAACCTACATTGGCAGTATATCCGGCCGAGTAAATCAACGCGGACTCTACTCCCTTGAAGCGAGCTGCAGCCTTCTCTGCCTGAATATGGATATCAAGGGTGCCAGCAATGGCCCTAACCGAGCCGGAGCCAGCCCCATACTTCCTTGTGGCATCGACGGCAGCTTGGACGACCTTGGGATGTGTTGTCAGATTCAGATAGTTGTTAGCTGACAGCATTATCATCTCCTTACCATCGACAAGACACCTAGGTTCACTAGCTGATTCCAAGGTTGGTGGATTCCAATCAAGACCCTGTGATCGTAGCTCTTCGAATCGTTGCCTCATCCACGAGAGGTCAGCGGCCATGCACCTCAAGAGGAGGTGGGGTTCATTGCTCCATCGGAGCGAGTGCTTCATGTTCGGAGCTGTGCTCGGAGAGTCATGGATGGCGCCAAAGTAAGGGCGATCGTCCTTGGAACAGCGCAAGATGGAGGATACCCTCAACCAGGTTGCATGAGCATCTGCTGCGAAAGAGCTCGGTCCGATAGAAGTCTTTCCAGGACTCCCGTATCACTCGGAATTATCGGTTCTGATGGCACGTGCCACATAATAGAAGTTGGAAGGAAGATAGGTGAGCAAATTGAGATTTGGAAAGGCTTTGGAGGATTTGAATGGCCTTTGAAGAGTGCTTCCATAACCCATGCACATCTAGGCCATACCGATGGTTTGAGATTACTTGGGAGGGAAGTCATGGGAGCCAGGGGGATAACATTGCACTGCAGTGAATCTATGCTGTCCCTTATCCATCAAACTCCAACCTGGAATATACTAGTGGAAGGGGGTGTTATTTCCCCTAGGCCTTGGGAGAGTTTCATTTCCTTCGAGCCCAGCCCTGATTGTGGATTTACAATAACGCCGATTCCCGTGAAGCATAGGGCGGAATTGTCCGACAATCATGCACTGTTAATCAGGGGAGCGAGTGGGAGTCTCCTATTCATGCCCGATCAGGACTCATGGCAGGAGACTTTGGAGGGGTCGACGATAAGGGAGTGGCTCTCCTCCCTGGGTGCAGATAGTGCGTTGATAGATGGTACCTTCTGGAGTTCTTCTGAATTGTCAGGGAGAGATATGTCCGAAATTCCTCATCCGACAGTTAGCGAGTCTCTGGAATTACTCGGAGAAAGGGCTGATGATGATCCCGATATCTCCTTTTTTCATCTAAATCATACCAATCCCCTCCATGATGAAAGTAGCAATGAGTTTGCTATTGTCAGGAGTATGGGATGGAAGATAAGTGAACCCGGTGACGTTTACGTCCTTGGTTAGATACTGAACCTTATGAGCCGGAAGCTTGAGGAAGCGCCATGCTCCTGAGCGGATTGGTCTCAAGCGGACTCGGTAGGGCGCACGTTTTCATGGCGCAAACGCATTACCAAGAGCAGTTCAAGAATATACTCGGAAGTGGGGCGTGGCCAGGTACTCTGAACGTTAATTTGGATGAGATTAGCATCCCTGATTACAAAAAGTTGAGAGTTGCTTCGGGTCTAGAAAGCGGCGAAATAGACAGTAATGTGGAATCGATAAGGGTGCTTGGTTTTGAGAGGGACGGGAGGTCTTTCGGTGGGGCCACCGCATTCCAGTCGGAAATCTCGGCGGATGGAGAAAATTGGGTCGAGTGCGCGGTCCTGATACCCGACCTGACTCGTCATACGGAGACAGCCGAAATCATCTCTGCTTCGTTCCTCAGGGAAAGCTTGCCGTGTAATGATGGAGATACAGTGAGAATTAGAATTTCTCGTACTGTCTAATCCACTCGGAGTGAATCATCGCAGACATCTCTAGTTTACATAGGCCTGACCAAATTGAATGTTCCCTTAGACCAACTGGTGCATTGGAAAAGTGGCTTGTCTCGGGGCTGGAGCCCAATCCTAAACCTCCCAAAGATGTGTGGTCTATCTCCCATAAAACCAGCCCCTCGGGAGGGTCCATTCCAAGGTCCACTCGCCTCTGGGGATTATCGAGTGAATCTATCAGATCGTCTTTCTCTATTTCTCCGGAAATGACGTTTGTTACAGCTGATGACATCCTCCTGACCTGGTTCCAAAGGAACGACTGTGCACTAACCGAAATACCGATAGCGCGCCCCTCGGAATTGACCCATGGTTTGCACTCCCCGACGGTCCTCTCAGTCTCCCTCCCCCCCTCAACTCTGCAGAAATTGGAGAAATCGTGATGCCCCTCAAAAATTGAGCAGACTTCCTGTAAATGCCCCATATCGACATCAACGGGCCAGCGTCTGGAAATCTCTGATCGGTAGTAATACTTCCTAGAAATCACGGGCCTGCTGGGTGATCCCTCTGGCACTCTCATGGCGCCCCATGCCACAATGTCATCTGGAAGGTGGTCATTCAATGCTCTCAGAACCCTTCTTTCGTCAACTGAGCCTGAAACTGCATCGGGGAGATCGAGCCTTGCTAAATTCATCCTAACGCTAACTCCGGCGTCAGTCCTGCTGGACATCCCTAAGCAGCCATCCGACCACCAGCCAATTTTCTTGATTGAATTGACGATAGTCCCCTGGACCGTCCTGACGTTTGGCTGAATCTGGGAACCGTGGAAAGTGTCGCCCCTATACCCAACGGCGACCATGAATCGGTCGCTATCCAAAATATCGCCTCACTCCTCGGTGAGGAGGTACTCCATTGCTTCGTCTACTGACGAGAAGCCCAAGCCGAGCATTGAGAACTCTAGTGCAATTGGTATGAATTGTCTGGCATTGGGGTCGCTCCTGTCATAATTTGTCTTCATGTCTACCAATTCAATCAACGCCTTGGCGGCCTCATACAGGTGGAAAGAGACGTCTACGTCGTCTAACTCATCCCCTAGTGACTTCAGTTTCCTGAATTCACGAACTGCCATTGGGATTCTGTCAAACTCGAGTAGGGCATTGGCATATGAGGCGAGGTAGTCAGGGTTCTTCGGGTCCATGGATGATGCTTTTCTAAAATAGGCAGCTATCTGGCCCTCGTTAATCCTATCATTCCCTTTATCATCCAGATTTCCATTGGCCTGAATCTCAAAAAGAGCTGCTTCTGCCCAGCCATGGAATCCTGCTGGGTCGGATGGGTTTTCATTGGAATAGCCCTCAAAAATGGCCATTGCACCCATGAAATCTCCTTTTGTGATTAGTTGAGCTGCTTGAGTAACTGTGTCTTCGCCTGTCATTGGCATCCCCTCGGGAGGGATATCGGAAGTATTTGGGTTATGAACGGTGCGGATGCAGGCTATCTTCCGTCCATTAGCTCATTGATTAGCCTGTAGACTTCCATTGGCTCACTAATTGAGTACAGGCATGAGCTTGGATCCTCGGAAAAATCCCCCCTCGACCTCTGGGCAAATATCCATCCAGAAAGTAGTCTGAAAACTCCCGAGTTTTCTCCTTGATCGTCTTGGGCATTTCTCTGTGAGTCATCTGGCACTCCTCCATCGGTAATTATGTGCAGGGTCCCGAACCCCAGTATCTTACCAATAATCGGAGGGTCCACCTTCAAATTCTCGACCTTGTCGAACGGTATTCCGACTGCACTGGTGTCAAGATAGAGGAACTTCTTCCTGATGTGGACCCTCTTGTCGGTAATGGCGTATTGGAATGCGTTACGGTAATGAGTCGTCATTGCTATGGCGAAAAGGGAGGAGAGGGCCCCTAACAAGGGATAATACCAATCCAACCACATAGGGGTGTCAGGTATATCCTCAATGAGTCCACCGAGTAGCTTGCCGCTCCAATCCAGTACCACAATGGTGAAGGGGATTAGTCCATTTAGAACGAGCCAGGATGTAGTCCAACCTCCAGAAGTAGAGACGTTCAGGTAGTGATTTATTTTCGCAATCACTAACATTACAATTACGAAGCCAAAAACTCCAGAAATATCCAGAATTAACTTGGCTAGACCTACTATCAGATTCAGATTCCCCTCTCCCTCTACACTCTCGAATTTTGCAGCCCAGAAGAACACCAAATGAGTCATTAGAACCAAAATGGCGAGAATATACATGCCCACCATGGACATTGCGGAGGGGCTGCCAGCCCATATCGGGGTCTCTGAATCAGTAATTTCACTGAATCTTGAACGTACTTCATCTGAATCTACTTTCTGTCTATATCGGTTTACAAAATCACTCATAATTTCACCCTTAATGAAGTACTCCCCAAGCATGTTCGGCATTTCCATGAATCCACTGGTAATCATCCAATGTCCTCACTTCGGAGCCCTCTTCGAAGCGTATTGACTCTACCTCTAGAGGATACTCGTTGTAGGTGAGATGGCTAACCCACGATGCCCTTGTCGGTTGATCGAAAACCCATTTGGCTCTACTGGCTGCCCTAACTTGGATATTCACGCTCACCTGATCATTCCAGACTTTGACATTGAATCTGGGAAGGACGTTCCCATCGTCATCCATTAGTGCGTCTTTCTCCGTTGGCATGGAGAGTTTGACCTCGCAATTGTCGAAACTATGAGTCTTGCCGCCCTTCCTGTCATGGAAAACTCCGGTGCCTATGTTTGGAGTTCTGAATACGTCGCGCAGCCTCCAAGGCTTTTCGTCGGTAACAGTCCACATGGGGGAGACATGTGGCATGAACCAATCCAAGTAGGATCCGTCATCGAAGTGTAACATCCCCCAGAACCACGGGAAAGACGGAGCCTGGACGGTAACCTTCTGAAAGTAACCGGTCCCCTCCATTTCCTCTCCATCAACTATCAGCTTGCACTTAGTAGCCTGCAGCCTGAGGATGTCATAACCCATCCCTAGAAAGTATACATTGTTTCTGTAAGTGAGTTCGCTAGGCGGCCCCCACCAGGGAGTTAACTCTGCCTCGAATGTCTTGGGTGCCCCCTTTGAGCGTGCTTCCGGATCACTGGTTAGGTTGATCCAGAAAGACTCGTTTCCGGGTGACATACCCAATGACATGTCCTCTGAGGTTAGTGGCACCACTGCTCCTGCGCCTTTGCCTTCGCCCTGTCCGGGCCACAGTGGATGAGTGTCCGGAATACTCGCCATCCTGCACTCCCTCATCACAAGAGGCTCGTGCATATCTTCGCCATCATACCACCATGCGCACACCATCCCGGGAAGCACGTGCCCGCCGTCCTCGTCAATGTGCATCCTATTCTTGGGCTTCCACCAATGGCCGCTGACCCTGATAGCTGGTGTTTCCTTAGTTGACCACAATACCATCAACTGCTTGGACCTAGAGGGGTTTTTAGGATCCGGGATTAATATTAGAGCCCACCACCACCACCATGAAAGCCTTCTAATCGGTGGCATTACATCTAGCCTCCATAGGGAAGAGAAGTCCCCTTTGAAATTAGGCTCTAGTGACTCCATATCATCACCTACATTATCTCCTTCCTTCGGAATATCGAGCTTCCCATGGATATCAGAATGAGTGAGATGAAAGACAGGAATGTAACACAAGTCGCTATTGAAAGATATGGGTTTCCAGTTCCGAGAGTGTGGACCGGAGGACTCCAAATCCACTGTAGGCCTGTATCTAGGCCGAATGCATCTGACATCTGTGAGTACTGCAGCGTATCTGGCCAAGCAGCTAGCACGGTTGCGTCAATGATTTGGAGCCCCCAGTGGGATATTGACAGGAACGTTACAGGGGAGTTCGGCGAGATGATGCTGGTGAATCCCATTGCAAATTCCCAGACGCCTATGATTATGCAGAGATAAACGCCATACTTTGGCATCACGAGACCTATGGTGTTGAACAGGGAGCCATAGGCCGCGAGAACTAGTATTGTTGCTGTCGCTATGCCTACCCAGACGGGGAAGTCGCCAAATCTGATCAAATCATCGCCCGGGCCAATGAGCGAGGTGATCAGTGCCATCAATAATGACAGTGTAATGACGTATGTCGAAACCACAGCCAGATAGCCCAGAACCCTGTAAGAAATGAATTCGCCACGGTGTATTGGCTTAGACAGGAGGTAGTGAAGAGTCCCCCTTTCAGTCTCATCCCTTACTAGGCCTAGAGCCAGGAAGAGAGGGAGGAAAAGCCCTAGGAGTAAAACGAATGCCACCTTGCCAGATGCAATTACGAACGCACGATGTGATGACTCGCCGGCGTAGTCCTCGTCCACGGGGTCCTCGTCGACTAAATTATCAGCATTGATTGATACAACCTCACCGGTGTTAGGGTCGATGACCCATACCACATCACAGGGCAATCCGTTTCTATTTGAGTCGGAGTTGTGCGGATCTTCCCACCACATTTCACCGTCTATTTGGGCGGGCCAGCCCACTCTGAGGCAATCCCCATCATCATCGACACCCTGACTGCCCCCCGAGCCGTCCCAATCGATTCCATCCTCATCGATGTACATTTCAGGAGGGTCTGGTTCAACGAAGAATTCCTGAGTGAAGAAACCCCAAGACAGGTATTGCCCTTCGGGGACGTATAGATTCCCGGAAGCCTTGAGTTTGCCACTCACGACATAGGTTCCATCCTCCTGTAGGCATGCCGAAGCATAATCAGGCCACCAATCATCAAATGGATCCCCATCTCGGCATTGCTCTACATTGCCATCATCCCAATCTATGATATTGCTCCACCTTCCTCCTGAGTAATCGTAGTCGATCCATGTGGCTTCCAGAATTGCAGATCCCTCCCAGGTCTTATTTCCACTAATTGACCTATCTGGGGCATTCCAGTCTATTTGACCTTCAAAGATGAAATTTCCTGAGCCGGGGAATGATTCGCCGTCCCAATCGCTAGTCCCATACTTTCTTTCTTGTCCCATCGGATACCCGTCGTTGTCGTCATCGACACTGTCACCATCATTGTCTATTGACTCAAATCCATCCCTAATTGCATCGATGTAGAATACCAGGAGGAGAGTCATTAGAAGTACACCTAGAGCCATTACGACCCAAGTCGAAATTTTGTTCCTAAGCTGCCTTACAGTTAATTCGATTACTGCTCCTGCTTTCCTGTCGAGGCTGGTCCAGACGCTCTCGCTTAGCCCTCTTCCTTGGGAGTCCATTTAGCCACCCCCTACCAAGTACCCAAGAAGGGACTCTAGATTATCATCAGGATTCTCAACTGACCTGACCTTGACCCCCGAGTCAACAATTACCTGAGGGAGTATTGAATGGGCGGCAGAGAGGTTACTAGTCTGGATTTCCAAGTATCCTTTGTCTGGGAACCTCACCCCATATACGGGCTCTCGGGAAATGAATGCCTTGGCCAGTTCCCTAGGCGATTCAGTCTCGATCAAAATCCTATGTGGGTGCTTGTCAAGAAGCCCCCTAATGGCATGCAAGTTCCCTAGGGCCAAGAGTCTGCCATTGTGCAGAATTACGATCTGTTCCGTAATCCTCTCGATCTCCTCCAAGATATGGCTAGAGACAATCACGGTTTTTCCCCGATTTCCAAGCTCTCTGATGACGCTCATTATGCTAGTCCTGGCCAGAGGATCGCATCCATGCAAAGGCTCATCGAGAATTATCAAATCTGGATCGTGGACTAGCGCATGTGCTATCTTCACCCTCTGGCGCATGCCCTTGCTGTACTTACCAACCTCCTTGTGACGTACGTCTGAGAGGCCGACGAAATCAAGAACATGCTCGGCACGGTCGGTAGCCTCCTCGCGAGTCATCCCATGTAGTCTGGCCATGGTCGATACAAAGTCGAGCCCGGTCATCCATTCGTAGAGAGGTTCAGTCTCACTAACGTAGCCAACCCTCCTGAAAGGGGCGGTGCTCTCCCATGGGTCTATTCCGAAGAGCCTCACCGATCCTTGATTCGGCTTCAGCCTCCCTAGTAAGAGCTTGAACATGGTGGACTTGCCTGCGCCGTTAGGCCCAAGAACTCCTGTTACGCCTCCGTCAATGGCCAGAGATACATCGTTAACCCCGATGACTTCTCCGTACCATTTGGAAACAGATTCCAGTACAACTGCTGGACTTTCAGAGCTCATTCCCTAGTCACCTCCAAGGAACTGACCCTACTAGCAAGTAATGCTATCGAGATGCCATTCATCAACAATAGTGAGACTACAGAAAATGCAAGAGAGTGGTCGTAATTAGATTCTATTCCCAGCAGCCACTGCCCGATATGGGCCAATACGTCATAGGGGCTGAAGATGTAAAGAATTGACGAGTCGAACTGGGACTCTATTAGGAAAGCCACCATTTTTGTCCCATAGATTGTTGCCAGGAACGCAACACCTGCGAAGAATCTGCTTTGACTGATGCTAGACAGTGCTAGACCTATCGAAGTATAGGTTAATACTAGCAGTAAACCAGCTAGGAGCCCCCCTAGGAACATAGGGAATGTGTCGATCAGGAATGCCCAACCCTCTCCTCTGAAAACTATTGCACCTGTATAGTACAGGATGTAAGAGAATACGATGACGAATCCCAGAACTACGGCGGAGCTGAGGAATTTCATAGCAGTGTAGTCAATCCGATTGACTGGTCTGGAAAAATAAATTGCACTTGTACCATTACTCCTGTCATCGGAAATCATGCCACCCACCACCAATGCAGTCAGAAGAGGCCACATGCACATATTGCGGGGAAAGAATCCGAGGACCTGTCCCCACAGGTTGTATCTATTGATGCCCCACAACCTTGACAAGACCTCTCCAAAATCCCCATTCCCCCCCATTGACGCCAAAAATAACATCGCGACAGGAGATAGAGAGAAAAGGAAAATTCCCAGAATGGTGAGCCTGACCATTATTGGGTAGTGCCTATGACCCTTGGAAGTGAATAGTCCGTACACGTGGTGCCTGTATATCGAGTAGTTGCGGACCCATCTCGGCCCGAGTGTCCCCCTCCATGGCCGATAAGACTGTTCGAAAATTGCACCCTTGATTTCTGCCTTCTGGGCCACAGTTGCTTGAGCGTCTTGATCCCCGTCGCCGGAGCCGAAGGCGGACTCCATCCTAGTGATCCCTCCAGTAATATCCAACTCATCGCTCATACCGGAAGCCCCCTATGTTCGTCTGTCATTAGGTCATCGGTCCCCTTGACCTCCTCGCCGAGCCTATCCATGATGAGGAGGAAGATGTCCTCCAAGTCAGGTTCGTAATCCGACATTTTCCTTACTTGAACGCCGCATAATGATGCCGCCTCCATTATCTTCGAATAGGTCTCTTCTGATGACTTGGAGACCCTCATATTCCTTCCTAGCCTCCTTACAGGCATGCCCATTGAGACAAGCTGAGATTCCATTTCAGAGGCACCCCCCCAAACTGAAATCTCAATTTCAGATTCAACTTGGCTGACTAATTCATCGATTTTTCCTTCGACCACAATCTTTCCCTTGTGTATCATTACGATTCTATCACAGACTTCTTGGACGTCATCCATGACATGGCTACTCATTATGACCGACCTTCCACCATCTGTAACAGTCCTCCTCAGAGTCTGGAGCATGAAGTTCCTAGCTCTTTGATCTAGGCCATTTGTTGGTTCGTCGCAGATTAGTATCTCAGGATCGTGAATTAGGGCGCATGCAAGCTTGGTGGCTTGCTTCATTCCCGTGCTGAACGTCTCTATCTTCCTATATCTCTGGTCCTTCAGACCAACATATTCCAAAACCTCGTGTGCCCTCTGAGTAGCTGCCGAGCTATTCATTCCCAGAAGTTCTCCTGAATACCTAACTTGATCGATGGCATTCAGACCAGGATCTAATGAGTCGTACTCAGGCATGTAGCCAATTTTGGATCGTATAAGGTGGCCTTCAGTCCTCATATCGTGACCTAGTACATGTCCGTCTCCAGAAGTTGCTTTGATTAGGCCGAGGATGCATTTGAACAGTGTTGACTTGCCGGCCCCATTTGGCCCCAATAATCCAGTGGCCCCATGAGGTATGGCAAGATTGACGTCTTCTAGTGCCAAGTGAGGCCCATACAACTTTCTTAGGGCTCTGGCCTCTATGAGGGGCAAAGGTGTCGATTCAGGAGCCATTATTGCCACCGACTCCCTAAAGGGAGTCGTTACCCGCTTGATGGTACGTCTCTTGAACTAATCCCCGGATAGCATACCTGATGCAGTATGAATGCGGTTTTATTTTTCCCTAAGGGCTCCGTCTCTGACCTTAACCGCTATGCCTTTCTTGAAGCATGCCATCTCCATAGAGGTGGACTGTGAAACGCCATGTGCAACCAATTCCCCTGCTGATGAGACTACGATACATGGCTGTCCTGGCGTTACATGGGGATCGGCGCCGTCGATGTACCCGTGCATGACATTCCGGCCCTGGCCAACGAATGGGATTGCGTCATCTGAAAGAAGTACCCTTGGCACACCAGGGTGGTCCTCCTCCTCGGTTTCTGCCTCGGAATCAAATCTGGCCAGAGGGGGGCGATCAAATGAATGCAGCAGGACAGCCCCGCCCAAGGCCAATGATATCCCTCCATCATTCAGCCTAGGGGAAAAGACGTGCTCCCCTCCTACGCTGACATTGACCATCCTGTCGGTCTTTGACTTCCTAGATGACATTTCATTGGTCATTTCACATAGAAGTCCGGGCTTCGTGGCGCATAGAACTGAAAGTTTGTCCACAATTGAACACCTGTCGATCCATGATCTGATTTCAGGATACTCTGCGGGCGAATTTTCTGGAGCCTCTCCAGGGTAGACAACGACGTGAGGAAGTTCGCTTAGGCCAAGAGTCTCCAAATCCTCAGCCAGCTGATCATCATCGGTTGGTTCGAGCCAAATTGATTCGGGGCCATCTATGTGACAGAAGGGAGATACGTCTTCGAAGGAGAATGGGATTACGCCTAGGGGCGTAGAAATCACCACTACGGACTTTGGATTCTCCACTAGGGCCTCAATGACTGTGTGGAGGCAGGTCATCCTCCATGGGGGCGAGGTTCCTTCTAGCACTACGACCCTCTCGGGAGGGCCCACGGAACCGTCCCACCAAGATCCAGGTACTCTCCACCTTAGGGAGAGCAATGCCATAATGTGCAGAACATGCGGTCTTGAGTCGATATCATCTGAAATTGGCTCGCCACCACCCCTTACTGGGTTGGTGGATGCCATGATGTCTAGAAGGGCGTTTCCAACCTCACTTTCCTCAAGCTGCTCTAGCTCCTCGATTACCCAAAGAAATGCCTCACGAAGCCTAGAGGATGAGTGGCTTCTTTTTTCTGCTAGTTCCCAAATTTTCCCATTTCTGACTGCCTCCCGGCATCTGGCTAATTCTGATTGGGTGATTTCCAGATTGTGATGTGCCAAGATTGCTGCTCGGTCGTCCTTTTCCATATCCCTGACTTCTTCCGGGGATTTTCCAAATAATGCTGAAGAGCTGATTGGCCATTCTTTCAGGCCTTCCAACTTGACAGTCCCATCGGGAGTGAGTAGTCTGTCATCCCTGGCGAAAAGTGCATACGCTGCACTGTCAAAAATATCGACGCCGAGGGCTATCGAGAGTGGGAATAGTAGCGGGTGTCCACAGCCGAACATGTGAATTGGCCGATTACGCGGAATAGTAGATCTAGAGGCAAGAATGATTCCAAATAGTTCCCTATATCGCTGTTGTTCCATTAAGGGGACTATCCCTCCTATCGGGTGAACTGCGAAGCCCCTACTTTCACCCTCTACTGATCCCATTAGGTAACCTGATTCTGCACGGAGATCATGATGCAGGCCACCCTGAATTGGCCCATTAAGGAGGAGTTTTTTTCCGGCCTCAGACAATGAAGGTAACGCCCTTGAGGCTGTCTCTGAAACAGCGCCCTCCAATTCCTCTCTGCTCATATCAGGACGGCCGAACACATCCAACATTGTGCCTATGTCAACTCCAATTTCCCTCTGGAAGGAAACAATCTCCTCGGTACCCACCTCGACATCCCCATAAACGTATGACTGGAATGTGCCTGAGTCAGTGACAACTATTCCCGGGAAGTCCAGAAGTTCGTGTATCCCCTTAGATAGAGCTGGTGCCCTTAGTTTATCATGCTTCCAAATAACGTATGAATTGGTGATTAGGGCGTCGACACCATACCTTTCCCACATCTCTCGTGGTTCGATAGTCCTCAAATTTGGATTCACTACTGGGAGTAGCATCGGAGTCGTCAGGATTCCGTGGCCAGTGTGTATTTTTCCTATCCTAGCTGCTCCGTCTCTGCTGACGATCTCGAATAGACCTAGGTCCTGAGGCCGGCATGGCTCGGGGTCGGGACGCTTGCCCATGGGTTGCGCTGGATGTTTTCGTCATCAACCCTCGCTCGCACGCGATAAGGCCCTGAGGGAGACCTGTCCGTCAATTAGGGACATCTCAACATGATCACCTGTATTGATCTCAATTGTTGGATCGATATCAAATCCATGGGCGTATGGGACATCCAGTAAGGATGCAGCAGGCAGTGTCAAAGGGCAGACATCCCTGTTTACAATCGCCTTGGGCCCTTTGCCCGTGTATATCAGGCCCATCAGCACAAATGGTGCTACCGTTGATCCCGAGCCCTTGGGATAAATCAGAATAGTTTCTTCTATTGGAGCGCCATCTAATGGGTGACCGGGCTCCTCTATTACCCCCGTGTCCCTGTTAACATATCCCAAGTAAGTGATTGGGACATCCGTAACCAGAGCCCTGCCAGAAACCTTCCACGAGGATTGGCTAGGTATTCCAACACCTCTGGCTGCAATATCGCCTGTCTTGTGGGACTTGGAAGTGACCATTGGCTTCGCCTTTCCGGGATCTAGGACAGGCCTATCCCCTGATACCAATTCCGAATCAAAGGCATGAGACACGCACTCCTGAATATTTGCCACACTGGTAGGCATCCTATTCAGCCCACTGGTCAGATAGTGCTCTGCCTTTAGTGAGTTAGTAAGTAGATGATTATACCTCGATCGGTTATAGGGGGTGACTTCCGGACAGGTATCCCTGAGGACCAGGGCCCCGGCCTCCTCTAGTATGTCGAGGGTGCCATCAGCGGCGATTAAATCGTAATTATGGGAGCTCATGAAAACCCAGAGCCTTTGATCGGGTATCGCTTCACCGAGTTCCATTCTCGCCCTGACTGCTGCTGCAGTAGAACGGGCCTCTCCGACACTTGCCTGGGGGCATCCTATCACTACGAGATCGACCGTGCCTCTCGGGGCAAGCTCCTGATATCTCCTATCCAATTCATCTTGCGTGAATGTCAGCACCCCTTGGTAGGAAGGAGTCTCTGGAGCGTCATTCGTTAGTCCGTCGGCCCACAGCATCGGGCATCCATAATTTGCGGCGGATGCAGTTAGCGCCTTGCGCATCTCGAATGAGGCTGGAGGAAGGCCAGTAATTCTTGGCATTGGACCCCATGGAAGTTCCCATTCCGGCATTATTTTCTTCCCTATCCAGTCACCTAATATGCTCCAATCTGTCGGATCATCCATCTCGCATTCAACATTGACTAGTATGTTTGGAACTCTGTTTTCCACCATGTGCAGGCCCCACAATGGGGCCCACCCCGTTAGGGCAGTGGCGAGGGCGGAGAGTCCTGACTCGCGATTGGTGATTAGCGAGGTGTATGAATTTGAGAAGCACACTGCGTTGGACTCGGCCCATGACCCTATTCCATCCTCAGATTCGATACCTCTGTCATATGGCGTGCATGAGAGTGTCGCCTCTATCCCTAGCTCGGAGTAAGAGTGGATAATCTCAAACTGCTGCTCCAAGAAATTGGGATGATCGATCCCCATTTCATCCATTTTCTCGTGATCGCACCCTGCCGAATTCAGCGTTGTAGGGATCGTGACCTTGCCCCCTGGGTCGCCAGAGAGATCGGACAGGAAGCGTCTGAGTCCATGGCCCCCGGTTATGACGCTGACTCCGGAAACATGGGCGTGTTCGGCTCTGACGAATTGCTTGGCACCGGCGGTAACCGCTAGATCGACCACTAGGCGTGATGCCTTCTGTCTAGTCGGCCCCTGCTCTCCCGAGAGCATGGAAAGCAGTTCGGCAGGGACATCCATGGGGAATGCCGTGGGATGATACTCCTTCAATCCGACGTATTGGAAAACAAAAATTTCCTAATTGAGTAGGTTTGATAGTAATTCCAGAATTTGCATATTACGTGTAAAGTCAGATTATGAACTAGAATCGGTACGGGAGGTCATGGGTTTTTCCGGGGATTTGCGGAGGGGGGCCGTAGTTGTGGCCATTACCCTGGCAGTAATGAGCTTAGTCGCTAATGTCACCGGAGCTAACTCAGTCCACATCAGAGGCGTCTCCGCAGTGATGTGGTGTGCAGCGATTTCACTTGGAATTCAATGGTTGGCATGGATTCCAGCATCTCTAAAGAGAACTGAGCGATTCTATGATCTAGTAGGCGGATTGACGTACATTGCTGTCATCATTTTCAGTCTATGGGCAGGGTCGCAATCAGAACCCCCTGGACCTAGGGAATTGATAGTCAGCGTGCTTGTAGTAATCTGGTCTTTACGTCTTTCCAGTTTCCTGTTTATGCGTATCCATCGAACAGGGAAGGACGGGCGATTTGATGATTTGAAGACCTCTCCAGCACGATTCATAATTCCATGGAGCCTTCAAGGCCTCTGGGTCTTCGTGACTCTGATTGTGGTCGTGGTAATCAACAGTCAATCCGGCCCGTCTCCTAGCCTTTCCATATGGGACGGAATAGGAGTGACAGTATGGCTTATTGGATTCGGGATCGAAGTTTTGGCGGACTCACAGAAGACTTCTTTCAATGAAAAACCGGAAAATAGTGGGAAGTGGATTGACGAGGGGCTATGGTCACGGTCCCGGCACCCTAACTACCTGGGCGAAGTTCTCTTGTGGGTCGGGATCGCATGCTTTGGAATAGCCTGCTTCGAGGAATTGGAGATGGTGGCCTGGATCTCCCCTCTGTTCGTATACCTCCTCTTGACTAAGATCAGCGGAGTCCCAATACTTGACGAGAGGGGTTTGGAAAAGTGGGGGGACGATCCGGACTACCAAAGATATCGTTCCGAAACTCCGGCCCTTATCCCCCATCTGAGGGCACGTGAAAGATGAGTGCCCCGGATTCACTCGAGCCTGGAGTCTATGCTCTTCAGCAGGTCCCTAATCTCCACGAGGACATCATTTGATCCGGACGATGGAGTGGGCGAAGGTGCTGAGACGAGCGAGTCCCTTTGCTGGAGGACGAGGTCGCGGAACTGGTTTGCGTTTTTCACACCAGTTAGTATGAAAGGTGCTGCACCAGCGGTCTCGAACTGCATCCTGACAACTCCGAATGCGTTCAGTATTGGTCCCTCGTGAATGGACACGTCCGTAAGTTTGTCCAGAGGGATATTTTGCTGCTTCTTGAATAGCCAGCCCATTCTCATATTGATGGAGCGGTCAGTAAGGGCCCCACTCATGTGCTCAAACTGCTTCTTGTGTACAAGCCAGCCAAATGGAACCCAAAATAGCATCACTACGATTCCGACTACTGAAACCAGGAGGCCAAAATTTGCTGACATCCACCAGTAGATGATGATCTTCCTATCAAACTCTACGTCCATAATTTTGCCACTGTCGGCGTAACTGGGTTGCACCTGGATTGCTTCATCCATGGCATAGGGGGTGAGCAGGATGTAATTTAATTCAGTGGTCATCCCTGCTGAATACCGGAATTGGCTTCATTTTATGCGAATTGGTGCTGTTTAGGTGGAGGTACCTATCCATGACCTTCCTCTGCCTATCTGTTAGTTCGGCACCCGATGGGCTCTCCGTCTCCCTCATTGCCCACTCCAATTCTCCGTAAGTTGCACCTATCTGCTCCTCATCGGTTCTGCCATCATCCCATAGCCCGTCAGTGGGAGCTGCATCTCTTATCTCCTGGATAACCCCGAGGACCTCGGCCAGAGAATATACTTCTGACTTGTACAGGTCAGCAATGGGAGAAATATCTACTCCCCCATCGCCATACTTGGTGAAGAAGCCGACACCGAAATCCTCGATCTTGTTCCCGGTGCCAACCACTATTCCATTGTTAGAGCCTGCAATGGAATACAGGGCTGTCATCCTGAGCCTGGCCCTAGTATTAGCCAAGGCTAGTTTATCCACTCCCTTGTCAATTAGTTCGGAGCTTATTGAATCAAAAGTCCCGGTGAGGTCAATAATGTGGCTTTCCACATTTTCCCAATTCGAGGATAGCCATCCTATGTGCTGATTGGAAAGATCGTACTGAGAGGAGTCCTGGTGAATAGGCATGTTGAGGGCGATGGTCCTCAGCCCAGTGTTGGCACAAAGGGCAGAAGTGACTGCAGAATCTATCCCGCCCGACACGCCCACCACCAATGTGGAGATGTCGTTTTTTCTTGCGTAATCCATTATCCAAGCAGATATCTGCCCGGAGAGCTTTTTCCAATCCTCCATCATTACCACCTAATGACAAGCTACCCCGTACTTCTTCAGACGCCAGTAATTGTATGGCCATGGAGTCAAGAACCCAGCCACTAGCATTGGCACGATTACCCACAAAGTCAGCTTGGCCCCTCCTGTCAGAACAACATCAACAATATTCATCGCCGCTTCCATCGAAATCATCGAAATCAATGACATTCCAATCGCGACTCTGAAAGCTTCCTTCAATGCCATTTGGGCTGACAGGATTACAGTCTCAAGGGCGATAGAGGTCATTATTCCATTGAACATCGCAAGCAGCATTATGGACATTGTAGACCAGCCAAGGGCATCTAGATAAGGAATAAATTGGAATGCAGCAATGGTACCAAAATCACCAATTGAACATCCGACCAAGCACCACTTGGTATTGTGAGCAGACTGCCTCCAGACGGGTCCATCCGTCCAATCGAAGGGAGCTTCCTCCCCATCGACTGAATACCCCGACTCGAGAATTGCCTTGACCATCGATGTCCTGTCTGCCCCATCATGCTCGATCACAGCCAATCCTGTTTCATGAGATACCTCGACTGAAGTGATGCCCTCTACCACGGACAGTGCTGATGACACATTTCCAGAGCAACCTGTGCAAGTCATCCCACCGACTGAAATTGTGGTGGTTTGCGACATGATTGCTCGTCTCGTTTGACCTTATTGAATGCTACTAAGGAGATATATCGCCCTTCGGGCGACCGAGTCATATTCAATACGGCATCGACGGTCGCATTACCGATGGGAGTGCCTGAGCCCGCCGGAGACCTCGACCCGGTTTCCCTAGAGAACTCCCTAATTGGGCTCTGGGGGAAGGAGGGTACGTTTGCTCATTCCATAGATGCGCGAAGAGAATCCGGTAGCACTTTCACGTTCCTTGAGGGGCCGCCAACTGCCAATGGAAAGCCCGGAATACATCACGTAATCTCTAGGCTGTTCAAGGACATGGTTTGCAGATGGAAAACGATGGAGGGACATGTGGTCGAAAGGAAGGCTGGATGGGATACTCACGGACTCCCCGTGGAAATCGAAGTACAGAAGCAGCTAGACCTTATGTCGAATGAGGCCATTGAAGAGTACGGAATGGAGGCTTTCAATAAGAAATGCAAGGAGAGTGTTTGGACCTACGAGGAAGCTTGGAGGGAGATGACAGAAAGAATGGCATTCTGGGTCGACATGAATGACCCCTATGTCACACTCCATGACGAATACATAGAGTCAGCATGGTGGTCCCTGAAGCAGATGTTCGACAAGGGGCTTCTGTTTAGGGGGCACAAAGTTCTGCCTTACTGCCCCCAGACAGGTACCAGCTATTCCAGTCACGAGGTCTCTCTTGGATACAAAGAGGTTTCAGAACCTGCAGTATTTGTCAAATTTCAACTGGCGGGGGACGATGCTAGCGTACTGGCATGGACCACCACTCCATGGACCCTGCCTGGGAATGTGGGCCTTGCAGTAGGCCCCGATGTCACGTACTGTAGAGTCCGCATCACAGCTGAGCCTTCGGGGAGTTGGGAGGGCAGAGGTGGGGCTGAAGTCGGAGAAGAGCTGATTCTGGCCAAGGACCTAGTTGGGACTGTACTCAGGAATCAAATTGAGGTTGTTTCTGAATTCACCGGTTCTGAATTGATCGGTAGATCATACAATCCACTTTTCCCGGGAGCAATAGATGGCTCTGGCCACGAGAATGCCTGGACAATTGTTGGTGCTGATTTCGTCACCACGACCGACGGAACCGGTGTCGTTCATACTGCAGTGATGTACGGAGAGGATGACTACAGGCTCGGAATGGAGGTTGGATTCCCCGCCCAACACACCGTTGGAATGGATGGCAAGTTTGTCTCCGGGACCCATGAGATTCTTGATGGCAAGTACGTGAAGGACTGCGATGACTCAATCATCAATTTACTAAATGATCAGGGGCAGCTGTACAGGGAGCATGAATACACTCATGACTATCCTCACTGCTGGAGGACCGATCACCCGTTACTGTACTATGCAATGGACAGTTGGTTCGTCAGAATGACTGCAGTCAGAGATCAGATATCGCAGTACAACTCAGAAGTGGAATGGGCGCCAGAGTGGACTGGTAGCAAAAGAATGGGCGAGTGGCTTTCGAACATAAAGGACTGGGCAATCAGCCGAGAGAGATACTGGGGAACTCCTATCCCGGTCTGGATTTGTCCGGAATGCGGCAGTGAGCATTGTGTTGGGAGTATTGAGGAAATGGCTTCCATGAAGACCAGTTCTTCTCCGATGCCGCCAGAGCTCCACAGGCCATATGTGGACGAAGTAAGGCTTCACTGTACTACTGAAGGATGCAATGGCGAGATGATAAGAGAGCCTTATGTTATGGATTGCTGGTTTGACTCTGGATGCGCCACATTTGCCCAGTGGCACTACCCGTTTGAAAACCGGGATAAGTTCGATGGGGCGTTTCCCGTGGATTACATCTGCGAGGCAGTGGACCAGACAAGAGGATGGTTCTACTCCCTCCTTGCAGTTTCAACAACAGTTTTCGATAGCATCTGCTACAAGAGATGCCTCTCACTTGGCCACATCTTGGACAAGGAGGGTAAGAAGATGAGTAAGTCCAAGGGTAACGTGGTGGATCCGTGGGACCACTTCAACAAGGAGGGAGCGGATTCTATTCGCTGGTACATGACAACTCAGAGTGCCCCCTGGTCGCCCACGAACTTCGATCCGAATGGAGTAAGGGAGTCTTATGCGAAGATGTTCCTAACTCTGTGGAATGTGTATCGATTCCATGTAGACTATGCCGCACTAGATGGTTTCGACCCAGATGACGGGAATACATTCGTACCGGTTTCGGAGAGGAGCCCTTTGGATCGCTGGATCTTATCCAGGGTCGCTTCAATGTCTGAGGAATACCACGATCACTTCGTGGCATGGGACTTCCATAAGGGAGGCAGGGAACTAGAGTCGTTCGTGGTTAATGATCTATCTAATTGGTACGTGAGGAGATCAAGAAGGAGATTATGGGATGAAGGGGAGAGTTCGGATAAGAGATCTTGTCAGCATACCTTGCACGAGGTGTTGCTGATCGTATGTAGGCTTATGGCCCCAGTTTCACCCTTCATCCCAGACTCAATCCACAGGGGCCTCATGGGCTCATCCGTGCACTTGGCAGATTGGCCAGTGGGTTCCGAATTAGTCGAGAGGAGCCTGCCCCCCATCGATCAAGCCCTGGAGCGGGAGATGGATCTTGTCAGATCATTGGCAGAGACGGGGAGAAGGGTCAGAGTTGAGGCAGGGAGGAGGCAGCGACTTCCATGCAGGAACGGCTGGATTGTCGGAGGACCCGATATTTCCCAGTTCCATGATATCCTTGCAGAGGAGTTGAATGTAGAGGAATTGACTACTGAAGATGATTTAGACCGATTCCAGAAGATAGAGGTCCACCCTAACAGAAAGGCCCTGGGTGCCAAGTGCAGGGGCGATCTGCCAGCCGTTCTATCTGAGATAGAAAATGCTGACTCAGAGGCTCTGCTTCTGGAGGTTGAGGCTGGAATAGCCGCCCTTGCTGGATATGAGATTACCTCAGAAGATATAGAGATCAGGAGAGTCGAGAAAGAGGGTTATGCCGCGTCAACGTTATCTGAATACGGAGATGTTTCCCTGGTCCTAGACATGGGCATAGATGACGAGCTACTTTCGAAGGGACTGGCAAGAGACATCATTCGGAGGGTACAGGCGAAGAGGAAGGACCTGGATCTCGAAATTGAGGCTACAATATCGCTTTCCGTGTGGACTCGGGGACTGGACCTCTCCAAGGGAGATTGGGAGAGGCTAGTTACGGAAACTCGAGCCAGTAATTTCACGATTAATGAGGGCGAATATCCGGAAGTTTCTGAGGAGTTCGAGGTTGACGGGGTTTCCGTTAGATTCGTAATCTCCTAGAATATTGGCGTCTGAGAAATGTACTCCGCCGGTAGCATTAGCTCCAGCCCGAATAGCGGATCAGGATCTGAAGAGTCGTGGTATGCAATGAATGCCCCTCCATCTGGCAAAATCCCCATGCTGGCAAAGTCGAATCTAATATCGTTCCCAGCGCCCGAAGTAGAGTCGAGGTCGCCCTGTCCCAAATATGTCCTAGAGTCGGGGCTCATGCTGTCTGAGAATCCCCTCACATGCCATGCTAGATCGACATCTGGTCCAGAAGAGCTCTGGTATCGAACATTGAGGATGAACAAATCATGAGCCCCATTTGAGTGGAACTCCCATTCCTCCAACTCAGTGGCTTCGGATGAGAGGTCGTAGGATTGGTTGCTCCAGCTTTCACCGCCGTCCCATGAGATCAGGTGAGTGAGTAGGGTTCCACTCGCAAACACGCAATGTAGTGCAGTTGATGAGTCGAACGCGCAATATTGGGAAGGGAGAGAAGAGCCGTTCAGGGTCACGCCGGTCCACCAATTGAGTGATGTATCCAGGAATGCGTCCCTCCCGTCGATGAAGTAATCTGGGAAATATAGGCCGCCCGAAGGGACGGGGAAAGCCCTCATCTCCTTGTGCGGCTTAGTGAAGTCCCACTCCGGCCCTAATTCAAGGGGGTCCAGATCGACCTCCATAACATCAAGATTAGCGTCTCTATCAGGGAATCCGAAGTAGTCGTAATTCAGTCCGTCGGTTGAAATCTGGCCCCCAATGTTCTGGACTTGGTGCCAGAAGTTCGAAATCACCAGACTGGCCCATGGACCGTTGCCATACAGGCCGCCGTTAATGGGACCGATGACTTCTACTTGCCATGACCTATCGTAGAAGGGCTCTGGCGTCCTATTGAAGCACCAGCTCCATTCTTCGTCATCGGAATCGTAGAGGAATGCATAGAACTGGTCTGCCCCACTTGAGCTTGGATAGGGGAACCATCCCATCGAAATAAGATCTCCATTTGTCGCCTGGACTATGCTACCCTCTCCGAGACCCTCTTGCCCCGGGACAGTGGGCTTGGGCTCCATGCACCCCAGCTGTGAGAATATGGAAGGCCTGTACTCCTCCCAAGTATGTCCTCTATCCTCAGACCAAGTAGGGTATTCCCCGCCGAAGTTTAGGATCCAACCTTCCTTGGTGGCGGCAAGGTAGTGCTCGCAGCAGTTCCCGCCCTCCACATTTCCAAATACTGCCCAAGAGGAATTTCCCCACGTGTCGTTTGAGAATGGTTCGCCTGCTATGAATGGCCTAATGCAGGGAGTGCTGGCACAGGAGTCGACGTGGCTTGAAGGGGAGTCGACGTATTCCATCCCTGCATCCCAATCAGGGCCGCTGTCCTCAGAGCCGATTACCTCTCCGAAGCATCCCGAAAGTGAGGTGCTAGCGAGCATTAATGACACGAGAGCGATATGCGCTGCCGAAGTGCCCCTCATGAAGACGGGTGGGCAGAGTGCTATTTCGCACTTCGCACGTGGTGGGCCATTCAACTTGGTGCGGTGAGGTTCAAAACAAGGGGCGATGCTTGGTGGGTCATGCGTACCTCCGCAGTTGCCGCAGCCTTACTGATAGCGATAACTAGTTTGGGACCAATTACGCTATCTTCTGGACAGGCTGCACCGGGTGGATCTCCATTCCCAGATCACGTTTTCATCAACGAGATTTACGCATCTCCCAATAGTGAGTCTTACGGAGGCATAGACTGGAATGGCGATGGGGAGATTGGTCGTTTCTCTAATCAATTCGTAGAGCTTCACAATCCCACTGATGGAGCAGTAGACATTGGAGGATGGTGGCTTGACGACATAGCCGAAGGCGGCTCCCCCATGTGCAGTATCGCTTGGGGGACCGTTCTCGAACCTGGTGCCTACCTCGTATTCTACAGAGCGCAGACCAATATCGAATTGGATTACTATGACGGTGATACTGTATCGATCTTGGATGGTTCGGGATCGGTAGTTGACTCTGTCAGCTACGGAGCGGAAGATTCTGATTACGGAATCCCCTATGGATATGGGTCTGATGGAAACTGGGCAAAGCTATCTGATGGCAGTCCGACTCCAGGCGGCTCTAACAGTGAGGAATGGGTAGGAGTTAACCACCTGATGGGCAATTGCTACCCGCCTCAAGATCATGTTCACCGAGGAGAGTATGTTCTCGAGGGTCGAGTCGTTACTATGGTTTCACAGAATGACGTTATTGACGATGGGCGTGTCTTGGTGAGAGATGGCATCATTGAGGCTGTTTGGAGTGCATCGGATGAAACTCCTTCTCAGGCAGAGGGAGTAGTTCATGTGCCAACCAGTGGCACGATATACCCAGGATTTGTTGACCCTCACAACCATGCAAAGTATAACTTGATTCCACTGTGGGATCATGGGACTGATGGTTGGGATAATAGGTACCAGTGGCAGTCTTACTCCGGATACAGTGATGCCAAGGATATTGGCTGCTCACTCTATGATTCATCTGCTATGAGATTTGCAGAGTTGAGGGCGGTCGCCGGAGGAAATACGGCCTTGCAGGGAAGTTCGACTACGGGTACCGATACCTTCGAGACTATGCTCGCTAGGAATATCGAGCTGTACAACTTTGGAGGGGATGGCATTTGGACCAAGGTAACTGAATTGGAGTCGGACTACGAAGGCAACCACATCAAGAGCGGGAATTCGTCAGGAGGTCTAAATGCATGGTTTATCCATCTCGCAGAGGGTGTTGATGAGTCCAGCAGAGCAGAGTTTGACGTACTAGTGGAGAATGACTTACTTGTTGGCGAGATAGTGGTAATTCATGGGACTGGGCTTACTCAGCCGGAGTTCTCTGCTTTGGGCGACGTAGGAGGGAGCCTCGCTTGGTCGCCGACATCAAATCTGCTGCTGTATGGGGATACCACGGACATTGCTACGGCGAAAGCTGAGGGAGTCAACATCATGATTGGCCCGGACTGGTCACCTTCGGGCTCCAAAAGCTCCCTGCACGAGCTCAAAACTGCCGACTGGTGGGATGAAAATGTACTTGGAGATATTTTCACGGATTTCGAAATGTTGCAGACGATCACAACTAACGTAGTAGATGCCATAGGGTGGTCGGGCAACACAGGGAGGATCATGGAGGGGCTGGCTGCGGACCTAGTGGTCCTAGATACCTTCGAAGCAGATCCATATCGGAATGCTATAGAGGCCATAGACCCGGATATCAGACTGGTCGTAGTAGGCGGACTCCCTGTTTTCGGAGACGTCGACATCATGCAAGCTATGGATGACGAAGTTGAGGTCATTGAGGCCGAGGGTTTCAGAAAGGCGACTGACATTACCTATGATGGAGTTCCTGAGGCCCAGCAAACGTTCGCAGAAATGTTCGCATACCTACAGGAGTGCAATGAAGGGAAGAGCGTGCCAATTGAGTACCTATTCACACTAGGCGATGAACGTTACTTCGACGTTCTGAATCGCTCTCTGACATTCCAGAAAGACAGGACTATTGATCTATGGTCCGACTACTACGATATCGAGCTCGACGAAAACGGTCATCGTGTTGGCGGCACTGTTGGCGGGGCTGACCCAATTGAGACGAATCTCACTGGGAATAGTGGCAATGGGGGGAATAATGCGCCAGCTACACCGCCTCCCGAACTTCCGACGACATTCTCAACCTTCGGCCCCAGAGGTGGCTACATCCCTCATCCAACAACGATATCCGATGGAATTCACATCGAGGATTGTTTGTCCGATTTCGGGAATGGGATGCCAGAAGTTTCTGAGGGGGAGATGATCCTCTGTGGATCCATACTAATCGTGATGGAAGACACCGACGAATGTATCTCATCATGGTTCATGACCCAGTTCTGTAATCTTGAGGTATCCGACTCTTTCACGGTGCCAGGAAGGGTTTGCACCGATGCCATGATTACTTCTTCTGACGAGGAATGGATAGAATGCAGGCATGACGTTGTTTTCATTGAGGCATCTTCGGATGAGGCTCCCAATGATCCGAATTATACCGACTCTTCGGATGAATCTTGGTTAGATAGCCCCCTCTACTGGGTTGCGATAATTGCAGCTATAGCTGTGATAATTGGTTCTTTGGCCATCATCAATAGCAATCTTAGAGAACGCATAACTGCTACCTTGGGACTCGAGGAAGAATAGGTATTCACTCAATTCTCCAAGTTGGACCATCGGCTCCGTCTTCGACAATCACGCCCATGGAGATTAGCTCGTCCCTTATCTCATCGGCCCTTGACCAGTTCTTTGACTCCCTCGCGGACTCCCTCGCTTCTAGGAGAGCCTCGACTTGCGAGGATATTGCTGAGCGCGCTTCTGCCTCAGAGTTGCTCATGGATAATGCCTCTTCTTTGGATGGCAAAATTCCCAAGACTTCACCCGCGAACTCGGCAAGCCATCCAGTGGCAGCAGAAATGCTGGATTTATCCGAATTAGAATCAATCATTTGCCTCAGTAATTTGACGACGGACTGCACCTCCACCAGTGCCACACGGGTATTGAAATCGTCATTCATTCCCAAAGAGAACCTCTCGTTGGCTTCGGATAATTCCACGTTCTGTGACCAATCGCCGATGCCTGCCATAGTAAGGCCATCGGAATAGGCCCTGAGCAGCCTTCCATGATTCAACCTGGAGTCGTCAATCATCACCGAATTGAAATCCACCGGCTGACGATATGGCGCATTTATCAGAGTATAACGTAGAACTAGTGGATCGATGCTCTCCAAAGCGTCTCTGACTGTCCAAAAATTTCCCTCTGACTTACTCATCTTCTCCCCATCAACGTTAATCATCCCATTGTGAATCCAGTACTGGACAACTGGATCGTGCCCCAAACAGCATTCTGATTGGAAAATCTCTGCTTCGTGATGAGGGAACATCAAGTCCGAGCCTCCTCCGTGGATATCGAATCTCTCTCCGAGATGTTTTAGGGACATTGCGGAGCACTCGATGTGCCAACCGGGCCGTCCTGGGCCCCATGGACTCTCCCATATGGGCTCCCCCTCCTTGGCTGACTTCCATAGTGCGAAGTCCCTATGATCTCTCTTTCCTGATCCTGTTTCGTCGACCCTTCCGCCAGCTCCCTCCCTTACCATCTCCAAGGTCTGCCCGGTCAATTGGCCGTATTTTTCAGGTGCTGTATCGATTTCGAAGTAGACTCCATCTTTGGCGACATAGGCAAAACCCTTGTCGATCAGATTAGTTATCATCTCTTGAATTTCGGGAATTGTCTCTGTGACTCGGGGGTAGGCATCTGCTCTGGTTACGTTCAGGGCATCCATCACCTCAAAGTAGTCGTCTATATTCCTATTTGCGACTTCTAGGAAATCCACTCCCTCCTCTGAAGAGACTGCAATTATCTTATCATCGATATCGGTGAAGTTAGCAATATAATTGACTTTTAGGCCGCTCTTACGCAGCCACCTAACAATTATGTCGAATGCTACTGCCTGTCTAGCATGCCCTATGTGACTGGGGGAGTAGGGGGTTATCCCACAAGCATAGATTCCAATTTGCCCTTCCACTAGGGGGATAAGCTCACGCTTGGTACGTGAACGAGTGTCGTATACCCTTAGCGCCATCGACCTCTCTGCTAGGCTTATCCGTCATCAACCTCTCGCTGCTTTAACCAATGCAGCGAACAGTAAGTCATGTCCCTTGCGTTCAGGGTGCCACTGAACTCCTAAGCAGAATTTCTTATCCTTCCTCTCAACTGCTTCGATTAATCCGTCATGTTCAGCAATAGCGGAAACGTTGAGAGAACCTGGATCAGCGACGCCCTGATGGTGCGTCGAGTTCACAAAGAATGAAGTTCCCATTAGTTCGGCTAGAATCGAATCTTTCTCAACAATAACTCCGTGATCCGTAGATTCGCCGTCATACCCGCCATGGCCCTCATGGCCGGGGGTGTCGTCGAGATGCTGGTGTAGTGAGCCGCCGTGAGCTATGCTAAGTATCTGCATGCCCCTGCATACCCCTAAAAGTGGCATGTCCATTTCCAAGGCAGAAGAAATTAGTCCGATCTCAGTTTCATCCTGATCGGGATAGAACTCCTTGGTCATTGGCCCGGGAGTCTGCCCATACAGAGTAGGGGAAACATCCGGACCTCCGGAAATGATTAGTCCGTCGATGCTTTTCAGAAGGTTTGTCATGTCCCCTGCAGGGGGGATGATCAGTGGGATTCCCCCTGCCTCGTCTATCATTGAAACGTATGCCGAGGGCAAAATTGCCGCGTGCCTCTGCCAGTTCCCATACTGGGTGTCGCGCATGAAGCATGTGATGCCTATTACTGGACGCACTCAAACACCTGATGATTCTCTGAGTTTCCTAGCATGTCTGAATGACATGATTCCTGCAGTCATGAAGATGGACCCCAATACCACTAGGATCAGATGGGACCCTATTGCCAGGTTGGACTTGCCTCCAACATCGATGAGACCTTGTGCGCCACCGGCAACCATGAGCAGCGCGAAACACATCGCCGCGTGCATGTAATGATGCCTGTTAGCCTCATTTCTCTCGGATAAAATTCCGAGAAGGAGAAGGGGGGCGCCCATAAATGCGGGTATCATTGCGGTTACGGAAGGTGGATCAGCGCTCTGCATGAAGTAAGCGACTAAGCCCCAGATAACCAGGATTCCGCCAGCAACCTTTGCCAGATTAGGTATTGTCAAGCCAGAGAAAGTAAACGTGTCTTCCATGTCCTTGGCTGGATGTTACTGCTTATGACACTCACTATTCTATGCTGTCGAATCGGCACTGGCATTCTCGTGAATTTCCTGATCCCTAGCAACTATTTGCTCCCATAGTAATTCTGCAACGTCAAGGACCTCCATCTCAGCACCAACTGCGTCCAGCCCATCCTTCACCATAACAGAGCAGAAGGGGCATCCGACGGCAACGGTATCGCAACCGGTCTCTGCCAACTCTGCGGCCCTGATCTCATTGACCCTCTTGTCAGCGTCTTCCTCCATCCACATCTGAGCGCCTCCTGCACCGCAGCAAAACGAGGACTTGCCGTGCCTCTCGGGCTCAGCGTCGACCCCCCCTATTACCGATCTGGGCTCTTCGACAACGCCTCCCATCCTACCCAAATAGCAAGGATCGTGGAAGGTTACGCTTCGACCATTCTTCTTGGCATCTGGGAGTTTTCCCTCTTCCTGGAGCTTGGCGAGGATTTCAGAATGGTGGAATACCTCCAGTTCGTCTCCTCCGAAGTCCCCATACTCCTTTCCTAGGGTGTGGAAGCAATGCGGGCATGAAGCGACTATCCTCTTGACACCTAGCTCTTGGAATGTCATCATGTTAGTCTCGGCAAGCATTTGGAACAGATATTCGTTGCCGGCTCTGCGGGCAGGGTCACCGGAGCACCCTTCTTGCATACCGAGGATGCCGACATCCAAGCCTGCCTCCTTCAGAAGTGAAATTGTAGATCTTGCGACTTTCTGGTTCCTTTCATCAAAGCTTCCTGCGCAACCCACGAAGTAGATGTACTCAGCAGGCTCGCCGACCTTGACATCCAGATCCGCAGCCCAGTCAGCCCTCTCGTGAGCCCCGAATCCATATGGATTGGATGCAGATTCTATATTCCCCATTGCAGTGTTCAAGACCTCTGGATATTCCATGGTCTCCATCATAGCGTTTCTTCTCAGATCTGTTAGTTTGGGGACGTGCTCAATGTATAGCGGGCAAACATCGACACATGCATTGCAAGTCGTGCATGCCCATACAGCATCCTCGGAAATCCTAGTCATCATCGTCTCGGAAGGCTCCCCTCCGGAGAGGAGTATTGGAGCGTGCTCGTTAGCATAGTCCCTGACATCGTGAATAACTTGCATGGGGTTCAGGGACTTTCCTGAGGCATATGCTGGACATACATCCTGACACCTAGCACAGGAAGTGCATGACCAGCCGTCTATGAGCTGCCTCCATGTGTACTGAGTGTAGGAGCTAACACCGAATGAGTCTATATCCAAATCTTCCAAGGGGACTGCCTTTCCATCCTCTCCAACTGCCAGAGGCCTCATCTTTCCGGGAGGCTCGATATCGTGGAAGAAGACGTTTGGGACTGCCATAACCAAGTGCATGTGTTTGGAGACGGGAATTAGGAAGAGGAACACGGAAATGGCAACCATATGAGCCCAATAGGCGGCGATTACAGTTCCCTCGGAAAGATCCATCTCGGCAAACATGTGACCGAACGGCTCCCAGAATGGGGAAGGACCCTCATAAGACTCGACCACGAATGAGGTAGTAGTAATTGTCAATATTAGTAGTAGGATTACATTCCCTTCAAGTTGGGACTTTCCCTTCAACTTCTCTGGAGTGAAGACTACCCTCCGAATAAGGGCGGCGGAACAACCGATTAGGGCCATAGTATAGCCGAGTTCCACCATTCCATTCCATGGCCCATTTAGGACGCTTGGCAAGACATGCTCTGAGAATGCATTTGCCGTTGCCAGGTCGAACATATCGGAAGCCAGCATCAAGAAGCCCCAGAACATCAGAACGTGCATAGTTCCGGCTACTCTGTCCCTCAGGACTTTCTTCTGGCCTAGCCAACCCGAGAGGAAGACCCCTATTCTTGTACCCCATGAGTCGAATCTATCATCCGAGGAGCCTATCATAACTAGTCGTACTGCCTTCTGAACTTGGTATGTGAAGAAGCCAATGGAAATAGTGCCGAGAATAGCAAGAAGTTGCCAACCCTCGAAGGGGCCGTATGATTGTAGAAGAGGATGTTCCATCTGAAAACCTCGCACCGTTCTATCTCTAGCCTAAGGAGTGTCGGCATGTTGTTGAAGCAGGTGCAATAATTAAAGCAACAGGTAATAATTACTACACCGAGTTAATTGTAACCGAGTGTTTTCAGAACCCAACCCTAATTTCCCGAAGTCCGTAGCAGGGGGCATGGCGCGTGCGTTCGCTCCGGGAAAATGTATTCTCTTCGGGGAGCATGCTGTAGTCTATGGGCACCCCGCTGTTGCAGTGGCTATAGACGCTGGAGTGGAGGTTTCGATCAAGGATTCGACCAAGTGGATGATCGAAGGTATGGATTTTGACCCCAGCCGTCACCCTCACATCACGCATATCCTAAGGGACGTTCTCAATTACAATGGAGCGCCACTGGAAATTGACGTCAAGAGTGGTTTGTTCTCTGCTGCAGGACTTGGTTCATCTGCAGCGATTTCGAATGCAATGGGGGCGGCGTTGCAATTCCATATTGAACCTGGGAAAGACCTCGACAAGATAGGTCTTGCTAGGATGGGGCACTCTGCTGAAGCAAATGCGCAGAAAGGTAGGGCAAGTCCGACTGATACAGCTACCAGCGCCCTGGGGGGGTGCGTGGTAGTTTCGGGAGAATTGGTCGATGGGACTACGCACATTTTTGATGCTACACTTGACACCCCCGAGGGAGAGAGGTCTTGGTCAATTAGCAGAACTACAATTCCGGATGGATTAGACGCCTGGATCGTTCTAGGGTTCACTGGCATAGGATCTCCCACCGGAAGGATGGTGGCGGGTGTTGCGAGCCTTCTTGAGGAGGACCCATCAAAGGAGATGGAGATGGAGGCTATTGGAAAAATTACTCATGCCGGATTGGCGGCACTTTCTGCTGGAAACCTTGAGGGGGTCGGTATTGCAATGAACGCATGCCATGAGAGGCTTAGGTCACTACAGGTCAGTAGCCCTGAACTGGAGCATCTAATCAATGCGGCCAGGCCACATTCCCTTGGAGTCAAGCTAACTGGTGCAGGAGGCGGAGGATGTATGGTTGCTCTGACTAGGGATCCACGTAGAGTCGCTGAGGAAATCGAGATTGCTGGTGGCAAACCCCTGATTTCCAAACTAGGTGCAGAAGGCGCAAGAGTTCTCTCTTGAAGTCATATAACGGAACAAATGGTAGTTCGATGGCACAACTATCTTTTATAAGTAGAATATAGTGCGCGGCCTATGCTTAGTGACGAAGAGCGTCTTACAGTTGTGAATGTCGTAGCATCGACAAGAGTTGCCGAGGAGTTGGACCTGCCAGATATTGCAATCCAGCTCAATTGCGAGTATGAGCCAGAACAGTTTCCTGGTGTGGTCTACAGAGTGGTCGACCCAAAACTCGCAATACTCATGTTTAGATCTGGCCGTGCGGTCTGTACCGGTGGCAAGAATCAAGCAAACATTGAGACAGGGATAGAGAGGATGATAGGTGACCTTAGGGCTGCTGGAATAACTACTTGGGATCTCAAAGATGTGGAAATAGAGGTTCAGAACATGGTCGCCACATACTCACTATTCTTCCCCGAGGACTACGATGGTGTCGCTAAGATGGACGATATCAATACAAAGGTCATCGATGCAGAAGGAGGGGGAATCAGGGCCGCTACTGATGAAGAGGTAGAGGAAGAGGACGAGAGGATCAGGGGCATAAAGCAGGGAGAGCCACTAGCAGCCCTGCCCAGAAGGCTGAATCTGAACAATCTGACCTTCCACCTTCCCTTTGACAAGGTTGAGTATGAGCCAGAGCAGTTTCCCGGTCTGATATACAGACTTGATTACCCCAAGGTTGTCTGTCTGATTTTCGGAAGTGGGAAGATGGTCATCACAGGCGCTAGGCATAAGGATGAGATTCTTGAGGCGGTCCAATTTATTCAGGACGAGCTTGCAGACTTACCAGACTACAGGGCCATGTGAGCTTAGACACATTGATTTGGGCGTGTCACCCAGAGACCGTTATGCGCGACGCACGGGCGATAGCAATTGGACTGGCCATTCTCCTATCTTCGCAGTACTGCGTACTGCTGATAGATAGCGATGGAGAGGCCCTGAAGGAAGATGAAGACCCATACTTCACATCCAAGAATACGGGAATTGTTGACCTGCCTACCTGGAGGATAAATGACAGGTGGACATACAACGGCGAGTTGGACGTCAGGGACTTTATCGCGACCTCCGGAGTCAGCACTACGGTTGACTTCCTGGAGGGATCCCTAGTCAGAAACATAGATGACATCTACGTTATGACAGTGGATAACAGATCCACCCTGGTGTATGAGGCACGATCGGAGGGGACATACGAGGCCGAGGATATTGATCTTGATGGGAATAATGGGGACCTGGTTGTTGAAATTGATACGATGGAGATAACTAGGGCGTCGGACCTTGCCACCATCAGTCAAGAAGCGACCATAGACATAGACTTCCAGTACCAGATCCTTTGGTGGACGATTAACATAGATGTCGCTGATCTGGTAATATCGCAGACCTTCTCCCCTCCCACGGAGGGCTATGACTTCCCCCTAAACGTAGGAGACGAATGGCATACGGACTACTATCAGGAAACGGATTACTCGGGCCAGAGCGATTACGTGGACATCCCTGCTGATGAGTCGTCCCACGAGTCGTCTAGCTGGGAAGTTGTGAGCAGGGGCGCACCTGGTGTCAGCTATGCTTCTTGTCAGCAATCATACAACATCACAAACTACGATGCCAACGGTGATCCAGTAGGATACAGATGGTTCTGCCCCTCAGTGAGGGGCGATGTTTACTCATCATTCACCCAAAGTGTCGGCTTCCTCGCAAATCACGAATTAGTGATGTATCAAGCGGCACCTAGGGCCAAGCAAGTCTCTGTAGAGCTGGAGTTCGCCCTCTCACCACTAGACATGGAACAATCAGTATTCGCAAATGTGACTCAGAACAATCAAGACGTTTCAGGGCAATCCGTTGAGTTCAGATATGGGATAGAGGAAGACGTAAGGGCATTCACGACTGGTTCGGATGGCTCGGCAGAAATCACATTCAACTCGGGAAGCGAGTCTGATGATTCCATCGGCGGCCCCGATACTGGGAGCCATGGAGTGATCGTTTGGATACCAAATCAGAAGATTGTAGGTGCGTCTACAATAACGATAGACCCAAACACATACCCCGTTGACCTAATTGCCAGGTCAGAAGGAGTAACAGTAGAGAGGGTTAGGGACAATCAAACTACCACTCTGGATAGCGTAGTAGGGTTCAACGCGATTCCGGGGGATATGCTGACATTCAGCATTCCTGTGCAGAATAGGGGGATAGTAAGTTCGCCCGCCACCACATTGTCGGTTTATGCCCCCGATGGGACATCGGAGGATGCCCCTGTACCCTCCCTCTCCAGCCTCGGTCAATCGAGAGTCGAGGTCGACTGGATCGTACCTCAGTCCCAAGCCATAGGTGATGTCTCACTATCATTTACTGTGGATCCGAACGAAGAGGTTTCCAATGATGGCAACAGGAGCAACAACCAGGGTTCATTCTCACTATTCATCGGCAGAGCCCCAATAGCTGGACTGAGCATGCTATCCGAGTCTCTGACTCTTGATCAGGTCAGCTTCAATGGACTTTCTTCGTATGATCCGGATGGGGGCGATCTGTCTTGTGAATTTATTGTGCAGACCTTGGAGGGCGCCTTTGTGTCAGTGACCGAAGATGATTGCATCCATGAACACACGTGGGACGATGATGGCGTCTTCATCGTCAGACTGGTTATTACGGATGATGAAAGTGACCAGAGTTCTGACGAGTCAGTGGTGACCATCCTGAATCGTGACCCATATGTGACTGTCAAATCTGAGTATGAGTGGACACCTGTGCTTTCTCCTATTGAGTTCAATGTCGAGGACGTAGGTGACATGGATACGCAAAACCCCTCGGCGCCCGTGGATATACTCTGGAAGCAGCCTTGCGAGGAGGGGCAGGTGGGATTCTATTGTACCGTGACGCCAACTTCCGAGGGAGAATACACCGCCGAGGTCGAAGTAATGGATGACGATGGGGCCATCGTTTCTGAGACTAAGACCATAGAAGTCAGAAACATAGCCCCCTCAAATCCTAGGTCAGAAATTTGGCTTGGCGATAATCGAATGATCCCTGATAGCAGAGGAGTTTTCATCGTAAATGAGGGGGACTCGCTGAGATTTGAAGGCTGGGCTGACGATTCTGAAAATGACATGGACACACTAGTGCACATTTGGTCACCTGATGCTGAGAATAATCCGGACATCGTAATGGAGACAACGGGCAGGAAGAGTACTATGGAGTACACCTACCACACCTCCGGGATGCACCTCGCGACACTACAAGTTGTCGACGATGATGGAGAAAGCACAGAGGCACTTATTGTTCCAATAGAAGTAATGAACATTGAACCGTATATTTCGCCAATCTCTCCACCCCTTCCAGCCGCAGAAGACTCGTTGGTCGACATGCTCATTCAGGTTACCGATACAAGTGGTGACATGCTCACACTTACCAGGTGCTTCGACCTTGATCCGCTTTCGAACAGTGACGGAGAGGGGACTTCGACGGATGACTGTGACATAGAGACTGACCACCTATCCAGATCTTGGCCCGATGCCACCACTGCGCCAGGGATGATAATTTTCCACGTCACTGATGACGATGGCGCAACTGCATCCGTGGAAATTCCGCTGGACATTAGAAATGTCAAGCCAGTTCCCAAGGCTGATTCCAGTGCATTTTTAGACGTGCAAGAGGGAGATGTGTTATTCTTCACCGCTAATGGAACAACGGACTCAGAGCACGATATGGCAAATATGCTGTACAACTGGGACATGGACACGACTGTAGACAGCGATGGTGACGGTGATCCGGAAAACGACATCGACATTCAGGGTCAGTGGATCGAGGGGACATTCAACGGTTATGGCTCTAGAACAGTAAAAATGACTGCGCTGGATGAGGGCGAGGGGGCTTCAGTGACGCTTACTGTAGTAATCCTAGAGGCTCCCTTCAGTTTGGGAGAGTTTGTGTCCGACTATGGAATAATTCTAGCCTTCGTCCTAATCGTTGTAATTGGCGCTGCTGTGGTTCTGCAAAAGAGAGGAGGGTCTGGCCGTAGGGCGGGACCTGATTCGGCACCAGGCAGGAAGAGAATATCAATGGATGATGCATTCGACAATCCGCAATATGACCCCTTCAGCAAAGAGGAGGAGGGTTTTGATTCCCCGTCCCAAGAAGACGAAGAGATGTCCGAGGGAGTCGATGAAAGCATCGAGTCCGAGGTTGACAGGTTCTCTGGAGAAGGGGTGGCAGAGGCTTTCGAGGAGCTAACTGGCGAGGCGGTCGAGGGGGAAGTTGACGAAGCTATCCCGGATGACGTGGCGGTGTCTGTAGAAGAGGCTCTAGACGACGAGGACATAGAAGCACTCTTTGAGGATTAGTCGTCGGCGCCACCATGGCCAACCTATTCCGGCTACTTGGATTGCCCGATCCGACAAAGGTTAGTGGGTCAGGAATCTCGAAGAGAGGAGTCACTGTTGATCCGGAACCTCAAGCAGAGGATATTTTCCACTACCTAGATGAGCAGGGGTGGTCGGATAGGACAAGGAGGATGACTCCGGAGGCCCGGAGGCAAGTGGTATACCTCAAGCCGGATACCCTCCATAGGCTTCATACTGAAGGCATGTCAGATGTTCTCTCGGGTGGCAATATGATTCTCGTCGACTTGAGTTCACTGGTCCATATGCCCAGTCAAAGAGATGTTTGCAGAAGGAGGGTTCAGGAGATGGCAGCACGCCTTGGCCTTCCAGTATTTGCCATCAATGATGATGATACGCTTCTAATGGTTGCAGGGGCAGGCATGAGGGTGGACACAAACAAGCATGAGTTGGGCATAGGGCAAAATGACCATCTCGCCGAGCCTTAGGTTTCTGGTTCGTAAGAAACTGGGCCGTCTTCAAGCCATGAGTCTAGGTCGCCTGAGGCAACTTCCTCGATCGCGTGCTCTGTGAAGTCCCGATAGGCCACCCACTTGGAAATCTCTTCCTCACTAGCCCCTCTCTTTCTCTTCCTACGAATTGACTCGTCCGCATACTTCACGCAGCGCCTGAGAAATCTCTCAACAATTTCACGTCTCGAGCCCTGATCCATTTTGTCACACCATCTCCAATTCTTCGATTAGCTTGTCGACATGCCCCTTGGTTCCAACTTTGTAGCCGACCCACTCGAGAACCCCATCGACACCAATAGCAAATGTCGATCTAAGGGTCCCCATGTACGTTTTTCCATACATATTCTTCTCCCTCCATGTCCCATAGGCAAGATGGAGTTCAGCCTCTTCATCGACGACTAATTCGAATGGTAGTTCATGTTTTGAGATAAATTTCTCATGTGACTTCGCAGAGTCAGTTGAGACTCCTAGTACGGCCCACATATTACTTTCCAATCTCCCAATATTATCCCTGAAGTCACATGCCTGAACAGTGCAACCTGGGGTGTTGTCGCGAGGATAGAAATACAGAATCACGCCTCTTCCGGTAGCTAGCATGTCTGATAGCGTAATCGTCGAGCCGTCAGTGAGGACTGCCTTGAAGTCGGGAGCTTTGTCTCCGATAGAGAGCGTCACATGTTCTGCCATGTACGTCCGAGAGGGGGCATGATGATGACCTTTACTTCTCGATTATCGAGGTCAAAGAAACGGCTGCCGGCCTTATTGGCGGCTCACTGAATCCGAAACACGATGATTCTGTGCGACTAGACATTGCTCCCAGATTATTACCTGATACCATAGCAGAAGCATCCTTGAGCCACGAAATAGAACGTATGGAGTACCACTCCTCACTTCCGTTATTGGCTATTCCATGGGTCCTTGTCCCGAACAGCATCTTAGCAAAGAAGTTCTCTACCGATGAAATGAACCATAGCGGTCGAGGGAGAGGAAGGGGGAATCTAAAGCCCCATGACATCGAGACGGCGAAGTCATCGGCCTTCACTGAAATCGATTTACCGTCAATCTTTACGTCAAAAGGTACGATCCTTATCTCTTCGAAAGAATAGAGAGACGAGACATAATCAGCGTGTTTCTCGGAAGGGGAAAGTAGTGTCCTATTTCCATTGGGGTCCGCCCACATGATGTTCGTGAATCCTCCCAATGGCGAAACATCCCAGGCTCCGATTACAACTCTATCGCCCCTTTCAAAGGACGAGGAGAATATTCTACCCCTGAATTTCTCCTTCACCATTTCTTCCTCTCCTCGATCTTCCTTTTCTTTGTTGACGCCCACGAGCAAATTGGGCATAGCTCCATGTCGTGCCTCCTAGCTGGACAGTGCTCCCTACCGAAGTAGATAATCTGGAGATGTCTACGGTTCCATGTATTCTCTGGGAATACCTTCTTCAGATCCCTTTCCGTCTTTTCCACGCTCCTTCCATCCGAAAGTCCCCACCTAGATGCAAGTCTGTGTATGTGTGTATCAACTGGGAATGCAGGTACTCCAAAAGCCTGAGACATTACTACACTGGCAGTTTTGTGACCAACTCCTGCCAGAGATTCTAGGAATTCCCAATCCGGTCCGATCTCGCCGCCTGCCTCGTCTATCTGTTGGGCCATTCTTTTCAGATTCCTCGCCTTCGTGGGGGCGAGTCCTATCTGCCGAATTAGATGCTGTATCTCCTCGACTTCCAGCTTCATCATTTGTGTTGGCGTACTTGCAGCGGAGAAAAGATGTGGAGTTACCTCATTCACCTTCTTGTCTGTGGTCTGAGCGGAAAGCATCACGGCTACAAGGAGAGTGTAAGGGTCGGAGTGATCTAGTGGTATCGGGGTTTCTGGATACATTTCATCGAGAAGTTCACCGATTTTAGTGGCCTTTTCGGACCGTTTCATCACTCAACCTCCGGATCGTCCCTCATTCCCAGAATAAAAGCTGCCCCAGTGAAAAGCAACGGAACACCGTAGCATGGTAAGAACATAAAATCGGACGACTCCGTGGAGTTTGTATTGCCTCCCATAATGATGTATGCTAGCAGGCCAAGGAATACACCTGGAAGAAGCGCGATGGCCGCCAGGATGAGTCCGCGCATCAATCCCATGATGCTCGCTGATTGAACTAACAGATGAAGGTTCGTCGGAAGATGGTAGAACAGAAATAAGGAAATCTAACCCAATCCTCTCAAGTGAGCGCCCCTTGGGACATGTATGACCACTGAACTCGTGGACACCCTAGAGACTCTGTCCATTAGCTTCTGTGGAGTTGCGACCCTCCTCTGGATGTCTATAGGGACATTCGCAAGAACGGGGAAAGGAGAAGTTTTGGCACAACGGACCATAGCGTCCCTATGCGTGACTTCCGCAATAATGCTGATTGTTCTCAATTCCATGGGAGGGGAGCTCTGGGGATCGGGATCAATGGCACTGCCGATGGCACTGGTAGCAGTCATAGTTGCGATTTCAGCGACACTCAACCTGAAGGGCAAGGATGTGCAGGGAGAGGCAAACCCCCACCAAATTAGAATGATGCGACGTGAAGAGGAGTGACTACTGAGAGGCTTCTCCACCGATTTTGTCATCTATGAAGGCCCTCATGTAAGCAGGTAGTTCACCATTGACGAATAAAACATCATTCACCACATCCAGTTTCATCAGAGAGTAGTAAATTTGCATGGCGGTCATGGGCGTTGCACTGCAGCCAGTGCACCCGCCCTCAAGGGAGATAGAAATGACGCCATCTGTAGTGTCAATCACATTGACAACTCCGTCGTGGGCATCCAATACTGCTTGCACCGGCCCAACAGAATCGAGGATGAGTTGCTTGTCCACCATGATGCCGCCTCAGAGCCCCTGTGCATGCGGGGGGCTTTCAAACAATCGCCCCTTCCGGCATACATGGATGGCGCATTGAGGGTCCTCGTCCTTGACCTTCTTGTAGAAAGATCTGAGTTCGGACATGGTGGAAATCAGGAGGTTGTCAGCCCCATGGCCAAGGACTGCGATGTGGAAGTCCTACTGGTTACGCCGCAGATGCAGTCAATAGGTTCCGGCAGGGAGGCAGCCAGGGACGGGTTAGTACTACTTTCTGAGAAGGACGTGCCTCACTGGGACTATGACTATGATTTCTGGAGTACTTGTGAGATCGAAATGAGTGGCAATTCAGTAAGATTCACTAGAATAGCACTTCCCATGGAGATTGATGATCAAGAAATGAAGGATTGGATTGGACTGGTCGATGTGGATGCTGTGGTTTGCTCGGGCTCTCGCAGAAATGTGACGATGTGGGAGGATTGGATGGATAGTGCAGCATCATTGATGAGAGTTGCTTCCACCTCTGGCATGCCGACACTAGGAATTTGCTTTGGGCACCAGCTTCTGTGCAAGTCCCTGGGCTCCAAGGTAATTAGAGCGGAAAGCATGTCAAGCGGTGTTTGGGACTTGTCGCTCAACGAGGCTGGCATTAGAGATGAGTTGTTTGAACTCAGAGAAGAAAGGGAGGGAGGGCCTGTAGTCCTATACTCCCACCAGGACCATGTCACCACCGTTCCAGAATGCTGCGAATTACTAGGGTCTGCCGAGCATAACTTCGTAACCGCAGTGAGGGTTATTGGATCCGATGGCAAGAAAATGCCGGCATGGGGGCTGCAGTTTCACCCCGAGGCTGCCAAGCATAGGATAGAGAGATCCTTCGGTTGGGGGCACATTACTGAGGATGAAATGATGTCCTTTCAGAGAGAGCATGATGGTGCTGGAGTCCTCGAGGCTTTTGCTAATGTGGTTTTGAATCATCGGAGATAGGTCGCCCCTTCGGGGCGGTATCTATGACTTGAGTTATAAGTAGGACTTTTGTCCGCGGGCCGAAACAGGTTGATATTATGGACGGAGAACAACTAGGAATGTATGGAATGATAGCGGGCCTTTTGGGCCTTGTAGTCGCATTCATGCTCTATAGAAAGGTGGATTCGATTGAGATTGAGAACAAAACAGTGGCAAAAATCACTGAACGAATACAAGACGGTGCTATGGCATTCATGGTGGCCGAGTACAGAATGCTTGCCGTATTCATAGCCGTCGTTGCAGCACTTCTGTTCATCGGTGGGAACTACAACGATGATCTCGGTATGGAGACCACTGTTGCATTCATCATTGGTGCACTTTGCAGTGGCGCAGCTGGGTTCAGCGGTATGCGCGCGGCAACGAGCGCGAACGGTCGGACTGCACAGGCTGCGGCTAGCGGCGGGCAGGCAGCTGCACTCACCACGTCATACAACGGAGGGGCCGTTATGGGCCTCGCAGTCGGTGGACTGGGTCTTTTCGGGATCTCAATGATGTACTACTTCACAGAAACTGAGTTCCTTTCCGTAGGCAACATCGCAGGATTCGGCATGGGTGCATCGTCCATCGCACTCTTCGCCCGTGTTGGCGGTGGAATCTACACGAAGGCTGCTGACGTGGGAGCCGACCTTGTAGGAAAGGTCGAAGCTGGAATTCCAGAGGACGATCCTCGAAATCCTGGTGTTATCGCAGATAACGTCGGTGACAACGTCGGCGATGTAGCTGGCATGGGCGCTGATATCTTCGAGTCTTTCGTTGGCTCAATAATTGCAGCCATGGTAATCGCCGCGGCGAGCAGTGAATTGGGGGCGGACTACCTGAAGATTCCAATCGCACTAGCCATTGTCGGATACTTGGCATCTATTATCGGCGTATTCTCGATTTCAGCGATGAAGAACATGGATGCTGGTGCAGCTCTCAGGAACACTACGTTCATCGGGGCAGGACTTTTCATCGGAGGAGGATATCTCGCCTTGGGCGAGTTAGGACTAGATCAGACAGTAGTTTGGGCGGTTGCCATTGGCAGCGTTGTAGGCATTCTAATCGGCCTAGTTACCGAATATTACACTGGCATAGAGCCTGTATTTGGGTTCCAAGTCAAGGCCATCCCCTACATCGGCGAAGCCTCAAAGACCGGAAGTGCGACCAATGCCATCGCCGGCCTTGCAGTTGGAATGGAGTCTGTATTGATCCCAGTTCTTCTGATGGCTGCTGGAATTTATGGTGCCAATGATGTGATGGGTGGTGGCGACGCTGGCCTATACGGGATCGCAATGGCTGCGATGGGAATGCTAGGTACTGTTGGTGTTACCATGACTGTGGACGCCTACGGGCCAGTGGCTGATAACGCAGGAGGAATCGCGGAGATGTCAGGACTGGGCAAAGAAGTACGCGATATCACTGACGGGCTAGATTCGATTGGGAACACCACTGCTGCGATCGGAAAGGGGTTCGCTATCGGAAGCGCGGCCCTAACAGCTCTGGCCCTGTTTGCGGCCTACAAGACGAGCGCCGGCTTGGATGCTGCTGCTCTCTCCCTAACTAACCCAGAGGTAGTGATTGGGCTCCTTATCGGTGGCGCTCTTCCATTCGTAGTGGCTGCAATGACGATGAAGTCTGTCGGCCGTGCTGCTGAAGCAATGATTGTGGAGATTCGCAGGCAATTCAGGGAGATAGATGGCCTTCTTGAGGGCAGAGAGGGCGTCGAGCCGGACAGCGCCACATGCGTAGACATCTCGACACAGGCCGCTCTGCGTGAGATGGTGATGCCCGGACTAGTGGCAATCTCAAGCCCGGTCATAATCGGCCTGGCACTAGGGCCAGCTGCACTCGGAGGAACTCTAGCAGGGGCCACTGCTACTGGCGTCCTCATGGCCCTCTTCATGGCCAACGCTGGCGGTGCTTGGGACAATGCAAAGAAGGCTATCGAGCAGGGCGAGATATCCGGCGCGGAAAAGGGCGATGATGCCCACTCGGCAGCGGTTGTTGGAGATACCATTGGCGATCCCTTCAAGGACACCAGCGGACCATCGCTGAACATTCTGATCAAGCTCATGTCGATTGTTTCAGTCGTTATTGCTGGCCTTCTTTGAGCACATACGTATTGCGTCAGTCTCTTGACTGTGTGCCTCGACGGAGGCACATGCGGAGTACCACTGCCATGGGCATGGCGTTCTTGCTTCTTGCTTGTATGATGCCTGGTTGCATAGAGACGGGCAACTCCAGCAGTAGCGCAGATGCGGCCCCGGTGGAGGCTCCGATATGGAATGTGGGTGACTGGTGGCTGTACACTTTCTCTACGCCCGAGTACAGTGACGACACTGCGAGGTTGGTCGTAGCTTCGGACTCTGAGGAGGGGGGGACAGCTTACATGTTAGCAATTTCCAGCATAGGGGAGGCCCGAAGGCACGCAGTGCTGAACCACAACCCATTCCTTGGAAGAATAACCCATGAAGACCTCTCTGCGTTCGAGAACGGAGTGCCTCAGCCAGTTCTAGACTTCCCGCTCGTCGAGGGTGCTGGATGGGGATTCACGCTATTCTCAACAGAGTGGTATGCCAGCGTCCGCACTGTTACAGGAGGCGTAGCTGTGATGGAAGCTGAGGCCTCGGATGGATCTACCCTGGAGTATGTCTATGACTCGTCTTCGAAGTTCTTCTCATCATTCATATGGACTGATTCGTCTGGAGTTGTTCAACTGAGGATGATGCTTGCTGATGATGGGGAATCTCACTCAGGTGACGTCTACTTCGTAAGAGGTGGCGACCTATACTCCAACACTTGGGACGAGTCTGGCCCAGATATTGAGTTTGAAGACTCCTTCTTCGTTAGCGACCATCCAAATGATGGTGAGTGGAATGAAATGATCTACTTCCTAGATGCTGCATGCGGGGGAGGCGGGTCGAGCATCACTCTGACCCTTAGGGATCATGGCTCAATCTCCGCTCTGGAGAGAGTATGGGGCCCCGGAGCGAGCGAGAGTGGGACATTGGGGACCATTCCCTATCCCTCAGAGGAATACACCCTGACTGCCACCTTCACGGGTGATAGTTACCTCCGTCTGATATTCGCGGGCGGAATAACTCAGTCATGGAGCCTGTGAGGTGACCGTATGAGTCAGGGGACTCTGGTGATGATGCATGGCATGACCGGGACGTCCGAAATGATGAGGCCGCTAGCGGAGAGCCTTGCTCCCGATGGGTGGTCTGTGATGTGCCCCCAAGCGGAAATAGAGCATCCCACCAGAGGTGGCTTTGCATGGTGGCTGAGGGCCGATGACCCAACGCTCCCCCTAGATGAAGAATCACAGGGGCAGGTGGGCGATTCAATCAAACGAATTCTGGAGGGGCTTCCCGAGGGACCGGTGATTGTTGGGGGATTTTCACAAGGAGGGGCCATAGCATCAGCCCTTCTGGAGACAGGCTCCCAAGACAGGATATGCGGATTGGTCCTAATCGGGACTAAAACCGTGCGTGCAGAATCACTGAGGGACTCTCTGCCGTTCCTCAAGCCCCGTCCCATAGCATGGATGCACGGCTCAAGAGATCACCTTGTTCCAATAGAGCATGCCCGTGAACACGCCGATATCTTCGAAGATGCAGGATGGCCGGTAACTAGGCTGGAGCATGAGAAAGGCCACATGGTCAACCTAAACCAAATTGAAGAACTCAAGATTGCCGTAAGGGGGATGGCAGAAAATTCTCAGAGATATTCCAGCAGGTGATCCGAACCACCTACGAAGATTGGCTTATCTCCTCTTATATCGAAAACGACTGGGACGGTACGATGTCCAGTTACCCTAACCACCTCCTGCCTGAGGCCGTCGTAATTGTCCAAATTCACCTCTGTGAATGATAAGCCGTTGGCCTCCAAGGTCCTTGCTGCCCTAACGCAGTAGGGACATATCGTCTGGCTGAAGTACAGGAAGTCCGTTTTAGCGGACTTAAGATGCTCATGAAGAGGGGGCATTTTCTCCACCTTCTTCCCACCAGCCATCTGGCGTCTCGCCAATATCGCCATCAATCTCTTGGTCATCACTCAGACGGCCTTCAAGAACGCGGTCACATTCATCTGGATCTATGAAGACCAAGAACCAGACCGTGAATAGGGTCAATCCCGCCCCAAGATAAAGCGCCGAGATGTAATCAATTATCTCGACCATCGTCCCTGTAAATTGGTATGCGATGACAGCAGATAGGTTGAACATCGACATGTAAGCTGTGAACTGTGTTCCACCGGCCTTGCTGTATGTCAGCCTCATGGATACGGAGATGATGCATATCCAAGCAATTCCTGTGACAATAGCCCTGAGGCAAAGATAGACAGTCATTATCGTAGTATTCCCCCAATATGGATTAAGCATGGCGAGTCCGGCATTGCCTAGGGCCAGGAGGGTGAAGCCAACCATGGCGACCTCCCGAACACCGAACTTATCCCCTAGGAAACCCCCTAGGATCTGCCCCCCCATCAAGAACAAGATGACTATACCTCCCATGATTCCATTGTACTTCGTCTGCGTCCAACCTGCCTCGTTGATGAAGATATCAACCACAATTGGGTCCACGAAGACGTACATCTCTGAGAGGAGGCACAGGAAGATGAGTAGGAAGGAGGATTTCAGGGAGAAACCCTTGACTATGTTGTAGGCTGGAACTGCAAGCCCGGCCCTAGCAGATTCGCTGAATGGGTTGGAGATTTGGAATTGGGAAATCGCTGGTAACAGGAACCTGCCTGCCAGAATTCCTGCCAAAGAAAGGAGGAATGCGTACCATCCAATACTCTTGAGTGGCGAACCGATGGTACTGAACACTTCCTCATTCGAGACGAGGTGAATAATCCCCAGTGCGCCCCCGACTAACAACACGACTATGCTGGCCCAAAGAAGAGCAGCGATGCCTTGTATCCTCTCCCCATAAAGATTCTGAGAAACCCAACTAGCGACTCTGAAATCATCCTCGAAATCCCCCTCCCATGGCAGTTCATCGTCCATCTCCACTGATTCTGAATCCCCCGATTCAGACCCCTCCCAGAGGCTGTTTCTAGTAGAGGAACTCTGCCATGGGAAAAGGCGATCTCCGGGTCTCTCCCTCAGGAAGAGTGGCAAACACATTATCAGAGCTAGGAGAGGAAGTTGGACCATTATTGCAGCCTTGATTCCGAAGTCCACTACCAGCATTCCGACCACTGCTCCACCAATGATGATACCTCCTCTCTTGGCAGCGAACATGAAGCCGTTCGCCTTAGCGACCTCGTCGGGCTGTAGAACATCAACCGCTAATGCGTCAACGCTCACGTCTTGTAGTGAGGAGAACAGGTTGTGGACGAACAGAATCAGAGTCACTAGTTCTATGGATTCATTGAGGTCCGATACGAACAACAATGCGCCCAGAGTTACTATCATACCAGTTTGAGCAAAGAGGATCCAAGGCCTCCTGAGGCCATAAGAGGGCATTTGCACTGCATCAACCACTGGACCCCAGATGAATTTGAATGTCCAAGGGAGGGCTATGGTTGCGAACAGGGCTGCAATCTGATCAGGCGCTGCACCGTTGGAAACTAAGAAAGCAACGAATGTGACCATGGCAAATCCGGCAGGAAGTCCTTGAGCAGTGTATAGTATTGAAAGTGAAACATACCGTCTGAATTGGTTCTCAACCAATGTCTCTCCGTCCTTCCAAGACTCTCTAGCGGAGTTCCACCTGCCTGGGATCAGACGGGGATCGATTGCTGAGCCGACTTTACTAGTGATCGTGTAGATGCCTCGATTCTCCGATACGACAAGTCGATCTTCGTCCCTGATCTTCGTAATCCATCGCTCCCTTACCGAAACAATCCCGATAATTGCAATTGAAACTATGAATGGAATCCAGAATACGGACGAAGGGAGGTTCTTGAGATCTCCCGAGGGACCGCTGGATACGACGCCGTCAACTAGAATGACTCGTCTCGAATCGATTGGCGAAATGCTATCCTCTGACACAAGTAGTCGGGCGTAGATAGTGGAATTGCCTGACTGGTCATGGGGATCTAGCTTTACCCTCCACTGACTCCAATCGCCCGACAGGTCCGCTGCGCCCTTCCAAATGCCACCTCCAACGCGAACCTCCACGAGCCCCATTCCCGGAGCCACTCCCGATGCGGTGCCTGAGATGTATGACTCGTTTCCTATTTGCTGCAGGGTTTCTACGTCCATACTGACATTCAGTGACCTGTCAATGCTCCCTGCTGCCTCTACGAACGCGACTGGGTCTGCCTGACCGAACCCGAACTCGTTATCCGGACGAGTCTCGAGAATGCTACAATCATTGAAGCCTGGGTCGCCCAGAAGCTGGAGGTCCCTCTCTATGGAGTGGGCTGAGATAATGTCCTTGAACTCGGTTGGAGTGATATCCGGGTTGGCCTCAACCATCAGAGCAGCAATTCCTGCCATCAGGGGAGTGGCCATACTAGTCCCAGACTTGCTTGTGTAGCCATCGCTGGTAGCTGCGTCGGGAGCCATGATGCTTGAGCCGATTGTCGCTACGTCTGGCTTCACCCTGCCATCTGAAGTGTATCCGCGACTACTGTATATCGCAAGCCCTAGGTCCTTGTCCAAGCTTGCTACGGTAACAGGTAGATTTGCGTCTCCTGGACTGTCTATGGTGTTGCACCCAGCGAAAGTCGCCCCTCCGAATTCGTTACCGGCAGATAGTGTGGTGATTATTCCGGCCTCGACCACGGAGTCCATCTGTCGGCTCCATGCTGAGCTTCCATCGTTGTCGAAGTGTATCTCAAGCTGCTGCTCCCCCAGAGATGAAGTTACTATGTCGATTCCGTACTTATCCTTGTTTTCAATCGCCCACTGAGCTCCTTGGATTACATCCTCAATGTCACCATCACAGCATGCGAGGAGGTTGATCAAGAATGCTCCCGGAGCAGCTCCAATGTACTTCAGACCAGAAGTCGGATCTACTTGGCCGCCCCCAGTTCCAGCGGCTATTCCAGCGACGTGGCTACCGTGCGTTCCAGAGTCGTAAGAGGTAGATGGGTCTTGCTCCGAGTCTGTGAAAACTGAGTCGTAGAATGCAATTATCTTTGGATCACAATCAATTGGTATGGGATTAGGATTAGTTGGATCGGGGTCTGGCTGTTCACAGCCCATTGTGAATGGTTCGTCATCCATATCGTTGAGTCCCTCGTGATCCCCCCTTACACCCGTGTCGAGGATGGCGACAACTGATCCCGTACCGTCGAATCCGAAGTCGTTCCAAACTTGGTCGACGCCCATATTTGGGGCCGCCTCGTGCATATTTGGCTCGGCGAGTCCCAAATCCTCGATCATGACAACACCTGGCAGAGAAAGGATTCCATTCTCAGAAAGTATTGAGTTGAAGGGCGCGGTTGCAGTCACGGTGTCAAGGTATTTCGGACGAAATGTGACTTGGACCCCTAATTCCTCGAGTGCTGAGACGTCTGCATCAGTCGGATGGTGATTGTAGTCTACGAAAATCCTCGCACTGCCCTCGGGAGCCCTCCTCCACCAGTCCTGCTGCACCTCCACTGGTTGGCCCAATAGCCACTCAAGGCGATCATCCAGAGAGTCTGAGTCCTTGTCCCTGCTCCAGTGAGTCCACCATTCGGAATGCAGTTCGGACTCCACGCTGAGAATCCATTTTCCATCAGCATCTAGTCCGCCCTTACCCTGCTCAAGAGGGGTAATCGAGGAAGCGGCTAGTGGGAGGATGAAGAGTAGAACCAACGCAGATGCGATAGCCGAAGAACGCCCCACCATGGGCGGGGCGATGAATGGCCACGTTTATGGGTTCGGACTAGAGTATCCTAACTCCTTCATCCTCATAATCCCAATCCAGTACCTCCCAATCGGATAATTTCAGTATATTTCGTACATCTTGAGTACTTGATGGATGACATATCAAGGCAGCAAATCCTCCACCTCCGGCACCTACTGCCTTCCAAGAGGAAACCATACCTGAGTCAATGAGTGGGGACACTTCCTCCCTGAAGGGCTCATGGATTTCAGGATCGATAATGTCAACTCCTTCCGAGGTTTCTCTCATCGATTTGACTATCAAGTCTCTTCTATCCTGCTGGAGTCCAGTAGCCATGCCCCTGACAGCTGAACGTACGATATTCAGCCCCTCAATTACGTCCTTATCCCCCTCTGCATATCTGGACCAGACCGACTCATGCAGATCTCCTGACTTCCTAGTGATTCCTGAATTTACCAGCAATAGGTGCTTACGCAGCCAAACTCTGGATGACTTCATTGGCTCAAAGGGCATACGCTCAACTCTTTCACCGAAGAAAATTAGATGGTTGAATCCGCCTAAGGCGGATGCCCACTGATCTTGCCTGCCCCCCAGGTTGCCTGCTTCTGCTTCTGCTTGGTAGGCGGCCTCTGCTATGCTTTCTGGAGAGTCGTCTGGAGATGAGAGGGCTGCCATGGCAACATTCATTGCACCACTTGAACCAAGTCCTGAACCGGCAGGAACTCCAAAGGAGAAGCTTACTGATGGCCCATTGGATGTTGCTCTTACGTACCCATCAATGGCGAAGTTTACCACCTCCCCTCCGAAATCCCGGGTATAGGGGGGAACATCGGTCCAACCTCCAGCTAAGTCAACTCTGACGGGGGCAATGGCCTCTCTTTTACCCACCATGATGTGCTGCCGCCAGCGTATGCAGATGAGAATGATTCGGTTCGCAGATGCCATGACCGAAAATAAGGGGTATGAATGGCCCCTCCGGGGAGCATGCGATCTGACGTGGGAGCGGCAATCGAGGCATTCGCATCAGGTAAACCTGTGATGATTTTCGACTCTGATTTCAGGGAGAGGGAGACTGATCTGCTGTGGCCTGCGACAGCCGCAACCCCTGAAGTCATGAGGAGGCTGAGGAATGATTGTGGTGGCCTACTTTTCTTGGCTATCGGGAACGAAGTGGGGGAATTGTTCGGCCTGCCCTGGCTTCAAGACATCCATACGCAAGAGTCTCTAGTGAAGGAGAATCCCGTTCTATCGAGGCTTGTTACAAACGATCTACAGTATGACAGCAAGTCAGCATTCACGCTGTCTCTGAATCACCGTGAGACATACACCGGCATTACCGATAGAGATAGGTCACTAACTACTCGTAGATTCGGGGAGCTTGCGGGGGAGCTATTGGGGTCAGATAGTGATTCAGCAATGGATGCCCTTGGTCTTGAGTTCAGGACTCCGGGGCACATCCCCCTATGTCGCGAGTCGCCTGGAGGCCTCTCCACCAGACAGGGGCACACCGAACTGGCTGTAGCGATGGCTAGGCTGTCCGGGCAAGTCCCTTGCACTATCGGGGCAGAGATGCTCGAACCGGAAGGGGATGGCGCGCTATCCCTGGATGGCGCTCGAGAATATGCAGAAAGACATGGAATTCCAATGATTACGGGTGATGACATCCTATCTTCAATGAGAATTTGAAATGACAACAACTAGACGTCGGGACAGGAGGGGGGATGCATGGCACGAGTAATGGCGGTGGGTGTTTTCGACCTTCTGCATGCTGGTCATCTTCACTATTTGGAGCAGGCTAAATCTCTAGGAGATGAATTAGTCGTCGTTGTAGCTCACGATGACACCGTAAGGACCCAGAAGCACGAGCCTGTGACCAGTCAAGATCTCAGATGCAGGATGGTCAGGGGTTTGAAGCCGGTCGACGATGCGATTGTTGGGAATCCTCCTGGAACTCCTATCTTCGAAATTCTGAAGATTGTGAATCCGGATATTATCGCATTGGGATACGATCAGAAACACTCTATGGAGTCAGTACGTAATGGATTGGACAGCCATGGATATTCAGATGTAATGCTCAAGAGAGTCGAGGGACTATCGGATGACTTGGACGGAACAAGGAAGATCATCGCTAGGATACTGGATCTTTGGCCAAACAAAGAGGGAGACCCTTACGAGGAGGACTAGTATGTTCACGGGCATAGTAGCAGGAGTTGTTCCTGTTTCCAGTATTGAACAAGGCGATGGTGTACTGAAGATAACAGTTGATCTCAGAGGATTTGATGAGGAGATTAAAATCGGCGCTAGCGTATCTCTGGATGGTGTTTGCATGACTGTTGTGAGCATAGAGGGGAGCGATATTTGCTTTGACGCGATTGAAGAAACCCTTCAAAGAACCACCATGGGAAGCATATCCGAGGGAGATTTGGTGAATGTCGAGAGATCTCTGAAGGTTGGCGACGAATTAGGAGGTCACATCTTGTCCGGCCACGTGATGAGTAAGGCGCGCATAATCGAGAAAATAGACAAGGGAGAGGGGATTGATCTGACCATAGAGAGTCCGATCGGAACTTCGCCTTACATCCTAGAAAAGGGATTCATTGCAGTCGACGGAATGTCCCTAACTGTTGGAGAGGTCATGCCGGATTCATTCAGCCTGCATATCATACCTGAAACAATAAGGGCCACGACCATTGGAGGAAAGGTCGCGGGAGATATGGTGAACATTGAGATTGACTCTAGGACCCAAGCCGTTGTAGATACTATTCGGAGAATGGAGGTTTAAGGATGAGGATGGGAGTAGTTTGTGGTTCGTTCCATAAGGACGAGGTCAATAGAATGCTTGACTACGCTACCGATGAAGCAGAGTCAAAGAAATGGGAGATCGCTGAAACAGTATGGGTCCCTGGCTCGATGGAGTCACCCTTGGCTTTGGACAGATTATTACAACGAGAAGACATTCACGGGGCAATCGTTCTTGGCATCATTGAGAAGGGTGAAACCGATCACGGAATGGTGATGGGGCAATCGGTAACAAAGGCAGTGATCGAGCTTCAAATAAAGCACGGAAAGCCGATAGGCCTCGGCATTATTGGTCCCGGGGCTGAGCCTAAACACATCGAGCCGCGGCTAGAGCCGCATGCTAGAGCCGCGGTTGGAGCGGTCGCCTCAATGGTAGAGTGACAGAGGTAGGGTTGAAGGACGTCCCCACATTGGGAGACTCGTGGCTGAGGGAGTACGCAACGTCATCATCATTGGCTCAGGGCCTGCTGGATACACAGCCGGACTATATGCGGCTAGGGCACTTTTGGAACCATTGATGTTCGCTGGATACATGTCTGGAGGACAATTGATGCTGACTTCCGATGTAGAGAACTTTCCCGGATACCCTACAGGGGTGGGGGGCCCTGAGATGATGGTTCAGATGAGGGAGCAGGCAGAGAGATTCGGGCTCGAAGTCCATGACAAGAACGTTGAGAGAGTCGATTTTTCCAGTCGGCCTCACAAAGTTTGGGTAGAGGGGGAAGAATTCCAAGCTGAATCTGTAATCATCTGCACTGGTGCTGAGGCGATTTGGCTAGGTGCGGAAGGCGAGGAGGCTCAGAAGGGCAGGGGTATCTCAACATGTGCGACTTGTGATGGCGCGTTTTTCCGAGATGAGGAGGTTGTCGTTGTAGGGGGCGGCGACTCTGCCATGGAAGAGGCGACTTTCCTTACTAGATTCGCAAGCAAAGTCACGATAATCCACAGAAGGGATGTTTTCCGAGCTTCCAAGGTGATGTACGAGCGCGCCGAAGCCCATCCAAAAATAGAAATTAGGCCTTTCAGGCAGGTTAAATCCTGGACTTCTGACGAGAATGGACTAACTGGTGCGATACTCGAGGACCCTCGCCATGGGGACGAGGAAGAGATTTCATGCACCGGGGCATTTATTGCAATTGGTCACAAACCGATTACCCAATATTTGGAGGGCCAAGTTGAGACTGACGACGAAGGATACATTCTTCATAAATCGAATACGATGACCAGTGTAGAAGGCGTATTTGCGGCTGGAGATGTGGTAGATACACGGTATAGGCAGGCCATTACTGCGGCTGGCATGGGATGTCAGGCCGCAATAGATGCCGAAAGATGGCTAGAAGACCAGCACTGAGGCCTCTGGACCGAAGGCCAAATGTCCTTGGTGCATTGTCGCAGGCACATGGCGGACCATCTGAGCGATGAGGAGCGAGAGAGATATGCCCGCCATTTAGTGCTCCCTCTTGTCGGAGAGAGTGGACAGGCCAGATTACTGGAGTCCTCCGTATTGGTGGTCGGAGCAGGAGGATTAGGATCTCCAGCTCTACTCTATCTGGCTGCAGCCGGAGTGGGTAAAATAGGCATTATTGATCACGACACCGTAGATATCTCAAACCTCCAGAGACAGGTTATCCACGTATCTTCGGAAATAGGTGAGGCGAAAGCTGAGTCGGCATCGAGAAGGCTGTATGAGTTGAATGGCGATGGTCAATTCCTGCCGATTGTGGAAAAGCTAACCGAAACAAATGCGCTGTCGATTATTTCTGAATACGACGTAGTTATCGACGGAACGGATAATTTTGAGTCAAGGTACCTAATTGGGGACGCTTGCGAGATTCTAGGGAAGCCTTGGATCTTCGGTAGCGTTCACAGGTTCGAAGGCCAGGTCTCGACGTTCAATCACAATGGAGGGCCCAACTACAGGGATCTGTTTCCTGAGCCGCCGCCGCCTGAATTGGCACCCAACTGCGCAGAAGCGGGAGTTCTGGGAGTCCTTCCCGGGCTAGTTGGGACGATACAAGCTACCGAGGCACTGAAGATAATATTGGATATTGGCGACTCCCTCAATGGGAAGCTCCTTGCAATTGACTCACTGACAATGATTACTAGGGTCCTTACATTCAATCGCAACTCGGAAAGGGCGACTGTGACCGCCCTAGCAGGTGATCCAATGCAAATGAAGTCGATTAGCCCGCTTGATTTAGTATCTAAGAAGAATAGTGGCTGGACGCCATTCCTGCTGGACGTACGCTCTGAAAGAGAGGAGGCAATAGCTTCTCTAGATGCAACTGATCTGCGAATCACCCACACGTCGGTACCGGAGAGAATTTCCGAAATCCCCTCTGATCGAGATATTGTTGTCTACTGCAGAACAGGCGGCAGATCTGCTGCAGTAGTGAGATTCCTAGTCCAATCTGGTTGGGACCAAGAAAGGGTGCTGAACCTGGATGGAGGGATTCATCTTTGGTCTGACACTGTCGATTCAGATATTGTAAAGTATTAAATGTGGTGAAAAAAGATTCAGTATAACGTTTTTTTATGGTAAATGAATATAAATACATATGAAAAATGTATCTTTTTGAGATTCTTTATTGTTATGTGGTGAAAAAAGATTCAATCAATCGAACAATTGTTGTACTAAGTACCCTTCCGGTGGACCATGGAGGACCGTCGACAGGGACTATGGAAATGTCCGGATTGCTCGAAACATCAAGTCTGGAGAACGAGGAGTGGCAAGACAACCAGATTGGATAGAACCTGTGTGGAATGTGGATCCAGGGTTAGGGTGACGCTAGACAGATCAAGTACGGGCAAAGGTAGGCGCAGGGAGGTTAATGTCTGGGAGAGGGGATTACAGGTAAGCCCTGATGAATTAGAGAAGGAATGCTCTAGAAGGGATCGGAAAATATCGGAGCAAGGGGGTTTGGTAGAAGAAGGGAGGTCCGAGACGCCCCAACAGACAGACCTTCCAACCATCTACGCTAGAAACTGGAAACCGCCCTCTGGATTAGAATTCGCCCACCCCCTCCAATCTTTGAGAGCCAGGGGTGAATTACTACGATTCCTTGCAGAAAGGCATGATGGGTACCTCGAATTAGTTGCGGGATGTTGGGACGAAGAAAGGGCGCCAGCATCATTTGAGGGAGATTCCTACCATGAATTCTGTCATGACCTTCTCACCAGAATCGGAAGCGTCCTATCGGAGCGGATCCTAGAACCACTAATTGCTGAAATAGGGGAGTCTGAGGTCATTCCCCGAAGATCGGGGGAGAGTCACCTGAGTAGGCGGAATATGAGATTCCTACTGGATATTCGAATTTGTCTCAGGAGGATTGCTTACGAATCATCCATTACTCTCGAACAGAGAAAGCAATGGCAGAGATGGATGACCAGAACTAGGATCACTGACGAGCATCTAAAGGAGCTCTTTACGGATGGTATCCCCACTCCCGATGGAGGCAGGTTTGGAGGGAAAGGCTTCAGATCTACATGGCAAGAGGGGATTGTAGCCTGCGCTTCTGCGATGAATAGGGCGGTGGACAGTCCCCAAGGGGATGGCGGTGATTCGGACATCATCGCCCCTATGATCAGAGACATGGGTTTAGCACTCGCAATGGGCCAAACCCCTTTGGAGGTCCTCTCTGCTCAAATGGGTAAATCGGGCTCATACATGGATGGTGGGAACGAAGGTTCCGGAGGACGAGATTTGCATATTGGGAACTGGGAGAAAGGCATTCTTCCACCTACTGCTCCGCTGCCCATTGCTAGCGCGACCACAACGGGTGTCGCACTAGCATCGCATAGGCTGGGGCTGAATAGATTCCACCTAGCACCTGTGGGGGAGGGGTGCAGCAGTAGCGGGGAATTCTGGGAGGCGATGAATCTAGCTGGCACCAGGGGGTTACCGATATGCTACATGATTCAAAATAACCAAATCGCATTGGATACGTTCGTTGTGGGGCAATCAGGAGCAGAGACCTTTGGGGACAAGGGGCACGCTATGGGCATACCATCTTGGACCATAGACGGATCGGATCCATCGCAATTCTATTCTTCGGTTTGCGTTGCTAGAGAAATTGCTGTTTCCGGAGGCGGGGCCACTCTGATTCACGTTGAAACGATGCGCGGTTGCGGACACGCTCACCACCATGACGACCTTTACTTGGGGTCAATATCGGGAACTCCGCCCGGTTATGTCGACCGAGAGTTGATTTCCTACTGGTCAGAGAAAGATCCTCTCCCGAACCACAGAAACCTGCTAATTGGACTAGGGGCTAGTGAGAAAGAGTTGCAGGCCATGGAATCGGAGGAAAGAGCGTTTGTCGAAGATTCAAGGGCGGCAATGGAAGAGATGCCGTGGCCGGAGGGGAACAGCGTGGGAGAGGGTGTGACCTCAATCTACGACGCTAGGAGCCATGCACAGCAATTTGACACAATTAACACAGAAAGGCAGGCTGGGCAAAGTAAACTGGAGCCCGGAGGGGTTTACATCGAGTTTTCAGATGCATCAAATTCCTGGACATTTAGCAGATCTATACAGAATGCCATGGTGGAGCTAGCGGAAAAATATGGAGAACAAATAATATTCATGGGAGAGGACATGGAAGTCGCTGGTGCGTTCGGCATGAACCTTCCCTTGAGGGCAAAGGGACATCAATCTAGACTATTGGATATGCCCCTCTCTGAGTCGATAATAATCAATTCCGCCACTGGAGCTGCCCTAGGTGGAATGAGGCCAGTTGCAGAGATCCAATTCGGAGGGTTTGCAGCTTTGGCGATGAATCCGCTGATCAACAATGCTGCACAGCTGAGATGGAGGTGGGGGGCAGATGTCCCAATGACGGTAAGGATACCATTGGGTGCGAAAACGAGGAGCGGCCCTTATCACGCCAACATGATTGAGTCTTGGTTTGCGAATGACCCAGGACTGGTTATCGCCTTCCCGAGCAATCCTCAAGATGCATTCGATTTACTAATCGAAGGGCACGCGCTTCCTGATCCGTTCGTATTTCTGGAACATATAGGGCTCTATGGGCTCAGAGGGGGGATAACGGGATGGGGGGATTCGATAAATCAGATTGTAGATACCGAGTCTGTTCATCGTAGACTGGAATCCGGAGAAACCTCAATCGGAAAGGGGAAGATAGTCAGAGGAGGCAAAGATATCACGATAGTGACATGGGGGGCGATGGTTCACGTTGCCCTTGAAGCTGCTGAGAAGGCCTCTGCGAAGGGAGTAGAGGTGGAGATTGTTGATTTGAGGACCATTCAGCCATTTGATGTTGAAACATGTGTTGACTCGACACTGAGGACTGGCAGATTGATTGTACTGCAAGAGGCGCAGTGGACGGGTGGCTTGGGGCATACGATAAGCAGTCGGATCCTAGAACAGGCGTTCTGGAGTCTTGAGAGTCCGCCAACGGTAATAGGCGCTCTAGACACCCCAGTGCCATTCTCCCCCACATTGGAGGATCACACAATTCCAACTTCGGATTTGGTCCTGAGGCACGTAATGAGATCTTGTGAATAGGGCCTGTAGCTTATGGAAACCGTCATGAGTCCCCCTCCTTCCGTAGTTGCATGGATGCTTCCATGTCGTCTGACTGGCTATTGGTGATTGGGGGCTTCGTACTCCTGCTGGGAGGAGGGGAGGTCGTAGTTCAGGGTGCGGTAGTTATCGCGAAGAAGATGAAGGTCCCACCTCTGCTAATCGGATTCACCATAGTCGCGATAGGGACATCGTTACCCGAATTAGCCGTGTCACTGGAAGCAGTTGCAGGGGGCCAGCCGGATATTGCGGTTGGAGGAGTATTGGGGTCCAACGTTGCTAATGTGATGCTTGTACTTGGTACTGCATCGATACTTGGTGCTGCCTCAGATCCAGGCGAAGGTGTGAGGAGGGATGCAATTGCAATGATTACTGCTACTCTAATCCTCCTGGCACTGGTGGTTTATGGAGAAATTACTTCACTCTACGGAGTACTGATGCTAGTGCTTCTTGCTGGTTACTACTCATACTCATATCTCAATTCCAAGGAAGACAAGGAGAGGAAATTGGACGATTCTTGGGTTCCAGACAATATTGTGATCTCGATGATTGTGACTATCATAGGAGGGGCTTTGATCTGGAAAGGCGCGGAATTCTTGGTAGGCGGTGCAACGGGCATTGCAACTGATCTCGGAATTTCAGAGGCCGTCATAGGGCTATCAGTAGTGGCCCTGGGGACCTCGCTACCAGAGTTAGCAGTTACACTAGTCGCTGGACTCAGAGGACAAGGAGGGGTGGCTGTCGGAAACATCCTTGGCTCGAATATGATGAATATCCTAGGGATACTTGGGGCTACGGCCGCACTCGGAGGAGGGGTTTTGATCTCTCCTAACTTTGCAGACAGAGACGTCTGGGTGGTCCTGGTTACATCCGGACTAGTTGCCGCAATGCTACTCGATGATCGGGAAATCGGGAAGATAACAGGCGTTTCAATGGTAGTTGGATACTTCGTCTACATGGCCATAATACTCTAATCCCTGTACCCACTCCTAGGGCCATGGTCGACTTTGCATTGAGTGAGGAGCAGCTAATGCTCCAGGAACTAGCCAGAGACTTCGCCAATGACGAAATTAAGCCTCATGCGGGAAGTTGGGACAGGGATAGCGAGTTCCCCCGAGAAACAATCAGGAAGGCCAGCGATAACGGCCTACTGACCCTGAAGATTCCCGAAAAATACGGAGGGGGCGGAATGGGGTCTTTCGAAGAGGTGCTCGTATGCGAAGAGTTTGGGGCGGGCGATCCTGGGTTCGCGACTGCGTGTGGTAGCACCATGCTAGCGTCTTATCCCATACTGACAGGCGGCACAGAAGATCAGAAGGAGCGTTACATGACCAAAGTGACGGAGGGATGTATCGCATCCTATTGCGTGACCGAGCCAGGTGCCGGTAGCGACGTGCAGTCTATCCAGACTGAAGCCGTCAAGGATGGTGATGACTACATCCTAAATGGCAGTAAAATGTGGATAACTGGGGCGGGTTATGCTGACTGGTTCTTCGTACTTGCATACACAGACAAGGCTGCTGGATACCAAGGGATGAGTGGCTTCATTGTGGATGCTAACTCGGAAGGCGTGGAGTTGGGGAAGAAAGAAGAGAACATGGGGCAGAGATGCTCTGACACTCGCTCTGTGACTTTCAATGACGTCAGAGTTCCATCGGATAATTTAGTCGGAGAAGAAGAAAATGGGGGATGGATGAACGCGATGAAAGCGTTTGACCTCTCTAGGCCGACTATTTCCGCTCATGCGGTAGGTAATGCGAGAGGAGCTTTAGAGGAGGCCGTCCAGTATGCAACCGATAGGAGCACATTCGGAAAGCCAATCATAAAACACCAGGCGATTTCCTTCATGCTAGCTGACATGGCCACTAAAGTTGAGGCTGCTAGAATGCTTACATGGAAGGCCGCCATCAAGTTGGACTCTGGAGAAAGGAACACTCTTGAGGCGGCGCATGCCAAACGGTACTCTGCTGACATGGCGATGGAGGTAACAACAGATGCAGTGCAGGTTTTCGGGGGCTATGGCTATTCCGAAGAGTACCCGGTAGCGAGGAGAATGAGAGGGGCCAAAGTAGTCCAGATTTTCGAAGGATCGAGTCAGATTCAGAGGCTAATAATCAGCAGAGAGATGCTGAGAGGCTTGTGACATGGATCTGGGTGTCGGCTGTATAGTCTTAGCAGCCGGTTCCAGCAAGAGGCTTGGTCGGCCAAAGGCGCTTGTAATGGTGGGTGAAGAGACCCTTGTCGGATGGGTAGTTGGAAGGCTAAGGGGTCATGGACTGGAACCAGTAGTGGTGACTAGCGAGGAGATATTCGAGGATGTCCTAGAATCCGCAGACTGTGATGTTGTGTGCAATCCGGATCCGGATTTGGGACGTACGGGGACAGTTCAACTTGGGATTAGAAGAATAGGCCTAGAGCCGGGAAGGAGGTTCCTGATCGTCCCCGTAGACAGGCCTGGTTTCTCCAGCAACACGCTATCCTCACTTCTAACATCGAAGAATACTGCATGCCCATCGATGGAAGGCCGGGGAGGGCACCCAATACTACTCTCGGAAGACGATGCGGCTAGAGTCCTAGATGCCGTTCCGTCTGAACCTTTGAGGAGCCTGGTAGTTCCTGCAAGGATCGAAGTTTCAGACCCATTCCTTCATCTCAATGTAGATTTTCCATCTGATTTGATTCGCCTGGAAGAGGCCTTCACCAAACTAAGGTAAATCCTATGAGCGTGGTGTGCGGCGAAGAGGCATGGATGTTTTCGATACGCTGGGTGACTTGGACCCGGTTATGCAGGCATTCATAGCCGGACTCTTTACGTGGATAATGACGGCAGCAGGGGCAGGATTGGTCTTCTTCTTCGCTGAAATTAATCGTAAGATGCTAGACGGAATGCTTGGTTTCGCTGCAGGCGTGATGATAGCTGCCAGTTGCTTTGGGCTACTGGGGCCAGCAATAGACCAAACATCCGGTGAAGGATTAGAAAAGGTTCTGCCTGCTGCCTTTGGATTCATCCTAGGAGGGGTAGGAATGAGAGTAGTCGATGCATATCTCCCACACCTGCACCCCGGGGCTCCTCCTGAGGAGGTCGAGGGGGTCAAGACGACATGGCATAGGAGCAAGCTACTGATTTCGGCAATCACCCTCCACAACATACCCGAGGGATTGGCCGTAGGAGTCGCCTTTGGTGCCGCAGCTTCTGGGGACGGAATAGGCGCTGCTATCGCGCTAACAATTGGGATAGGGATTCAGAACTTTCCCGAGGGCGCGGCGGTTTCGGTTCCACTTAGGCGGGAGGGTCTTTCGAGGAAGGAGAGTTTCTGGTGGGGGCAGTTGTCGGCACTGGTCGAGCCTATCTCTGCAGTCATCGGAGCAGCTGCAATAGTCTACATGACCCCCATCCTCCCCTATGCCTTGGCATTCGCTGCCGGTGCAATGATCTTCGTCGTCGTTGAGGAGCTTGTCCCTGAGGCGCATAGGGGAAAGAACGGCGATATAGCGACGATGGGGCTGATGATCGGTTTCACCATAATGATGGTTCTCGATGTGGCCCTGGGGTAGTAGCGCAACCCCAAAGTGTTCGAAGTGCCTCCCAGTGCTATGACGTGCGCGGTTCTCGCATGGGTCGTCGAGAGAGTAAGTGCTGGCGAGAGGGTCGCTATGGCATCTGTAATCAGTGCGAGTGGTAGCGTTCCCGGTAAGCCAGGTGCAAGGTTAGCGGTTTCATCGAGTGGTGCAAAATTTGGCACGGTGGGAGGCGCAGGCCTAGAGATGATGGTAGAAAATGGTCTTCATGAGCTACTGGGGATTTCTGCATTGGAGACACGTAAGCTTGGGGGTCGTGTCGAGACTTTCGTACTTCACAAGGATGGGAAGGGAAAAGAGGCAGTGGCCCTTGACAGCCTATGCGGAGGCCGTGTTACGGTTGCGATGGAGGTTGTTGAGCCAGTGCCACACTTACTCATCTCCGGAGGGGGGCACGTAGGAAGGTCGGTTGCGATAGTCTGCGATACCCTTGGATGGAAACACAGTGTTTTCGATGTGAGAGAGGAATTCGCCAATGATGAAAGATATCCATTTGCTGAGGAGATCCACAGCTGCTCTGTTTCCAATTTCTTTGAGTCTGATGGTGGGAAATCGATTTCGAGATTCACGGACATTCTTATCCTAGGCCATGACTGGGGGGTTGATCAGGAATTCCTAATCGGCTGCCTAAAGAAGAGTGTCGACGAGGATGTCAGGATTGGAGTGATTGGATCGACGACAAAGTGGAGGGGTTTCAGAGAGGCTGCCAAGGCAGCAGGAGTTGGAGAAGGTGAGCTTTCAAATGCCAGGTGTCCGATAGGACTGGATATTGGCGCTGACTCCCCTGAAGAGATCGCAGTCGCCATTTGTGCAGAGATTCTTGCAATGCATAGGCTGCCCGATGCAGACGAAGACTGAAATCGGCAAGACTTGACCGCAAGGCATGAGGAGGGCCCCCCTGGCCATTGTGTTACTGCTATTCTCAAGTAGCATCAGTGGCTGTATTTTCTGGGACGAGGGGCCCGCTGAACCGATTGAGGAGGTCGTAGATAGTGAGTTTGGCGCATTCTCAGTAGTAGCTCCAATAGATACCGGAATCAATGTCTACCACAATCACTTCATCATGAACAAGTCCTATCCTCAATGGCTTCTTGATGGCCTAAATGTTACAATGATCTGTGACATTTCAACGAACGGGACATGGCAAGAGCGGTATGAGTCTGACAAGGAAGACTGCTGGGACCAAATCACCTCTACAGATATTGTTTGGTTCAGAGGCACCAAGATAATCGGGACTTCCCCTGACGATGACACTGAGATTCCAATCCTCGATGATCCACAGGATGGTCACGGCACGGCAGTGACTGGGGCCGTCTTGAACGCAAATCCGGATGCGGTGATATTTTTCGTAGAGGGTTTCAGCGACGCGGCGGTTCTGGCCGCGGCAAATCAACCACTTGTCGATGTGATTACAACCAGTTTTGGACCGATCGGGTCGATTCCCGTTCCCGGGATTGAAGACGCTACCAAGGTGGCTGTAGTGGAAAATAGGAAGATACATGCTGGAGCAGCTGATAACACGCCCTCTCCAGCAGTACAGGATTCAACGGCTGGTCCACCTTGGAGCATCGGCGTCTCAGGGTACGCCGAGGAGGGAGATGATCAGAAGGAAACCATGAGTGGATCATATCCCGATATAGCGGCTGATTGGACCCAAGTACTCCCGAATCACGATGACGTTGACGGGTATCATGAGACATCCGGAACCTCTTTTGCCACACCAAGGACTGCTGGTTTGTTGTCCATGGTTATACAGACACTGAGGGCCGAATTCGGAGATTCCTCTTCTGGTGCAGATCCGGCCACAAGATCTGGCTTCATGATACAGGGAGTCAATATTACTAGTGACACCATCAGGGACGCCTTGAATTTGTCAGCGTGGTATCCTTCATACTCCACCTGGGATCCAACCTCTGGAACAATGCCGATCTCTCCAGTCGCACCTTGTACCCAAGTAGGCTGGGGAGTGGTCAATGAGAGTAATGTCGTACCAATGATAGAGCATCTGAATGGTACATCGGACATCCCTAACAGGCCTTCTGATGTGGTGATGTGCATGGAAGCCAATCAAGCAATCAGAGAGGCTTACTGGGATTAGCCCTATTTCATACCATTCCGCTGCGTTCAATAGACTGGAAGCATTGGAGATATCATGAGGAGAGTTTCCCTAAGATGGAAAATTTCCTCATTGAAAGGTTCTGACGACATCTCAAGAATTCTGGAAATAGTGGATAGTATCGAAGTTCTTGGTCACTTGGCGGTTAGGGAAGACGGAGTAGTCCAATTGGCCGAAATAATAGTCCGAGAAGGTAAGCAATTGGAAGATCTATCCAGTCTCGAATGGCTAGAAGTATTGGAGGTACACGAAGAGGACGATGGAGTGATTGTGGTGAGTCTTCTATGTACGCATCCATTCGCAAAAACGGCAATAGAGCTCTCTAATATTCATGTTCAGCCGCCCTATATGATAGACTCCGAGCGGGGAATGGAAATGCGAATGTCCGGCCTTTCGGGGTCCATCCGTAGATTCGTATCCCTCCTTAGGATGGTAATGCCACCTGACAAAATTAGCGTACACTCGATAAGAGAGGAAGCCTCCAATGGGTGGACTAGTGACCTCACTGAACGTCAGCGAGAAGTCATTTCACTAGCAATAAGAATGGGTTACTATGATCCAAACTCAAATGTAAAACTGAAAGACATAGCTGATGAGATTGATATGGCGAGAAGCACATTGGGAGAACATATCAAAAGAGCCGAGTACGAGATAATGAAAAAGGTGAAAGAGGACCTTTGATTGACCCCTATGGGGTCAAGACCCCAATGCTCAAGGCACGAGTGTCCTTGGTGGGAACGCCATGGTTCAGTACAGACTGCCTATGCTCCCTCCCTCAGATGAGGTTGATTGGGGCGCCTCAGTTAATGGAAATGCTGTTTCTACTAGGGTGGAAAGTAATTCGATATTGCTCGACGTTCTTCGTGACAGTTTGGGAATTCTCGGAACAAAACGAGGTTGTGATATGGGAACATGCGGGTGCTGTTCGATTCTCATTGATGGATCCCCCAGGCTATCTTGCCTTATGCTAGCCCAAGAGGCCGATGGGTGTGAAATAACGACAGTGGAGGGTCTTTCTGATGGACATCACCTCCACCCAATCCAGGAAACATTCACCGAATGCGGAGGAAGCCAATGTGGCTTCTGCACCCCTGGGTTCCTAGTTGTAATCTCGGCTCTGCTGGAAGAAAATCCGGAGCCCACGGACGATGAGATAAAATCCGCAATCGAAGGAAATCTGTGCAGGTGTACGGGTTACCAACAAATTGTGGACTCTGTCAAAGAGGCATCGGGAATTCTTTGCAGGGGGGACATGGTGGAAAACACCACAGATCCGAAAAGCGATCCTCATCCAGGATTTGCGGGGTGATAATTTGAGCGGCGAAGACTCCGATGAGATGGTTGGATACAGACAGCAGCCGGGCAAATTGCCATTTTCAAAGCCCGGTTCGGGTGGCAAGAACCAATTCAGTGAACCCCGGGATGAGGGGATGATTCCAGAAAGCCAGGGTGGGACGAAGAGTCAGCCATGGGGGGGACATCGGCATGACGATATTGTCAGTGGAAGGGTTATTGGAAAGCCTACCGCATTGATAGATAGTCGCTGGAAGGTCACTGGACAGGCCCAGTATGGTGATGACATCAGACTACCTAGCGAGTTAGTCGGCAGAATAGTCAGAAGTCCGCATCACTATGCGAGAGTTTTGTCTGTTGATGCTAGCAAGGCATTGGAATTGCCCGGGGTCATGGCAGTGGCAACTGGCCGGGACGCTACGAGTGCTTTCGGCGTATTGCCGGTAACTAAGGATGAGCATGCCATGGCACAAGAAAAGGTCAGGCATGTAGGTGACTTGGTGGCCTGTGTCGCTGCAGTGGATGAGTCGACCGCAAGAGAGGCATGCAGACTCATCGAGGTAGAATACGAGGTACTCGATAGCATCCATGACATGAGAGACGGATTAGAAGAGTCTGAATCCCCCATTCACGATAGGGGGAAGTATCACATCGGGGAGTCAAATGTACAGAAGAGGGTATTCCAGGAATTTGGAAATGTCGAGGACATGAGGGACTCTGTGGCTAGCCATAATTCGGATTGGCTATTTGCAGGGGCCAACCATGGCTTCACGGAGCCTCACGCGGTGGTCGCGCAGTGGGACCCTTCGGGGAGACTTACGTTGTACACCCCTCAACAGGTCCCCCACTACCTCCACAGGGCACTAGCAGATGTCCTGGAAATTCCAATGCACCAAATCAACGTTTTTAGGACATTTGTAGGAGGTGGGTTTGGAGGTAAATCTGATCCTTTTCCACATGAAATGTGTGCAGCAATTCTGGCAAGGAAGACTGGGAAGCCAGTTAGGATAAACTTCGACAGGGAGGAAGTCTTCTGGGTCAATCGGGGTAGGCACCCATCTAGAATAGGCATGTCGATACACTCAGATAGCGAAGGAAGGATTTCGGGGATAGAAACAGATGCGCTAATTGATGGCGGGGCGTTTGCTTCCTTCGGACACGTTACAACCTACTACAATGGAGTTTTGCATACAGCGCCCTACGAGATAGGTGGGTTTCACTACACGGGTGCAAGGGTATGGACGAACAAGCCTGCGAGCGGGGCGATGAGAGGCCATGGGGCGGTCAATTCAAGGTGTGCAGTGGAAGTTGGCTTAGATGACATTTGTGAGCAGCTAGAGGTAGATCCAATTGACTTCAGGTTAGCCAACCTTCTGCCACCGCATAGCGCTACAATAACTGGTTTCAGGGTGACCAGCATAGGCATGAGGGAATGCCTCGAAAAGGTTCGAAAGGCTTCCGGATGGGATGAGAAATTCCGCAATATGCCCCTGGGGAGGGGGATAGGCGTAGGTTGCGGGTTTTTCATTTCAGGTAGCGGATTACCTATCCACTGGGACCCGAACAAATTCCCCCATGCCACTGTCCATCTCAAGATTGACATGGATGGGGGCGTCACCGTACATACTGGCGCGGCAGATATTGGACAGGGGTCCGACACCGTAGTAGCACAATCGGTTGCTGAAGTCTTAGGCCTTCCTTTAGACATGATTAGAGTCAGAAGTAGAGAGAGTGACACGTCTCCTGTGGACCTAGGTTCGTACTCTTCCCGTGTAACTTTCATGAATGCCAATGCAGCCATATCTGCTGCAATGGAAATCAGGAGCGAGTTGATCAAGTCGACCTCAGAGATAACTGGGGCGCCCGAGGAAAAGTTGGTAATTGGTGACAGGCGAATATTCAGGAAAGACGATCCTGCAGTGGGCGTTTCGTATCTTGAGGCATTACATAAATCTCAGGAAGATAGGGGGGCGCTGGTCTCTTCTGGCTCTTACAGGACACCCCCCATGGGTAGGGCTCACAAGGGTGCGGCCGCCGGACTCGCTCCCGCATACTCATTTTCTGCATATGTTGCAGAGGTCGAGGTAGATGTGGAAACTGGACAAACTAGAGTCTTGAAGGTGTGGGCTGCGCATGATTGTGGTAAGGCCCTGAACCCTTTGTCCGTGGAAGGTCAGATCATTGGTTCATGTCACATGGGGATGGGGCAGGTCCTAAGTGAGGAAATGAAGTATGGTAGGACTGGTCATCTCCTGAATCCTGATTTGCTAGACTACAAGATTCCCACGGTTCACGAGATGCCCGAAGTTTTTCCGATCATTGTTGAATCCAATGACCCCGAGGGGCCGTTTGGAGCCAAAGAGGCGGGAGAGGGGCCACTTCTTCCAATCCTTCCAGCTGTGGTCAACGCAGTTTACGATGCGACTGGGGTGAGAGTCAGCGAGCTCCCCATTTCGCCTGATAGACTTTACAAAGAAATCGAAAAGAAGTGCAGGATCGATGGGGTATCTGACCCACTTGACATGCAGCCCCCTAGGATCTCGCACTCTGAACTCCAGGAAAAATTAGTTGAAAGAGGTAAGTCGCATTCCGAAAGGGATGTGGATAGGAGAGGAGGGGAAGATCCTTCCCCCTACCACAATGGGGCACTGTTTGGCCTCGATCCGGAAATTCCAGGGGATGAGCAGGACTCCCGATGGACAGCGGTGGTGACTCCACCCGAGGGTTATCTCGACAACCCGGGTCTTGCTGGTAGCGCATGGAAACATGTAGAACGTAGAAAAAGGGGCGATTCCTGATGAAGATGCCTCCGTTCCAGCTGCATAGCCCAAAGAGCCTAGAAGAGGCTTTCTCGATAGTCTCTGAATTAAGTAGTTCGAACAGGGAATTCGACTGGGTAGCAGGTGGGACGGACCTCCTTCCCAACTACAAGTGGCACCTGAATGCCAAATCAGACGTGATATCCCTTGCGAGGGTCAGCGAACTTACCCGGCTTACAGGTACCCACATCGGAGCGATGGTTCGGCTGCATGATTTGGCGGATTCAGAAAAAACTCACACGCTGATCAGGTCTGCGGCGGAGTCAGTGGCTAGCACCCTAATTCGTCGCTCTGCCACTGTAGGGGGAAACCTCTGCCTAGATACGAGATGTTTCTGGTTCAACCAGACTGAGGATTGGCGCGAATCTATCGACTGGTGTCACAAATGCGATTGCGGGACGGATGCTGACTGTAGAGTCATTCCGAACCAGAACACACTCTGCGTGGCGACGTATCAAGCCGATTTAGCGCCCTCGCTAATGTGCCTCGGAGCGACCATCCATCTAGCATCCAAGGATGGAGAGAGGTCGATGCCCATGAATGACTTCTTCCAATTGGACGGCATGACTCGGAATGTCCTCCAAGATGGAGAGATAGTGACTCACGTGACCTTGCCCGAAGATGTTTCTGAATGGCAAGGGGATTATCAAAAATTGAGGCAGCGTGAAAGTTGGGACTTCCCCGAGGCCGGAGTAGCAGTTGTCTGGAAGAAAAGTGGAGGGGTTGTTTCCGATCTTAGGGTTGCAACTACTGGTTTGGAGTCGATCCCTGGGTTTCACAGGGAAGAGGCGGAGTTAGCTCTGGACAACTGGAATGGGGCCGAAAGTATAGATCTCCTCGCTGAATCAGTGAGAAAATCTGTGAAACCAGTTCTAAACACTTGGTTCCCGCCCTCCTATAGACGTAAGATGGTCAAGGTCTTAACAAGGCGGGCATGTTCTGGTATGCTGGAGGATTCCAAGTGAATAGGCACTCCTGGGCTGCCATGGTCTCAATCATCTCCATACTTGCTGCCTCATTTCCCGTTCAATCGCAGATTGGCGGATGGGATGTGGGAATCGATTTCCCCCAAGAAGATGACAGTAATCCGTTCCCCGTTAAGGAAGACGGTTCAGTATCAATAGATTTCTTCGTCTACAACGAAGAATTGCTTCCAATTACTGTTGAGTTTGGATATGAAATACCATTTGATGGCGAGGGAGACGGCCCTGAATCGGAGAATATAGCAGCAGGGGGAAACAAGACATTCACTCTCGAGGTTACTGGGATTGATGTCTGGGCCCACCAGGCAGATAGTAAGGAGGAGTTCAAAATCTCGGTTACGTTGGTTTCAAGGGCTTCAATACCGCAACCACTCCCAGAGACCAAGGAGGCAACTGGGGAGCTCCAGATACCACGTGTTTACTCATTGGAGGTGGATATTTCAGATCCCGTTGGGCCAATGAATTCTGGTTCGGAAATGAGCCTCCAGATAACAGTGAAAAATATTGGAAACGTGGTCGACAGGGTCGGTTCAATAGAGGTGTCTGACAACTGCCCGCTGCTGACTACTGACAATGGCCTGGAAATTCTAACTACAAGAGACATACAATCAGGACAGTCAACAAGCGCCAGCATCTTGATCACTGCTTCTCAGAGTCACCCTCAAAGAAACTGTGATGTTGAAGTCGCGGTTTCCTCCAATGGAGCGGCTAATTCCGGAGGCTCCGAGATTTCCAAAGATGAGGCGAGAATTACCGTGGAACCACCTCCTGCCAATCAAGAGGACCCGCAAGATCCCGAAGGTCCGGAGGATACGATAGAAATTGTCAGTTCCAACCTACCCTTCATCAGCCCAATATTGACTGTTTTTCTGTTACTATTAGCTGCAATAGGGACTCGAAAAATGGAATAATTAATGGGTTTTTGCAATTATTCTCTAAGTGTAAAAAAAACATCACTGCGTAGATATCGGAAGCATTGGCGGAAACTATTTACCCGAACATATAATTGTAGAATCGCACTCCGCACAGCACCGTAGGTGCTGCTTACAGACTTAATTCGGGACTGGTAATTGACATGGAAGAAGAAGAAGGAGGTCGTGACTTCGCAACCTATGTCATTTGGTCGCTCTCAGTAACCGCCATACTTCTGCTACTCCTACCGATGATTTTCGTCATAGGCAAATCTACTCAATACTCCGCATACTCGCAGGATGGGGACTATGAAGGACTGGCCCAGCTTTCCGATATGAGGGACAGTCTGGAGGAGCGGCCTGACGAGTATTTTGTTGCCAATACCATGTCGACGCCCATGCTAGTCAATGACTGGAAATACCCTCACAGGACGATGCTCCTAATCATCGCTCCCGAGAAACCGATAGACGAGACCGAGGCGGACTCGATCTATGATTTCGTTACTGAACGCGGTGGGAAGGTTATCGTGGCAGCTGACGATACAAATGCAAACAGGCTCGCAAACAGATTCGGCGTGACTTACTTCGACGCCCCTCTGCTCGACGAGAATCAGTACTATGTCACCGAGCCGAACAATGATGGTTTGAAGGAGTATTCGTGGAGTAATGTCTGGAGTGTCGGTACTTTAGAGGAAGAAGCTGCTGATGCAGGGAACGATGGCTGTTCGACCTTCGAAATATCGCAGTACAATGACGGGTGCTCCCTACCTGTACTTTTCAGGAATCCGACTGGCCTAAAATTTGAGCAGACAGAGATGGACAGGGATGACCCTGACCACAGAGTGGTGACAAGAATCGCCAAGGCATCTCCTTCAGCGTTCATCGATCTAGCAGGAAACGGCGACTCCAGTGACTACCGCAACCCCGCACCTGGAGACCTGTCTCTGATGATCAGGGTCGATTACGCTGGAGTTTCTGTGTACGATAAAGTCAGAAGCGGCCAAGGTAGCCTAGTGGGGGGAGATACGGGCGAGCTTGATGTGACAGGCAGCATAGTATTCGTCTCAGACCCAGAGGCTTTCTCCAATCTTCTGTGGGACGACCAGGTAGGGGAGGAGTACGGCATCCCCAGAGTCTGCGAAGTTGAAGGGGCGTACCAAAGCTGCTGGAACGACGAGTTTGAGAACACAGAAGGCTCTCAATGGAACGGTAATGAGGACTACTTCAAACTCCTGATACACTCGATGATGGAGTTTGACAATCAAAAGCTGTCTGGGGAAATTAAAGATGATTTCTCCAACTTCCAAATTGTTTTCGATGAAAGCAGGCACGTTACCGGAATAGTATCTGCCCCATTTGTCGAGGCAATGGGGACAGTGGTTTTGCTTACTTCGAACACTTTCCTGAAGTGGCTAGTAGTCCTGAACGTTGGACTATTGCTGCTGGTTGCCATGATGATCGTACCCGAGAAAGAGAATTGGAGACATGTATTCGATCTGACGAGATTCGCTGAGAGGCCAAACAAGTTAGACCCCTCTTCATACAGGCAGAGGGTACAGCAGGCCCTCTTCACCAAGATCAGAGTTCACCATGATCTGACTAGAGATGAGATGGCACTAATGGAGCCATCTAAGATTCAGGGAATGATAGGCAATCCCAGGCTAGTAGAGCTAGCATATTCCAAGGAAAAGAAATACTCCCCCCAAGAGCTCAGAGAGCTCATGAAGGCCATTAGACGGTGGGGGAGAGCAAATTAAGACAAGCAAAATTGACAAAAGCAATGTTGAACTGGAGATAATAGTATGAACGCACCGCCACCAGCAGATAAAGCACCACCAGCAGACGCCGTGAGCAAAGGCTACGAGGAGAAGGCAGCCAAGGCCCGCGGTTCCAAGAAGATTAACGATAAGCTAGAAGCTGTGGGGAGAATCGGGGAGGCCATCAGCGCAGAAGTGCAGAAGGTCATCATCGGTAAGTCCCACGTAATCGACAATGTTCTCGTGAATATCCTCTCAAACGGGAATCTACTTTTCGAGGACTACCCCGGATTGGCCAAGACCCTAATGACGAACACATTCGCTGATGCGCTAGGGGGCGATTTCAAGAGGGTTCAATTCACGCCCGACCTTCTGCCTGCGGACATCACAGGAACGAACATCTACGATGCGAAGAAGGGAGAGTTCACTTTCAAGCCAGGGCCGATTTTCTGCAACCTACTTCTTTCGGACGAGATCAACAGGGCCCCTCCAAAGACACAGGCTGCTCTGCTTGAGGCGATGCAGGAGAAGCAAGTCACCATTGGAGTCGTAACCCACAAGCTCCCTGCCCCTTTCCTAACGATGGCAACACAGAATCCGGTCGAGCAAGAGGGTACCTACCCCCTACCGGAGGCGCAACTTGACAGATTCATGTTCAAGATGAGCGTTGGATACCCGAACCGAGCGGACGAGGATGAGATACTAGCCCGACGTGTTGCAAGGAAGAAGGATGAAGTGGAGGTCGAGACGATTACCGATCCCGCACGAGTTGTTGCAATGCAGCAAGCGTGCGAAGAGGTCTACGTCGACCCAGCAGTTAGGATGTACATGGTCGAGATAGTGACTAGGACAAGAGAAGATCCCCGCGTACTCGTAGGGTCGTCTCCTCGTGGATCTCAGGCCCTACTGAAGACCAGCAGAGCTGCAGCTGCCATGAGTGGGCGTGATTTCATCACGCCCGATGACGTGAAGTCAGTTGCGGTACTAGCAGTCTCACACAGGCTGATCCTGAAGCCAGAGCACCAGATAAAGGGCCTAGAGAACGAGGAAGTCATCAATGACATCCTAAGGCAGGTCCCCGTACCAACCGTCTGAGTTGGTTTCTCGGATAAATTGTGAGAGGTGTCAATATGGCGTGGAGCAGGAAGTCGGCGATGTTTGCATCGCTAGCTATCGCGCTCTACCTTCTTGGACTGGTCCTCAGGAACCAACAGCTAGTTACCGTGGCGGTGGTGCTTCTTTCGTTCCTAACTTGGGCCGCTTTCATGTCCAATCATGCAGATGTGTCTTCATCTGGCAGAAGAGTGGAGGATGCCGACTCCGACGAAGGCATCCAACTGAACAGTATTGTAGCACTCAGGAAGATATCCTCTGCTAGGATTTTCGAAGATGGGGAGATAGAGGTTACGCTCAGACTTCAGAATCGCTCTAACCTCTCGAAGATTATCGAGGTACGTGACAGAGTCCCTGAGGTCATGCGAATAAAGAAGGGGGCGAATTATGTCCTCATGGAGTTAGGACCACAGAGGGAGACTACTATTTCGTACACCATAGAGACGCCTCTAAGAGGGTTCTATACCATTGGTCCGGTGTGCGTTCGTGTCCAGGATGCATTCGGACTTTTCCACAACGAAAGGGAGATCAATCTTTACGACGACTTCCTGGTTTTCCCCAAAATGGAAGACATCAAGGACGCCCTGATCAAGAGCAGGGTGCCCAAGATTTTCACAGGAGCAGTGAACATCAGAAACCCAGGAGAGGGCTCAAACTTCTACAACCTTCGTGAATATATCCCCGGAGACCCGATGAAGAAGGTCAACTGGGCAGCTACGGCTAGGAGCGGTGGCAAAATGATGGTCAACGAATATGAGCGTGATGCCGTGAGCGACATCATTCTGATTATCGACAGCCGGGGCGTTAGCGAGACTGGGCCAGTGAGCAGGAACTCCTTGGTATACAGCACCAGAGCAGCGGCCAGCCTGTCCCAGTACTTCCTGTCCAGGAGGGACTCAGTGGGACTAGTGGTATACAGCGACGAGATAGTTTCTGTCGACAGGGACACGGGTAAGAAGCAGCTCTATGTTCTACTAACTAAGCTAGCCGGAGCTATGGCAAAGGGCAACACGCCACTGAAAGTTGTCACAAATAGAATAATGCCACACATCAACAGGGGGAGCCCCATTATCATCCTCAGCCCGTTGGAGGACGATCCGACCATTGTGGATGCCGTTCGTGACCTAAGGGCGAGGAACTTCGACGTGACAGTCCTTTCGCCGAGCAGTCTGGAGTTCGAGTTCGACGCTAGGAGACTAGATAGGACTGGGTACGAGGTTCTGAAGACAGAGCGCGACATTCTGATGAGCGAGTTGAGGGGGCTTGGCGCATTCGTCATGGACTGGGAGCCTGACATGATGCTGAATACCGCCCTAGCTGGGGCGAGGGGTTTCTGAGGTGTCAAAGATGGCTGATGATGTGAAGGCCGAGGGTGCGAGTGATACATCCCACCTGTATGAAGGTAAGAAAGTCAGGTCTTCCGCCCCAAGCAGGAGGAAGGCAGCAGGTCGACTCAAATCGAGTACCGAGATTCCGAAGGATGCAATACCTGAGATCCACGTGCCCAGCTTCATCGAGTCGTTCTTCGGAGGGCCGGTGGTTTCCAAGGACAAGTTCCTGCCTCCCGACAGGATGGTCTCGTCACTGCAAGCTGGTTCGGCTGCTTCCCTTATGGTCCTCAGCTTCCTCACCTTCATGATCACGCCCGTTTCGGGAACTGCTTGGTTCGCTGCTTCGAACGCACTAGGCCTGGGGGTCGCTGCTGGCCTTTTCCACCTAGTCCTCATAGCAATCGGACTTATTGGGGGCGTTTACGGAACTTTCCAGAGGGACAGAAGAGCGATGCTGATTTCCTATGTCGCACTGATACTGGTGACGATACGATTCGCTGGGAGCACCGTAGAGTTCAGGCTTGACGTGGTCCCTGAGAGTGAGATTGTCCAGAAGTTCATACTAATCCTGTACGCGGTTTTCCTCGTCATGTACATGGAGCTTTCAAGCGGGGTGATAAGGTTCTCAATGCTAGATACTTCAATCAGGATGAACGAGGTCTACGTCATGGGGGTTAACAAGATCACCAGGAAGTACCATACATCCCTGGCGATAGCTCCTGCGATAGCAGGCACTGTCGCTCTGATGACGCTCCTGATCAATCTAATTATCCCAGCAATAGTGGGTATTTTCGACGATGTCTCAGCCTTGCGTTTGAAGGAAAGCGTGGAGTTGACGAGTGTGTACGGTGTCGCCTTGGGGACGGTGATTGTTTTCGTTGTAATCGCCGCGATGTTCGCAGTGAACCTGCCTCTCAGAGTACAGCAGATGAGGGAAAGAAACGCCTAATCTTCCTTTGGTTCAATAAATCCGCCCATTAGGCCCAAGTCAGCCATCACCAGTATTGCAGCTGCTTCCACAACTGGCACGGCCCTGGGCCCCAAGACAGGGTCATGCCTCCCTCCGACCTCCAGGGGCATCAGCTCATCACTGGGCAAATGGAGGGTGAATTGCTTGCGAGGGAAGCTGCTGGGTGGCTTGAAGTGGACCTTGACCCTTATCGGGGCCCCTGTTGACCTCCCTCCGAGCGACCCGTCGGCCTCTCCAGAAGATGCCCCATCGAGAACCGGTGAGCCGTCCTCCGAATGCCAAGAGTCGTTGTGTTCCGATCCCCTCATCTTGGATGACTCGACGCCGTGTGAGAATTCAACGGCCCTAGCGCCGGGAATTGCCATCATCGCACGAGCAAGTGATGGCTCGACACCATCGAACCATGGCTCGCCCACTCCGATAGGCACCCCTTCTATGAGCAATTCAACCACTGAGCCGACGCTGTCCCTGTCCATCCTAACGGACTCGATGAAATCCGATATCATGCCTACTGCATCTGGATCCCTGCAGTTCAGTCTAGCCATATCAGAGTTGGGTTTTAGCTCTGAGTCTCTATCAAGTTCGAATAATGGGCGGGATTTGACTTCGCCAACGCTGTGAAGGTGTGCCTTGCATGACCAGCCCGCTTGGTCCAATAGGGCCTTTGCCTGACTTCCGGCAGCAACCATTCCGAATGTAAGACGAGCGGATTGGGAGCCACCGCCTCTGAGATCGCTGGAGCCTTCTGACCTCACCATCTCAACCATGTCAGCATGACCAGGACGAGGATGGTCTGGTAGGAATGAGTAGTCTGACGAACGGACATCTGAGTTCATGGTCAACATAAGAATTGGCCATCCTGTTGCCTTTCCCTCATAGACTCCAGAGAGGATCTGGCACTCATCTACCTCTTTCCTTGAAGACAAGCCCTTCCTACCGGGCTTCCTCCTGTCGATTTCTCTAGACAGGGACTCTGGATCCATGGGGGTTCCTGGCGGCATCCCCTCCACCAGTGCCCCAACGCATGTTCCATGACTCTCCCCAAATAGGGTGATTCTGAGCTTGTCCCCCAGTGCCATACCCATTACCTGACCTCCTCTTTTGCCACTTCCGAATTAACGAAACAGGTTTCCATGACATCTAGTCCATTTTGCTCCATGCTATTCTTGACATTATGCACGTCTGTAGGATAGCAAACTATTGCTATAGCTGGTCCGGAACCACTCAAACCGGCTGCTAAGGCCCCAGAAGCGATTGCCAGGTTGCAAGTTCTCAGCGCCTCAAAATCATCAGTTGATGAAGCAACTGCCATTCCGTTTGATGAAAGTGCGTCAAGGACTGAACCATTGGTAAGGGAAGCAAGGGCCCTCTCGAAGAGGTGTTGATTTTCGGAAAAGGATTCGGCATTCACTGCTTTCTCCCTCGAGCCCCTTAGAACCACTAGTACGACCACATCTTCATCAATCTCGCCCTCAAACAGAATCGCCTCTGATGCTGGGAGTCTTGGATCTACCAGCTTCCACCCTGAATCTACTGCAGACCATGCGTCGTCCATACTCCCTGTCACGGTGCAGCCACAATTAATCTGGGACTCTACAGCCATGTCGACTATCTCCGAGTCCGATAGGCCTGACCAAGAATACTCATTCAATGCCCTTAACGCGGCACAGGCTAGGGCTGCGCTTGACTTCAGCCCCTGACCTACTGGGACATCGCTAATCACTTCCCAACCCACACTGTTTGGGCTTGGCAATTCCTTCTTCCTCCAACAGTGAAGAACTGCATCCAAGAGCCCATGGTGGTCATTATGCAGATCCATGTGTTCGTCGTGGATATTCACAGTGGTTGACAGACCGATGGGTAATGAGCACCCCCTTCCAAGTCCCAGTGCGTGTAGTACGGAAATCCCCCCATTGGCGGTTCCCGATCCCAGGATTGTCATCTCTCCTCGACCTCCCCTTGTACTGGTTTCCCAATATGGCGCATGTTACTCTCATTGAGGACGAAAACTTCGTGCCCAGGATTAATTTCAGTAACCGAGATAGCAGCACCCGAATCAGAGACCAATCGGACTGTCTCTGCTTGCTGAACCATGATCTGACCATCTCCTTTTCGTGATTTGAGAGAGATTTTCAGAAATGGCCTCCTCTCTATTTTGAGCCTCCCAATTGTGGCTATTCTGGAGGTTCCATGATGAGAATGTACTGAGACTTTGTCTCCTGAGTTTAATTCACTCAAGTACTTGGTTGAACCATCCCCCATCATCACATAGGAGTGAACTGCGCCGGCATTCACCCTGAAAGGCCTGGAAGGGACGTACTGGGATGGGACGGTCTCGCCGTGGATAAGGCAAAGGCACGCGGAAGACGAGCCAATGGCCAATCCCTCTCCCTCAGAAAGCCTCTCTATGAGATCCACACATACCCTTTCTCCCACGCCTCCAGAAGAGACTGAATCTACCGTGGCTATCGATAATTCCGGAGGCGCCGCCCTTCCTCGAGTCGAGTCTTTCTCGATGGAGATTGATCTGGCTGAGGCCCAAAGTGCAGCTGCTTTTTCCTCTGGAGGCAGGACTACTGCGTCGACACCGTGTTCGAGGGCGAATGCAGCGCCCTGCATGTCAACTTCTTCTGAAATTGCGAACGCTATCCTGCTCCCACTACTAGATGCAGCTGCTATCAAGTTCTCCAGCGGAATCATCTTCCAATCAGAACATCTTACCAAAATCCAAGGAATCATTCCCACTAGGGAGATTGCCTCTTCCTGACCCTTGTAGTCGTCAAGAGCCACCACTGCTACTTCCGGGTCATCTCCATCCCATATTCGATACTCGAAATCGGGAGTAGCCGAAAATTCATACAGATCTGCATCGACCCAGATTTCCATTCAATCACCTCAGCAGAAGAGATGCCTCTGAAGCTGTTTTTCCATCATGGACCACTGCTCTGAGGGCCCTCACGCGAGACTCGGGGTCTTCTGAGCCGAATACTTGCCTTCCCATGCAAACTCCTGCACATCCCGCTGACATGGCCTCCTCCACAGTGGAGAGGATGCTTACGAAGTCATCCCCCATAGGCCCTCCTGCGATAAGAACTGGGATGGGCGTAGCCTTGGTGACTCTGGAGAACGATTCTGCGGAGCCGGTCCATGGGACCTTGGCAACGTGACATCCCAACTCCCAAGCCAGACGGACGGCATGCGACACGCCTCCAGTAGGGTCATCTTCGTCTATGGCCAGATTTGGCCCACGTGGATAGACCATCCCAAGGACCGGCATCTCCTCTTCGAGTGCCTGGCTGGTGATCTGTCCGAGCCTCTCTATCATGTGATTCTCGAAATCATCGCCGAGATTGACTTGAGCAGAGACGCCAGTCGCCCCACGCTTCTTCGACTCAGAAGCCGTAGCAACACTGATCTTGTCCTGGGACCTATCCCCTCCGTGCACGGTGGAAACTGAAACATGGCAGACGTATCCATCCCACCCGTTCCTAGCTGAGTTGTGACTGAGAAGTCCCTTCTGCATTACTATCGCATCAGCACCTCCGGAAATTACGGCGTCTACGGCAGAATCTGTTTCTTCTAGGCCCCTCACGGGAAAGCTGGATGCGCCGTGATCCATCGGAATCCAGACGCCCTTGCCCCCTGGGAGGATCTTGCCTAGGCGGTCTGACAGGGCATCAGCCATGCATCCACGCCAGCACACCCCCACTTGAATGGTGGCTTGGCGCCATAAGTAGTGAAAATCACTCCCTACGGGAGTGTTCACATATCAAAGTCGACGATGACTGGCGCGTGATCGGAGACCACAAGGCCCCCTTCCCTCATCACTTCTGCTGACTTCATTAGGGATTTGGCTGCGTCGTTAGCTAGGATGTAGTCAATCCTCCACCCCCTGTCTCGCTCCCTAGCTCTTCTGAAGTTGGACCACCAAGTGTAGGGGCCCTTCTGAGGTCCGATGTGGATCCTCAACAGATCATGCCAGCCCCTCTCTAGGAGTCTCGTGAACCATTCCCTTTCGTGCATCAGGAATCCTGAGGTCCTCTTGTTTCCCTCGGGGTTCCAAATGTCATCCTCCGTGTGGGCGATGTTCAGATCACCGCAGAGGAGTGCTGGTTCATCGGAGCCGACGAACGTCTCGGCCCACTCCATCAGGTCTTCGATCCATTGGTCCTTGTATGCCTGCCTGTCGTCTCTGGAAGAGCCATTTGGGAGGTATATGTTGACGCAGTGCATCCCCTTGTGCTTGGTATGCAGAACCCTGCCCTCGGGATCCCTGACCTCATCCAGGTCAGTATCTATGCCTCTCCCAATCTCCTCCATTCCCACTCTTGAGCAAGACATCACGCCCGAATATCCCTTCCTCTGAGCGGGGTGCCAAATTACGTCGTACCCCTCTGGCTCGGACCAGTCCTTGGGCATCTGCTCAGGCAGCGCCCTAACTTCTTGGAAGAGCATGACGTCAGCGTCTATTCTGTCAACGAAGTCGTATAGGCCCTTCCTGTGGGCTGCCCTGATGCCATTCAGGTTCCAAGTAACGACGCGCATGTCAAGTCCTACTGAGATAGGTCCTTTACCTTCTCCACTAGATTCATCCTACTAACCCTCCAAGATCCGTAGGGCGTGCAGAGGACGGAGATTGCAATCACAACTCCGACTAGTTCGAATATCGCTGAGGCCTGGGGCTGAAGCGTGAAGTAAAACGACCAATTGACCAATGATGCAATGAATGACTGTGCCATTAGTACGGTGAAGATCACTGCTAGGATTCCGCCGATCAGCCCTATTGCTAGATTCTCCCCTAGCATCATCATCCTGATCTTAGAGATGGGAGCCCCCAAGACCCTCAGCGTGGCCAGCTCAGTATCCCTCTCAGAGAGATTCATCAGAAGCGTGTTGAACAGTACGGCGATAGCAATGATGATGCCTAGTGCCATGATCGCGTTGTATACGCCCTTCTGGAGCTCCAGAAGGGCGTCGAAGGAGTCTACAAGATCCTGCTTCTCGGTGATTCCCACCGACAGGTCTGCCAACTGGCCGTCTATTTCGACCTGCTCGGGAAGTGAGAGGAGGACCGAGGTCGCTTCGATGCCGATTATCTCGGAGAGGTCGTTGCGGTGGAAGTATACCGTTCTGGACATTTCCATGATAGTACCTGAAATTTCAACATCTGATGATTTGGTGCCGAAGACAAGGGTTTGCGTCTCCCCGACCTCCCAGCCAAGGAAGCCCATTGTCCCCTCGTCTACCAGGACTTGTGGAATATCCCTGCCATTCTCAGGTATCGACCCTTCTAGAATTTCCAACGTTATCATCGACCCCCCTGAGGTGGAGAATTCATCCAAACCGTATGCTGAGAATATCCTTCCGTCACCCTCGGCACTCCCCGGGAAAACGAGGAGCTGTTCGTAGTCTGCTCCCATCTCACTGGCCCATTCAATGACTGGCCCCTCCCCTCCGGGCAGGACGTTTACTTGGGCGTCCCAATTGATGCTGTCATTCCCGAAAATGTCATCCATGGAGTCCATCATCATGGTCATGGTTCCGAAGATTAGCATCGAGAGTCCGACCGCTAGGAAAGTCAGCAGGAGGCGAACTGGCTTCCTGATGCTTGACCTGACTGTTAGGCCCATTGTCGCGGGGAGCCTAGATGTTACGTCCTGGACCCATCTCGATGACAGCCTGATTTCGTTGTCCCCTCTCAGAACCTCCAATGGCTGCGTTCTAGAGGCCTGCAAGGCCGGTCTGATACCGGAGACCATGACAACGAGCATTGTGATCGCGAAAATTTCGAAAATGAGCGAGGTCTCCGTGTAGAATCCTATGGCAGGAATTCCGATTACGGACTCGTAAAGTGAAACCATGGCTGGTCCACCATGGAAGACACCGAGGAGTACTCCCAAAGTGGAGCCGATTAATCCCATGACGAGGGGTGCTGCCATGAAACCGGGAATTATTGCCGACCTAGGTATCCCCAGAGTCCTAAGAATGGCTATTTCCCTAGATTGGGACTGTATGAGCCTCTGCAGGCTGAGGAAGATAGTGATCCCCGCAACCATGGCCAGCATCCCGGTGATGTACGGGAACGTATCGGCAGCCCCCTTGGCGTCTTGACGCAGGATTTCGACTGAATAAACACCGGATCGGTCGTAGGCAATTGCCGGGGATTCCGATGTCGACTCCAATACTGAATTTACTGATTCAATTATGACGTTGAGGGCCTCGCCCTCATTCTGATCTGTTTCCTGAAGGTCGTACACAGGAGTTCCTTCGACGTCTATCAATAGGAGATTGGCACTGCCCTGGGATAGATTGGCGAGTCTAGACAATCCCGAGTCAGACAAATATCCGGAGGTTAATGTTCCTGACTCTGCAGGGACAATAGACCCATCTACGGCGAAGTAAAAGAGGGACGAGTAGTACCCTATTCCCACCACTCGGTAGTCCAGTCTGCCCTGACCAGCGCCAATGGTTACGTTGTCACCGACGCCTATCCCCAACCCTTCAGCCGCATGACCATCTATGACTATCTCATCATCCTGGATGGCGAGTCTGCCTGGGCAGCAGTCGTCCTCCGGCATCCAAACCCTGTCAACCACCCCCTCGTCTATGCCATACCATATTGCAGGGATGATGGACTCTGATTCTCCATCGGATTCGAACATTAGTCCACTAACTCTGACCCTGGGCTCACAATAGATCATTGGTGCTGATCCAGATGGCCATTCTTCGGAAATCTCCTGACAGAGAGATTCAGCTTCTTCTCCCCCCCAGAAGCCGACAGTGTTCTCAGCCCAAATATCTGGGAGGTTCACCCCGTCTTCGTCATCCTCGTAAATCTCCTCGTACATCGATTGGGTGGAGTTGGCATAAGTGCCGAAAGAAATTCCAGCGTAGACTCCGACTGTCACCATCAGGACAACTGCCGTCAGCCTGAGCTTCGTCTTCCAGAGGCTCCTAGCGAGTCTCTTAGTTAGTAGCGCAGACAAAAAACCACCTTAGCCGACAATCTCATCTGAAAGGATGATTCCACTATCCAATCGTACTACCCTGGTGGCGTATTCGACCAGTGACTCGTCATGAGTTACGAAGACGCATGTGATCCCCTCTGCCTCGCATGCCTTGACTAGGACCTCCATGACGGTGTTAGAGGTCTCTGTATCTAGGTTCCCAGTGAGCTCGTCACCCAGAAGCAGCCGGGGCCT
>PBGL02000002.1 GCA_002718995.2 Methanobacteriota archaeon
CTGATATGCTCGGAGAGGCCCTAAACATAGCCAGAAAGGGGAAAAACACGCCTGAGGGCGGGTTCCAGAGATTCGACTGATTCATGCCCAGACAGGGGTAAGTCTCAAACCGGTCGCTTCACGGGTGCGATGCATGGGAAGGTCACGCGTGGCAAGCGCTATCGGGCTCGCGATGCTGATGGCATTGTCTACAATCGGTGCTCCTGCGACGGCACAGGAAGCTGCCGTTGACCCGAGACAACCATCGGTTGAGAACCCCCACATGCACGTCTACGGCACGAGCGACCTCAGCAACTGCTTCATGCACTTCGATGGAAACGACACCTCTGGCTCGGCTAATGAGGGCTATGGCGAGAAAGAGTGGACCAGTGCTAATCAGCAAGTCGAGGTCGACTACACATGCAGGATGGAGAACTTCAAGCAGGACATGTACCTGAATGGGAACGGAACGATCAGTATCCACCTAGAGTTCGAGATAGACGCTGCTGACTGCCAGAGTGATGCCGATGTTTGTGAGAACCTCAACCTAACCCTATACAAGGGTGGATTCCAAGTCGCTAGACAGGAGTTTCCCTCGATAGATACTGATGGGAATGGCGACTCGGTGAACTGGGCGATAGACGTAGACCGGAATATGACCAGATTCAATAGGAGCGAGGAGCCTCAAATACAGGTACAGTTCTCCTACCCCGGATACAATGGGGTCTTTGGTGACTGCAACTGGGTCGGATATTGTGGTGGTTACTTCAGGATGTACTACCACACGCCTGGAAACAACAGCGCAGAGGTCGAGTTCCCGGTCGTCAATCAGTCAATGCCTGGACAAGGCGGCGAAGATGAGGAAGGTGGCCTAATCGGAGGAGTCACTGACTCCCTGCCCGGATTCGGGCTAATGGCCGGAGTGGGGTCACTCGCTATGGCGGCCGTCGCTGCAAGCAGATTATCTAGAGAAGAATGATCACAGGTCGTCGAAGGCGACGTCGGACTCCTCGCCGGTATCGAGATCCTTGATCCTTACATTACCTGACGACCACTCATCCGGCATCACCATGACGAGCCTCTGGGCACCGGTCCTGTCCGCGTGCTTGAACGCCCACTTCATCCTCTTGTCGTCCAGCACCAGGTCCACCGACCTGCCTGACTCCCTGAGCTTGGAGGCAACCGACATGGCCGCGTGCCTCAGGTCCTCGCCGAGCGACATCACGACGTCCTCGTTCCCGCTTGGGAGGTCCGGGACCAGCCCCTTGTCGGCGAGGAGCTCCATGATTACCATGTCACCGAAGCCGAATCCCGTGGCGGGCATGTCCTTGCCACCGAGGGTTGAGAGCAGCCTGTCGTACCTGCCTCCGCCGCACACAGCCCTCAGTTCACCGGCACGGTCGTGGGCCTCGAAGACCGGGCCCGTGTAGTAAGCGAGCCCCCTGACTACCGAGGCGTCGAGCGAGAGCCATTCTTCTATCCCGTACGCGGACGCGAGCTGGAAGAGCTCGGTCAGCTCGGAGACCGCTGGACTGTCGCTTCCCAAAGCTGAGGAAAGCTGCGAGATGTCAGAGAGACCAAGGACTGATGTGACCGAGCTTATGTCATCTTCACCCAGGCCCTGCTCGGATAGCTGGGCCGCTATGGCGTCCTGTGGGAGCTTGTCCATCTTGTCGACTATCACGCAGACGGCTGGGAATGCCTCACCGGTGACGCCTATCGAGCCCAGTACCTCCTCCAGCACCTTGCGGCTGCTGACCCTAATTGAGAGGTCATCGGAAGTCAGTCCGACTGAGCGGAAGAAGGACACCAGCACAGACAGGAGCTCGGCGTCCGCCTCGACCCCGTCAGCCCCCCAGATGTCAACGTTCCACTGGTAGTGCTCCCTGCCCCTGCCTCGCTGCGTCCTCTCGTACCTCCAGCACTGGGGGATCGAGAACCACTTGATCGGGGTTGGCAGGGCTCCCGCCCTGGCCATGACCATCCGAGCCAAGGAAGGCGTCATCTCGGGCCTCAGGGCGACCCTCCTTCCCCCCTTGTCCTCGAAGCCGTACAGCTGCTGAGTGATCTCCTCGCCCTGCTTTCGGGTGTAGAGGTCCTCGTGCTCGAGGACTGGGGCGTCGTACTCCTCGAAGCCGTGCTCGCGAGCTGCGGAGCGGAACCTGTCGAAGAGCCAGTTCCTCAATCGCATGTCCTCGGGGTAGAAGTCCCGTGTTCCGCGTACGCCCTGTGCCACGACCCCGCCACGAACAAGACCACTTCAAGCCCTACGGCTCAAGAAGCACCCATCATTCCTTTCTGGAGGGGTTGAGCTTCCTCCAGAGGTAGATTGCAACTGCCAGAAGCCCTATTGCCCATCCAGGTATTATCAGGAGGACAGCGACTGCCGCTGCGGCCTGCTCGAGCATGTTCCCGACTAGACAATCTCGGCTTCAACTGTTCCCAACGAATGTGCGTGCTTGTTGCCCCTGTCGTCGGTGTAGGTCGGAGGGAGTGGGTCTCCCAGCTGGACGATGAAGTCGTCATCTCCCCCTGGGAGAGTGTCTATGGGCGCCTCGGCGCCCTCTGGTACGTTCCTGTACAGCGGCCTTGGCTCCAGCTCGTAGTCACCCGAGAGTACGTAGAGGGGCCATGGTGCTGGGCTTACCTTGTCCGTGGGGACCATCCTGTTGACGAGGACGTACCTGTTCAGCCCGATGAAGAGGATTGCGGTTATGCCCCAGAAAAGCAGGATGATGGATATCCCGTGTGGGTTGGAGGGGTTCCAAGGGTCGTGCACGTTGACCAGCAGATCGACGAAGTAGGATATCATCAGTACGGAGAACATCAGTGGGAACCCTAGGTACATGATATAGTCCCACCAGCGCCCTATCCACCAGTCATTGTCGCCAGTGTTGATGAAGTCGTCACGGAAAGAGGAGACGCCGTTGTCCAGGTAGTCCCTAAGGCTGAACCCGGTGATATCGTTCTCCTCCTGCCAGACCCTGTACCTGCTCCATCCGTACTTCCAGATGCTGTAGGCGATGAATAGGCCGCTGAACATGAGACCGTAGCCCCAGATGTGGTCCTGTACCTCGAGGAACTGCGGGAAGGCGACCCCAGTCGCCGAGTCCATGCGAATCCACAGGGCTGCGCTAGGGAGGCCGAAGAAGAATATCGACACCGTGGTGAATCCTACTGCCTGAGAGCGGTCCACCCCGTGGTCGACGAAGTTCCTGACGCACAACTCAACTGTTGAGATCATGGAAGTCAGGGCTGCGAAGGATAGCGCCAGGAAGAAGACAGTGACCATGATCAGCTGCACTGCTGCCCCTCCCGGGGCCTGTGCGAAGACCTCTGGAAGAACTAGGAAGGTGATTGCGGAGCTACCGGCTCCAACAGCGCTGAGGGGGTCGTCCACGACTGCGAAGACCGCCATCATCACCGTCAGTCCTGCGATGATGCTGATGCTGTTGTTGGCCAGGCACATCGTTGCGGCATTCAGGGTGGTATCCTCGTCCTTCCTCATGTAGACCGAGTACGTGATAGCCATACCCATTCCTGCGGAGCAGGACCACGCTGACTGGGAAAGGCCGTTGATCCATGTCTCTGGCTGCATGAGGTACTCCGGTTGGATGCTGAACATGTAGACGAATCCATCCAGGGTTCCATCCTCCAAGTCCATCACGAAAGCGAGGAACAGGGCTGAGAAGAGAAGTATGAACAGGGATACCATGAGAATGACGTTTACCTTCTCTATCGCCTTGGCGCCCCTCCATATGGCGGCCATGGTGATCAGGACCGCTATGAGCTGGAAGAAAATCACCTGACTGGGAGACTGGAGGAACGAGTTCCAGACCTCGACTGTGTCGACCTCGCTCCCGAGACCCCCCCTTACGGCTGACTGGAAGTAGTTCAGGCACCACCCCGTCACTACGGCGTAGTAGAATCCTATTGCGGTCGAAATCCATGCCGTCCAGAGGCCCATCCAAGCGAAGTTGTTGCCTGCGAATATCCTGAATGTTCCGACCGTTCCCGTCCTGCTCCTCTTGCCTAGGGCGAACTCAGCGATAATCAGCGGGACCGACCACACGAAGAGGAATATCAGCCAGGGAACGAGGAATGAACCCCCTCCATTGGCCCCAACCATCCGTGGGAACCTCCAGATGTTTCCTGTTCCGATGGCAGCTCCAATGGTCGCGAATATGAGGCCTAGCCTGCCGCTGAACTCGTCAGAGGATGACTCTGTCTGTGGATTCATCCTCCTTCCTCCTCGGCATCTGCGATCATGTGCTCGGGGAGCCCTATCACCCCTCCCTCGTCGTCAAACATGGCCCTCAGCGTAAGGCCTAGGCCGCCCCAGACAAAGCTGGCAATCACGGCGAACATCATCAGTGCCAAGATGCTGGATCCGAAGCTAGCTCTGTAAGGTATAGCTAATTCGTAGTAGTTGCCTCCTTCCTCTGTGGTGGGATATGAGAATGGGAAGGCGCCGTTCACAGTTCCAAGCATAGCCTTGTACTGAATCTTGCCAACCGAAGTGTCGGGGAGAGGGATGCTAGAGCTCAGAGAAGTTCCGTTCTCTCCGTCAAGGAGGATGCATGACTCTGGCTCTTCGGGTACTGCGAAAGCAGACATTTTCCATGGGACGTCGACCCACTCAGTGGGTCCGAAGTCATTCTGCGTCCTTGTTGGCTCTACTAGCCTCCACATCAGGTGAGTCATATTGATATCGACTGAATAAGGGAATGCCTGGTCCAGGCATATCGAAATTGGGAGGTCGCCCTTCTCCAACTCTACTGTGTCGGGAGTCTGAAGCCACTGTCTGGTCGTCGTATTCTCTATCCCGACGATTGCACGGTACCTGGGGTCGTCCGCCATCTCAACCATGTAGAAAGGCACACCGAGATTTCGAACGGCGATATGGGCTATGTCATCCGGATGTTGATGGAAGGCCGTCCCTATTTCCATGGTGTAGCAGTAGGAGTTGTGCACCCCATAGTGCCAGTCGCAGAAGTCCCCAGTCGTTGGATAGAGGTCCGAGGACTGCATTGGAGCATAATCAGTCATCTCCGCCATTTTCACGCCGTGGTATACCAAGAACTCGTCATCTGGCGTATAGCAGCCAGTGCAGTGGCCCCATGGCCAGAGGACTAACTCTGAGAATGAGTGCCAGCTCAATGTGCTCTTGAATTCCGAGAATCCGTCATTGTTGTCATCGTTCATCTCAGTCATGTCTTGGATGAACTTGGTCTCCGGCTCGCTGTTCCCCCCGGCCCAGTCCTCATCGATGAGTCCATCGGCATCGTCGTCCTTGCCATCCACGTGATCCTCATTCAATCTGAGGTCACCGTCTTGGTCTACGGTGTCGACTGGACCGTTGTAAACGTCATTATTGGCACCTGAATCGGAGTAGCACATCCCTGGGACTAGGGGCCCGGTGGCGCCGAGAGGGGCGCCCCATTCATACTGGAAGTTACGATTTAGGTCAACACCGTCACAGCTCGGGTCCACCTCCTCGTCTATGTCAGGAAGGGGAGTTACGCCAGTTACCGTATTGTCCCTGAGGTTCTTCCTCCATCCGGATGTTGGGCAGTTCTCCCAAGCTGTCGGGCCGCAGTAGACTTCTCTGTCATACCTGTTCCCATCGACATTGAGCATCGGAATTAGGTACATCTCTCGAGTGTTGATCATATCAGTGATGAATTGCTCGGAGAAGTCCTCGTCAACCCCTAAATCGCCCGGACCACAGGGATTTCCATCGCCATTGCTGTCTTGGTTGGACGCATTCAGCATCAAGCAGTCTCCATCGTTATCGATACCATCCCAACCATCTTCGTCGATTAGCCCGTCTCCGTCGTTGTCTATTCCTGCCTTTCCATAGTAGTAGATTAGAGTCTCAAGGAATAGCATTGGCACTTCATATGACATCCATTCCCTGGCATGGAAGTTTCCGGCCAGCATGACGTCGGGACGGTCTTCGTAGTTTCCACAATCACCGACGAAGGTGTTGCATTCTCCGCCATGGACATCTGCAGTAATCTTGACCCAGGGAGTGTCGTGGTTGTAGAACCACCCCTGGTATGATCCCAGATTTGTCTCGTCCCCCCTGGCGTTAAGACCTCCTGGCATTCCCTCATGGAATGTCATAATCTCAGTGTTCTGATCGGCTAGAATCTGCATTCTCTCCTTCATTGAGAAGTAGTCGTGATACTCTCTGAACTGTACCCTGCTGTCACCCCCCCATGGAAATACCTGGAATGCGTACTCGTCAGACCAGATATCCTGTGGGGACAGTCCCTCTCCATCATCCTGGGCAGTTACTGGGGCGATCATCGTTACCGGTGCCAGAACCGAGAGGAGGAGCGGCATCAGCATGGCCGCAACGGGTGCCCGAGGGCGCCTTGGAGGGTCGCTCGAGGTGTTTCTCGACGTCATGTGCGTCACCGCGACAGTACAGGCGGTATTCAATCCCTCGTTATCCGGCCCTATGGGCCGGGGCTGAGTTTATGTGTGACAGTACGTCGGCCGGTTCATGGAGCAACTGGACGACTTTATGGCAGGAGAGGCTGGATTCCTCGGTTTTTCGACCGGAACTATGACTGTGATGATAGCAGTGATTGTACTCAGCGTGACAAGTGGGGTGCTAGCTCGCAGGTTTGTTTTCCCCCGACTAATGGACATCTTGTCGAAGACCGATCGGATTGACGGGAAGAGCGTCTTGGCGCCTGCCTCATTGGGATGGATGATTGGTTTCCTAGTGATTAACATGTCAATAGATTGGCTGAATGGTAATTCAAATCCAGTCTGGGATTCTGAGATCGTGGATACGGTCAACTCGTACATTTACGCCGGATTTGTCCTACTGATGCTTGTGGCTGCATATCGCTTGGTGGACTATCTGGATGCTTTCATCGTAGTTGAGGGCGATAATATGGCAGCCAGGAGATCATTGGCTAGCGTAGCTGAGTCAGTGGGACGTCTGGCTGTTGTCGTTAGCGGGGTCTTCGTCATGGCGGGACTCGGCGGGCTAGATCTGAATGGACTGATAGCCGGTTTGGGAATTACCGGTCTGGCTCTGGCACTTGCAGCCAAGGACTCAGTGGCTAACATCTTCGGAGCAATTAGCATCCTGATTGATCAACCATTCAACGTCGGAGACTGGATTATCGTCGATGGCGTGGAAGGCGAGGTTGTGACCATAGCCCTCAGAACGACTCTCATACGCACCGGTGCTGACACGCTGGTGACCGTTCCTAATGCGAATATCACCAACTCGGCTGTGGAGAACTTCAGCCAGAGGAGATTCAGGAGGATAAGACCCGTCTTTGAGTTCGAAGCCAGCAGTGATCAAGACTCACTGAGGTCATTCTGCGAATCGTTGTTGGAGCAGGCCATATCTGATGCGAGGTCGGTCAAGAAGGAGGATTCCTGGGTCAGGGTTAGTTCTGTAGGGCCTTCGAAGATTATCGTGAGTACGAACTTCTACTGCGACTCATCTGGAAAGGTCGAGAGGGAGATGAAGGAGGACTTGGCCCTAATGGCCAGGGCAAGGGCTGTAGAGTGTGGCCTAAAGTTCCACGAACCCAGACTTAGAGAGACTCACAATTCCTGAGGGATGATATGTCAATATTGGTCCTAATCAGACACGGGCAGTCGGTTTGGAATGCCGAGAATCGGTTCACGGGATGGACTGATGTAGAGCTCTCGGAGAGAGGCGTCATAGAGGCAGAGACTGCTGGGGATGAGCTTTCAGATATCCAGTTCGACGTTGTACACACTAGCGGACTGAAGAGAGCGCAACGAACCGCGGAGATAATCATGAGCAGGAGTTCTCACTCAAGCGATGTTCCAGTCTTCAGAGACGAGCGTCTCAACGAGAGGCACTATGGTGATCTGCAGGGCCTGAATAAGGCAGAGACGGCAGAGATTCATGGAGCGGAACAGGTGCATATTTGGAGGCGCTCGTTCGATGTTCCTCCCCCTGGTGGGGAGAGCCTGAAGATGAATGCAGAGAGGACCATCCCCTACTTCGAGGAGGAGATACTTCCGGACCTCAAGGAAGGCAAGAACGTCCTGGTGTCCGCCCATGGGAACTCTCTCCGGTCGATTGTTATGCATATTGAGTCCATCAGCCCACAGGACATCGTATCGGTGGAGATAGCGACAGGGACCCCCAGGTTCTACGACTTCGACCAGGATTCCAATAATCTGGTCATTCGGGAAAATGTGCCGCTATGGAGGCCTAGGAAAATGAGAATAGTGGAGTCAGATGGCCCGTGCCCGACTGGATTCCGGTCCGTTAAGGTGGCTGGAATAGGGATGTCAGCCTCCATGCTTGAACCAGAGGAGATCAATGGGCCCGCGGACTGGGAGAAGGTGATATCGGACCTGGAGTCGTGGGGCGAGGTACCCACTGTGAATATCGCATCACTGACCTATGAGGAGTCACCCAGGGGTCCAATAGTGAGATTGAGTGGAGACGAAGAATGGGTGGCAGAGTTCCTACCATGGGGCTCGGATGGACAGATTAGGGCAAGGTCTAGGCGCGCCCCAGAGATGTGCGACTCCCCGTGTGGTGGGTTCTACTGGAACGGACGAGACATAGCCATAGTCAGGAAGTCCGAAAACCAGTTCATTGGCTCAGAAGATTCCCTTACTGACGCTCTACGGGATAACGATATGGAGTCCTCAACCAAGATCCTCAGGAATTCTGGAGCCATCCTGGGAGAGTACCACACTGCCATGGAGAAGGCAAGGTCAACCCCTCCCGATCAGAAGAGGTGGAACACCAGAAATGAGGCAATAGAGAGAGTTCTCAGGGCCCAGTTCATTTGGAGAGCTCCATTTACGAAAGAGCAGCCAGGAACCCTGAGCCTCCTCGACGTTCGGTTCTCAGACATCTCGGATGGGGGTATCAGAATCGGTCCTCCAAGACTATCTGACGCCCTTCATCCTCATGATTCGGATAAGCCAGCTATGAGGGATCTTGCGTCCCTTATGCATGACCTCTCAAGGATATACTATGAATCTGGATCAGCCTTGGGAATAGTGGAGCTGCGGTCATCCCTCATAGATGGATGGAGGTCCACAGCACCCGAGGAGTGGTGTTCAGACGCGGCATTCTACTCCCACAAGGGAGGAGTCGCGATATGGGAGTACGAGCAGTGTCTACTGGATGTCATGGAGGCTACTTCGCATCAGTCAGGTGCTCCCGAGCCAGCGATTACGATGCTGGCCTATGTAAGGCCGTATCAGAAGGCCATGTTCAACAACAGGACGTTCGCTGCACTCTCCCTGATGTCATTCTTCTTCGCCACCACAACTCTGCTCAATAGCATCCCTCCTTCCTTGGCCGACCTTCCGATACCCCTCTTCTTCATGGGGCTCGGGGTTGTCTGCCTCAGGACATACTGGGGAAAGTCCCCACCCCCTGAGAAGCCATTCAACATCCCATAGGGGAGGCTGTGGCATCATAGTCAGTACGCATGAATGGGCCATTGACGTCACTGCGGTCTACGAAGGCTTGAATCGGTAGGCGTAGAGCGGCCAGCATGGGAGAAGTGGGGGCGGACATACCACTGGCAGTGGACATGGATGGGACTCTGATACTGTCCGATTTGTCTGACATCAGTGTCAAGAGGGTCCTCTCTAAGCGCCCTTGGATGATTCCCGGGGTGATACTGAAGGAATTTCTCGGCAAGAGGGCTGAATGGAAAAGAGACCTAGCCAAGAAGCTGGTCTTTGATCCCTCAGAGCTTGATTACCACCATACATTCCTAGACTGGCTTACAGGGGAGCATGCCAAGGGAAGGATCCTGATTCTGGCAACCGCTTCTGATAGGATTGTCGCTGAACAGGTCGCTGCTCATGTGGGCCTCTTCTCAGATGTCATGGCATCGGACAGAAGCTACAATCTGCGAGACAAGAAGAAGGCCGAGGCCCTCGTGGCGCGTTTTGGTGAGAAGGGGTTCGGATACGCTGGCAATAGCAGACACGATCTAGCAGTATGGGAAAAATCGGGGCAAGTAATTGTGGTCAATCCCGACAAGGGCCTTCTGGAAGAGGTCGGAGATTCAGCGGACATCGTGTTCGAATAGCCTCATTCCGAGGCGACTCCCTTTAGTGGGGCTATCATCTGGTCAACTCATGGGAAGGCGGCGGAGTGCCCTAGGAAGGCGCCTAGACTCCATTGCAAAGTGGATGCTGCGGTTCAGAATAGTCTCAGTTCCAGCTAGAATAGTGGCTAATTCTAGCTATGCATGGAGTTTCGTATCTAGGACTGACAGGATTCGGGCAAACAGACTCGGTGAACGATTGAAGGAAGGCGAACTCCCCCGGCATGTTTCGATAATCATGGATGGAAATAGAAGGTTTGCTTGGGACAGCCATTTGGACAGGAATATCGGACACAGTAAGGGAAAGGAGAAACTCAAGGAGGTGATGGACTGGATCTTGGATTTGGAAATTCCCTACTTCACTGTGTACGCACTATCTACCGAGAATATCAACGAGAGGTCAGAAGATGAGTTGGAGTCGTTGTATGATCTGTATGTCTCGGGCCTAACAGAGATTTCTGAAGATCCAAAAATACACTCAAGGAGGGTGAAAGTCCAAGCTGTTGGACGCTTAGAGATGCTTCCCGAAAGGGTACGTGAAGCAATCAGGACTGCAGAGGGTGCCACGTCGGAATACTCTGACTTCCTTTTCACCGTGTGTCTTGCCTATGGCGGTAGGGAGGAGATAGTTGACGCGGTGAGGGAGGTCGCTGCAGCACACGCTGAAGGCGAGATTTCTCTTGATTCGATAGATACAGGACAAATATCCAGTAGACTGTATACGTCTAACCTTCCTGACCCTGACCTAGTCATCCGAACCAGTGGTGAGGAACGTATTTCCAATTTCCTCCTTTGGCAAATCGCATATTCTGAACTCCACTTCACGGACGTGCACTGGCCGTCGTTTACGAAGTCTGACCTCTACGAAGCGCTCGAGTCATTCCAGAAGAGGGGGAGAAAATATGGGAAATGACGCGTGTAGCCACTGTGGACGGGATAGTTACAGGAGTCCGTCCGTGGCAGTCGACGCAGTTGCATTGAGGGGAGAGGGGCCTGAGACTGAGGTCCTCCTGATCAGAAGAGGCCAGGAGCCGTACAAGGGAATGTGGGCATTCCCAGGAGGTTTTGTGGACTATGGAGAGGACCCCGAAGATGCGGTAATCAGGGAGCTGGAGGAGGAGGCTGGAGTAGATGGGTTCGATCCGGTCGCCCTATCTATTCACGGGGACCCAGACAGAGACCCTCGCAAGCACGTCATCGCCCTGTTCTACCTAGTTGAAGTTGATCCGGAGTCAGTTCCCGTTGCAGGGGATGACGCCTCACATGCCGAGTGGAGGCCTCTAGACCAGATTACTGAGGAGGAAATATCTGGAGACCACATCAGGATAGTCGAGATGCTCCGGGATTAGTTCTTTGACCGGCAGCCCCTACGAATTGCATGGCTCGCAAGCTGAAGATAGATACGGGAGCGAAGGTTTTCGCTCCATACTCACCGGGAATAACCGTCAAAGACCACATCTGGCTATCCGGCCAGGTCGGTGTTGATGGAGGCGATTCGATAGAGGGGCAGACACACAGTGCACTCTCAAAGATAGATGACTTACTGCTTGCGGCGAACTCATCTCGAGCGGATCTAGTCAAGGTAGTGATTCTCCTTTCCGATATGAGCGATTACGGAGTTGTCAATGAAATCTACGGAGAATGGCTGGGGGACGCGATGCCTCCTGCCAGAGCGGCGTATCAAGCGGCAGGTCTCCCTCTGGATGCCCTGATAGAGATCGTCTGTGAAGCGTTCCGTGGAAGTGGAACTTAGTGTCCGATCACTCGGGGGACAAGGGCGCCTCTCTATTCACCCCTGTATTGTTAGTAGGGTGCATTATTGTCCTCGTAGGCTTCGCAATCAGAGCTTCATTCGGAGTATTCCAGATACCCATACAAGATGAATTCGGCTGGCCTAGGGCAGAATTCAGTCTAGCAATAGCAATTCAGAATCTGGCTTGGGGTTTCGGTGCTCCTTTATTCGGTGCCTTCTCTGAAAAACTAGGTGATAGGAAAGCCATTGTTCTAGGGGCGATTCTCTATTCTCTGGGATTGGTTCTAACAACGGGAGCGGAGACTGCCTTCGAAGTTCAATTCTACGAGGTTCTCGTCGGATTCGGAATTGCTGGAACTGGATTCGGAGTCATTCTTGCAGTGATCGGTCGAGCTAGTGCTCCCGAACACAGGGCGATGAGTATGGCCATAGCAACGGCCTCTGGATCTGCCGGGCAAATTGTCGGACCGACAGTAGCCGTTTACCTGCTGGAGAGCATGAGTTGGCAATCTGTATTCATTATCTTCGCTGTCTCGATACTCGCTGTTCTTCTGTTACTTCCGTTCATGCAAGCTCCCGGCAGAGCCAGCAAGGAGGAGATTGAGGAGAGTCTCGGGGAGATACTGCGTATAGCGATGAAGGATCCTTCCTACATGATGATCTTCGTGGGGTTCTTCTCCTGTGGATATCAGCTTGCTTTCATTACTGCCCACTTCCCTGCACTGATTACTGAGATGAGTGCTCCGATCGATCCCGCAGGGTGGTGTGGAGATCTAGGGATAGAGACCACCGCCGCACTGGGAGGGTTTGCGATTTCGGTCATTGGAGCTGCCAACATAGTTGGAACTCTGATGGCTGGATGGGCTGGCAAGAGATTCGGGAAGAAGTGGTTACTGTCAGGGATATATGCGGGCCGATCAATCGCAGCAGCATGGTTCATCTTGACTCCTGTTAGTGCTAATTCAGTGCTAATCTTCTCATTCGCGATGGGTTTCCTGTGGTTGGCTACGGTTCCACTTACCAGCGGACTAGTAGCTCATATCTACGGTGTAAGGTACATGGCTACACTCTACGGAATAGTATTCTTCTCGCATCAGATGGGGAGTTTCGTCGGGGTTTACCTGGGAGGTGTCCTTTACGATATGTATGGTAGTTACACCGCCGTATGGTGGGTCGGGATTGCCGTTGGAGTATTCTCATCGTTGATTCACCTACCAGTTAGAGAGGAGCCGCGGCTTGGCAATAACACGACAGGAATTGGGAACGCTTAGGAGCACACCCATGCAGCCCAGCATGTGAGCGTGTTCAAGGCGTACGACATACGCGGTCTGGCTGGAAGCCAGCTAGATGCCGAATTTGCAGAAAGGCTCGGCTCTGCGATAGTCACTCACACAGGTGCGAAAACGATAGCCGTAGCACGGGATATCAGGGAATCTGGGCCTGAGCTTCATACTGCACTTCTAACTGGGATAACTTCGGCTGGTGCCGATGTCCTAGATTTGGGAATAACCACCACAGGAGTCCTCTACAGGGCTACAGTCGATTTGGAAGTAGATGCCTCTATAGTTATCACAGCTAGCCATAATCCACCAGAATACAACGGATTCAAGATTTGCAGAGGCAGACTTCCGATGGCGGGAGAAGAGCTACAAGAGCTACGAGCCACCTTTGAGTCAGGAGATTTCGACATCGGATCGGGTAATGTCACAGATCTCCCGGACTTCCAGTTAGACGTTGTAGATACGATTTTGGAAAACTCTGGTAAGCCATCCAGGCCTGTTCGAATTGCGATTGACTGTGGCAACGCAGTCCCGGGGCCGCTTGCAGTAGAGCTGATGAAAAGGTCCGGAGTAGACTTGGTTCCCATTCACTGCTCGTGGGACAATGCCTTCCCGAACCACCCGCCCGATCCCACAAGGATCGAGAATATGGCGGACCTCGCCCGTGCTGTCACTGAGAATGACTGTGAGTTCGGCATAGGTATGGATGGTGATGGGGACAGGATAGGCGTGGTTGACGAACTCGGCAACTTCATTCATCCGGATAGGCTGATGACGCTGTTCGCGAAGGATATTCTTTCAGGAAGGGAGTCGCTTTCAGAGGAGGAGCGGACTGTTTTCTTCGACGTGAAGTGCAGTCTGGCTCTAGAGGAGTCGATATTGGAATACGGAGGAGTCCCGGTTATGGTTAGAACGGGCCACTCATTCATGAAGAGGGAATTGGATAGGAATCCATCATCCCCCCTCGCTGGAGAGATGTCCGGGCACTTCTTCATCCATGACAAGTGGCCGGGATTCGACTGCTCGCTTTACAACACAGCAAGGCTATTGGAGATAGTTGGGAGGGATCCGTCCCCATCCAATGGCGGACCGTCCTTCTCCGATCGTTTCTCGTCCCTGCCTGACTACCCCTCGACTGGAGAGGCGAAAATCCCCCTCACAGGGGAGCGTGAAGAGGTGATGAGCGCTGTGAGGGAGGCCTTCTCCGACATCGAGTGCTCCACTGTGGACGGGATCAGAGCAAGGTACGAAGACGGTTGGTTCCTGTGTCGGCCAAGCAACACTGAGCCCATCCTGGTCATGCGTGCAGAGGGAAGAGCTCAGACTGCTCTCGAGGGAATCCTTTCAGATGTGAATGAGCGTATCGGGCACATAGCTGACCTGAGCGCGCTACGCTGACTAATCCATCTGTTCGGAAATGCTGGAGACTAGCAGGGGTATTGCGACAAGTGCCCCGCAAAAGCCGTTCATGAGAAGTCCGAAGCCCATGCCATCGAAGACAGGGAGACCCGCGGCCATGTTCATGGGTATGTTCAAGAAATAGCCAAACACCAGCAGTCCGAGTGCTATGCTTATGCCCTTCTTCTTGTACTGTATCATGAGAACGCCTGCATAGACGCCGATAGCGGAAAGTACGAGTGAAAGGAGCCCGAGAATGGTGAGTATAAATCCTCCTTCGGCCGCGCCTTCCCCCACTTCGGCCGCGAAGCCTGCAAGCAGGGCGCCGCCTAGGACAACAGCAAGAGACGCTAGAACTGCAAGTGTCTGGAATAGTGCATATATGGCCCCAATGATGATCGGAACAGGTGACTTCTTCACATAGACGACCGGGGGGTCCTGCTGATACACGCCTGCATCGGCAGTGGGTGTCTCACTTGGCGTTCCTGACAGTGTGCTTCCTTCCTGGGCTGCGCCCTCGGGGGTCTCTTCCATGCTTGTTCTTGTGCGTACTCTGCCTTAGTAATGCCTACGGCACCGATTCTCTTATCCGGGACTCTTGATTGGACGCGTCGCTGCCACTGTAGCTTAGCTCGGTATAGCGTCTGATTCGTAATCAGAAGATCGGGAGTTCAAATCTCCCCAGTGGCTCCATATCACGATTCTCTTGGACTCAATCCCAGAGCGGAAAGGAGCGGGGTGAACTTCTCCTTAGATGACTCGAGCGCCTCGAACACGGGCATCCTGTCTCCAGAAAGCATGCAAAGGACAGCTCCCCCTCCAGTGCTGTTGTGATGGACTTCTCCGGCCTTCCCCCTCTGGTTGAAGAGCGCACTGGTGTGGCCCCCTCCGACTATGGTGACCCCTGGGGCCTCCACGAACATGTTCATGATCTCGATAGTCCCATATGCAAACTCGGACTTCTCGAAGTAGGAGGGAGGGCCGTTCCAGAGAAGACATCCTGCCTCCATTATCAGTGGCCTCAGATTCATCATCGTCTCTATTCCGATATCGTAAATTGGAAACTCGGTGGGTAAGTCACTAACCGACATTGGCACTCTCTTTCCTACTGACTCGACGGCCAAATCGGTCGGGAGGAATAACAGGTTGTGGTGGTTTGAGATTAGTTCCTCGGCCATTTCCCATGTCTCTTCGAAGGAGTCGCCAAGGGATTCCCTGACAAAGTCCCTGTTCGTGGCACCGATATCCGTACCGTCCGCCCATAGCATGAGGTTTCCGACCACCCCAACCATAGCTATCCTATCCACCGTCCCCTTGTCGATGAGGTTCAATGCCACACGAAGCGAGTCGTCGCACTTTATGCCTCCAAGGATAACCACGTATGGCCTAGGAGGGTCAAAAACTGCAGTTCTCAGTGCGTTGATCTCCTTTTTCATCAGACGCCCAGCGATGCATGGCACCTCACCAGCGAACCCAGTGAGGGAGGGGGAGCTCCTATGCGCAGTTGCGAAGGCGTCCGTGACGTAGGCATCAATCACCGCAGAGAGGTTCCTAACAATCTCGGAGCTGGCCATTTCTTCGGGACTGGCCCTCTTCATGCTGATTTCTTCTTCATGCTTGCGAACATTGTCCAGGAAAAGGACATCCCCGTCGTCCATCCCCTTGATTGCTGAAATGGCATCTTCGCCGCAGACATCTGAAACGAACCCGACAGGTCTTCCTATCAGGCTCGAGAGGAGGATGCTGTGTGGCTCTGTACTCGTGAAATCAAGATATCCGGGTCTTGACTGATGCGAAATGATTACGACTTTTGACGAAGAAAGGGCCTCTAATGTTGAAAGGAACTCAGTGAATCTGCGATCGTCCATGAACTCCATTGTCTCTGGGTTTAGAGGGGAGTTGACGTCCACCCTGAGCAACACTGTACGTCCATCAAGGCAAACGTCGTCCAGCGACAGAACGCCTGTCACAGTGGGTCCCACCGGTAGCCCACCTAAGGCCATTGGGGTTGTTTAGGACGCGCCTAACTTACCAAATCCCTTTCATGGTAAGACCCGGAAGAGCATCCATGGCCTGGGATGCGGAGTCCATTACCGGGCCCGATGGACAGGATTGGCGTGTGCCTGTTTCGGAGCTTGAGTCACGGCAGAAAGCGCTCTCTTCCGCACTTACATCGGAGGGGATTGAGTCAATTCTAATTGATGACCCTGTTGAGCTATACTGGCTCACTGGAGGGAGGCAGAACAGCATACTTCTGGTCGGTTCAGAGGAATCCGGAATAGAAACCACACATTGGGTTAGAAGATCTTTGGAAAGAGCGGTTTTCGAGTCGGGGGGCGACGACTCGCCCCACCATTCCGAGAAGCAGCCGAGGATGGCATCACTGTCAGATTCATTGGTTTCCTCTGGTTGCACAGAAAGGCCCTCGATGCTTTCAGGAAAGGTTCCACATGATAGGTGGTCCTTCCTCAATTCGAAGATGTCTGGAATTCCAGGCGAGTCTCTTGACGGAACAGGAATCCTCTACTCACTCAGAGAAGTGAAGTCAGAGTGGGAAATACAGATGCACAAGGAAAGTGGGGAGGTGAATAGTAGAATGTTCGAAGCCGTCTCCGAGGCAGGTAAGGAAGGTTGTACAGAGTTGGATCTAGCTGCTGCCGCTGACTCTGTAAGTCGGGAAGCCGGTTTCGGAGGCAGAATCAGGATGCGACGTTGGCCGATGGACTGCGACAGGGTCGTTGTCGCCGCCGGACGTTCTGGTTCCGTCCCATCTTACTTCGACTCCGCAATAGGTGGGCTGGGGGCCAGCCCCATTTCCTCGTTGGGAGCTGGTTTTGGAAGAGTCAAGGCCGGAGATCCAGTTCTGGTAGACATCGTTCACCTGCACAGGGGTTACGTCTCTGATTGTACGAGGATGTTCAGTGTGGGGAGTTTGGATGAGGAGTGGATGTCGAGGCTTGATGACATGATTGAGATCAAGCAAGCTGTGGTAGACCAACTTGGGAAGGGGGAAGATTGCTCGTCTGCTTGGCTCAGGGGAAGCGAGATGGCATCGGAGATGGGGCACTCAAGGAACTTGATGGGGATGCACCCAAATCAGTCCAGCTTCCTTGGACACTCCGTTGGCTTGGAGCTAGATGAGACGCCAGTAGTAGCTCTTGGTTTTGATCGGGAATTGAGTATAGGCGGGACCATGGCGATAGAACCCAAGGTGATTCATGAAGAAGGCGCGATCGGTAATGAAGACACATGGGTAAGGACGAGTGGGGGAATGGAGTGCCTGACGGCTGGTTCATCGTTGCCTGATCTGATGGAGTGGTAAACATGAGTAAGGCCAGAGAGGTAGCACAGAGAAAGCTAGCCAGGGTCCTAAGGGGGAGGAAAGAGCCGCATGGAAAATCAATAACGGAGGAGGAGATTCTCAGGGGTGTTGATGTCGATGATTCGGGAATAGTGCAGTTATGGATTCAACCTACTCACCCGCACTGCCCATGCTGCCTGGATGATTTAATCAGACTTAGGAACAAGCTAAACGAACAAAATGGCATCTTGGCTTGCCACCTAGAGGTGGTTGGAATACCTCATTCTGAACGCTGGACTGCTGCTGTGAACGAATAGGGCTGTTAGTCGCTCTTCGGGGGCTCTCCCGATTTCTTCCTACTCTTCCTTTCCTCTATTTCTTCAATCTTTGACATTATTCTTGTGTAAAGCCACCAAACCGAGATAGAGACCCCTATTATCGAAATTAGAAGGGCCTGTAAGAATCCAGAATCTGACCAATCTACCATATTTTCACCTATATCGGGGGAATCACATCGATATCACAGGAGCCAGTGGGCTTCATGCAACAAGTGAGGATTCCACCCTCTTCCACTAGGAAGCTGTCAAGCCCGGGGGGAAGTTCCTCGGGAATGTCAACTGAGCCGGATACCAGCCTGACCAGGCATGTTCCACATGTTCCCGATGTGCAATTTGTCGGTATTTCCACATTGGCTATTTCGGCGATGTCTATGATGTTCAAATCTGGCTCGGATTCAGCGTGTCCTAATTCTTCAGAGCCTCTGAAAAAGCGAATTAGATGTCTGCTGTAAGACATATGGTCGCCTCAGCGATCAGTTCTGGACCATCTTCCAGTCTGCTTGTTGAATCGTAGACCGGCCTTCTTCATCCACTTGTTGAACTTCGTAGCTCCCGCTCCGGTGGCTATGATGAAGTCCTCCCTATCCTCTTGTGCTTGGATGTAGCCCTTGACAGCTAGCGTTTGGTCTATCCAGTCGTCTATATCCATCAGCCCGCCTGATAGCTTGCTCGATTCGACCGCTGCCTCTAATTCCTCAGCTGATGCACCTGTGGACTCCAGATCCTTGATCATCAAGTCCACAACAGAGGGAGACTCGACCTTCTTGGGAGGCTTCACCACAGGAAGTCTGGGCTTTATCCTAGGGTTGATGGATATTCTTGATCCGTTCTCAAGTCTGGACTCGACCGTTTCGGCCATGGGTGACCTGAACTCCTCCTCGCATTCCCAGCAGATAAACACGTAATCGGACATGTCTTCCATTAGGTTTCCACCCCTGGGGTCCATTTCTTCCCCACAGTGCGGGCATGCGTACATACAAAGAACAGGGGCTATTTTTCTTCTGAAGTCGACGATGTCCTGGGGAGTTCCGACCAACTCTAACAACTCGTGGTCCCTAGCTGCCTCGAGCCCTCTGGTCTCCAGCTGGTCTCTGATCTTTGAGCGCTGCTCGTCCTTTGACTCATCATCGAAGGTATTCTCGAGTTTCACAATTAGCTCGACTGTCTTCCCGAGTCTGTTCATTACAAGCTTCTTGTTCCTAAAGGCCTCTACCCGGGCCATTCTGAGCTGTTCCTTCTTTTCGAGAAGTTCGGCCAGAAGGTCCTTCTGCTCCCTCTTGAATCTCTGCTCCTCAATTTTATCTATCTTCTTTTTACCATCTTTCGATAGTACGTCAGCTAGGAACCTCTGCTTACTGGAGGTCCTGGGGCCAGATTTGACAGCATCGATTACGGATGTTGCTATTCCCTTCTTCAGTCCGTAATTGTTGATCAGGGTGTCGACATCCATCTTTTTCAGATCGCCGACTTTGATTCCCCCATCGGAGAGGATCTGAGCCGTATTCTCGTCTATTCCCCTTCTTAGGAGAGCGAGGTAGGTGTCCTTCTTTGCCATGATTATACATCCCTAGGACAGAGCTCCCGCGCACTGTGCCGTGCCTCGCCGAGCGAGGGGGTCCCTATCAAGGCGATGACTAAACCATCGTTATTCGACATTAAATGATGAAAATGTATCTGACAAAATGACCCAATGTTCGGTTTCCAGATTTTCTGGCCTCAGGTTCTCCCAATCCTCCGGAAGTTCGGGAATTTGTGATTTCAGAATTGCTTCTGAGGCCTCCTTCCAGCGATCCCTGTGCCAGCCCTTTACCCTAGAAATCCTCCTAGGGGAAGAGGATAGGAGCGTTCTTAATTTCCTCCTCCTATTTGCGAAGCAATGCTGAGTTATGGTTCTGAATAATCTACGGTTGAAGTCTGAGTTCATTCCAGTTCTTTCGATTGGCCTCAGCATAATCAGCCTAGAGTTTACTCTTGGGGATGGACTGAATGAGCTAGAGGGGACCTTTACATCGGTAAGGACTTCGAAGTCCAACCAAAGAGAAAGGCCTAGAGGGCCAGAGCTTGCCGGACCACCCCTCATTGACATTCTCTCTGCAAATTCTTCCTGCACCAAGAGGACGACCGATCTAAGCGGAGTCTCTGAGTGGTGCCTCTGAATCCTCTCTAGAAGTGGACTAGAGATACTGTATGGAATGTTCGCAATTACATGAGAGATGTCGTCGGGCCATTGAGCCTTGAGTGCATCCTTCTTAACTAGAGAAAACTGTTGATCATTTGTTGTAAAAACACGGTTCAGATGGTCTACGGCCTCATCGTCTATTTCTAATGCCGTTACTCTCGCTCCAGTCCTCAGTATACCGAGTGTTAGAGACCCTGGCCCTGGACCTACTTCCAATACGTGCGAGTCCTGATTGACGGGTGACCCATGCTCTGCTGGAAGTTGTATGGACCTTGCAATTACAGATTCGTCCAAGAGGAAATGCTGTCCTAGGCTCTTATCGGGAGTCATCCTGTCTCTGAGGAGGTCCACCAATAGTCTTGCATCGAGATCTTCCAAGAAATCACCCCGTCACCCTAGGAGCGAACCAGAATATCCAACAAACTCGGTGTCTGAGCCGTGTCCTCCATCTCCTTGACGTATCTCTCAGCCAGGAGTCTTGCCGATTCAATGCCACATGACTCGTCCACCTGTTCAAAGGTGGACCAGCCATTTCCGCCCCTGCTCTTTACCATCTGCATCGCCTTGGAGTTACCGACTCCCGGCAGGAGTTGGAAGGAGTGGAACTTGAGGGACATCGGGCCTGCACTGTTGTAGAACATGAGATGCCTGTCTGGATCGCTGGAGATTGATTTCAATATAGAGTCTGTCAGCTCTCCCTGAGATGTCTGGGAGAGGTCCTTGAACCTGATTTCCGAGATCGGTCCTATGATTCCAGAGTCCATGTTCACTTCAGAACCCTGCTCGATTTCTTCGGCGTTAACTACCCTAGACCTGATTAGGTGAAATGAGGGTTCGGCGAGAGCTTGAATTTCATGGCCAACAGGACGTCTGTCAAGTACGTCTAGTACACGTACAGATGTAGTGGATGAAAGTGGCCCATCATCTTCCTCATCGGCCCCGTTGGAGTCGTCGGACAGCATCGTTCTCGTACATTGGAGGAGGGTTCCCCTCATCAATGGTTTAGTCAAGGAAAAAACGCTGAAATTGCGTTTCAGAGGACGTGTTGGCGGACAATTTCGATCACTTCCTCAATCTCCGAAGTGTCCATTGCAACCCTCTTACTAGCGATGATAACTCTAACGCCAGCTACGTCCATTGGAGTTAGTTCTGCGATTTTCGCGCAAATATCAGGATTTTCTGCCAATTTCTCGTTCTCCATCAATACTGTAAAGAGAGCTGAGAAGACCTTTGGATCAGTCTTCATTCCNCCNCTATTGGTACTCGATGCCNATGTTGCGTGCTGCAGAGCCATCATCTGCTCATAGGAGAGTTCCCCCCTCCTCTCATTGGCAGCATCCAGTAAATCTCGTACAGTAGCAAAATCAATGAATTCTCTATCAGCCATAGAAACCACCTCACTTAGCAGGCCGCAAGTGCTCTGGCCTTGCAACCACAATTTTCTCCTTNTTCCCCTGANTGACCTTGACAACGAACGCCTTGCCCTGTGCTTCGACAATNGTGCCTGTAAGGCCCTGGAATCTTCGGTGAGGCATTCCCCTCTGCTGAGCACCATCGAGGACAATGCAAACCTTGTCCCCCTCGGAATAGGGATGCATGACCCGGTTGATGAAAATCCGGCCCTTCTCTGACTTCTTCTTCTTGAGAATTGACCTCGTTCCCTGCCTAGTGCCATGGGTCCTTGTTGCCATAATACCACCTTCGACCGTAGGTCGTGGAAGCGCTCGACCTGAGGTGTGCTATTAAGGGCGTCGGATTGTTCATTTTCTCAGTCAGCGTGGATATCCTCGACATCCAGCCAGAGAACCTCGCATTCCATTCCAATTACTTCACGTACCGAGGGAACTGTCCTGCCCTCGTCNGAATGAACTAATTCCTTGACGTAGGTCCCTGCTTCGCATCGCAGNGAGAACTGTACCTCATTCCCTTCGACTATGACGTCACTGATCGAAGTTACCTTTCTCTTTCTCGTTTTAGCGGCTCTCCTATGTGATACTCTCTTCGGAGTCTCTTGTTCTAGGGTCGCCCCGGAGAGTGAGCCTATGGCCTCTGAAATCTCATCGGCAGGGGGCTCTTCCTCNACTCTGAAGCGNATTGTGTAGGATTTTTCTGACCTTGTCTCCTTAATCCTGCTGACCTCCTTCTTGTGACTCCAACGAAGTGAATTTACCTCCACCTTTCCTGAAGACCTTGAGTTAATCTCCTCTGAGAGCTTATCCAAGTCTGNATCCCTGATTCTCGGACCTTTNATCTCGAGGACAAANGGCCTTCCAGAACCTAGGCATCTGACATCNATATCTTCCCTTCCCATTCCGTGAAATGAGGTGTCACTTGCCTCCATTGAGTCCCTTACTGGCTCACCTATGAGGTCCTGAACAGATTCAATGTACTGAAGTCCAGTGCCCTGACAGTTTTCGCAGTCTCCGCCTCTACCCCTACAGGCACGGCATGGCCATCTAGTCTGAGGTATTCCTCGCTCAAGTTTTCTGTATCTGCCATAAATGAAAATAGGCCGGACATCGACATCAACCCTTAGTGTCAATGCATCGATGGTGATCATAATGTCAGGGCTCTCTTTGACGAATGATATTCCTTGAATCCTGCTGGATATCTCATCTTGAATTGCCTTGACAAANGATGGTTTGAGGGGTTTTGAACCTTGGGCTCCATGCTTGGTCCTAATTGAGTCCTCACTTTGGATCATGTCCTTTGGGAGATGGATTCCGAATTGCATCGTCGAGTACTGGTAGGAGCTAGTTGACTCGACTATTCTATCCACTATGTTGGTGACATCTTCGAAGAGGTTCTCGCAGAGTGGGCATAGTTCGGGAATCTCCACCTTCTCAAGTTCGGAGTCCCTAGAGTGGGCCTCTGCCCGCAATATGGCGCCACCTTCGGCACCTGTTGAATCCACTCTTCTCCCCCCTATCCTNTGGAGGCAGTTGTCACACACTCCAATCTTGATCACATGGGCAATGCCCAAAGGTGCTGGGCATGGAGGGGCATCCCAGTCAATCGACCCGCCTGAGTGGTAGTGGTCATCACCATCGAACCACTCCTCCTCGGGGGCTGTCTCATTTTCCAGAACCTCGGTCGGCTCGGCATCTGCGGACCCATAACTAGCACTCGCGAAATGGTGCCAATCGTCCTTTTCAGGGTCTTCGGGAGACTCTGTATTGGGGCCTTCTTCACTCATACAATCACCGACGACTCAGCGGGGGGGACCCAGTGAGTCGGCATCATGGCGTGTGAGCAGGTTGATTTGAGGGCTTCGCAAGTAAATTTTCACAGCCCGGTTCCCAATTCTTCAGCTATTTCCCTCAAGTGGGTGAATGAATGTATCCCACTTGAGCAGCCNGTTGGCCAAACTAGCCTGATTGCATACCTGCCCACAACCTCTACACTCGGTTTCTCCAGCATATATCTCTCGATTTCTTCTTCGAACTCCATCCTTCGTTGTTCATTTGCTTGCCTAGGCTTGCATTTGGCACATTGGCAACGCTTCCTTATGCTGAGGTAACCTATTCTGAAAGAAGCGCCGTCCGCGAATCTGAGGATGCAGTCCTCGTCGCTCCTCTCTATTGCGGTTAGCGACACATGCGCCTCCATGACCATTCCAAGAGGTCCGGATTCAAGAGTTTACGCGTTAGACTCGGTGTTGCGCGCCAAGGCGATATGCATTGCTATACCTACTGGCATTAGCATTACGGCGAAGAATATGGATGATGTCCTTATCCAGGGATCGACTCCCATCTGCAGGCTCCTCTTCCATATCCACCTAGTCACGAAAATATCGCCTGCCACCATGTGAGCCCAGGCGGCCGAGGCCCCTGCCTTGGTACCTAGAAGGGTCGCAAGTGCCTCGAGCGGTTGGGACGACATCATATCGCCGAGGAGATCTGAAAGAGCAGTCGGATCCGACAGTGTGACTGCGAACCATATCACTATTGGGCCGACGAAGAACCAAGGTCCCTCCATAGCCCTCTGAGTTCTATCATCTTCCGGATATAACAGCATAAGGATCCAAAATGGACCAATCCAAGCGGTTGATAAGAAAAATGACGCATCGTACACATCCATGGTGGAGCCTCGTCAGTTATTTGATTTGATAATTGGCCTTCTGATATCNTCAAACCAAGTTTCTGTACCGTTCCAATCCGGTACTATCCCCATATCGGCACATATCATCTTGGCCGAGATTCTGCCGCTCTCAAGAATGGTTGGAAGTCCACTTCCGGGNTGTGTTCCGCCCCCAACTAGGTATAGTCTCTCNAGCTCCTCNAANTTATTCTGAGGNCTCCTCCAGAGCATCTGGTCGAGNCCNTGNGCGAGATTGAANACTGCTCCCTTGTATATGTCCCGAGATGCCCANTCATCTGGCGTAACTATNGTCTGAGAGACAATGTGTTCCTTGATTCCTGAAAANCCGAGGTGTTCCATCTGTTTCAGAATGACATCCATATAATCATCCTTTATCTCTTCCCAGTCGATTCCATCATGCGAGTTGCTGGCAGGAACAAGCACGTATATCGTCGAGTGTCCTTCTGGTGCCATGGTGGGATCTGTGACACAGGCATTCTGAACGTAGATTGATGGATCGTCCCAAGCTACCTTGTGCTCGGTTACCTCTCTCAAATTCTTCTGGTAGTCCTTCGCGGCGTATATCTGATGATGAGGGGTATCGTACAACTTGTCTATTCCCAAGTAGAGCATGTATGTAGAGCATGAATACGATTTCTCGTCCAACTTCTTGTTGGACCACTTTTTACGCAATTCGTCCGGTATTAGTCCCTTCATCCCAGTTGCGAAATCGACATTCATTACGAATCTGTCCGCTGAGTATGTTTGCTCATCTGTTCTAGCGCCCACGACTTTCTTTCCTTCGAATACAAATTCNCTAACTGGTTCGTTGAGTCTGATGTCGACTCCCAGGTCCCTTGCAATTTGGCCCATCTTCTGGGTTATTGTCCCAAGGCCCCCCTCGGAGTGGAAAACTCCGTGTTCGTACTCTAGATAAGCGAGAATCGTGAATAGGCTCGGAGCCTGGAATGGGCTCATTCCCAGATACTTTGTCTGGAACGACATTGCCAGTTGCATCCTCTCNTCCGGGAATAGTCTGGCAAGGTCCGAAGAGACGCTCCTCCATGGCTTCAGGACCCTAGAAACTCTGAGTGCCCTACGGCTAAAAAGATCCATTGGGCCTTTCCAAGGTGTATTTAGGCAATTCTTGGACATTCTCAGCTTTTTCCGGTTGTCCTCGATGTACCTCCGGAAACCTGTGGCATTCTTTTCACCGCACAGATCGTCTATTTGTGATACCATGTCATCTAAGTCAGTGGTTGCATTCAGGCTTCCTCCGGCTCCGAATACTAAACGGTAGTTGGGATCCAATGGGATTAGTCCTAACTCCTCACGGGCGTCCATACCAATTGACTCGAAAATCTCCTCGATGATTTCTGGATAGTGGAAAAAGGTTGGTCCATTGTCGAATCTGTAGCCGTCCTTCTCGAAGACCCTCGTCCTTCCACCGACGTCATCGGACTTCTCAAGGATAGTGACCTTGATTCCAGCCTTCGCCAACAGCATAGAGCACGCCAAACCACCTGGTCCGGCACCAACCACAATCACGTCAGAATGCTTGTCCATTCAATCACCCAGTCCCAGTCCATCCCTAAATTCAATCAACGACGGGCCCATTTCGGAAATCAACTTGACCTCTGGATGAGTTCTAATCACCAGCCCATCCATGTACATGAGTGAGCGGATAATCGGAAATCCCTCCTCCCCAAAATCTGCCCCTGCCTTCTCCACGGCCTCTCTTACTGTTTTCATCATTACCTCTGTCAAACTCTGCTCCCCAACGCTAAGATTTTCGAAGTCACGGTATATTTCGTGCATTTCCATCTTGAACTTCTCGACATCCGCTGGTTTAGGCCTTCTCTCGGCTAGTGAAATGAGTGCTTCAAAGGCCAATTCTTTATTGTCCGATGAAAGATGGAAGAAGAAATTGAACAGGGACTCACTGACCTTTCTTGGCGTCTCACATATGGCTCCGTTATCGATGAAAACAAAGTTTCCACCTGAGTCTAGAATGCAGTTTCCGGGATGCAAGTCACCGTGGAAAGTCCCAACTCCAAACATGTAAGCACCATGGATTCTGAATAACTCGAGCAGATCGGTCCATTTCAGGCTTGATTTTTCTATTCCTTGTTCGAGAGTGTCTCCTGATACCAGTTCTGACACCAATACGTGCCTGTTGGACATTTCCGGGTAGTATTTTGGGAATCGCAGCCTAGGCATTGGGAAGTCACTGGAGAGGTCTTCCTTGATTGCCTGGAGTTTTGCCGCACCATTGATCTCGTTTCTCAAGTCGAGTTCCCTTAGTGTGTAGTCTTGGACGTGATCAAGTAGGGCGATTGGATTTCCCACTCTCCTGAGTTTGGGTGACAATACCATAGCAATCCTTAGCCATCTACTCATCCTCCTCACGTCTCTCATGAACTTCTTTTCGTGATCTTCCTTGATGATCTTGACAACTACATCTTCGCCGGATTTCAATTTGGCTCTATGGACTTGGCCCACTGATGCTGCAGCCATTGGTTCTACATCGAACCATGCTATTCCATCATGGTAGGAATCTGGTGCCTTCTCCCTTAGTATGCCGAAGACATCCTCAGTGGGAATAGTTGATGCGTTGCTGTATAGGGTCTGTAGCTGTTTACACTTTTCTAGGCTAATTATGTCCGGCCTTAGGGCGAAAATCTGTGAAAGCTTGACTGCTAGAAGGCCTTGATTCTGAATCCAATCCAGATTTGCTGGAGATTTCCTAGTAATCTGCCTCATGAAGAGTATGAACTTCAATAGACGCACAATTTCAGGCGGGGACTTGTGAATATAATGTGATGTATGTTACCCGAAGGCTAACTGTTGAAGTTAATTTCATATTTCACCGACATATTGCCGTCCTCGATGGCGGTTCTCGTGACATTAACTCCTGATTCGGGAGGGTACCTAGACATCAAAGCGCCTTCTATAATCCCATCATCCAAAGAGTAAATCGGGAGGCCGTCAGCTCTCTTGGGCGGGTGCTCGACTAGGATGTGGAATTCAGGGTCGATATCGTAGCTAAGCTGGCCCAACCCCGCATATTCCCACCAGTCCATCATCTCATTCAGGAACTCGATGTTTCCCTCTATACTCCTAAGGGAGAATGACANTTCCTCTCCAACCCTATNGCCGACCTGCCTCAGAAGTGAGTCTACGTCGATTCCGAAGGCTGACAACGCCTCAATCCCTCCCGAATCTAGGCTTCTGCGTGCATCGCTGATTTCGAGACCNGATGCTAGGAAAGCATCGGGGTTGAATGGGGTATCTCCTTCGGGGATGTCATCAGATAGCTGTAGGACTTGTCTTATCTTTTCGAGGAAAGAACCACTGTCAATGGTAAGTTTCAGTGGATCTACTATTCTCTCTTCAGTGAATCTCTTNGANGCTGTTTCGTAGGGTATTGCATCGTCCCAAATCGTATCCAGGAGATTTCTCTGAGATTCTGCGAAGGACTCAGATTCAACAGTTAGAGCGGCATCATTCTTGCCTCTGCCAACGGGATTGGACTCCATGTTTAGNTATTGAACGACCTCGGAGTCGTCTACAAGAGCNCCNTGAGCATCCAAGTCGTCAGAATGGCGGACTTCGATGGAGTCGTGGAGATCGTTGTAGAATCTTATCGTTCTCCTTTCGAGTTGGGAAAGAACCCTCACCCTCACCCCTCTTGATGCGGCCTCATTGACTGCCTGTAGGGCACTGCTTCGGCAGAGATGTAGGATTCCAAACTTACCCAATGTGAGAACAATATCATTCTCGGATTCATTAGATAGTTTCTCTATTCTCTTCATTATGTGTACTCTCTCTTTCAACACGGCGAACTTGGGTTCGTCATCGGTGGATGATTCCGTGGACGCAGAAGAGTACTTCGCTCCACTTTTTATGTCACCAAGGCCCTGCTCGATGCGNTTGAGTTGCTCCTTTCTGATCTCTATGAGATGAGTCACNGCATGGTCGAGTGGAGGGCTGGAGAACCTCATTGGTCTGTCTGCAGTGGTTGTTACGAGGCCTATTCTCTGTAGCCTCTCCAGAGAGTTGTAGGCATCAAGCCTAGTAGTATCAAGCTCCTTTGCCAGCTCACTGGCCTTGATATTGGGATTCCTAGACAGGACAGTTAGTGCATTGACTTCCCTCTCGGAGAGGCCTGCATCTGTAAGAATCTGGGTCCAGCTCAAGAAGATCTACCGCCGTCAGTTATGCTGCTTAGAGAATCCAGAATCTTGGCTACGTGCCTCCTGGGCCTGAATAGCCAATCGTAGACATGATGGATGGTGTTGTCAGGTCCGATTACGAAAGATGATTTTGCTGGAAATGACCCTAGGTGTACTGGAACCTTGAACATTTCAGCAACATCCCTGTCAGGGTCAGAAAGTAGAGTGAATGGGAGATCTAGTTCTTCCTTGAACTCCTTGTGCTGCTTCACGGAATCTTGGCTGACTCCGATAATCTCAACCGGTGGCTCTAGCGAACGGAACAGTTCGTATTGTTCCTTGAATGTCAGACACCCCCTTTTGCAGGTCGGGGAGCCGGCCTTGGCATAGAAGAAGAGAACTTTCCAAGTCCCCTCAAGATCACTGAAGTTGAACTCCTCGCCATCGCTTGTGCTCAGTGAGAAATCAGGTGCTTTCTCTCCTATCATTGACGACATGGTTATTNCCTCCGATTTTCCGAAAAAATGCCTATATGTCAAGTATGTGGCCCATTCTCTTACCCTTGGTGGACAGGTAATCTACGTTCTCAGTTGAGATTCCGGTGATGTGCTCTAGCCTGGTGTCGATTTCGATACCATTGTCTCGGAGGCCCTTGACCTTGAGTGGATTGTTTGTCATCAGACGTACCCTTTCTACTCCCGCTTCCTTGAGCATTTTGGCAGCTATGTCATACTCTCTGGCATCGGCCGGGAGGCCTAGAGCAAGGTTTGCATCCAGAGTATCATAGCCTACGTCCTGCAGAGCGTAAGCCTGGATCTTAGAATGTAAACCAATACCCCTTCCTTCCTGTCTCAAGTAAGCAATTGCTCCGCATCCTTCCTCCTGAATCTTCTTCATTGCCGATTGCAATTGAGGGCCACAATCACACTTCATAGAACCGAATGCATCTCCTGTCAGGCATTCTGAATGTATCCTGACCAATGGAGCATTTCCGTTAGATATGTCTCCAGTGTAGAGTAAGGCGTGCTCCTTTCCTTTGCTGTCGAGGGTCACCCTGACCCTGAAGTTTCCATACTCCGTTGGGAGGTAGGCATCTGCTTCAATTTCTACTGGTTCGGCACCTTCTTTGACTTGGATNGTCATATCTCTCGGTTTGCATGGGAGGTTATGAATGAGTGTTTGAAATATGGCATGCAAGAAAACACCGCCTTATATGCGCATGAACGTAGAAGGAGGCATGGTTGATGCAGGCCCGAGGTCGGTGAGGGTTGTTTCACCGAGGGTTCGTAGCCTCAACGACTTGCACATCAATACGTCCGGAGAGTTCGTACTTTACTGGATGACAGCAACCAGAAGATATCACTACAACGCCGCTCTAGACAGAGCGATTGAGATCAGTCTAGAGTTAGGAAAACCTTTGTTGGTGGTAGAGTGTATTTCTACAAGGCATGAGTGGTCCAGTGAAAGAGTTCTGACATTCGTTGTCCAGGGCATGGTGGATAACAAATCAGTCTTCGAGCAGAAGGGGATCTCGTATGTCCCATGGATTGAGAATCATATTGACTCTGGCGATGGGATGCTAAGTAAGCTCTCCACCAAGGCATGCGCGGTGGTTATTGACGACTTTCCCACTTACCTTCCTCGCTGGGTGATGGAACGAGCAAGTCGGACATGCAAGGTCAGTGTGGAGGCAGTAGACTCAAACGGGGTATTGCCCATGGGATATGCTGAGGGAGCTCACAAAACGGCCTATTCATTCAGGAAGCATATGCAGAAGAGTCTCCATCGTGCTNTGTCTACTTTCCCTGATGAAGATTCAATGGAAGGTGTCGATATAGACATTTCATTCGACATGTCCAGGTTCTCGGAAATAGTGGACGAGCTTGATCTTGAGTTCCCACCCCTCGAGTGGATTTGGAGGGTTGCAGAGGGCGGAAGTGTGGGAAGAAAGGCCATGGAGCCATTGGACATAGATCACGAGGTGTTCCCAGTTGACTCTGTTCGGGGTGGCTACTTCAGTGCTATTTCGATACTCGAGAACTTCATAGAAAGGAGGCTTGAGAATTACTCAGAGGGTAGGAATGACGCAGAAAACCCCGCAGTAAGTGGCTTGTCTCCATGGTTACATTACGGACATGTTTCTTCGTTCAGGGTTGTTAAAGCGGTTCTCGATAAGGAGAATTGGACATATGACTCAGTGTGCATAGAAGATACCGGGAGAGGCTCAAGATCTGGTTGGTGGGGACTATCAGAGTCTTCTGAGTCATTCCTCGATCAAATAATCACTTGGAGGGAGTTGGGGTTCAACTTCGCCCACTTCAGGAGAGATCACAATACGCTTGATTCGATACCCAGATGGGCAAAAAAGACACTGAATGACCACAGGGACGATGAAAGGACCAGATACACGTTTGAAGAAATAGAGGGGGCCAAGACTGAGGATGAAGTTTGGAACTCCGCCCAAAGGCAGCTACTCAGAACCGGTCACATGCACAACTACCTCAGGATGCTTTGGGGAAAGAGGATACTAGAATGGTCACCAGACCCAGAGACTGCAGCTGATTGGATGATTAGAATCAATGACAGATGGGCTCTCGATGGCAGGGATCCGAACTCCTACACTGGGATATTCTGGGTATTGGGTAGGCACGACAGGGCATGGGGTCCTGAGAGGCCGATTTTTGGCAAGGTTCGTTACATGTCATCTGCAAATACCAAGAGGAAGCTGAAGCTAGACGCTTATCTCTCGAGATGGGCAGAGGATGCACCAATCCCGAGAAGTCCTCCGAGGTGAAAAGATGTACAGGTACACACACGAGACTGTAGTAGATGCTGACATTGACTCTACCTTCGAGTGGTTTGAGCACGAGGGGTCTTTCAGGAGATTGATGCCCCCTTGGGAGGTAGCGGAGGAAATTAGAGCTGATGACTCCCTTGAGGTGGGGTCGCAGAGAGTGTTTCGCTTCCCTGCCCCGGGTGCCCCCTTTCTGAAGATGACATGGGTAGCTGAGCACACGGNCTATGATCCACCACATCACTTCTCGGATACGATGGTCAAAGGGCCCTTTTGGTCGTGGAATCACGATCACAACCTAGTCGAGTCAGGAGGGATGACAACTGTTAGGGACGAGGTTACCTACCAGGTTCCATTCGGCCCACTGGGAAACCTAGCGGATAGGATCCTCGGTGGTATGCTAGTCAGAGGCAGGATTTCCAAGATGTTCAAAGCCAGAGAACTGAGATTGCAGAGAGACATGAAGGAGCACTCCAAATTCGCCCATGAGGGTAGAAAGAGGATTCTGGTTGCGGGTTCCTCGGGCCTCATTGGAACCCAACTAGTCGCCTTTCTGGATACTGGTGGACATGATGTATGGAGATTAGTAAGAAGGCCAGTAAAGGAAGGGGCAAAGGAGCTGTTTTGGGCCCCGGACAAGGGAGTTCTGGAATCCTCTGATTTAGAGGGCTTTGATGCTGTAATTCACCTAGGTGGTGCTGGGATAGGAGATAAGAGATGGAGTAAGAAGCGGAAGAAACTGATTGTGGATTCAAGACGCGAGTCCACTATGCTGCTCTCAGAAACCCTCAGCAAGCTAGAGAAAAAGCCCGAGACATTCATTGTGGCCAGCGCAATTGGGTACTACGGAAACAGGGGAGACGAGGATCTCGATGAGGCTAGCGCACCAGGCAGTGGTTTCCTAACGGACACAGTAATCGATTGGGAGTCTTTTCCCGATTCAGCTAGGGATGCTGGGATACGGGTCATTAACCTCAGGAATGGCATTGTTCTTTCCGCAACGGGAGGAGCCCTAGGAAAGATGCTGCTACCTTGGAAGATGGGAGGAGGAGGGCCACTCGCCGGAGGGAGGCAATGGATGTCATGGATATCATTGGATGACGAAGTGTATGCCATACACCACCTCATGATGACCCCGAGTTGCTCGGGGGCTTACAACATGACTGCCCCCCAGCCAGTGACTCAGCGGGTATTCTCGAAGACCCTTGGCAGTGTTCTCCGACGTCCCGCCTTTGCCCCGATCCCCGGATTTGCGATGAAGATACTATTTGGAGAACTGGCAGGGCCATTACTTATCGAAGGCCAGAAAGTACACCCCATGAGACTCCAAGAGTCTGGTTATGAATTCCTGCACAAAGACCTTGAGTCTGCGCTTAGAGACTCTCTTGGAATTTGGAGGTAGTGTGGTGCAGGAGTCCCTTGCTGAGATTAGGAATATCTCCCTAACCGGTAGGAAAAATAGGCTCTATGGTGGAATTCTACTAATTTCATTAGGTCTTGTCATCAATCTATACTTCTTTTTCGGAGGGGAGTTACCAGAGTTTTTACCCTATCATCAGTCATTGACGGCTGCAATTATTTTCGGATTCTTCACGGCGGGGTTCCTTGTCCTGCTAGAGTCTACGACACAAGTATGCGTATATCACGGATTCATGGGGACGCATGAGTCTTCTTCGGGAGGGAAGAAGCACGCTGATGACTCGGTCGCCGCTGCTTGCAGAAGCAAAAGCTGGGTGATAATTATTCAATCGGTGATTTTGGGGACCTTGTCGGCGGCGATCTCGTTTTGGATGGTCACTTAATAGTCAAAATTTTATTTTGGTCACCTAGTTTGAGCTGCGGTGGAACATTCCCAACATCGCAGGGGCAATCACCATGCTAGCAATCAGGGATAGTCCAATCATGATTGCGCAGAACAACCCAAAAGTGGAGAAGAAGCCCATTTTTGACTGATTAATGACCATGAATCCAGCGAAATCGGATACGGCCGAACCAAACAGGGCTATCCCAGACGCCCCTCCAACAACCGCTATCGAGCTCATCGAGTCTTTTCCATTGTAGGTCTCCTCTCTGTATCTCTCGACAAGGTGAATCACGTAGTCTATGCCGACTCCCAGTGAAATGGCAGCTATTGACACAGTTACCATGTTTAGGCCATAACCGAAGACATCGACTAGCGCGTAAAGCCATATTATGACTATGCTTATTGGAGTAGTTGTGATTGCTGCAAAGGTGAACGCGTCATTGCCCCACACAACGGACAGGACAAGAGATAGGGCCGCTAGAGGGAGTGCGTATTGAGCGCCCATGAGGAAGTACGCGAAGGCCGATAGGATAGTTGCATTGAGAAGCACGCGCTTGATGAATTGGGGATCTCTAGACATCTCGATCCTTTGCATTATTGGCTCCTCTTCCCTGTAACCCCACCACAATGTAACGAAACAAAGGACTAGTCCCAGTAGTATCGTCCCTTGGAGGTCATCCTGCATCGAGTCGGCGGCTACGAATCTGATCACTGGCTCGCCTGTGGGTATCGCCCATGTTACAGGGTACTCTTCATCCGAGAAGGCGGAAGCGAGGTCCCCTCTGATTCTGAAATTACCAGATGACAGGTTCTGGAAGGGGGCCATGTCAGTCTCCAGTTGGGCCAGAGCTGGCTCTACGAGGGCGAATTGCTCTGGACTGGAGATGCCAAAGCGCATTGAGGTCCTTGGGTAAATTGGAGTGTTACCTGAATTAGTCAGCCAGGGGTTGTCGAAATCAAGATCGCCCTCTACCTGAAGGAATTCGCCGACGATGCTAGTCGAGAGGGCAGGATACCCTCCACTAGCCGGTATTCCCCTAGTTAGCATGAATCCATAAAGAAACGTCAGTGATTTGCTGTCCTCTGTCGAGGGTATGAAGATGAACTCGAAGTCTCTGTTGGGGATGACAATGGTCTCACATCCGATTCCCCCGTCAGACGAGTCGAAGTCCCATCCTGCATCCTCGAAGGGGGTTTGATTCCATGCCATTGCGGCCCTGAGATACCATAGCATCTGATCTATCGCAAGTAATTCGACGTCCCCACTTGGGGATCTTGTGAACTGATCTGGTTCATCCGCACTGTGGGAATTCATATTCTGCCTCAGTTCCTCCATCGCAGAGAGAATCATTGGATTGGATATATTCCCTTCAATGAGGATGTATGCAGGCTCCCCCTCATCACTGAATCTCTCATTTATCAGACTGACCCCAATAGCTAGATCCGATTCCTCCTCGACGAAGTCCTCTACTTGGAAATCGCCCTCCAATGAAAGCATCATGGGCACTGCAATTAATGTCACTAGGATTGAAGCTGCAATTACCAGAGGCGAGAATTTTGCTGAGTTAGTTGCTACCGCCGAAAGCCATGATTTTGGGATCATGTGAAGCGTATCTTGTGGCTCCTCGCGTAATCTATTTCTCGAGTCTAGCCACATGTCTACATCCATCCTGGTAAGAGGGACCCACAGACCTGTGAGGAAGAAGGCACACAGTACACCTATTCCGGCCTCTATCCCGAACGACCTTAGCGCAGCTATGTCAGAGGAAAGATTAGCAGAGAAGGCTACTATTGTTGTCACGGATGTCAGCATGATTGCGAGGCCGACCTTGCTGATTGACATCCGGGAAGCCTCTTCTGGAGACTTTCCAGATTTTCTCTCCTCCTTGTACCTGTGGAGGCTGTGGAGGCTGTCATCTATCTCAAGAGCCAGTATCAATATGGGCAGTAGGTTGGAGAATTGGGATCTGAAAATGAACTCGAACCCAGTCTTCTGTCCGAATATTATCGCCCAACCAATCAGCCCGTACATCCAAGCCAAAGAAAGGGCCAGTGCTGTGGAAACGATAGCGACATCTGAAATCCTCCTCAGGTTAATCCAGAGCAAGGCCACTACGGCGAATGACATCGCCACCACCAGATAGACACTAGAGAGCAGTTCCCTGTTTATCTCGACGTTTATTGACTCCGCGAACATCAGAGTGACTACATTGTCGTCACTCTCCCTGAGGTCTTCCTCCAGGGACAGATACAGCCATTCGACAGAACATAGTGGTGCGCCCGTTTCCTCTCTTGACCTGCAGTAGTCAACTGTGTACCTAACAGGGTCTGTTTTCAGCGTGAGGCCCTCCAAGTCGTATCCAAATTCTGCTGTGGCGTTCTTCCAGGAGAATGTCCAACCGTTGGATTGCATTTCGTCTCTATCGAAATTGACGATTAGCCATGCTGCTGATGCGGACCACCTGCCATTGGTCCACAACTCCGATGATATGGAGCCGTCTTCTGCTATTGTGTGTCCGACCGGTCCAATCACGGGGCTAGAAGGGTCTGGGGTAAATGCTCGATCGTTAGAGAGGAATCTAAGGAATGCTCCATTGCTATTGTTGGCCATCCTGTGAGCTGCAAGGTCTATGTGATCCTGAGTGATGTTTGGATCATCGAATTCTAGGCATTCGAGTTCCCCACAATCTGTCCAATTTGTTGGGGCCGGATCAGTAGACTCCTCTATGTCGAGTGTCGTAGCCAGCTTGTATGGGTTGATTCTTGGCTGTGTCAGAGAGGACTCGCCTGACATGAACGATCTAAAATCAGATGCCAGGTCAAGAATCCCAATGGCTGGGTCTCCGGAAATCTCAGAGGCTATTGGAAGGTAGAACTGTGAAATCTCGTGCTCTCGAAGTGTGTTGGCGTTTTGATCGATCTCCCTCAGCACGGTCAGATTCAGGATTCCTCCTGCGGGACTAGTGATTCCTGATGACCTTCCGGGGTAGTCTGCAATCATATTGACGTTCGAGTCACTTTCACCGAAAAACGACGGGTCTCTCACGAAGACTCCGAATCCCCAGATGTTCCCTGCAGCAGTGAATTCCTCCCTCAGAACGAGATTCGCGTCCAACTCTGGCGATTCCATATCGTATGACTCGATGTCGATGGGCTCCAGAGTGGCAATTATCCCAGGTACCATCATTATCGTGAACAATACGACAGCGACATGCACCTTCCTCCGACGGGGGATTAGTGTATCAGCAACGCTTGAGAAGTCCCGCACAGTAGATTCTCCTGCAAGACCTGTATTTCATTGGTTGTGTGGGGCTATAGGCCTGTTTCTCTCAGAGAACCCAATGCCTCTGCTTGTGCGTCTGTGAGTTCGTCTGGTTCGTCAAGAACGAACTCGATGTCCAGTGGGTCGCCAGAATGGCCATGACCCTGGATTCTACGCCTATCTCCAATTCTCGTCCCTTCGGGAACACCAATCTCGATTTTCTTACCTGCAGGTGTCATAATCCTGACCTTTCCCCCAAGGAGTAGTGTCGTGATAGGGACCGGTACCTCTTGGATTAGTCTGCCCCCCTCCCATCTCCTGCCCTCCTCGGCGTCGAGCCTCAAGGTGATCAGTAGGTCCCCTGGTTCGCCATGTGGGTGTTCGTGACCCATGTTCTTGAGTCTTAGTTGCTGACCATGGATCGCCCCCGGAGGGACTTTGACTGTTAGCGTACTTCCCTTGGTCTGCACTCCCTTGCCATTGCATGCAGTGCATCCCTTGGAGGTGCCAAATGAGGTTCCTCGGCACCTATCGCACCTTCTAAGTCTTCGATGGCTGAAGCGAACTTCTGTTCCGGAGGTGGCTTGCTCCAGTGATATATCGAGCCCAGACTCGATATTCGCACCCTTGGTGGTTTCGAATTCTGATGGAGTCTGTCTGGCTGAAGGCCGAGGTTGTCTTGAGAATCCCTGCCGAGGAGCTCCACGACCACCCATGAATTGTGAGAAAATATCCCCCAAGTCGACCCCTCCTCCGAATGGGTTGCCCCCTCCGAATGGGTTGCCCCCTCGGAACATTTCCTCCATCCTCTTCCTCTCATCGAACTCCCTTCTAGCGTCTGCAGTGCCAATTTCCTCATATGCCGTCTGAATTGACTTGAACCTCTCCTCCGCAGCTGCATCATCTGGATTCCTATCCGGATGATATTGCCTGGCTAGCTTCCGGTAGGACCTCTTAATTTCAGCTTCTGAGGAGTCCTTGGAGACACCTAGAACTCGGTATGGGTCCTCCGTCATCGGTAATCCTCGGTAGAGTGTATGTCTTCAACCTGCTGAGTTTGTAATCGATGTGATAATGGGATTGGGGGACTTGCGATGTACATGGCAGTAGGATGGGCCGTATTCAGGAACTACGTTGAGCACGCTAAGGAGATCAAGGGTGACGTCACTGATTACCCCCGATTCTTCCTGATGCCGCACACTGCACACGTCGAGTCAGACGATGGCGGGAACAACGTGATTGCGCTCGGTGCTGATGAGCACATAGACCACGAGGTCGAGATGGTAATCAAGCTCGGAGAGAATCTAGAGCCTGTGGAGATGTGCGTAGGGTGCGACACCACTAACAGAACTAGGCAGACATTAGCCAAGGAGAAGGGGTGGCCATGGCTGGAGGGCAAGGGGTTCGAGGGCTCTGGGGTCCTAGGCACTTGGTCCCCCTGGGACCCTAGGCCGATGGAAATCTGCCTATCCGTCAATGGGGAGGTCAGGCAACTGGCCTCAACAGATTTGATGGTTCACTCATTCGAATCGGTAATGAGTCACCTCGAGGAATGGTATGGATTGAGTCCTGGCGACCTCGTATGGACGGGGACTCCGAAGGGAGTCGGTCCCATGAAGGAAGGGGACCTGATCGAGGCCTGGATGAAGAATTCGGATGGGGTGAAGATCAGTTCACTTAACGGCAAATGCGTTATTTAGAATGGCACTATCCGGGAGATATGGACGTAGAGTACGATTTCAAGCCAGCATTCACGCTAATGACCGCTAATTTGGGGCCTGGAGAGTCACTCAAGGTTGAGCCTGGGGCCATGGTTGCCCAATCGAGAGGCGTCGACATGAAGACAGGGATGAGTTCCGGTGGCGTAGGAGGGTTTCTGAAGAGCATGGCTAAATCTGCGTTTGGAGGGGAGTCTTTCTTCGTCAACACGTACACGGCGGGATCCGCTGGTGGATGGGTATCTATGGCGCCAGCAGCCCCTGGTGACATCATGGAATTCGATGTTGCTCCCGGGCAGGAACTAATGATGCAGGGTGGTTCATTCATGGCCTGCACTCCGAATGTCGAAACAGACACAAAGTTCCAGGGGGCAAAGGCCCTGTTCTCTAGGGAGGGGGCGTTCTTCCTGAGGGCCTTCTGCGAGAGTGGCCCTGGCAAGGTATACTACACGTCATACGGAGCAATCAAGGAAATCGAGGTGAATCAGGAAAACCCAATCGTTGTTGACAACGGGCACGTAGTCGCATTCACGGGTGGGCTCACCTACCGTTTGTCCAAGGTAGGCGGCCTTGGTTCAGCCTGGCTTGGCGGTGAAGGCGCTGTCTTGGAATTCAACGGAAACGGGAAGGTATGGATACAGACACGTAACCTACAGTCCCTAGCGCAGAGACTGATACCATTCTGGCCGCAGAACAGAAGTAACTGAGCATGAGAACCTTGAGATGCCATATCCCTGAGGCGGTACCATGGAGTCGGGTAGTCGCAGGGTTGTGAACACTCGCCTCATTGATCATGATGGGATAGTCAGGGAAGGGGATTTCCTTCTCCATGCCGACGGCTCCTATAGCCTGAGCAATGGCGATGAAGACGTACTGGAGACGGTCGACGGAAGTGACCTACTCATCACCAGGTCCCTTCAGAACTGGCACACCCACCTTCCTATGACACTCAACAGGAGCATGGGAGAGGGGCTCGGACTGATGGAATGGCTGGAGACCAGTATTTTCCCAAGTGAGAGGAACCTATCACCAAAGCTAGCAGCCATAGGAACCAGGGCATCTGTGGCTGAGATGATCGCTGGAGGAACTACTTTCGCATGCGATATGTATCACTTTCCGGGCTCAATAGCCCCCGTTGTGGCCGACTCTGGGATGAGGGGCATTATCTGTGGCCCTACGACAGACTGGCCTCCACCCGAGGACGGTGACAGCGACAGTGGCAAGGCACTTAGGGAGCTTGATTCTCTGATAAGGGCCGGTCCACTTGGCTCTGGAAGAGTCGAGTATGGAATAGCAACTCACGCCGTCTACACATGCACGGAGGAGGTCTTGAGGAAGGCGAGCGAGATGTCCAGGGAACTGGGAGCTAGGCTGAGCATACACACATCCGAAACTAGGAGCGAGGTAGCCGAATGCCACGAAAAAACCGGGATGTACCCAATAGAGTACCTGGATTCTATCGACTACTTCACCGAGGGGACCGTCTGCGCACATTGCGGATGGGTCACAAAGAAGGAAATGAGAATACTGGCCGGGCACGGTGCGCATGCAGTACACTGCCCGGTTTCCAACCAGAAGCTTGCGTGTGGTGGAACTATGTCATATCCCGCGATGATAGAGTCGGGAGTTGATGTTCGCCTCGGTACAGATGGTGCGGCTAGCAACAATGGGCTCGACATGCGTGCGGAGGCCAAGGCGGCCAGCCTAGTTCAGAGGCATGACCATTGGGAGGCTAGCATACTGGACCCGGTAGAGACGTGGCAACTGGCTACGAAAGGATCAGTAGATTGGGTAACTTGGGATCTCAACAATATCAGAATGAGGCCTCGAGGGAAGGATAGCAGGAGGGTTCTTTCGAACCTTATCTACTCAGGTACCGATTGTCTTGATGTCTTCGTGGACGGGTTCGGGATTCGCAGGGATGGAGTCACCCTGACTATCGACGAATCCGCTGCATCCTTGGATCTGGAGGAAGCCGCCCAGGAATACTACTCAGACATCTAGAGGCCTATGTCCTCATTCTCAGAGCCTCTATTTCCGAGTCTGCTTCACCGAGCGAGGAGAGGCATGCCTGTATGTCGCCTTCTAAGAGATAGGCATCGGCTTCGGCTAGCAGTCTCTCAGATTTCTTCCTTCCATCATCTGTAGGGGCTATCCCTGCTGAGTCGAGTCTCGCCCTCATAGATCCCCACTCCTTGTTCAGGAAGTCGAGTAGCTCTTGCGCGTCTTCTCTCTCGGACTCGAAGTCCCTCAGTTCCTTGGTTAGTGATCCCAGACTCTCGAACGCTCCATCCCAGTCACCGGAGTCAGCCATTCCTGAAATCGATTGGAGTCTCGATTCCCAGTCCCCCCCATTAGGGAATCTGGACTCCAGTTGCTTCCTCTGTCTGAGGGCCCGCTGGACCTCCTTCATCGAGTCCGATGTGCCCCTTATGTCCCTGGAGATGCTCTCCGAGATTCCCTTTGAAAGGGAGAAGTCACCTGAGTCGAAGGCGTCCTTTGACTCCTTGAGTCGTTCCTTCGAGTCGTGGCTGATGTCATCACTGACAGCGGAAAGGGCTTGCTCAGCCTCCTTCAAGGCTCTAGTAGCCTCTTTCTCAATGGAGTCGAGGCTTTCCAGGTGTCCCGGTATTGTTGAGGCGATCTGTATTGCTTCCAGTGGCTCCTCGGCCTCCATAGCCTCCCTCGCTGCCATAAGGAGGCCTCTGACCGAGTCCGCAGCCTGGCCGGTATGCCCGGATATCGCCTCCTCGCCTTCCCTGATCGAATTCATTGCCTTCTCCCAGTGGTCGATAACCACCTGAGCCTTCGTCTTTGCAATTCTGTAGAGTACCTCGGCCTCCCTGAGGGAGCCTAGTTCAGCCTCCCTCTCCCCCTGCTCGAAGGCTCTGCGTGGCCCCTTGGCAGAGGTGGTCACCCCCTCTGCACTAGTCACAGAGGATAGCGAATCCTCCCTAATATCTCCCAGATCTACTGACATGGCGATAATCCTCTCGGACTCCCTCATTGCCTCCCCTATGAGCATAAACCCCTTCTCTGGGTCCTGCCATCCGACATCCCTTGCATTCTTGATCAGTGAGGCAGCTTGTTCAAGACCTGAGTTTTCGGTTCTCAGTTTCATCATTCTGGTCTCTGCCTCCTCGATAGCCTGGGCGAATTGCCTCCTCTCATCATGATCATCGTCTTTGGCCATGAGATCAGGAAGTAGGTATACGACTGGGAGCCCGATAGTCACGGCCCATGCAATCAATCCAGCCTCCGAATTAGCCAATACTGCTATGGCGATAGCCAATCCGACTGCGCTAGTTAGACCCCTTAGCCTGCGAGCTGATATCGAATTGTCAAATGTCGGATAGGAGGAATTCCACAATGCGAACGACACAGCTAGCAGAATCGCGGAAGCAATCAATGAGTCCTGGGTTGCCGTCTCCTTTTGGGATGTCACCATCGCCATTGCCACTATTCCAGGCCATGCTATGTTGGATGCTACTCCTACTCTTGTTCGCTCAACTGGGCCATAGTCTATCAGATCGGAGAGCAAGATGGCTGAGATGAAGAGCGCGGCTACCGGTCCTGACCTAGTGATGAGTTCCGCCTCTCCCTGAACTGCTGGCCACAGCCACCAGCCACCACCGAAAACCAGGATCAGTAGGCCTAACAGAGCAAACTTCTCAACCCTCAATTTATGCTCGTTGATCACCCTCTGCGGGTAGTCCGGGAGCAGCACCATGGCAATTGAGCGGTGCCTCCCTCTCAAGAGGTTCGCGGGTGTTTGACTGCCTCAAGGCCCGGTTGAGTCTCGCCCCCACAGGCGGTTTGCCCCCCAGATAGCGAGAGTAAGCGTCACCAAGACCGCCAAGAAAGCCTGTGTGGAACTGCTGATTGATGAGACCATCTTGGATTTTGCACTTATGGCGTCCTCGAACTCCAGAACCCCTGCATCATCGTCCATCGAGCTTACCCATTCAAAGTAAGGATTGTACGTCCCGATCTCCTCTAGGTACACGTTAAGCTCGGCGCTGAAGACTCCGGTGGAGGTAGCGGTGGCCCCTGGGATCATTACGTAATCCGTGCAGTTTGCGGAGTTGCATAACCTTCCAGATGCGGTCGTGGCGCCTAAGTTCTGCATCGTTACGATGAACGTGACTGTCTGACCCTCTGTCTGATCCCCGATAACGTTCTGCTGGAGAACTTCTATTTCAACACCGAAAGCAGGGGCTACGGACAGGTAGAAGGATATTGACCCCCTGTTTCCGGACGAATCCCACGACTCTATCTCGAATAGGTGGTTACCAGTTTCCATGGCTGGGAGTTGTACCTTCTCAGCGTCTTCCCAAGTTCCGTTATCCACTAGTTTCTCATTATCCAAAGAAACCATCCAGACTAGGTCATGAATCGAGTCTATGTCGTCGAATGACTCTGTGAGGGAAAGTACGACGTCATCGCCCTGTCTTGCGGGATTGTCGGGGGAAATAGGTACTGACTGTGCGATAATCTCAGGTATTATCGTGGGCGGTGAGCCATCCAAAACCATGACTTGCCACGCACCTGAATCACTGTTGCCCGCTTCGTCGGTAACAGTCATCACAAGCTCCCATACACTCCTTTCCTTGGATTCATGACGCTCGCTTACATTCAGGTGCATACCATTGATCTGGCTACCCTGGGAGAACCTGTCTGTGAAGCCTAGCTCATCGTTTGAGAAGTGCCTCCATCCCTGAGACTTGTTTGAGGTTACCTCGATCAGAACTGGCTGCCCGAAGTCGTCTGTTGAGGTGATGTTCATAGTCAGCTGACTGTCTGATCTGACTCGGATATTACTCTGAGTCTCGTCATGAATGACCTCGGTTCCATCTGACTGAATCTCAGTAAAGTGGGCGTACCAGACTGGCACAGAGCCGTCAACAACGTTGTTTTCGTGCCAGAAGACAGTGGAAGAGAAGCTGTCCGAGCATGTCGCTGTTGCGGAAACTACGTCTCCCGCGGAGTACCCTAGTTCGGAAGGGACGATTGTCTGCTCGGTTTCTCTTGATTCAAACATGAAGGTCCCATTGTTGGCGAATTCCCAGATTACCGATGGGTCCTCCAGAGCACTATCTGTGCACGATGCTGAGTATGTAGTTGGAGAGTCAAGTGGCATCGACCAAGATCCTGCAGCACCCACTCTCTCGGCAGTAATGGAAGGGGGCTGATTTTCATCTATCGAAATTCTGATGTCCGAGTAAACGGGAGCCTGTCCCCTGTTTACTGTGAATTCACTGGGCGTACCCTCGATTATTTCTTGCATCGCACTGTACCTGAACTCCCATGGATGAGGTAGCGATATTGTGAGAGGGACTTCCTCGATAGCTGAGCCTGACCTTGGCAGGTCTAGGAGCCTAGTTGACCTTGTGTCGGCCTGAGCCACGAGAGAGGCTGATTCGTTCCAGCCCCATGTTCCGTTTTCGATGTCAACCGAACCGGTCATTGGAGGGGTTACGAATACCGAAGTTCCCAGAGCTGATTGCATCGGCTCATTGTCGAAAGAGCAGCAGCCTCCAGTCTCGGAGTCGAGCCAAGACCTAGCAGAAACTACCAGTGAAGCGAAAGCTGAGACCTCTGAGAAGTCCAGTGTTCGATCCGAGTTTCCAAGATGCTGGTCAATCTGATCCCTCAAGCCGAGGGACTGGTTTGGAAGAAGGTCAGTTCCGTACTCATCACGGATAGTAATGCTTGCGGACCATGTAGCGTTGAATTGAGCTCCGGGCCCTATTTCCCCCGAAATTGAAAGGTGCGATTGTCCCTGGATGTCAACTTGGGAAGGAAATGGATCTAATCCGTCTTGACCTAGGGGAGTCACATTGGAGTAATCGATGGCCATCATCGCATCTGAGATTACGTTCTCCCTGACATTCTTCCAATTACCATCTGGACGCGTGTTGGTGAACATGACGAGAACCACCGATTCCCCGGAGTCCGTGACTTCCCTCCTGAAGTTGGTCGATGATCCGGAGAAGCTTCCCCAGTGCTGCCAGGTCTCTTCGTCATCGCTGAGAACATAAACACCGCTACCATACCAAGGATCGAAGGTATCGTAAGAGTTCTGGGTAAAGAAATCGAAGGGGTTCTCGAAGATTTCGTTTTCTATGGTCCCATCAATGTGGGAGATGAACTTGGCATAGTCTGAGGTCGTGGCAATCCAGCCCCCGCCACCATCCTTCTCCTCAACTACGAATGCACCACAATCGGGCCCGGGGGAGATTGGGAAGATGGGGTCGCCGTCATCGTCTTGCCCACTCGGAAAGTGACACCAGCTGTTGTAGTCGTCGAAGTATGAGGCCTCGTCCTCATCTCTCTGTTCGGGCATGGTCATTCCGATGGACATACTTTCTATGCCCATGGGCGTCAGAACGTTTTCTACGATATATTCCTCGTATCCCATCCCAGTCTGGTTCTCGATAATCTGACCTAGAATCTGATATCCGATATTTGAGTAGACGTATCTGGAACCGGGTTCGAAGTCCAATGGCCTTCGAAGCCACTCCGAGAGAATTCTTTCCATACTGATGGGAGCTAGATTACCGTTATCGTAGTCGTCGATCAGGGACTGCTTGTCTATGCAGGCGTCATTCTGCCAAGATCCGGTCCATGAGTTCCAATGCCAGTAGGTGGGGTCGGAATTCGGGCTACCGTCCCTGTCGAAACCAGCGCGGTGGTTCAGCAGCATTGAGACCGTGATATCGTCAATAGAGTACGATGTCGGGTGATTCGGATAGTCACATCCCCCTAGTCCTGTTGGGATCAGGTGCGGTACCAAATCGACCATTCTGTCATCTAAGGAAATTGTCCCATCCTGGACCAGAGTAAGGATTCCTGCGGCAGTAACCGCCTTGGAAAGGCTGGCTATCCTGAACTTCGAGTCGACCGTCACCTGTGAGTCCCAGTAATTGCCATTCTCGTCGGTCCCATTTGCGGAGATTCCGTATCCCTTGTTGAAGACCAGGGATCCATTGTGCATGACTGAGACTTGGGCCCCGGGTATCTGCCAATCCAAAAGAAGGTCAGAGATCTCAGAGTCGAGTTCAGAAAATGGGTCATTGAGGGGAGATATCTCATCGTGGGCCGATGCGATCAAGGGAATGGTGGAAATTAGCATCAGCGAGACTATTGCGAGTGCCTTGGGCTTGGAACTCATCTGTCTAACCCCTGTGTATGATGGTGGAACCGTGCTCGTCTATTCCTAGAGGGATCATCAACAATCCCAGTTCACCTAGGCTTTCCCTGATCTCAGCGTTACCGTGGACTAGGAAGAAGCCTCCTCCTCCTGCGCCAAGGAGCTTTGCCCCCGTCGCTCCCCTGCCCATTATCTGGTTGTAAATTTGATCTATGTCGTCACGACTGACGCTGGCTGAGATACCTCTCTTTAGTTCCCATGTCGTTTTCAAGAGTCCTCCTAGTCCTGAGAGGTCTCCTGACTCAAGCATCCCTCTTGCAACATTAGCGTGCCCTCTGATTTCTCTTAACCTGGAAATCTTATCCTCCTCATCCTCCGGATCTTCGCCGAGAACGGCGCTCGCGCTCCTTGTCATCCCAGTAAATACCAAGGTGAACTCCTCGGAAATTCTATTTCTGGTTTCCAAGGGTATGTCTAGAGGGGTCACTTCGGTTCCCCCCTGGCCGAAGGAAATACTGTTTATCCCCCCGAATGAGGCCGCGTATTGATCTTGCCTTCCTATTGGTTGGCCTAGTATGCCTATCTCAATTTCACAGGCCTCCTCGGCAAGCTGCCTTGGAGATGGGTCGCGTCCCGCGTAGGCATGTAGGGCATTCAGAAGCCCTACTGTGACAGAAGAGGACGAGCCGAGCCCGGTTCCTCTTGAAGGGATGTCAGCGATGGTCGTGATCTCCACTCCGGAAGTCACCCCGGTCATCCTCATTGACTCCCTTACAAGCTCGTGCTCGATATCCTCGAAATCATCCACAAGCTCCATCTTTGAGTATGAAACCCTCACCAAATCATCGAATCTACGGTTCACTGTGACATGGATGTGCCTGTCCATTGCGGCTGAGGTTACCATGCCTCCCGAGGGCTCGGAGTTTGAGAACCAGTCTAGGTCCGTTCCACCTCCGCAGAACGACACGCGAAGCGGTGTCCGACTGATTATCATCAATACTGGGGGTGGCACACCCCACATCAAGCCGACGGTATCGCGTCAGGTTACTATTGTCGTCGATGACAACACATATGACCTAGTCACTACCGGGTCGAGTGGAGAAAGATGTCTGACGTCGTGACAATGGATGATCTCACGAACAAGGAAATCATGTCTATTCTTGATGATGCGGAACGACTAGTTCCGGTCGCCAAAGGAGATATTCACCTTCCGCTGCTGGAAGGGAAGGTTCTAGCAAACATGTTCTTCGAGAACTCGACAAGAACTAGAATGTCCTTCGAGTCGGCCATGAAGAGGCTTGGAGGATCAGTATTGAATTTCACCTCGGTAGGAACATCAGTGGCGAAGGGGGAGACTCTCTTCGACACTATGCAGATGGTTGATGGATACGCAGATGTGGCAGTTATCAGGCACCCGCGGCAAGGTGCAGCCCAGTACAGCGCAGATGCGATTGGAATCCCCATACTGAATGCGGGTGACGGGGCCGGTAACCATCCGACACAGACGATGCTGGATCTATTCACTATCAGGGAGGCTCATGGCACTTTGGAGGGACTCAATGTGGCACTTGTTGGGGATCTGCGGTACGGGAGGACCGTTCACAGCCTATCTCATGCCCTGGTTAGGTTTGGTGCTACTCTGACCCTGGTCTCGCCCGAGGGGCTCAAGATGCCTGTTGAGATAGTATCCGATCTGAGGGAGCACGGAGCGGAGGTAGTCGAAACCAGTGACTTGGCCGGAGTCGTTCCGGAAGCCGATGTCATCTACATGACCAGGATTCAGAAGGAGAGGTTTCCCGATGAAGATGAGTACGCCAAGGTCGCCGGGATATACATGCTCGATTCATCGGACATGTCGGGGGCCAAGGATGGGATGATTGTGATGCATCCACTCCCTCGTGTAAGCGAGCTTCATCCGAGCCTTGACAATACCGAGAACGCTAGGTACTTCCAACAGGCATTCAACGGGGTTCCTACGAGAATGGCGCTACTTTGCAGATGCCTGGGCGTCAAAGTTCCGAAGAAGGTGAAGTAATGAGCGAGATGAGAAGAGTAACGGCCATCTGTAATGGCACTGTGATAGATCATATTCCCTCTGGACGAGCCATCCAGGTGATCAGGATGCTCAGGGTCGATACGAACAGGTCAAACCCCGTCTCCCTCGTGATGAACGTGCCAAGTGACAAGATGGGGAGGAAGGACGTTCTGAAGATTGAGGACTTGGAGCTGAGCCAGGAGGAGTTGGATAGGCTTGCTCTAATATCGCCCCAAGCGAGTGTGGCGATAATCAGGAACTACGGAGTCGCCGAGAAGAGGGTCGTAGAGCTGAATGAGGAGCTGTTGAATGTGGCTAGGTGTACTTTTTGGAACTGTATCACTCAGAATAAGATGGAGCCGCTTCCACAGAAGCTAAGGGTGGTGAGTCGTGATCCAATAGAGGTGCGGTGCTACTATTGCGGAAGGGGTCAGAATATGGAAGAGATCATTGAGAATATCCTGTGATGGACGAGTTTCAATTCTAAATGTCCCTTGGCATCATTACTTTCTTGATTACTACAAATTGTAAGATTGCGACCACGGCAAATATGGTAGCGGCGACCAATGCGATCATTGAACCGCTGCCGGTGTCCATTTCTGCAGAGAAGTAAAGGCCCAGCATGACAGCACTCAGCCCGAATATCTGCGTCAAAATAAGACAGTTTCTGAAACTACGGCCTACCAGCTGTGCAGTGGCCGCTGGAGTCACCAGCAACGCTGTGACCAGAAGGGTGCCGACCACTTGCACCATACTTACGACCACTGCTGCAGTAATGACGCTGAATATCAGGCCGATGCCACGAACAGGGAGTCCTTGGACTCGAGCGGACAGGGGGTCAACGGTAGTTGCAAGCAGAGGAGAATGAATGAAGAGCAACGACACAATTGATATGGTGCAGATGTATGCAATGAGATCTAGGTCATTCTCTGAGATCAGCAGAAGGTTTCCAAACAGATAGCCTTCGATATCAGTCGTTATCCCCCCTCCTGAAATACGCAATATCACAAGTCCAAATGCCAACATCCCAGTAAGGAAAATTGCGATTGAAGCGTCCCCGGTGAGAATTTCCCTTGATTGTAATTCATAGATCATTATGGATGCGGTTACAGAGAACACTAGTGCGTACCACAAAGGAGATGTGGAACCGAGAACAATTCCCACAGCAACCCCGCCGAATGAAACGTGAGCCAGTCCGTCCCCGATCAATGCGAGATTGCGAATCAGGAGGAAAGATCCCAGGAAACCCGCCACTATCGTGACCAATATCGCTGCAAGCAATGCTCGTTGGAACATCTCCATGGTGAAGAAATATGGAAAGAATTCACCAGGCATCAGAGGTGCGAAGAATTCCATCAAAGGGGCAGTGACCTCCAAAATCGCAGTACCTAGGCCCATCACTTCCCCTCCTTCTGATCATGTTGGTGATCATGCCCTTCCGCGTGAACGTGTTCAATGCCCCGCAAATCGGCGAGTTTCTCCAAATCGGGGAAGCTCTCTGTGGGGCCATCAAAACGAATAGTTTCTTCGAGGAAAATCATCCTATGTGCCGTTTGGCGTATCGCGGTCAAATCGTGAGAAACCATCAGAATCGTTTTTCCTTCCTCGTGGCAGAGCTTGTCCAATAATTTCAGAAGAGAGTTTCTTGCATCACGATCGATGCCGACCAAGGGCTCATCGAGTAGGATGAAGTCAGCTTCTGTAGCTAATGCTCGAGCGATCACGGCGCGCTGTCTCTGACCGCCAGAGAGGCGTCCAATATCGGTATTTTCTACATCCTGTAGGCCTGCCATTTTGATTGCTTTATCCACCTTCTCACGACGGCCATTGTCCGACCAATCAAACATGTTGCTGGAATTCAGAGTACCCAATCTAACCAGTTCGCGAACTGTTATCCTGATGTCTCGAGGAAGGTTTGCTGCCGCTTGGGATACCCACCCTATCCTCTTGTGTAGTCTCCTGGACATGGGTGGACTTTTGTAAATCAAAACGGTTCCTCTTTGCGGTTTCAGAATACCAAGAATAGCCAGTAGAAATGTTGTCTTTCCACTGCCGTTAGGCCCCACTATTCCGACAAACTCTCCCTTTCGAACAGTAAGATCGATGTCCTTTATGATCACATTACCGGAACGGATTACTGTCAGATCGAAGACTTCGAGTATCGATTCTTCCAACTGGATTCCACCGACAATGTCCGTAGCCATGATTCTCACCCAATGAGGCGATACCGTCTCAGAGGAATCAAGTTATTGCAATCAAATGACTGTTTATTCCCAAGAAAGCTTAGCCCTGACATATTCGACCCCCAGATATGCGGTGAGAACAAAGAAAATGGATCCGACAAATATCAGCGGAATAAAGTCAGCCAATATCATATCTTCTCCACTCCCTATGTTTTCACTGGAACAAGCTATCTCCGATTATCAGCATCCGATTCCACTGACTATGTTCCCTAGATTCTTGTTCATCATCGACATGTAGTCGTCTTCACTGTCACTGGGGCGCATCTCCATGGTGTATAGGATTTGAATTTCCACACCAGTCTCCTCGACGATGCTCTGTACAGCGGTCTGATCGGTGTATTCCTCGACAAAGAGAACGGTTATCCCCTCGTCCTTGATGTGCTCTACAACCTCTGCGACCTCGGCTGGAGAGGGCTCTCCCTCTGGATCCAGTCCGTGCACTGTCATGATGTCGATATCATACCTCACTGAGATGTACGAGTACGCGTTGTGGTTAGCCACGATCGTCTTGTCGTGTCCGCCTGAGACGCATGTGCCTTGCTCGCCTAATGCGGCTTCGAAGCTGTCGTCCAGCTGAGTTAGCTGTGATGAGTAAGTCTCATAATTATCTGCAAATACATCGGCCCCATCGGGGAACGTCAGAGTCAATTTCATCATGACTAGGTTGGCCTGCTCCTTGAATGACAGGGGATCGAGCCAGCTGTGTGGGTCGTAGTCGAATGCCTCCTCGTCCTCATCGGCTTCAATCTCGTCTCCGTGGTCGTCGTGGTCGTCCTCGTCGTCCGAGTCGTGGTCGTCCTCGTCGTCCGAGTGGTCGTCGTGGTCGTCGTGGTCGTCGTGGTCGTCGTGGTCGTCGTGCCCACCCTCTCCCATCAAGATATAGAGCTCTACATCGTTGGGTAGAGCGAATCCGTAATCGCCTTCTACCTCGATGTGGATTACAACGGCACCCATTTCATGGTGTTCTCCTCCTAATTCCATAACTTCGTGGATGAATTCTTCGAGTTCATCGACGTCTAGGAGGTCATCCATGTTTGTATCGCTCTCATTGAAAATTTCCATCAATGCGGACATTTCTACTTCGTGGTCATCATCATGGCCATCGTGGTCGTCGTCGTGGTCGTCGTCGTGGTCGTCCTCGTCGTCCGAGTGGTCGTCGTGGTCGTCATGGTCGTCGTCTCCATCGTCTTCTGCCGTCCAAGCGGCCCAGAACTCTCCCCATGACAAAGATCCATCATCGTTTGAATCAAAGGACTCTAGAGCCATCTCAGGAGTCATCTCTTCGTCATCGTGGTCGTCTCCACCAGGTCCACTGTTAGCAGCTGTCCACATCAGGCCAGCAGCCTGACAGTCGGATTCAGTCGTAAGGGACATATTGACAGTATGAGTGCTAATATCGTAGCAGACCATTTCCTCAGGGAAGGAAAGGGCGTGTGCGACTCGGTCAGCATGGATCTCTGGGAGGTCATGGTCCTCATGTCCCATCCAGACGTGGCCAGCGGCCTCGCAGTCCTCCTCGGTCGACTCGTAGTTCTCGTGAGTGTCTGTGTTGTGGCACATCTCATCGCCATGGTCGTCCTCGTCGTCATGGTCGTCGTCATGGTCGTCCTCGTCGTCTGAGTGGTCGTCATGGTCGTCCTCGTCGTCTGAGTGGTCGTCATGGT